>JAYBVN010000025.1:0-136737 GCA_037320555.1 Collinsella sp. | reverse complement strand
AGCACGCGGCTGTTAACCGCGCTGTTGTAGGTTCGAGTCCTACCCGGGGAGCCAGGTTGTAAAACCCGTCGCTTATGCGGCGGGTTTTTTCATGCCGCGATCGCTGTTCGCGAACGTTACCGTATCAACATTTCGTGTCGAGGATGTAATCCCGAGGCCCGCCACCTCAACATGGCGCGGTCGTTGTAGAATATTCCAATGATTGCTCCCACGAGATGGTGCCGCGAGCACCAGATAAGGAGATTCTTGTGTCTGAGACCATTAACGGCAGCCTGAGCGTCTCGAACGACGTTATTGCCGATATTGCCGGTTATGCCGCGATGACGTGCTATGGCGTCGTCGGTATGGCCGAACAGCTCCAGGGCGCCGAGAGCGTGCGCCTGCTTGCCGGTCAGCGCCTCCGCAAGGGCGTGCTTGTCTCCGCCGACGAGAACGGCCTTACGGTCGATCTTCACGTCGTGCTCGAGAACGGCGTCAACATGAAGTCCGTCTGCCACAATCTTTCGAGCTCCGTTGCCTTTACCCTGCAGGAGATCGCCCAGATCGATCCCGCCAGCCTTAAGATCGGCATCCATATCGACGCGCTCAAGAGCCGTCTGAACTAGCATCCGAAAACGGAGATTCAAATACCCATGATTGCAAGGACCATTCGCACCTGTTTTCCGATCGCTGCGGCTGCCGTTTCCGACAAGGCCGAGGAGATCAACAAGCTCAACGTCTTCCCCGTACCCGACGGCGACACCGGCACCAACATGTCGCTCACGCTCGCCTCGGTGACCAAGGAGCTTTCCGCCCTTCCCGCCGATGCCGATATGGAGGCCATCGCCGGCGCCATCACCCACGGCTCCCTGATGGGTGCCCGCGGTAACTCCGGAGTCATCACCTCGCAGATTCTGCGCGGCGTGGCCGAGGGTCTTGTCTCTGCCGACGAGCCTATTACGTCCGCCAACATTGCCTTCGCCTTCCGTCGTGCCGTCAAGGTTGCCTTCCAGGCTGTCCGCAAGCCCATCGAGGGCACGATCCTCACGGTCCTGCGCGATGTCTCGACCAAGGCCGATGAGTGCGAGAAGAAGAAGTTCTCGGCCGAGGATGCGCTCGATGCTATCGTCGTCGAGGCGTACCAGTCCGTCGCCCGCACGCCCGACCTGCTGCCCGTTCTGAAGGAGAACGGCGTGGTCGACTCCGGCGCCTTTGGCTTCGCCATCTTCCTTGAGAACTTTGTGGCTGCAGCACTTGGCCGCAGCACCGTTGTCGAGGATTTCTCCGCCACGTTTGATTCCGCTGTCTCTGCCCGCGACGCGGCCCTTGGTCGCGTTGAGATCGAGGCCAACGACGATTGGGAGGGCTCGGAGTTCCGCTACTGCAACGAGTTCCTGTTTAAGGCCGACGCCCCGTTTGACGAGGACGAGTGCCTTAAGTTCCTGGGTTCCATGGGCGACTGCGAGCTGCTCGTGGGTGCCTATCCCGATTACAAGATCCACGTGCACTCCAACACCCCCAACCTGGTGCTCGAGCACATGCTGCAGCTCGGTCAGATCTATGAGGTCTTTATCCACAACATGGAGATGGAGGCCCACGACCGTACCGCCAAGATCCACGAGGATCAGGAAAAGGCCGCCGAGCCCGCCAAGGCGCTGGGCTTTGTCGCCGTTGCCGCCGGTTCGGGCGAGGCCGACATCCTCAAGTCCCTCGGCGTTGACGTGATCGTCTCGGGTGGCCAGACCATGAACCCCTCGACCGCCGATCTGCTGGGCGCCGTCGACCAGGTCAACGCGACCTCGGTCATCATCCTGCCCAACAACGGCAACATCCGCATGGCTGCCGAGGCCGCTGCCTCTGCCTGCACCGATAAGAAGGTCGCCGTCGTTCCCACCAAGACCGTTCCCCAGGCGTTCTCCGCGCTGTTCGCCGTCCTGCCCGATTCCGAGCTCGAGGACGCCGTCGCCGCCATGGTCGACGCCATCAGCGAGGTCCGCGATGGCGAGGTCACCCGCGCCGTGCGCGATTCCAGCGCCTCGGACGGCTCTCCGATTCACTCCGGTGACGTCATGGGCATCATCGCCGGTTCCATCGACGTGGTCGGCTCCGATGTGAAACAGGTCACCCTCGACTGCATCAACCGTATGCAGGAGGAAGAGGAAGGCGACGCGCTGACGATTCTGGCCGGCGAGGAGCTGTCCGACGAGGCCTTCCAGGAGATCGTCGACGCCATCGAGGAGGCTCAGCCCGACTTGGAGATTGATGCCCATCGTGGCGAGCAGCCGCTCTATCCCGTGATCTTCTCGATCGAGTAGGCATCTGAGCATGTCCGAGCTATGCTCCGTGCCGCGCGTCTCGGAGCGCTTTGCCCAGAGCAATGCGCTCGGCGAGGATATCGCGCGACTCAAATATGTTTCGGGTAAACGTGAGGAGGCCCTTCGCCGTCTGGGAATCCGGACGGTGGGGGACCTCCTTCTCCATATCCCGCATCGATATCTGGACTTTACCCGCTCATGGTCCATCGAGATGGCGCCCATCGGGACCGTGTGCACCATCGTTGCCACGGTCGACCGCATTGTTCAAAAGCAGCCTCGTCCGCGCATGCAGGTGACCGAGGTATCGCTCGTGGATGACACGGGTGTGCTGCAGGTCGCCTTTTTCCGCCAGCCCTGGATTGCCCAGCAGCTTAAGCGGGGTGACCGTCTGGCCGTGATGGGTAAGGTCGAGTTTGCCTACGGCTTTAAGCAGATGGCCTCGCCGCATTTTGAAAAGCTTGAGGATGGTCGTGCCGCGGGTACCATTTTGCCGGTCCACTACGTAAGTGATGGCGTAAGCCAGGCATGGATGCGTCGCATTGTGAGCGGTGCTCTTGAGCTCGTCGGCAATCCCTTTGATCCCATCCCGGCACCGCTGCGCGCAAAGCGCAAGCTCATGAGCAATGCCCGTGCGCTTCGTTCGATTCACTTTCCCTCGAGTATGGCCGAGTGCGACATTGCGCGCCGCCGTTTGGCCTATGAGGAATGCCTGTACCTGCAGCTCGCGCTTCGTCTGCGCAATGACGGCGGCTTGGTCGAGGTGGTTCCCTACGCCCACACCGCGGGTGAGCACCTTGTTGCTCTTAGGCAGGCCCTGCTGTTTTCGCTGAGCGACGAGCAGGAGGCTGCATTCCAGGATATTTTGCACGATATGTGCGATGATACGCGCGTCATGAACCGTCTGCTGCTGGGCGATGTCGGTACCGGCAAGACGGCCGTTGCCGCCTGTGCGTTGGCCGTAGCCGTCGATAGCGGCACCCAGGCCTGCGTCATGGCGCCTACGGGCGTGCTGGCTCGTCAGTATGCCGATAAGACCGGCCCTTTGCTCTCTCAGGCCGGCATGTCTTGGGCGCTCCTGACGGGCGCCACGCCGGCGGCGGAGCGCGAGCTCATCCATTCGCAGCTGGAATCGGGCGAGCTTGACGTGCTCTTTGGTACGCATGCCGTGCTTTCCGAAGACGTGAATTTTAAGCACTTGTCGCTCGTGGTCATCGACGAACAACACCGCTTTGGCGTGGGCCAGCGCAATGCCTTGCGCGCGAAGGGTCCCGGCGCGGACCTGCTCGTCATGACGGCGACGCCCATCCCGCGCACGCTGGCGCTCTCGGTCTACGGCGACCTGGACACGAGCATCATTCGCCATCGTCCCGTCCCGGGTGCCGGCGTGACGACGCGCGTCCTTACCGAGTCGAGCCGCGACCTGGCCTATGGTGCCATCCGTGAGGCACACGAGAAGGGCCAGCAGGCCTACGTGATCTGTCCGCTTGTGGAGCCGAGTGACTCGGCCGACGAGCTCGAGGATGTGCCCGGTATCGCCCGTGACGACGAGGGCCGCGTGACCGTCCCCGTGCCGCTGCACGATACGGCAACCGAGCTCGACCGCCTGCGCCTGGCGCTGCCGGGTCTTACTGTCGAGCGCCTCCACGGCCGCATGCGGGCGGGGGAGAAGGATCGCGTGATCGACGCCTTTAAACGCGGCGAGATTGACGTGCTCGTCTCGACCACCGTGGTCGAGGTGGGCGTCGACGTGCCCAATGCCACCGTGATGGTCATCGAGAACGGTGAGCGCTTTGGTTTGGCCGCCCTGCATCAGCTTCGTGGACGTGTGGGCCGTGGTACCGTGGCGGGCACATGCCTGGTCATGACGCACTCCAAGGGCAACGGTGGTACATCGGCGGCACAAGATCGCCTGCAGTCGCTCGAGAAGACCGCAGATGGCTTTACGCTTGCACAGATGGACCTGCGACTTCGCCACGAGGGCGAAATCTTGGGTTACCGTCAGCATGGTGGCGTGACCCTGCGTTTTGTCGACCTTGATGCCGATGAGGAGCTCATCGAGTGGGCGCATTTGGACGCGGTCGAGCTCTTGCGGTATGCTAGTAATCTTGACTCTGTGGCGACGCGTCCCCTGCGCGATGCGGTCGCCAAGCGATATCGACATATTTTTAAGGAGGTCAGCGGAGGATGAGAATCATCGGCGGTGAATGGCGCGGTCGCAAGATCGAAGAACCGCGCGGTCGCGATGTTACGCGTCCGACGACCGACCGCGTGCGCGAGGCGTGTGCATCCATGGTCCTATCGGCCTTCGGCTTTGATTTGGACGAGGTTCGCGTACTGGATGCCTTTGGCGGCTCCGGTGCCCTAGGCATCGAGATGCTCTCGCGGGGCGCCCGTTCGCTCACGACGTTCGAGATCGATCGCAATGCCGCGAGGCTCATAACCAAGAATATCGAGTCGCTCTGTCGCGATCGCGCGCGTTGGCGTGTGGTGACGGGCGATGTCCTTGCGAGCGCTTCGCGCGGCCGCGTGCCGGGCGGCCCCTTCGATCTGGTCTTGCTCGACCCGCCCTATGCTTTTGGTGCCAAGCCGGTCGATGAGCTGCTGCAGAACCTGGCCCAGCAGGGTCTGCTCACCCCGGGCGCCTATGCTCTGTTTGAGCATGCTGCCGCCGACGCGGGTGCACATCCTGCCGGCTTTGTAACCGTGCGTGAGAAACGCTATGGCATCACCTCGGTCGATCTGCTCCGTTGGGTCGGCGAGGGCGAGGATGACGACATCGCCACCGATGCCGATGACAGCGACGGCACGACGTTTCAGGAGGATGCCCATGAGTGACACCATTAACCGCGTCATCGTTCCGGGTACCTTCGATCCCATCACGTTTGGCCATATCGACGTCATCCGCCGCGCCCGCCGCATTTTTCCCAGTGTGATCGTGGCCGTTGCCGAGTCGCAGGGCAAAAACGGCGTGGGCACCACGTTTACGCTCGATGAACGCGTGGCGCTGGCCCGTGAGGCACTCGGTGATATCGATGGCGTCGAGGTCCTGCCCTTTACCGGACTGCTCGTCGACTTTGCTCGCGAGCAGGGTGCCGGTGCCGTGGTCAAGGGCCTACGCGCCATGACCGACTTTGAGTATGAGCTGCAGCAAGCCGACCTCAACTACCGCTTGGATAACGAGCTGGAGTCCATCTTTGTCATGAGTGCTCCGCAGTATGGCTACATCTCGAGCTCGGTTGTACGCCAGATCGCCTCGCTCGGTAGTGATGTTTCGACGTTTGTGCCGGCTAATGTGGTCGAGGCGCTTAAACATCGCTTTTCGTGACGTTTTTTATTGCCAGGTGGCATGTGGTAAACTAGCACGATGATATGTTACCTATGAAAGGAGACCGGATGCCGGGCGAGAATTTTCCTGGCGATAGGATCGTCAGCTTGGTCGATGAGCTCGAAGGGCTGATCGAGGAAGCCAAGCCGCCTTTCGGCAAGAACGCTCAGTTCAAGGTCATCGACGCCGACGTGTTCTTCAACATCCTCGACGAGATCCGCATGAGCTATCCCGAGGAGTGGCAGAAGTCCCGCCGTATCCTTAAGGAGCGCGAGGAGCTTATGGCTTCCGCCGCCGCTCAGGCCGATTCCATCATCGCCGACGCTCAGCAGCAGGCCCTCACCATTGCCGGTGAGCAGGAGATCGTCCGCCTTGCGCAGCAGCAGGCCGACGACATCCGCGATCGTGCCCAGCAGTACGAGCGCGAGACGCGTTATGCTGCCGAGGACTACGCAGAGCAGGTCTTTACGCACCTGGAGGAGAACCTCAAGAGCCTGACCGGCACCGTTACCCGTTGCCGTCAGCAGCTCAACGAGGGTGCCGCCCAGCAGAATGGTCAGTGGTAATGGCTGAGTTCCCGAGCGTTACCGTCGATCTTTCCGAGCAGCTCGAGTTTCCTGGAGATTCGTATCCGCTGACCGGTAAGGTCGATGTCGCCACCTACACGGTGGGCGAGAAGGAGTACCAGCTACAGGACGGCATCGACTACGACGTTGTCTTTACCAATGCCGGTACCGGTGTCTTGCTCACGGGCATGGTTCGCGCGCACGCCACCGGCGAGTGCGACCGTTGCCTGGAGCCCGCCTCGTTTGATATCGCCGGCGAGATCGAGGAGTTCTACCTCTTTGAGGAGCCCGAGGATCCCGAGGCCTACGAGGACGGCTACGAGCTCCTGGGTGAGGACCGTATCGTTGATCTGGGTGAGCCTATCAATGACGCGGTCGTTATGGACACGCCGTTTGTGGTGCTCTGCAAGCCCGATTGCCGTGGTCTGTGCCCCACATGCGGTTGCAATCTCAACGTCGAGCAATGCGATTGCGCCGCCCAGGCAGAGGCAGAATGGGCCGCTGCCACGGAAAATCCATTTGCAGCATTGAAGAATCTCAAGCTTGATGAGTAAAACTGTGGTAGTATCGCTACTTGCGCGTAATCGCCACACTGGATAGTTCATAAGGAAGGTCACTATGCCCGTACCTAAACAAAAGCAGGGTCGTATCCGCACTCACACCCGTCGTTCCGCCAACATGAAGATCTCGGCTGCGGCTCAGTCCACGTGCCCCCGTTGCGGTGCTGTCAAGCTCCCGCATCACGTGTGCCCCAGCTGCGGTTTCTACAAGGACCGCGAGGTTATCGTTACCGAGTAACGGTATACTCTGGATGCGATGCCGTTCCAAATGGAACCACAATGGCCGGCTCAATGAGTCGGCCATTTTTGTATAAGGAGCATGTATATGAGTAACGTTCGCGTTTGTGTAGACGTTGTGGGCGGAGACGAGAAACCTCAGGTTGTTCTCGATGGTATCGAGGCTGCGCTTGCCGCCGATCCCGATATCGAGGTCTTGGCAGCTGGCTCCGCCGAAATCGTCAATCCCTTTGCCGCCTCCCATGCGCGCGTCGAGGCCCTGGAGGCACCCGACGTTATCGCCATGGATGACGATCCCATTCGCGCCGTGATGACCAAGCGTAAGTCGTCGATCGTGCTTTCTTGCCGCGCCATTAAGAAGGGCAACGCGGATGCGTTCTTCTCCGCCGGCTCCACCGGTGCCATGACCGCCGCCGCCACCGCCTATGTGACGCCGTTTAGGTATCAGGCCGAAGGCAAGAAGCAGCCGGTGCGCCCCTGTCTGACCAATGCGCTGCCCAATCGCGCCGGCGGTCTGACGGTGCTGTGCGACATGGGTGCCAACCCCGATGTGGAGGTCGATGACATGGTGCGTTTTGCCCAGATGGGTAGCGCCTATGCCCGCGTCGTCCTGGGCATCGAGCATCCTCGCGTGGGCCTGCTTGCCAACGGCACCGAGGATGAGAAGGGCTCCAACTTTACCAAGGCCTGTTTCCCTGCTATGAAGGCCGCCGTTCCCGGCTTTGTTGGTAACTGCGAGGGCACCGACCTCACCTCAGGTAACTTCGATGTCGTCGTTGCCGATGGCATGTCGGGTAATATCGCTCTCAAAGCTACCGAGGGCGCTGCCAAGTTTTTGCTGCAGGAGCTCAAGGGCGCCTTTATGGCCTCGCTCGGCACCAAGATCGCCGCGCTGCTCATCAAAAAGCAGATGCGCGAGATTAAGGCCAAGCTCTCTGGCGATGCCAAGGGCGGCGCCATCCTGCTGGGCCTGCGTGGTGTTGTCTTGATCGGCCACGGCGCCACGTCGGTCGAGGCCGTCAAAAACGGCACGCTCGCCGCGGCTGAGGCCGTACGTGCCGGACTGGTCGAGAACGTCGCCAACTCCATGGACGGCATCGTTTTATAACAGCGGCGTTATGCGCCTCGGGGCGTGCGTCGTGGGGTAGAATCAGAACCGTGTCTTGGTACCGCCCGGGCGGTACCATTCTTTTGGTATTCATGCACTATGAGAGGAAGCGCTATGGACCGCTCCGAAATCTTCGACAAGATCGCCGAGGTCACTGCTGACGTTCTGGGCGTCGATGTTGCCGAAATTAGCGATGAGACCACCTTTGACGACCTCGATGCCAACTCGCTCGAGCGCCTGCAGCTGGTTACGGCTATCGAGGACGAGTTCGACCTCGAGATCGATGATGAGACCCTGCTCTCGCTCAACTCTGTCGCCGACGCCGTCGACGCTATCGAAGCTGCCAAGGAGGCCTAAGTCTTGGCTTTATCCGAACGACTTACGAGCGCCCAGGAGATTCTGGGCCATGAGTTCAATGACAAGGTGCTGCTGCGCGCAGCCCTCACGCATCCTTCGGCCGTCGAAGGCCAGCCAGTCTCGGCAAGCTACGAGCGCTTGGAGTTTTTGGGCGATTCCATTTTGGGTGCCGTCGTCGCCCGCTCGCTCTTTGAGTCCTATCCCGAGTTTGACGAGGGCAAGCTCACCCGCTTGAAGGTGTCGCTCGTCTCGGGCGCCACGTTGTCTGAAGTGTCCCACGAGCTGGGTATCGACGACATCATCATCTTTGGTGCCTCCGAGACCGGTACGGGCGCACGCGGCCTGCATTCGGCGCTCGAGAACGTCTATGAGTCGCTCGTGGGCGCGCTGTACCTGGATGCTGGTTGGGATGCCGCGGCGGAGTTTATTCACCGCACGCTTAAGCCGCACCTGGCTACCGAGCGTGCCGAACACCCTGCGAACCCCAAGTCGTTTTTGCAGGAGTGCGTGCAGGCCGACGGCCACGAGCCTCCGGCGTATAAGCTGATCGGATCCGAGGGTCCGGCGCATGCGCCCACCTTTACCGCCGTGGTGTTGATCGATGGCATTCGTCAGGGTCGCGGCACCGGTTCCTCTAAGAAGGAAGCCGAGGGAGCCGCCGCGCTCGAGGCGCTCGACCGTATGGGTTACACCACCAATGGCGTGATTCTCAACAAGAAGCCTGTTTAAGCGAGGAACCGTGTATCTCAAGTCCCTCACGCTCAAAGGGTTCAAGTCGTTTGCCGACCGCGCCCATATGTCATTTGAGCCGGGCCTGACCGTAATCGTCGGTCCCAACGGCTCGGGAAAATCGAACATCTCCGACTCGATTCTGTGGGTCCTGGGCGAGCAGAGCGCCAAGCAGCTGCGCGGTCAGGCCATGGAGGATGTCATCTTCTCGGGCTCGTCGGCGCGCAAGCCGGTGGGTGTGGCCGAGGTCACGTTGGTGCTCGATAACTCGGACCATATGCTGCCTGTCGACTTTGACGAAGTCGCCATCACCCGTCGCATGTATCGCTCGGGCGAAAGCGAGTACCTCATCAATTCGAGCCCGTGCCGCTTGATGGACATTCAGGACATCCTGCACGATTCGGGCCTGGGCAAGGATACGCATTCCATCATCAGTCAGGGCAAGCTCGACGCCATTTTGCAGAGCCGCCCCGAGGAGCGCCGCGCCCTCATCGAGGAAGCCGCCGGTATCTCCAAGCACAAGCGTCGCAAGGAGCGTGCGCTTAAAAAGATCAAGTCGATGGACGAGCACCTGACCCGTGCCCGCGACATCAATAAGGAAATCGCCCGCCAGCTGCGTCCGCTGGAGCGTCAGGTCGATCGCGCGCGCAAGTACAAGGAGCTGTCCTCGCGCGCAAACGAGCTTACGCAGATGCTGGCCGTTGACGAGCTGCGTTCCCTGCAGTCGCAGTGGAACGATCTGGAGAGCCGCTCCAAAGAGGGCGCGGCCGAGCTTGAGCTAGCGCAGTACCGCTTGGGCGAGAAAGAGCGTGAGCTCGAGAAGCTTCAGGTCATGCTCGAGGAAAAAGGCCTGTTTGTGGGCGATCTGGGCGAGCAACGCCGTCATATGCAAGACGTGGTCGGCCGCATTAACTCAGACATGCGCCTGCTCGAGGAAAAGGGTCACAACATGGTGTCGCGCCTGTCCGACATGCGCGGACAGATCTCGGGCTCCGAGCATCAGCGCCGTCGCGTGGTCGAGGAACTCGAGGATGCGCGCGCCCAGCTCGAGGAAGTGACCGGCGCGCATATGCAGGCCCAGGAGGACGTTAACGCCGCCGGACCTGCCGCCGCTGCTCTCCACGAGCGTCGCGTGGCGCTCGACAATCAGATTTCGCAGCTCACACGTGAGCAGCGCGATGTGCAGCGCGTTGCCGATAACGCCGCGCTCGAGCTTGCCAAGGTGAAGGACTCGCTGAGCAACGCCGAGGTCGAGGACAACATGTACGCCTCGCGCCTGGAGCAGATTGACGAGCAGCTCGAGGAGGTTACGGCCTCGCTCGAGAGCCGTCGCGACCGCGCTGAGGAGCTCGAAGGCGCACTCGATCAGGCTCGTCAAGCCCAGGTCGATGCTCGCGAGACCACCGAGGTCGCCCGCGCTGCCCTTAAGGACCTGCGTGCCCGCGAGAGCGAGGCGCGCAACAAGCTGTCCGAGGTGCGCTCGGAGCTTGCCAGCCAAAAGAAACTCGATGCCCGTATGGCCGACAGCTCGCCGCTCGTGAGCCGACTGGTGGGGGCGTTGGGCGATGACATAACGGGTCGCCTGGGTGATGTGCTCGAAGCCCCGCGCGAACTCGAAGGCCTGGTGGAGCAGCTGCTTGCCGGCGATATCGATGCCCTGTTGTTTGATGACGCTGATGCGCTCGAGCGCGCCGGGCGTGCCGCCCTGGACCAGAAGAAGGCCTCGGGCGAGGCACTGCTGGTGGCGCGCGGCGTGAGCGGCGGTGCAGCTGCCAAGGGCGCTGCCGGCTCTCGTCTGGTCGATCGTCTGTCTGTGCGCGCCGGTTATGGTCCGATTGTCGAGGCGCTGCTCGGCGGCTATTACGTGGTCGATGACTTGGCCACCGCGCTGACTGCGCCTGTCGTTGACGGTGTGACCTACGTGACTCCCGATGGCGCCCGCGTGTGCTGCGGCGGCTTGGTGCGCGTGGGGCTCGATGCCGGCGAGGCTTCGGGTGCCTTGGAGCGCAAGCGCCGCATCCGTGAGCTCGAGGGCCTGGAGCCCGATCTGGCTGCTATCTTTGAGCATGTTTCGGACCAAGTCGTCGAGGCCAACGCCGCCGTCGAGGAGGCCCGTGCTGCCGAGGGCGATGCCGCCGGCGAGATTGCCCGCCTTGAGGGTGAGCGTCGCTCGCTACTGTCCGAGATCGGCCGCCTTGAGCAAAGCGCCAACAACGCCGAGGTCGAGCGCGTGCGCATTTCCAAGCGCCGTGAGCAGGCCGCCGAGGCCGTCCGTGCCGCTCGTCCACGCGTGGATGAACTTACTCGCTCGCGTGACGAAGCTCGTGCGCAGGCGAGTGACTTGGGCTTGCAGATTGCCGAGGCCAACGATGAGCTCGACCGTGTGCGCCGCGATGACTCCGAGGCCGCCGGTAAGCTCGCCGATGCCAAGGTACGTCTGGCCCAGACGAGCGAGCGCCTGCGTTCGCTGAAGGGCCGCGTTCCCGATCTGGAGCATCGTCTGGAGGGTATCGACCGCCGTATCCGCGGAACGCGCCAGGCTTCGCGCTCGCTTGAGCTGCTGCGACTGCGCGTCGATCCCATGCACGAGCGCTACTCGGCCCTGCTGGAGCGCGCCTCGGACTGGGCCGCACGCCTTCGTGACCAAGCTTCGCTCGAGGAGGCGGACTCCGCCTCGCTCAAGAAGACCATCGAGGACGCCAAGGCCGAAGTCGCTCGCGCCAAAGATAAGGTTGATACCGCCGCCGCGACGCAAAACGAGTTCAAGGTCGCACGCGGTAAGCTCGAGGTGCAGGTGGAGGCGGCCATCAAGGCCATCACCGCCGACGGCACCACGGTGCTCGAGGAAGCGCTCATGCTTCCCGCGCCCACCGACCGTGACGCTGCCGAGCGCGAGCTCAACCAGCTCGTGCGCCAAATCAACAACCTGGGTCCGGTGAATCAGGTTGCCATGGAAGAGTACGAGCAGCTCAAGCGTCGCGCCGATTACATCGAGGAACAGCTGGCCGATCTGGAGAGCGCACGCAAGGCGCTCACCAAAATCACCGTGGCTATCGACCGCAAGATGCGCAAGGCGTTCCTGGTAACATTCGAGAAGGTCGATGCGAACTTCAGAGAGATCTTCGCCATGCTCTTCCCGGGAGGCCAGGCTCATCTGGAGATGACCGACCCAGAGCATCCGGCCGAGACGGGTATCGAGGTCGTGGCGCAGCCGCGCGGCAAACGCATCACCAAGATGATGCTCATGTCGGGCGGCGAGAAGAGCCTGACGGCGCTCGCCCTGCTTTTTGCCGTGTACCGCACGCGCACGGTGCCGTTCTACGTACTGGACGAGGTCGAGGCGGCGCTCGACGACGCCAACTTGTCCAAGCTCATCGGCGCGCTGGACGTGTTGCGTTCTGATACGCAGCTCTTGGTCATTTCGCATCAGCGCCGTACTATGGAGGACGCTGACGTCCTCTATGGCGTCTCGATGCAAGCCGACGGCGTCAGTCGCGTCGTCTCGCAAAAACTCGATCGCGAAACCGGAAAGGTCGTGAATGCGTAATGGGATTCTTTGATGCTCTCTCGCGCGGACTTGAGCGCAGCCGCGAGGCCCTCAACGAGGTCTTCTACTTTGGCGGCGAGGTCGACGAAGATTTTTGGGAGGACCTAGAGGACACGCTCGTCATGGGTGACATGGGTGCCGAGGTCGCCATCCAGGTTTCTGATGACCTGCGCGATGCCGCGGCCAAGAAGAACCTCAAGACCGCCCCACAGCTCCGTCGTGCCCTGGCTGAGCAGCTCGAGCAGCACTTTGTGCCCATTGAGCGCGATCCGTTCGCCGATACGCCGAGTTGCGTGCTGTTTGTGGGCATCAACGGCGCCGGCAAGACCACGACGGTCGGCAAGATCGCGAGCGCCATGGCAGCTCGCGGCAAGAACGTCGTAATCGGTTCGGCCGATACCTTCCGCGCCGCCGCCATCGAACAGCTCGATGTATGGGGCCAGCGCGCCGGCGTTCCCGTCATCAAGCGCGACCGCGGCTCCGATCCGGCGAGCGTGTGCTACGACGTGCTCGACGAGGCCGACAAGCGCGGCAGCGACCTGGTGCTTATCGATACCGCCGGTCGTCTGCACACGAGTCCCGAGCTCATGCGCGAGCTTGCCAAGGTGGTCAACGTGACCCGTAAGCGCGCTGGTCAAATGGCCGCCGGCCCCATGCCCGTCTATGTCGTGCTCGTAATCGATGCCGCGACAGGCCAAAACGGCCTCAACCAGGCGCTTGAGTTTAACGAGGCGCTGGGCCTGGACGGTATTATCATGACAAAGCTCGACGGCACGGCAAAGGGCGGTATCGCCATGGCCGTGGCCGAGAAGCTCAAGCTTCCCATCCTGCGCATCGGCGTGGGCGAGCAGGTCGATGACCTGCAGGAGTTCAATGCCAAAGATTTCTGCCGCGCCCTGGTGGGCGAGTCCAACTAAGGAGTGACTAGTGTTTGATTCTCTGAGCGATCGCCTCAACGACACATTTGACCGTCTGCGCGGCAAGGGTAAGCTGACCGAGGCCGATATCACCTCGGCCATGCGCGACATCCGCATGGCGCTACTCGAGGCCGACGTCAACTTCAAGGTCGTTAAGGAGTTTGTCGCCAAGACCAAGGAGCGCTGCATGACCGCCGAGGTCATGGAGTCGCTGTCGCCGGCGCAAAACGTCGTCAAGATCGTGCTCGACGAGCTCACCGAGATGCTCGGTTCCACCGAGAGCAAGCTCGTCTTTAGCAACCGCATCCCCAACGTCATCATGCTCGTGGGCCTGCAGGGCTCCGGTAAGACTACGGCAGCCGTAAAGCTGGCCTACCTGCTCAAGAAGCAGGGTCGCTCGCCGCTGCTCGCCGCGTGCGACGTCTACCGCCCCGCCGCTGCCGACCAGCTGGCAACGCTCGGCGGCGAGATCGGCGTGCCGGTCTTCCGCGGTGACGGCGCGCACCCGGTCGATATCGCCAAGGGCGCCATCCAGGAGGCCGTCGACCACCTGCGCGACGTGGTCATCGTCGATACCGCCGGTCGCCTGCAGATCGACGAGCAGATGATGCAGGAGGCCGTGGATATCAAGAAGGCCGTCAAGCCCGATCAGGTGCTGATGGTCGTCGATGCCATGACTGGCCAGGATATCGTCAACGTCGTCTCGACGTTTGCCGAGCGCACCGACTTTGACGGCGTGATCATCTCCAAGCTCGATGGTGACGCCCGTGGCGGCGGCGCGCTTTCGGTGCGCCAGGTGACCGGCAAGCCCATCAAGTTTGTTAGCATGGGCGAGAAGCCCGATTCGCTGGAGCCGTTCTACCCCGACCGCATGGCCAAGCGCATCTTGGGCATGGGCGACGTCGTCGGCATCATCGAGAAGGCCCAGGAGGCGGCTGACGCCAAGCAGCTCGAGGCTGCCGAGCGCATGCTGCGTGAGGGCTTCACCATGAACGACATGCTCGAGCAGATGAAGGCCGTCAAGAAGATGGGCGGCATGAAGGGCATCCTGGGCATGCTCCCCGGCGGCCAGCGTGCGCTCAACCAGATGGGCGGCAACCTGGACGAGGGCATCTTCGACAAGAACGAGGCCATCATCATGTCGATGACCAAGGAGGAGCGCCTGCGTCCTTCCATTATCAACGGCCAGCGTCGCGCCCGCATCGCCAAGGGCGCCGGCGTGACCCCCACCGAGGTCAACAGCCTTATGAAGCAGTGGGGCGAGATGAATAAGATGATGGGCCGCATGCGCACAATGGCCAATCAGGCGCAGGCCGGCGGCAAGAAGGGTAAGAAGGGCAAAAAGGGCAAAAAGATGCGCATGCCCAATATTCCCGGTCTGGATGCCATGGGCCTGGGCGGTATGGGTGGCCTAGGAACGGGCGGCCCCAAGTCCGATATGGACCTGCTGCGCCAGATGGAAGCGCAGATGCGCAATAAGAAGTAACGACCAGTTGAGTCGTGTATGGCGAAGGCCGCCTGGATGGTGTTCCAGGCGGCCTTCGCCGTTGTTGCGTAGTTTGTTGTGTGCGTGGCGTGTGTCGGCACCGAGGCGCTTGCCGTTAGTGGCAGCCGCAGCCCTCGTGGCCTTCGTGGTCGTGATGGCCATGGCAACCGCAGGATTCGCCATGCTCGTGGGTGTGTTCGTGGTCGTGTCCGTGGCAGTCGCAGTTGGCTTCGCCGGTCTGCGCGAGCGTGCCCGCGATGAGGGCTTCGACGCAAGCGTCGCAGCTGCCCTGGGCACCTGCGTATACCGTGATGCCGGCTTGGGCAAGCGCGTTGATGGCGCCACCGCCGATGCCGCCGCAGATGAGCGTGTCCACACCGCCGTTGGCGAGCAGGCCCGCCAGGGCGCCGTGGCCGGTGCCGCCGGTGCCCACGACCTGCTCGTTGAGCACCTTGCCGTCCTGAATGTCGTAGATCTTGAACTGCTCGCTGCGGCCAAAGTGCATAAAGATGTTGCCGTTGTCGTACGTCGTTGCCACCCTCATGGTGCCGACCTCCTTTGCTGGCCATGCGGCCGTCGTCGAGGCGATGGGGGAGTACGCGATATTGCCGCCCTCGATGACGAGCGCTCGTCCGTTGACCAGCGCATCGGCCACCTTGCGATGCGCGCGGCTGCAAATGGCCGCCACCGTTGCACGGGCGATGCCCATCTGCTGGGCGACCGCCTCTTGGTTGAGACCTTCCAGGTCGCACAGGCGCAGCACCTCAAGCTCGTCGACGGTCATGTCGATGGCATCACCGCTGGCCAGGCCATCGGGGGTGAAGCCGCGGTATTCGGGGATGATCCCGACGCGGCGCAGTTTTTCGCGTCTTCCTGCCATGCACACTCCTTATCTGACATATGTCAACAATAGGATAACGCGTTAGTCGTTGGGCGCAAGGCATTTCTGGCATATGTCAGAAAAAGGCTAAGATGCCTCGTTGCCGCTTGCGGAGCCGCGCTGCCGTGCATTGCGTGTGCCGGACTAAGTGTCCAATTCGACACTCGCGCGCCTGGGCTACAATAAATCTCGCTTATAGGCGACTGACAGGAGGGTCAATGAGCAAAGCTGATCAGCAGTTTGTAACCATGTGCCGCGATATCTTGGATCATGGCACCACCACCGAGGGCCAAAAGGTCCGTCCGGTGTGGGAGGACGGCACCCCTGCCTATACCATTAAAAACTTTGGTGTCACGGCGCGCTATGATCTGCGCGAGGAGTTCCCCGCGCTCACCCTGCGTCGTACGGCGCTTAAGTCTGCCATGGACGAGATTCTGTGGATCTATCAAAAGAAGTCCAATAACGTGCATGATCTCAACAGCCATATCTGGGATGAGTGGGCCGATGAGACCGGTTCCATCGGTAAAGCCTACGGCTATCAGATTGGTCAGAAGAGCCATTACGCCGAGGGCGACTTCGACCAGATGGACCGTGTGCTGTACGACCTTAAGCACACGCCGTATAGTCGCCGCATTATGACCAATACGTACGTGTTTAGCGATCTGTCCGAGATGCACCTTTATCCGTGCGCCTATAGCGTGACCTATAACGTGACGCAGCGTCCTCTGGACGACAAGCCGACGCTCAACATGATTCTCAATCAGCGCAGCCAGGACATTTTGGCCGCGAACAACTGGAACGTGTGCCAGTACGCCATTTTGCTGATGATGGTCGCGCAGTCGGTCGATATGATTCCCGGTGAGCTGCTGCACGTGATCGCCGACGCCCATATCTATGATCGTCATGTCGATATCGTCCGCGAGCTTATCGAGCGTCCGCAGTTTGCGGCACCCAAGGTAACGCTCAACCCCGATGTGCATGACTTCTATGCGTTTACGACCGATGACCTGATCGTCGAGGGCTATGAGCACGGCCCGCAGGTCAAGAACATTCCCATTGCGGTGTAGGTGGTGCTCATGACGTGTAAGCTATCTGCTATCGTCGCCGTGTGTGACGATTGGGGCATTGGGTGCGAGGGCGACATGGTGGTGTCCAATCGCGCCGATATGCGCCATTTTGTGGCCTGCACCAAGGGCTGCCCGGTTATCATGGGACGCAAGACGCTGCTGAGTTTTCCCGGCGGACGACCGCTCAAGAATCGCCGCAATATCGTGCTCACCCGCGACGAGAGCTTTGCTGCCGAGGGCGTCGACGTGGTGCATAGCATCGACGAAGCGCTCGCCGCGGTAGCCGATGAACCCGTTGCGTGGGTGATTGGCGGCGGTGAGGTGTATCGGCAGTTTTTGCCGTATTGCGCCGAGGCCGAGGTCACGCACAACCACTGCGTCCATCCCGTGGACACATATTTTCCCAATTTGGACGCCGACCCCGCGTGGGAAGTTGTGCGGCGCGAAGGGGTTGCCACGATTTCCGCCGGTGAGGGTGACGAGGGCGTCAATTATGAGTTCGTGACGTATCGTCGCATCGAGGCGTAAATCGTCTGGCGTGAACGGTATCATCGGGTTGATTGAATGCATGGGGCGGCGCTTAGCGTCGCCTCGTTTGGTATAGATGTGCTGTAAAGAAGGGTGCGGGCTGGCTGCTATGACTGATGCCGTTGAGGTTCTGCGAATTGATTCGCTCGAGGACGAGCGGCTCGATGCCTACGTGCGACTGACCGAGCGTGAGCTTCGCTGCGTGCTGGAGCCGCAGAAGGGCATTTTTATCGCTGAGAGTGCCAAGGTCATCGAGCGTGCGGTTCGCGCCGGATATGAGCCGGTGAGCTTTCTTTTGGGCGAGCGCTGGCTCGACCAGATGATGCCGCTGTTTGACCAGCTTGTCGTGCGCGAGGGAGCGGGTCCGGTTCCCGTGTTCGTGGCCTCCATGGAGCTCATGGAGCAGTTGACGGGCTTTAACGTGACGCGCGGCGCGCTGGCGGCGTTCCGTCGCCCGCGTCAGATTCCGGTTGATGAGTTCTTGGGCGGCGTCGTCGAGGCGGTGGGGGATCGTCCGGTGCGCGTGTGCGTGCTTGAGGGTATTGTCGATCACACCAATGTTGGCGCTATTTTCCGCTCGGCTGCCGCATTGAACGTTGACGGTATTTTGGTCAGCCCGACGTGCTGCGACCCGCTGTACCGTCGCTCGGCCCGCGTGAGCATGGGCACCGTGTTTCAGGTGCCGTGGACGCGCATTGGCAGCGAGGCTCGTGTGTGGCCGCATGATGGCCTGAGCGCGTTGCACGATGCCGGTTTTTCGTGTGCCGCTATGGCGTTGACGGACAATTCCGTATCGCTGGACGATCCCGTGCTGCAGGAGATTGACCGCTTGGCAATCTTTATGGGTACCGAGGGTGCCGGCTTGGGCGCCAAGACCATTGCCGGCTGTGATCACGCGGTGCGCATTCCGATGGCGCACGGGGTCGATTCGCTTAACGTGGCCGCGGCGAGCGCCGTCGCCTTTTGGCAGCTGTGCCCGCACGTGAGCAATGAGTATCACTACCAGCCGGGTTTGTATCACTAGGCAGTTATTCCGCACTGTGCTCTAATTCGGGGTGTTTCGGTCGCCGCCAGTCGGTGCTAAGCTGGATTTGGCTTTGGTTTTAAATTGCTGTTTTGCTGTTTGGCGTATGCGTGTGGGGAGGGCGTGTGGCTAAGAAATCTACGGCGATCGATGTAACGCAAGGTGTCATTTGGCAGCAATTGCTGTCGCTGTGCGTCCCCATCTTCTTTAGTTCGTTTTTTCAACAGGCTTACACGCTTATCGGTACGTATATCGTCGGCCAGTTTGGCGGCAAGCTCGCGCTGGGTGGCATTCAAGCCACGATGGTGCTCACCGAGCTCTGCATTGGCTTTTGCGTTGGCGTCGGCGCCGGCTGCGCGGTCATTACCGGTCAGTATTTTGGCCAGCACGATGATGAACGACTGAGTCGTTCGGTTCACACGGCCATGACGCTCGCGCTGGTGGGCGGTATCGTCTTCTCCATTCTCGGCATAGTGTTCGTTGAGCCCATGCTGGTGCTTATGAACACGCCGCATGAACTATTGGCCGAGGGTGTGGCCTATGCTCGCTGTTATTTTGCCGCGATGGTTGCGGCACTGCTGCTGAATATGGGAACCGCACTGCTGCGTGCCGTGGGCGACACGCGCGGGCCCGCCGTGATCATTGCCTCTGGCTGCCTTGTTAACGTGGTGCTGGATATCATCTTTGTCGCTGTGTTGCATATGGAGGCGCTGGGCTGCGGCATCGCAGTGGCGCTGACCATTTGCTCCAATGCAACGATGATCGTGTTGCGCATGATGCGCGCTCCGGGTGCATGGCGTCTTTCGCTGTCTAAGCTCGGCATCGATCGCGGTATTTGCAAGAGCATGATCTCGTGTGGTCTGCCACTCGGTTTTCAATCGGCTGCCTATTCGATCTCGAACGTGCTGATCCAGGTGTCGGTTAATTCGTTTGGCGCCGATGTCACGACTGCTTGGGGTCTATCTGGGCGCCTGGATGGCATTATCTGGATGGTGACCGAGGCGCTCGGCGTATCGATCACTACGTTCTCGGCGCAGAACTTTGGCGCGCGCAACTACGAGCGCATGCGCAAGGGCTACCATACGTCGCTCGTGCTGTCGTTTATGCTCATTGGTGGCCTGTCTGCCGTGCTGCTGGTGTTCTCGGGCCCGCTGTCGCGTTTGTTTGTCGACGATGCTTCGATTTCGGCGTACACCACGACCATCCTCCATTTCATTGCGCCGTTCTATGCGATTTTCTCGATTATCGAGAACGCCTCGGGTTCCATCCGCGGCGCCGGCGTGAGTCTGCAGCCTATGATGCTCACCATCTTTGGCACCGTCGTACTCAGAGTGATTTGGGTGTTTGCGATCATGCCCTTCGATCCGTCGCTCGAGCATCTACTGCTGGTCTACCCCGTAACGTGGCTCATTACGGCCATGATGTTCACCATCTACCACCACAGCGGCAACTGGCTAGGCCGCGCCACCACCTAACACATCCATCGGGTACCCGTGCTTAGTTGCGGTGAAATAGTTCTTGATTTGTGCTTAGAGGCGTCAAAACAGGAACTATTCCACCGCAACTTATTTTTATGGCTTGTGGGGGATGGGGGAAACGGATCAATTAGTATTCGATGCCTTGGCGGGCTAGGAGGCCTTCGTCGAAGTAGTGTTTGACGGGGCGCATTTCGGTGACCAGGTCGGCGAGGTCCGCGAGGGGCAGCAGTCCACGGCCGGTCAGTATGAGCTCTGTGGTGTCGGGTTTCATCGCGATCAGTTCCTCGACATCCTCGCGCGTCACGAAGCAGCCGTCGTCTTGCCCTTGCCGTCGCCTGTATAGATTTGAACCTTGCCGACTTCCAGTGATGCCATCTCTGTCCTTTCGTGCCCAGCGTCGGTTTATCGCCGTTCGGGTTGGGTATTCTAGAAAGCATTATCAACCCCAGTAGATGGAGTTCAAACAGATGGAGATGGATGACAACAAACGTAGACGGAATATGATCCTCTACGTGCTCATCGCCTTCGTCGTCTACCTCGTGCTCTCGACCGTTCTGTTCCCCAACATCGGTCACACGCAGCAGATTACGAAGACCGATTATTCGACGTTTGTCAAAGCGCTCGATAAGAAGAGTGTCGACAAGGTCGAGTACAACACGGACGATTACACGATTTATTACACCAAGAAGGGCGAGGACGAGAACATCGCCTACAAGACGACCGGTGTTC
This sequence comes from Collinsella sp., assembly GCA_037320555.1. Taxonomy (GTDB): domain Bacteria; phylum Actinomycetota; class Coriobacteriia; order Coriobacteriales; family Coriobacteriaceae; genus Collinsella. The sequence goes on along the minus strand of JAYBVN010000025.1, from coordinate 115,905 downwards.
CGAATGACGCGGGCTTTACCGATCGCGTGCTTGAGTCCGGTGCTTCACTGGAGTCGGTCGTTCCCGATAAGAACTCGGGTCTGATGACCTACTACCTGCTCACCCTTATCCTTCCCATGGCGATTTTCTTCCTGATCGGCTGGTGGCTCAACCGCCGCATGAAGAAGGCCATGGGCGATGACGGTCCGTCGATGAACTTTGGCGGCGGCGGTTTTGGCGGCGGCGGACTGGGTAAGTCCGGCGCGCGCGTGATCGCCTCCAAGGACGTGGGCGTGACCTTTAAGGACGTCGCCGGCCAGGAAGAGGCCAAGGAGTCCCTCAAGGAGGTCGTCGACTTTCTGGAGAAGCCGCAGCGCTACGAGGAGATTGGCGCCAAGCTGCCGCGCGGTGCTCTCCTTGTCGGCCCTCCGGGTACTGGTAAAACCCTGCTTGCCAAGGCTGTGGCCGGCGAGGCGGGCGTGCCGTTCTTTAGTATTTCTGGTTCTGAGTTCGTCGAGATGTTCGTCGGCCGCGGTGCCGCTAAGGTGCGCGATCTGTTTAAGCAGGCCAAGGAAAAGGCCCCGTGTATCGTCTTTATCGATGAGATCGATACCATCGGTAAGAAGCGCGATGGCGGCGGCTTTAGCGGCAACGACGAGCGCGAGCAGACGCTCAATCAGTTGCTGACCGAGATGGATGGCTTCGATAACCACAAGGGTATCGTTGTCCTTGCCGCAACCAACCGCCCCGACAGTCTCGATCCCGCTCTACTGCGCCCCGGTCGTTTTGACCGCCGCATCCCCGTCGAGTTGCCCGATCTGACCGGCCGTAAGAACATCCTCGAGCTCCACGCCAAGAGTGTGAAGACCGAGCCGCCGATCGATCTGACCGCGATTGCCCGTGCCACGCCCGGTGCCTCGGGCGCCGACCTGGCCAATATCATCAACGAGGGCGCCCTGCGCGCCGTTCGCGAAGGTCGCAAGCGTGCAACCCAGGACGACTTCGAGGAGTCGGTGGAGGTCGTCATTGCCGGCCAACAGCGTAAGTCCACGGTGCTTTCCGACCACGAGAAGCAGGTCGTTTCCTACCATGAGATCGGCCATGCCATTGTTGCCGCTCGCCAGAAGGGCTCTGCGCCGGTCACGAAGATCACCATCGTGCCACGCACGAGCGGTGCTCTGGGCTACACCATGCAGGTCGAGGAGGATGAGCGCTTCCTGACCACACGCCAGGAGGTCCTGGACAAGCTCGCCGTCTACTGCGGTGGCCGTGCGGCCGAGGAGCTCATCTTTGGTGAGATGACGACTGGCGCCGCCAACGATATCGAGCAGGCCACCAAGCTCGCCCGCAACATGGTGACGCGCTTTGGTATGTCCGACGAGTTTGGCATGATGGCGCTCGGTACCGTCCAGAATGCGTACCTCAACCAGGACACGTCGCTCACCTGCGCCCCCGGCACGGCTGAGCGTGTGGACGCGATTGTCGCTAAGTTGATCGAGGACGCGCACGATCGCGCTCTGCAGATCCTCAAGGAGAACAAGTTCAAGCTCCATGAGCTGGCTCGTTATCTGTACAAGAAGGAGACCATCACGGGCGAGGAGTTCATGAACCTCCTCACGCGCGAGAATCCGCTGATGCCCAAGCAACAGTAAAGCCGCGGTCGAACCAGTAAACGCCGACGCCCCATTTGAGCAGCTTTCTCAAATGGGGCGTTTTGCTTGAGAGGGATGGAAATGAAGATCGTGGTGAGCGCCTGCTTGATGGGCGAGAGCTGCAAGTATAACGGGCTCGATAACTACCACCGCGCGTTGGTCGAGGCTTGCGAGCGCACGGGGACCGAGGTCCTCCTCGTGTGCCCTGAGGTCTTTGGGGGCCTGCCCACGCCGCGCAAGCCGTCCGAGATTGTGAACGGCGAGGTCCGTACCTGCGAGGGTGCCTCGGTCGATCGCGAGTTTCGCCTGGGCGCTCAACGTGCGCTCGATATGTGCGAGCAGGCGGGCGGCCCGTCCGAGATTGCTGCGTGCGTCTTGCAGGACCGCAGTCCCTCGTGCGGCGCGGGTCGCATCTACGACGGTACCTTTAGCGGTACGCTCACCGCGGGCAACGGCGTCTTCGTTGATCTGTTGCTGCGTCACGGCTATCGCGTTATACCAGCTAGCGAGTTCGACCCCAGCATGCTGGAGCAATAAAAACCACCACAAAGGTACTGCTCCCTTGTGGTGGTTTTGGGTTAGAGCTAGAGGGTGTGGCCGTAGGCGTTGGCAGCTTTGATGGCGGCGGCGAATTTTTCGTCGGTGAAGGGCTCGGGGTTTCCCTGCTTCCACTCGTTGGTGGCGTGCGCGTATTCGCACAGGGCCGGGATATCTGCCTCGGTAAGGCCAACCTGCTCAAGCGTTACGGGCAGCCCCATCTGCTTGTTAAAGGCGGCGTAGCGCTCAAGGTTCTCGGTATCGCCCGTATAGGCAAACAGTACCAGCACGCCCAGGCTCACGACCTCGCCATGCAGGTAGGTGCCCTCACGCGGAATGCTGCAGGTGGCGTTGTAGAACGCGTGCGCCACGCTCGAGTTGTAGTAATAATCGTTTTGGTTGGTCAGGTTCGAGACATAGCCCGTGTTGACCACGATGTCGAGCGCGATCTGCTTGACGGCCTCGCTCGACAGATTCCGGCGCACGTCCTCAAGACCCTGGACGCCATAAGTAAACAGCGGCTCGGAGCAGGTGTGGGCGAGTGCCAGGCCAAGACCGGCGGTATGCTCCAAATTACCGGCGCTCGTGGCGTATTCGACCTCGGGCTGCTTGGACAGGGCATCGCCCACGCCGGCCCAGAAGTACTCCGCCGGAGCTTCGGCGATAATCTTGGGGTTGATGAAGATATGCGCAGGTCGGTTGGGGTACGAATATCCCTCGAGCGAGCCGTCGTCGTTGTACACGACGGCAATGGCGGTCGCGGCCGAGCAGTTGGAACAGATCGTCGGGACGGTGAAGACGATCTTCTTGAGCTCGATGGCTGCGGTCTTCACGGTGTCGAGTGCCTTGCCGCCGCCACAGGCGATAAGCACGTCTGCCTGCTGGCAAGCGGGGGAGTTCACGACCTTGGCGATATTGGCGCGCGTGCTGTTGGTGCCGTAGACGCGCGTCTCCAGAATCTCGACGTCGGTGCCTGCCAGCGCAGCCTCGATGCCCGGCAGCGCCGCAGCCAGGGCTCGCTTGCCGCCGATGATGGCGACCTTGGTCGCTCCGTACTCTGCCAGTGCGGCGGGCAACTCGGTAAAACAATCCTCGCCAACGGTGTAGTCGCTCATTCCAATCGTGCGCATAGCAACCTTCTTTCGTTCGATAAAGTGCTTTCAGGTATTTTGCTCCAAGAGAAGGTCCACAGCCGCGAGAAATTTCGAACGTATAAAACCAGTGTTGAGGGTTTTTCGCCGGCGTTGAACGTGCTAGCATACTCCGCATAAGCGTTGATGGGGACGAGTAGTCGGCCGTCCGCATGCTACAGAGAGCGGGGAGCGCTGAGAACCCGTGCATGCGACCGATGAAAATCACCCCGGAGCTGCGGTCCCAACGGACGTGCCGCGCAGGTTCGTCTTAGTAGACATCGCCGAGATGGTCGTCGATACAGACCAGCCGAGTAACGGATGCGAGCGCGCGGCGACGCGAGCGAGGGCATCTAAGCTGGGTGGTTAAGCGAAGAGCTTTTACGGACAGACTGTCCGTTTTGTGGCGCTTCGTCCCAGCTTGTAGGGACGGGCGCTTTTTTGGTGCCCAGAGGGCGTGCGCGCCCATGACAAGAAAGGGGTACCGTGGCAAACGAGTACAAGCAGACGATGAATCTGCCCAAAACCGGATTTCCCATGCGTGCCGGTCTTTCCAAGTCCGAGCCAAAGCGACTCAAGGACTGGCAGGACAACAAGGTCTACGAGCAAGTTCTAAAGAAGAACGAGGGTCACAAGAAGTTCGTGCTGCACGACGGCCCTCCGTACGCCAACGGCCCGATCCACATCGGCCACGCCATGAACAAGATCTCCAAGGACATGATCAACCGTTACTGGATGATGCAGGGCTATGAGGTTCCCTATGTTCCCGGTTGGGACTGCCACGGTCAGCCGATCGAACATAAGGTCGAGGAGAAGCTCGGCACCGAGAAGTTCAACCAGACCTCCACGGCTAAGATCCGCGAGCTTTGCAACAAGTTCGCTGTCGAGAACATCGAGCTCCAGAAGGCTGGCTTCCGTCGCCTTGGCGTGCTTGGCGACTGGGACAACCCGTATCTGACGCTCTATCACCAGCATGACGCCGCCGACATTGAGGTCTTCAAGGCCATGTTCGACAGGGGCATGATCTATCGCGGCCACAAGCCCGTCCACTGGTGCAAGCACTGCCACACCGCGCTGGCCGAGGCTGAGATCGAGTACTCCGACGAGACGAGCCCGTCCATCTTCGTGCGCTTTGAGATGACCTCCAAGCCCGCCGGTCTCGAGAACTTCGACGGCCCGGTCGACTTTATCATCTGGACGACCACGCCGTGGACCATCCCCTCCGACCAGGCAGTTTCCCTCAAGCCCGGCGCCGCCTACGTCGCCGTTGAGCACGACGGCCGCGCCGAGGTCATGCTCGAGGACCTGGCTCCCAAGTGCTGCGAGGAGTTTGGCTGGGAGTACACTCCGGTTATGGTCGACGGCAAGCCCTATGTGGTTCCCGCCGAGACCTTCCACCACATCCACTACAAGCAGCCAATCTTTGACGGTGTCGAGGGCGTGGCGCTGCTGGCCGATTACGTCGGTGTCGATGACGGTACCGGTATCGTCCACAACTCGCCCGGCCACGGCGTCGACGACTACTTTGCCTGCCTCAAGGAGGGCATCACCGACATCTGCATGCCGGTCGATGACGACGGCAAGTTCTACACCGGCGAGGAGTTTGGCACCGGTGGCCCCTTCAGCGGTATGGATACCGATGAGGCCAACCCGCACATCATCGAGTTCCTGCGCGAGCGCGGCACCCTGGTCCTCGAGAAGAAGATCACGCACAGCTATCCGCACTGCTGGCGCTGCAAGCACCCGGTGCTCTTCCGTGCTACTGACCAGTGGTTTGTCTCTATGGACAAGACCGGTTTGCGTGAGCAGGCTGGCAAGGAGGTTCGCGAGAACGTCAAGTGGTATCCGGCTCACGCCGCCAACCGCATCGGCGCCATGGTCGAGCAGCGTCCCGACTGGTGCATCAGCCGTCAGCGCAACTGGGGCGTGCCTATCCCCAGCTACACCTGTGCCGACTGCGGCGAGAAGGTCATGAACGACGCCACGCTCGACGCCGTCATCAAGCTCTTCCACGAGAAGGGCTCCGACGCCTGGTTCACCGACGCTCCCGAGAGCTACCTGGGCGAGGCCTGCGTCTGCCCCAAGTGCGGCGGCCATCACCTCAAGGCCGATAAGGACATCCTCGACGTGTGGTGGGATTCCGGCGTCTCCTGGAAGGCCGTCTGCGAGTACCGTCCCGAGCTGGAGTATCCGGCGGATGTGTACCTCGAGGGCTCCGACCAGCATCGCGGTTGGTTCCAGAGCTCGCTGCTCACCTCGGTGGGTGCCAACGGCCATGCTCCGTACAAGGCGGTCGTCTCGCAGGGCTTCACGCTCGATGGCCAGGGCCGCAAGATGTCCAAGTCGCTCGGCAACGTCATCGACCCCAACAAGGTCTGCGACGAGATGGGCGCTGACATCATCCGTCTCTGGGTTGCCTCCGTCGACACCAGCTCCGACGTCTCCATCGACCATGAGATTCTCGCTCGTACGTCCGATGCCTATCGTCGTTTCCGCAACACGCTGCGCTTCTTGCTCTCCGAGCTCGAGGGTCAGTTTGAGCCCGAGACCGACGGCGTCGCCTTTGCCGACCTGCTGCCGCTCGACAAGCTCATGGTTGCCCGTCTGACCCAGGTCCAGGCCGAGGTCGACGACGCCTACGCCAGCTATGAGTTCCCGCGCGCCTACCGTGCGCTCTATGACTTCGTGGTTACCGAGCTTTCCAACGTGTATCTCGACGCCCTGAAGGATCGTCTGTACTGCGACAAGCCCGGCTCGCTCGAGCGCCGCAGCGCCCAGACCGTGCTGGCCGAGCTCTTCTCGATGCTCATGCGCGACCTGCAGCCGATCCTGTCCTATACCGTCGACGAGGCCATGGCATTTGCGCCCGCCGGCTGCGTCGATCACCAGAAGTACGCCGCGCTGCTCGATTGGTACAAGTCGCCCATCACGGTCGACGAGGCCAATGAGTTTGAGGGCGTGCTCGAGGCTTCGCTCGAGCTCCGTAGCGCCGTGACCAAGGCCCTTGAGGATGCCCGTTCTGCCGGCACCTTCACTAAGAGCCAGCAGGTCCGCGTCAAGGCGGTCGTTCCCGCCGAGATGTACGCGCTGCTGACCGGTGATAAGGCCGTCGACCTGGCCGAGTTCTACATCGTCTCCGATGTTGAGCTGACCCAGGGCGAGGAGCTTTCCGTTGCTATCGAGGCTGCCGAGGGCGAGTGCTGCGACCGTTGCTGGAACTATCGCACCACCGTCGGCGAGTACAACGGCCACGCTCATATCTGCAAGCGCTGTGCTGACGCTTTGTAGTTACGCGGTTTTACCAAACCGCGTAAGCGGTTGACGCTGCAAACCCGCCAGAGCGGCAATCTGCCTTTCAGCTTCGGCGGCATGATCAAAAGATCTATGCCGCCTTGCTTCAAGGCACCTTGCTCGCTCTGGCGGGTTTTCGCTGTCGGTAACGAATCATCGGCTATTTCGTTGCTGGTCAATATAAGATATTGCTTTGCGTTAAACGTTATTTGACGTTCTTGAGGGTAGGGGATTTCTTTGGGTCGTAGTGCGGATATGACGCCGCCTTTGCGTTGGCGGTTGGGTGTTGCTGGCGGGGTGGCGCTCGTTGTGCTGCTTGTTGACCAGTTGACCAAGCTTGGGGTTCGTGCCATGGGCGATGCACTGCATGTGACCGTCATCCCCGGCGTGATCGACTTCCTGTTTGTCCGCAATATTGGCGCTGCCTTTAGCATGGGCGAGGGGCATGGCATCGCGTTTGCCGTGCTGGCGTTGGCGGTCATTATCGCTATTGCCGTGTACTTGCTTCGCGCGCCCCAGCTTGCTCGCTTGGAGGTGGTGGGCATGGCTATGGTCGCGGGCGGCGCCATTGGCAACGCGATCGACCGTCTGACTTTTGGCTTTGTGACCGATTTTATTGCCACCACCTTCATCGACTTTCCCGTCTTCAATGTGGCCGATATCGGCATTACCGTGGGCGTTGTGCTCGCCCTCTTCGGCTACATGTTCTTGAGTCCCGCGGCCCGCGAGGTTGATGCGACTGCCGAGCTCAATGCCCGTGATGAGGCCCGCGCTAAGCGCAAAGCCAAGCAGCGTGGGGAGCGTGCCCGCAAGATTCGCGAAAGGAATGAGCGTTAATGGCCGACATCCATATTCTTGTTGCTGACGATTCCGCTGGTCAGCGTCTTGACGCCTATTTGGGCGCCAACGATGGCTGTCCCACGCGCTCTGCCTGCGCGCATCTGATCGAGGGAGGCGCCGTTGCCGTCAACGGTGAGACTTGTCTCTCTAAAAAGTACGCCGTACGCGCCGGCGATCGCATCTCGGTCGACTTGCCCGAGCCGCACGACCCGACCGACGTGATTCCCGAGGCCATTCCCCTCGATATCCGCTACGAGGACGACTACCTTATCGTGCTCTCCAAGCAGCGGGGCCTGGTGTGCCATCCCGCCCATGGCCACGAGAGCGGCACCCTTGCGAACGCTCTGGTCTACCACTGCGGCATCGATCATCTTGGTACTGTGCAGGGTGAGGACCGCCCCGGCATCGTGCATCGCCTGGATCGCGATACCTCGGGCCTTATGCTCGCGGCAAAAGACGACGACACCCAGCGCGCGCTTCAGAATCTCATCCGCACGCGCACGCTCGACCGTCGCTATATCACGCTCGTTCACGGTCACATCGCCATGGACGAGGGCACTATCAACACCGGTATTGCCCGTTCCACGCGCGACCGCGTGAAGATGGCGGTTTCGGATGACCCCTTTGCCCGTCAGGCCATTACGACCTTTAAGGTCCTCGAGCGCTTTGATTCCACGCGTTTTGACGACGGCTATACGCTCGTTGAGTGCCACCTGTTTACGGGCCGCACACATCAGATTCGCGTGCATATGCGCCATATCAACCACGCCTGCGTGGGCGATCCGCTCTACGGCAAGTGCGATGCGCGTGCCGATCAGGGCCTGACCAGGCAGTTCCTGCATTCTTGGCGCGTTGCGTTCGATCATCCCGTAACGGGGAAGCGCATTGAGTGCCGTGATGAGCTGCCGTGGGATCTTGCCGCGGTTCTGGACGATCTGGCCCCGCGTTCGCTTGGTCGCACTGCCGCCGGCGACGACATCGTTCCGCAGCTCGGTCTTCTCGAAGCCTAGCCAGTATTAGGTGGTTTCTTGAACTCGGTAAGCCTGCGGTAAGATATACGATTGTTTACGTTACACGTTGCTGGGAGCCTGCATGCTCGCCTTTTTACAAACCAACACACCCATCGTGATCTTCAACCAGATTGTCGTCACGCTGCTCACGGTCTGCTTTCTGTACCAGGTGGTCTTCTTTGTCATTGGCGCTCTTCGTGGCGAGGTCGCGCCTCCCAAGGCCAAAAAACTCCATCGCTATGCCTTTTTTATCGCGGCGCATAACGAGGAAGCCGTAATTGCCAATCTCGTACGCTCCATCAAGGACCAGGACTATCCGTCCGAGCTTATCGAGGTCTTTGTCGTTGCCGACGCCTGCACCGACAACACCGCGCAGCTCGCACGCGAGGCCGGTGCCATTGTTTACGAGCGCAATGACCTGGCCCGAAAGGGCAAGAGCTGGGTCATGGACTTTGGTTTCGATCGCATTCTCAACGAGTATCCCGACACGTTTGAGGGCTACTTTATCTTCGATGCCGACAACGTTATCTCCCGCGATTACGTGTCCAAGATGAACGATGCCTTTGACCAGGGCTTCCATGTGGTCACGAGCTATCGCAATTCCAAGAACTTCGGCAGCTCGTGGATCTCGGCTGCTAATGCCACGTGGTATCTACGCGAGGCGCGCTTCCTCAACAACGCGCGCAATATCTGTAAGACGTCTTGTGCCGTCTCGGGGTCGGGCTACCTCATCTCCGCCAGCGTTATCGAGGGCATGCACGGTTGGCAGTTCCATACGCTGACTGAGGATATTCAGTTCACCACGTTCTGCGCCATTCACGGCATTCGCATCGGTTATGCGCCGGCGGAGTTCTTTGACGAACAGCCCGTGACGTTTAAGGCGTCCTGGAAACAGCGCATGCGCTGGACCAAGGGCTTTTACCAGGTGTTCTTTACCTACGGTAAGCATCTGGTCAAGTCGACGTTCCGCTATCATCGCTTTGCCGCCTACGACATGTTCATGACGATCGCCCCGGGTATGCTGCTATCGCTGATCTCGATGCTCGCTAATGCGACGTTCTTGATTGTGGGTGGCCTTTCGCATGGTTTCTTGGCAACCGAAGTCGAGATGCAGGCGTGCGCCGCTTCGCTCATTATGACCTTCGCCATGATGTATCAGACGTTCTTTATCCTGGCGCTGCTCACGACTATCTTTGAGTACAAGCATATTCACTGCGCGCAAAAGTGGCGCCTGGTGACTAACCTGTTTACCTTCCCGATCTTTATGTTCAGCTATATCCCCATCACGGTGGCCGCGCTGTTCCTGAAGGTCGACTGGGTTCCTACCCAGCATGCCGTAAACGTCACCCTCGACGAGGTCATGCAAGGCGCCAAATAACCACCACCAAAACCACCGCAAAGGGGACAGGCACCTTTGTGGTGGTTTTTGCTTTTGCGATGCAGCTCGAGGAGGTACTCGATGTTTTATATCCCGTTTTGGATTTGCATCTTTGCCGGCGCGGCGATTGATGCCCGTCAGCGACGTTTTCCCAATGAACTTGCCGGTGCGTGTGCGGTGACGGCGTTAGTGGGCGTTTGGCTCGACAAAGGCGTTAACACAGCGCTTGACCACGCGGGTCTTGCCGTCATTGTGTATCTTGCTCTCGTGCTGACTGAGTCCCTCTGGCGTCGTCTTCGCCAAATCCCGGGCATCGGCATGGGGGATGCCAAGGCGCTCTTCGCGCTTTGCACGCTCGACCCTATGGGTGGCATCGTGGCATTTGCCGTCGCACTCCTGGCTCTGGCCCTTTCCTGCCTCTTCACAAAATCGCGCTCCCTGCCATTGCTCCCGTTTTTAGTGCCGATTTTTGCCATAATCGAGGTCGTGGGCTGCACTTTGTAACCGATTGCGCATCCTTCTTAAGGAGCATGCCATGGAATCTAATCAAGAAACGGCCGTCATTAAGGCGCGCATGGACCGTATTCCCTCAGCGTTGTCGCCCGAACTTGTCGAGCGCATTGCCGCCGATCGTGCTTCGGGCTATGTCAACCCGTATCGTTGCAACGACGATCAGGTCATTCGTCGTATTGATCGCGCCGCCGACAAAGGCACGCTTATGCGTCCGGCGTTTATGCGCGATACCGAAAAGATACTTCATCTTCCGGCGTACACCCGTTATGCAGGCAAAACGCAGGTCTTTAGCTTCCGTAGCAATGACGATCTGTCACGCCGCGGTTTGCACGTGCAGCTTGTCTCGCGCATTGCGCGCGATATCGGTCGCGCCCTGGGGCTCAATTGCGATCTGATCGAGGCGATTGGCCTGGGTCACGACTTGGGACACACGCCTTTCGGCCATGCCGGCGAGCGCTTCCTCAACGATATCTATCATGAGCGTACGGGGCGTTATTTTTTCCATAACGTGCAGTCGGTCCGCGTGCTCGACACACTGTACGGCCGCAACGTGTCGCTCCAGACGCTCGACGGCGTGCTATGCCATAACGGCGAGTACGAGCAGCGTGTGTTTGAGCTCTCGGACATGAGCTCCTTTGACCAGTTTGACCAGACGGTTGAGGATTGCATTGCCACGGGCTATAGCGCAATTGGGCATCTGCGTCCCATGACGCTCGAGGGCTGCGTCGTTCGCATCTCGGATATTCTTGCCTACGTCGGTCGTGACCGTCAGGATGCGATCGCGGCGGGCCTGCTGTCACCCGACGCTTTTGATGATGGCCGGGGCGGTGCCTACAACAGTTGGATCCTCACGCATGCCTCCATCGATATCGTTGAGCACAGCTATGGTAAGCCGCGCATCGAGATGAGCGAGGACCTGTTTGAGGAAATCCGCCGAGCCAAGCGCGAGAACTACGAGAAGATCTATAGCAAGGGCGGTATCGAAGGCGATTCCGAGGTGGAGCTGCGCGAAGCCTTCGAAAAGCTTTACGATCGTTGCCTGCAGGATATAAACGAAGGTGACGAGTCTTCGTATATCTTTAAGCACCACATTTCTCGCATCGAGCAGCAGCTTTCCTACTACGATCGCGCCTATGCCTGGCAGAACGATAAGGACCAGGCGGTCGTGGATTACATTGCGAGCATGACGGACGGTTATTTCTGCGAGCTCACCAGCAAGCTGTTTCCGGGATTGAAGTTTCCGCACCGTACCTATATTAACGAACGGTAGTTCGTATAAATTCGGTATACTGTTAGTGGAAAACGTTTTTGATTGATACACGGGATGGCTATGGACGACCTTTTTTCTGCTTCGACGCGCGAGCGTTCCTTTCAGAATGCGCCGCTTGCGGTGCGCATGCGCCCCAATTCGCTCGACGAGTACGTGGGCCAGCAAAAGGCCGTCGGTAAGGGTTCATGGCTGCGTGCCGCGATCGAGCACGACGTGCTTTCGAGCGTGATTCTGTACGGGCCTGCCGGTACGGGCAAGACGACGCTGGCCCACATTATCGCCAACCATACCAAGAGCGAGTTTGTCGAGGTCAGCGCCGTCACGGGTACCGTGAAGGACCTGCGTCGTGTGATTGATGAGGCCAAGACGCGCCTGAATACGTACGACCGCCGCACCATTCTATTCATCGATGAGATTCACCGCTTCTCTAAGTCGCAGCAGGATGCCTTGCTGCATGCAGTTGAGAACCGTACCGTCATTATGATTGGCGCTACGACAGAGAACCCGTACTTCGAGGTCAACTCGGCACTGCTCTCACGTGGTCGCGTCGTGGAGCTTGAGCATCTGAAGGATGAGGATATCGCCACGCTTATTGAACGTGCGCTTGAGGCACCGCAGGGTTTGAACGGTAAGTTCTCGGCCGATGAGGATACGGTCAAGACCATTTGCACGCTGGCAGCGGGTGACGCTCGCTCGGCGCTCACGACGCTTGAGCTTGCGAGCGAGATTGCCGTCACGCGTCCCGATACCGAGGGAACGCCAGCGCCTGCGGCGGGGGAGCGCTATCCCATCACCGTGGATGACGTGAAGATCGCCAACCCGCGTCGCGGCTTTACGTATGACAAAAACGGCGACATGCACTACGACATCATCAGTGCGTTTATTAAGTCTATGCGCGGTAGCGACCCCGATGCCACGATCTATTGGCTCGCGCGCATGATCGATGCTGGGGAGGATCCTAAGTTTATCGCTCGCCGCATTATGATTCACGCTTCTGAGGATGTTGGCAACGCCGACCCGCAGGCGCTTTTGGTGGCGCATGCTGCCTTTAAATCTGCTGAAGTTATTGGCTATCCTGAATGTCGCATTAACCTTGCACAAGCTGCGCTCTATGTGTGCTTGGCGCCCAAGTCCAATGCGTGCGAGGCCTCGATCGATGCGGCGCTAGCCGATATCCACAGCAGTGGTCTTCGCGAGGTGCCCAGCTACCTGCGCGATCGCCATCGCCCGGGCAGCGATGAATACGGTGTGTATAAGTATCCGCACGATTATCCCGAAGGCTGGGTCGATCAGCGCTATTTGCCCGAAGGCTTGGAACGCGGTGCATTTTGGCAGCCTGCCGGCCGCGGTTGGGAAGAATGGCGCGTAGAGCAAAGTGAACGCGACCGCAGCGGGAATGCACCGAAGTAGCTGCTGATAATTTTGTCCCACGTTGCTGCTCATGGCATGTTCGGTCCCCTTTGGGGTACCATGGAAACCGTCTGTATATCGATTCCTTTGGGAGGCTTGTATGAGTCCCATTCAAATCGCCCTGCTGCTGCTCGCTGTTGCCGGCGTGTGGGCCATCGTTGAGCTCGCGCTTACCCTGCGCAAGACCCGCACCGTTGTCGACTCGCTCGATAAGACCGTTAACGACCTCAACAACACCATCGCCGAGGCTCAGCCTGTGGTGGCAAAGCTCGATGGCGCTGTCGATGAGCTTACGCCGGCGCTTGCCCAGATGGAGCCGCTGCTTAAGTCGAGCAAGACGGCAGTTGATGCCCTTACCTCCAATCTCGTAGAGGTCGAAGCCGTGGTTCGCGACATTTCTGAGGTCACCGGTAGCATGGCCGAGGCCAGCAATGCTGTGTCGAGCGTGACTGATTCTGCGGCAGGTGCCGTGCAGAAACTCTTTAACAAGGTGAAGGCTCCCGCGGCCGACGCTGAGTGCAAGCTTTCCGCTGCCGAAGAAGCCGAGCAGCCGACCGAGCGTGTCCTGATTGGCGAAGCCGGGGACGATGTCGCTGCTGGTGACAATGATGCACAGAAGCCTGCTGCTAAAGCAGCCCAGTATTACACCTACACGCCCGCCGAGACCTCTGAGGAGTCCTGCGATGAGTAGCGAAGCAACTTGCCCCATTACGCTGACCGTTGCCGGCGACCCGCGTCTGGCGCGCCTTGTGCGCATGACGGCGGCAAATGTCGGTGCGCTCTGCTCCATGTCCGTCGATCGCATCGAGGACATTCGTATGGCTGCCGAGGAAGCATTTATTTTCGGCTGCACGGCTGTTGATTCCGATGACATCTCGATCAAATTCGATGTCGACGAATCTCACGTTGGCATGACCTTTACCTTTGGCGACCAGGCCACCGTCGACGAGGATGACCAGGCCGCTGTGTATGCCGAGCTCATTTTGGCGAGCGTGTGCGACTCCTACGAAAAGACTGCGGCGCCCCTGACGCTTTCCCTCGACCTCAAGGCGGATATCTAATATGACCGAACGTTCCCGGAGCGGTAAGACCGCTTGGGACAAGGAGAAAACCCGCGAGCTGTTTCGTCGCTATAAAGAGACCGGTGACCCGGACGCACGCGAGCAGCTCGTCATGTCCCACATGAACCTGGTAAGGTTTCTTGCCAACAAGTTTAAGAACCGCGGCGAGCCGCTCGATGACCTGATGCAGGTTGGTTATTTGGGCCTGCTCAAGGCTATCGACCGCTTTGACCCTGAGCGCGGACTCGAGTTCACCACGTTTGCCACGCCTACCATCTTGGGCGAGATTAAGCGTCACTTCCGCGACAAGGGCTGGAGCGTGCGCGTGCCCCGTCGCTTGCAGGAGCTCTCGGCCAAGGTCAACCAGGCTACCGATAAGCTCACCAACGAGCTACAGCGCTCGCCTAAGGTTGAGGAAATCGCTGAGTACTTGGACGTGACGGTCGATGAGGTGCTGGAGGCCATGGAATCGTCTTCGGCCTATACCTCGGTGCCCATCGAGGCTCCTGGTGCGTCCGATTCGGACGATGCCCCCTCGATTCTCGACCGTTACGCCGACGACGACAACGAGCTCGACTTTACTGATGACCGCCTAGTGATCGAGGAAGCCATCCGTGATTTCTCGCCGCGCGAGCGCGAGGTGATCGAGCTGCGCTTTCTGAAGGGCATGACCCAGATCGAGATCGCCAAGAAGCTGGGTATTTCTCAGGTGCAGGTTTCGCGTCTGCTGCGCCGCACGCTTAAGAAGATTCAGGACAAGATCGACCCCGACGGAGTGATGATTCGTTCATGAGTGAGCACCCCCAACATACCGATCGCGTGCTGCGCGACACCCGCATTCTGACGCTGCGCATTTGGGCTGTTGTCGGCTGCATTGTCATCGCCGCTGTCATCTTTAACCTTATGGGCATCCTGGCGCCGGTTATCGAGTTTCTCGCTGTTGGTTCCATCATTGCCTTTGTGATGTCCCCGATCACCAACTGGCTCGAGCACCATGGCGTGAATCGCGGCATCGGTTCGCTTATCGCGCTTATTGTTGTTGTTGCCGTGCTCGTCGGTGTCGTTTGCATCTTGTCGCCGATTCTCTTTGGTCAGATCATGGAAGTCCTGAGCCGCCTGCCCGAGCAGCTTCGTGTTGCGGGTGGCGATCTCAACGAGATGATCTCGCATGCCAAGACGCTCAATAACACGCCGCTCAAGGAGTATTTGGACGATAATCTTTCGTCGCTGGTTACCGTGGCATCGAAGTATGTGTCTCAGATTGCTGCCGAGCTTGGCCGCGGTGTGTTCCCGCTCATCACCAATACGGCCTCGCAGTTGTTCGTGATCTTCCTTGGTCTGGTGCTTGCCTACTGGATGGCCTGCGACTACCCTCGCATGCATCACGAGATTTGCACCATCATCGGTCAGGAGAAGGAGACCTCGTACCGCTTTATGGTCGCCATCCTTTCTCGCTCTGTCGGCGGCTACATGCGCGGTATGGTCGTGACGTCCATCTGCGGTGGTTTCCTCGCCTTTATCGGCTTCCTGATTATCGGCCATCCGTATGCGGCGCTCATGGCTATCTTCACTGGCATCATGCACTTGGTTCCGGTCGTCGGTCCCTGGGTGAGCGCGGCAATCGCCACGGTACTCGGCTTTATGTTCAGCCCCATGTTGGCGTTATGGACGCTCATCGTGACGATGGTCGCGCAAAACGTCACCGACAATGTGATTTCGCCTAAGGTCATGCAGAGCTCAGTGCAGGTGCATCCCATTATAAGCCTTACGGCTCTCGTTATTGGTTCGGCACTCATGGGGCCCATCGGCATGATTATTGCCATCCCGCTTTGTGCGGCCCTCAAGGGCATCTTCGTGTACTACTTCGAGAATGAGACCGGCCGTCAGCTTGTGGCCTATGACGGAGCCGTGTTTAAGGGCACGCCGTACCGCGATGCCGATGGCAACCCGGTCGCCGCCTACGACGCGCTCGGCGACGACACCTTCATCTATGAGTCCGAGCTCATCGGTAACGAGACTGCGCCCGAGGCCCAAGCCATGCCCAAACCCGAGCTCGATAATCCCTGGATGAAGCTCTCGGGCCTTCAGCCCGATGCTACGGGCTTTTTCAAGAATCCCTTCGCCAAAGACGACGATTTCAATATGAACGACGACACCAAAACCGGCATCGACGGCTCCATGGACGATTCGGATTCTAAATAGGTTCTATTAACGTTTCTTGAAGTTGTAAATGACAAGAAACGCGACCAAAGCGATTGATAAGGGGCCGGCTACATAGAAAAAGAGAACGTCAATTGCGCGTAGAGTGTAATAAGCCTTATCGCCGGACATTACTGTATACAATACGTATCCAAATGATGGTTGGTTTGCGTACCAGCATGAGAAGGCCAAGAGCGCTAAAAGTGCTACAACCAGAAGTGCATTCAGGACAAATCGTTTGCTTTTCATCGATCGCTCCTTCCGGGTGAATCTTATATGCAATTATACAGCAGTCCTTTTTCAAAGGATCGCGCAGTACTAAATAACGTGCACTTTCGCTGGAGGGTCGCTGTTTGGCGACCCTCTTTTTTGCACTTGCGCGGCGGGATGGTAATATCGTTACGTTTGAACTGTTTCGATGTGAAACCGAGGAGATTCCCTCTATGAGTGCTGACTACCCGTCAATGACTACGGCCGAGATCCGCTCCAAGTTCCTCAACTTCTTTGAGGAGCGCGGTCTTAAGCTCTATCCTTCTTCGTCCCTCGTCCCCGACGATCCTTCACTGCTGCTTGCCAACGCCGGCATGAACCAGTTTAAGGAGTACTACCAGGGCAAGAAGACCATGAAGGAGATTGGCGCGATCTCCTGCCAGAAGTGCGTCCGCACCAACGACATCGACTGCATCGGCGAGGACGGCCGTCACCTGTCGTTCTTCGAGATGCTCGGCGATTTCTCTTTTGGCGGCGTCTCCAAGGAGCAGGCTTGCGCCTGGGCCTTTG
Organism: Collinsella sp.; assembly: GCA_037320555.1. Lineage (GTDB taxonomy): Bacteria > Actinomycetota > Coriobacteriia > Coriobacteriales > Coriobacteriaceae > Collinsella. The sequence continues at coordinate 98,855 of JAYBVN010000025.1, read as the reverse complement.
AGCTCATCACCAAGGAGTTCAAGCTGCCGCTCGACCGCCTGTACTTTACCGTCTTTACCGAGGACGATGAGACCCATGACGTGTGGCGCTCCCTGGGCGTTGCCGAGGACCACATCTCCCGCTTGGGCGAGGACGACAACTTCTGGGCCGCTGGCCCCACCGGCCCCTGCGGTCCGTGCTCCGAGATCTACTTTGACATGGGCGAGGAGGTCGGTTGCGGCAGCCCCGACTGCAAGCCCGGCTGCGACTGCGACCGCTTCCTTGAGTTCTGGAACCTCGTGTTTACCCAGTACGACCGCCAGGAGGACGGCTCCATGCCGGAGCTGCCGCACCGCAACCTCGATACGGGCATGGGCCTGGAGCGCATGGCTGCCATCATGCAGCACAAGACCGCCAATTACGACGGCGATCTGATGCAGCACCTCATCAAACTCGGTGAGGAGATTAGCGGCAAGACCTATGACGCCGATGACTACTCCGGCGCCAGCTGCTCCCTGCGCATCATCGCCGACCACTCCCGTGCTGTCGACTTTATGATCTCGGACGGCATCCTTCCCGGCAACGAGGGTCGCGAGTACGTCCTTCGCCGTCTGCTCCGCCGTGCCGTGTTCCACGGTCGCCTGCTGGGCATCGAGGGCGCCTTCCTGACCAAGTTCATCGACGAGGTCAACGCTCAAATGGGCGAGGCCTATCCCGAGTTGCTCAAGAACGTCGCGCTCGTCAAGGGTATCGTTGCCTCCGAGGAGGAGCGCTTCTCCACGACGCTCGACAACGGCCGCGTGTACCTGGACGAGGCCCTGGCAGCGCTTGCCGAGGGCGCTGTGCTTCCGGGCGATGTCGCCTTTAAGCTGCACGACACCTTTGGTTTCCCCATCGATCTGACCGTCGAGATCGCCGGCACCGCTGGCCACGACGTCGACATGGACGGCTTCACTGCCTGCATGGAGGACCAGAAGGCCCGCGCCCGCGCTAACGCCAAGGGCGACGCCTGGGGTAGCTTCAACGACGTGTGGGTCGAGCTTTCCGACAAGGTCGCAGCGACCGAGTTCGACGGCTATGACAACGATGTGATCGAGGGCGCCAAGGTTGTCGCCATCGTGCGCAACGGCGAGTCCGTCGAGTCCGCAGCCGCGGGCGAGGATGTCGAGGTCGTGCTCGACCGCACCCCGTTCTATGCCGAGATGGGTGGTCAGCAGGGCGATGCCGGCAAGCTTTCCGCCGAGGGCGTTGTTCTGACCGTTGCCGACACCAAGAACCACAACGGCCTGTATGCCCACGTCGCGCACGTTGCCGATGGCACGCTGACTGTCGGTGCCGCTGTGACCGCCGCTCTCGACGCCGAGCGCCGTGGCTTCCTGCGCCGCAACCACACCGCCACGCACCTGCTCGACGCTGCCCTTAAGCAGGTCCTGGGCGAGCACGTCTCCCAGGCCGGCTCGCTGGTGACGCCCGAGCACCTGCGCTTTGACTTTACGCACTTCGAGGCCCTTTCCTCCGAGCAGCTCAAGGCTGTCGAGGACTTGGTCAACCAGCAGATCTTCGCCTCCAAGCCGGTCGTGACCCGTGTTATGGGCATCGACGAGGCTAAGGCTGCCGGCGCTGTTGCTCTGTTTGGAGAGAAGTACGGCGATGTCGTCCGCGTCGTCTCCGTGGGCGCCGAGGACCAGCCGTTCTCTCGCGAGCTCTGCGGTGGCACGCACGCTGCCAACACCGCCGAGATCGGCCTGTTCAAGATTATTTCCGAGTCCTCTACGGGCTCGAACGTCCGCCGTATCGAGGCCGTGACCTCTAAGGGTGCTCTCGACTATATGGCCGACCGCCTGGCACTCGTTGACGCCGCCGCTGCTGCGCTCAAGTGCCGCGTCGACGAGGTTCCCGCCCGTGTGGAGAACCTGCAGGTCGAGCTGCGCGAGACGTCCAACAAGCTCAAAAAGGCTCTGACCGGTGGTTCCTCCGACGCCATTTCCAGCTCCATCGAGGGTGCTGTCGAGCTCGGTGGCTACAAGCTCGTCGTTGCTGAGCTCCAGGGCCTTGAGGCTGCCGACCTGCGCAACGTATGGGATACCGTGCACCAGAAGGTCGCCGGCCCTGTCGCTTGTGTCGTCGCCAGCGTGACTGAGAAGGGCACTCCGGCCCTGCTCGCTGCCGGCTCCGATGACGCCGTGAAGGCCGGGTTCCACGCCGGTAATGTGATCAAGCAGATCGCGGGTCTGGTCGACGGTCGCGGTGGTGGCCGTCCCAACATGGCCCAGGCCGGTGGCAAGAATGCTGCCGGCATCGCCGATGCCCTCGCGGCCGCCAAGACCGCGCTCGGCGCCTAAGAATCTAAGAAGTCACTGTGGTCGCGCTTGCGCTGGACATAGGGGAGACCAGGATTGGCATCGCCGTCTCGAGCCGTGATGGCAAGATGGCGATGCCCGTCAAGGTGCTCCCGGCCGCCGAGGTCACCGGTATGGCCAAGACGTTCCGCTACCTGGTCGAAGACTATGAGCCCGACATCCTGGTAAGCGGACGTCCCCTGACCATGGGCGGTGAGCCCGGCCCCCAAGCCGAGCGCGTTGCCGCCGTGGCGCAAAAGATTGCCGACGAGCTCGATCTTCCGCTGGAGTTTGAGGACGAGCGTCTGTCCTCGCAAGAGGCCAAGCGTATCCTGCGCGAGCAGGGCCTCAACGAAAAGCAGATGAGGGGCAAGATCGACATGATTGCCGCCAGCCTTTTTTTGCAGACGTGGCTCGATCGTAAAAACGAGGAGGTTTCGCATGCCTAGTGCTTCCGATCCGCGCCAGCCGAATCGTACACGTCAGCCGGCGTCGCGCCCTGCCCAGCCTGGCCAGCGTCCGGCACAGCCGACGCAGCGCGCAGCTCAGCCTGCCGCGCGCCCGGTGCAGTCCTTCTCTCGTTCGGCCCAACCTGTTCAACGGACGGGTCAGCAGCCTTCTGCTCGTTCGGTTCAGCATCCGGCTTCTCACGCGGCTCAGCAGCCCACTGCTCGTACGGCCCAGCCTGCAGGCGGTACCCGCTTTAAGCAGCAGGCACCTACCCAGCGAACGCAGGCCCCCCAATCGCATTCTCATCACGCCCGCGGTTCGCATGGCGTTGCTCCGGCGACCCGCTCGAGCTACAACACGCATACTCGTCGCGGTGCTCAAAAGAAGAGCTCTCCGGTTCCCATGATCATCGGCGTTGTGGTGGCGGTGCTTGCGCTTGTCGCGATCGTTTTCTTTGTCGTGCCGGCCGTCAAGGGCTTCTTTGCCGGTGAGGATACGAAGGTCACGGCTGGTCAGCAGGTTACGGTAACCATTCCCGACGGTGCTTCGGGCGATACGATCGCCTCGATTCTCTCCGAGAACCATATCGTCGAGAATCCCAAGGATTACTATGCGGCGGTGAAAAAGCTCAACGCCGATATGTCGCTCAAGCCTGGTACCTATTTGTTCACCACACTCATGGACGCGACCAAGGTTGTTCAGCAGCTCATGGAAGGTCCCAACGCGGGCTCCAATGCGCTAACAATCCCTGAGGGCCTGACGGTCGATCAAGTCGCCGATCGTGTGGCCCAGGCCTACGATGGCATCTCTAAGGAAGACTTCCTCAACCAGGCTAAGGCCTCCAACTACGTGGACGACTATAGCTTCCTTAAGGGCGCCGCCAACGACTCGCTTGAGGGTTTCTTGTTCCCCAAGACTTATTCGTTGGGCGATTCGCCGACGGTCGATGACGTGATTCGCGCTATGCTCGATCAGTTTAAGACCGAGTACAAGTCGCTTGACTTTGCGAGCTGCGAAGCCAAGATCAAGGAACGCTACGGTGTGGAGATGTCCGACTACGACATCGTCAACTTGGCCTCTATCGTTGAGCGCGAGGGCCTCAACGCCGACCAGCGCGCGCACGTGGCCTCGGTCTTCTACAACCGTCTTGCCGGCAAGCTCGATGGTCTGCGCTATCTCAACAGCGATGCGACCATGATGTATGTCACCGGTGGCGAGGTTACCGCCGACGACCTGCAGAGCGATAGTCCGTATAACACCTATAAGCATGAGGGTCTGCCATCCACGCCCATCTGCTCTCCGTCGCTCGAGGCACTCAAGGCCACGCTTGAGCCGACCGACTCCGATGACCTGTATTTCTACATTACGCAGGACGAGGAGTACTTCTCGCAAACCTACGAAGAGCATCAACAGTCTTGGAATTAGCATGAGGATTTTTAGCCCCAAACGTTACGTTGCCTCGGTCGATCGCATCGACCTTGATACCCTTTGGGCCGACGGCAAACGCGCCATTCTGCTCGATCGCGATAACACCCTGGTGCCGCGTGACACCGAGCAGGTTCCCGCTGCGGTTTCCGCTTGGCTCGATACCGCCCGCGCCAAAGGCTTTAAGCTGTGCATGGTGTCCAACAACTGGCATCGCGACCAGGTCATGGCATCAGCACGCGAGCTGGGACTCGAGGCCATCAGCCATGCCATGAAGCCGGCGCCGTTTGCCCTCAAGGCGGGTCTTAAGCGCCTCGGCGCCACGGCCGACGAGGCGGTGCTGATCGGTGATCAGCTCTACACGGACGTGTGGAGCGGCAACTTCGCCGGCGTCGATACCATCCTGGTAAAGCCGCAGGCCACGCAGGACCTGTGGTATACGCAGATCTTCCGTATCTTTGAGCGCCGGGCCCTGCGCGACCTTCCCTGCGAGGAATAGGTCTCGTCATGTCCCAGCACACCAAACACGGCTGCGACCATATCTTCTTTATCGGCTTTTTGGGCGCGGGCAAATCGACGCTCGCGCGCAACGTCGGCACTATGTTCAAGCGGCGTTTTATCGATACCGACCGCCTAGTCGTCCGCCGTTGCGGCAAGTCGGTAACCGAGATTTTTGAGACCGAGGGTGAGGATCGTTTTCGCGAGCTCGAGACCTCGGCGCTCCGTTCGCTCCAAAGCGAGCGCAGTCTGTTGGTTTCGTGCGGGGGCGGTATCGTCGAGACGCCGGTGAATATTGAGCTGATGCACGAAATGGGTACGTGCGTGTACCTCGAGGGCGACTTTGAGGATTCGATTCGCCAGATTCGTCGGTCCGACTCGCGCCCCGATTTCCGCTCGCCCGAGCATGCCGCGCGCTTGTTTGAGCATCGCCGTCCGCTGTATCGCCAGGCCGCCGATATTACCCTTGATATTCGCAACAAGTCCTTCGAGGACGTTTCCTACCTTTGTGCCGAGATGCTTTTGGAGCGTGGACTGCTATGATTCGCCGCCAACTGATCAATTTCCAAAACCGCAGCGTCGATGTCCGTGTCGGATTGGGCGCGTTCGATGAGCTGTCGCGTATGTTTGCCTCGGCTGTGGGCAAGCCTAAGCGCGCGATGGTGGTTTGGAACTCCGCCTCGTCAGAACGTTTTGATGAGGTCGTCGAGCATGCGCTGGTCGACGCCGGTTTTGCCGTGTCGCAGTTCTCCCTTGAGGTTTCGCCTGCTGGTGCCACGCTGGCCGATGCCGATGCTATCTTTGGCGCCTTGTCTGCCAACGGCATTACCTGCGACGATCTGGTTGTCGCCGTTGGCGATGCCGCAACCTGCTCGGTTGTTAGCTGGTGCGCCAACCAGTGGTGTGGCCGAACCGAGTGCGCGCTGCTGCCGACGACCTTTGACGCCATGCTCACGGTCGCGACGACCATGAAGCCGCTCATTGCCTCGTCGTCGAATGCGCTTCCCGCTATCGCGTTCCGTCCCGAACCGGGCTTGGTCGTGTGTGACCTCGACCTTGTTCGCGAGGCGGACCCCGAGGACCTCAAGCTCGGCTATGTGGTACTTGTTGGCACCATGCTTTCGAGCAGTAAGTCCCGTTGGAATCAGTTTACTGAGACCGTCCCCGAGATTCTCGCGGGCGAGGAGGTCGCGCTCGTCAATGCCGTTCAATGGTCTCAGACTGCCCGCAAGGACGTACTGATGGCCACGAACCCGAGCGCTCGCCATGCGCTCGATTTTGGCAAGACGGGGGAGCGTACCCTGCGCGCCTGCTTGGGCGATGCCGCTTCGCAGGCCCCTGCCTACCAGCTGTTGTCCGAGGGCATTCGCTTTGAGGCACGCCTTGCACATGATGCCTGCGATTTCGATATCGATTACGTCTTTGAGGTCGATGACTGCTTGGAGGACTTTGGTATCGAGGAACTTGCCTTCGATCTGGAGTCTGCCGCATATATCGAGGAGTTCCGCAAGCAGCAGTTTGCACGCTCGAACCGCAGCATGTTGCCGCTGCCCGCGGCACTCGGCGCCATTCGCCTAACGAACGTTGAGGACGAGGTTCTTAAGCGCCATGCTCACGCCTACTTGGCTTCTCGTAAAGAACTTCTCTAAGATTTATTGACTTCCATCCTCTTTCGTATCATGTTGAGGGGCGGGTTTCCAATCGGTTGCGGATCGCATGCGATTCCGTCGTTCGGTTGAGACCCGTCCCGTCTATATAGAGACAACAAGAAAGGAATCTGCATGTCTGAGTTTGCTGCCGGTCCTGCCGGTCGTATCGAGCGTGTCCGTGCCCTGATGGCCGAGCGTGGCTACGACGCCATCGTGGTGCGCGACGAGGCCAATCTTCGTTGGCTTACGGGCGTGAAGGGCGTTTTCGATTACACCTTTGAATTCCCGCACGCGGCGTTTATTACGGCCGACCAGTGCCTGTTCCATACCGACTCGCGCTACCTCAACAGCTTTGAGGAGAACACGCCCGCCGGCAGCCCCTGGGTTTACGACATGGACGAGGGTACCATCCCCGGCTGGGTCGCCGGCAAGATTGCGGCTAACAAGTGCCGTGTCTGTGCTGTCGAGGACGATATGCAGATTAACTTCTACCAGGGTATTCAGCGCGGCCTGGAGGACCGTTCCGTCGCCTGCATCCTACCGCTGATGCACGACGACATCCGCAAGATGCGCGCCATCAAGGATGCCGAGGAGATTGAGCTTATGCGCCATGCGCAGTCGATCACCGATGCCGCTTTCCAGCATATGCTCGGCTTTATTAAGCCCGGTATGACCGAGAAGCAGGTTCGCAACGAGCTCGAGAACTTTATGTTCGCCAACGGCGCCGACAGCCTTGCCTTCGGCTCCATCGTGGCGAGCGGTCCCAACACCGCCAACCCGCATGCTGTGCCGAGCGATCGCGTGATCGAGAAGGGCGATTTCGTTCTCATGGATTACGGCGCGGGCTACTGCGATTACCGCTCCGACATGACGCGCACCGTCGTGATGGGCGAGCCCACGCAGGAGCAGCTCGACCTGTACGCGCTCGTGCGCCGCACGCACGAGGAGTGCGTCGCCGCCATCCATCCGGGCGTTGAGGGTAACGACATTTTCAAGCTTTCCAAGAAGATCATCGGCGATGCCGGCTATGGCGATTACTACAATCATGGCCTGGGCCACGGCGTCGGTATCGACATCCACGAGCTGCCCAACTTCAACCGCAGCAAGAACACCATCGCGATCGGCTCGGTTGTCACCATGGAGCCCGGCGTTTACCTGCCCGGCGTGGGCGGCGTGCGCCTGGAGGATTACGGCGTGGTCACCGAGAACGGCTACGAGCCTTTCACCAAGACCCCGCACGACCTGCACGTCATCGATTGCTAGCCCATTTCGATAGATTTTTGGGGCGGGGCGTCCGAATCGATTCGGACGCCCCGCGTTCTCTTTTTATGCGCTCGCCGCAGGCGCCGTCTGCAAGTGTATAATTTCTGTCGTATGTAATTTGGACGCTTGTGCGTTCTGCCCATAACAAGAAAGGTCGCTATGCCTACCATTTCTACCGCCGACTTCAAGAACGGCCTCGGTCTCCGTATCAAGGACAAGGTCTACACCATCGTCGAGTTCCAGCATGTCAAGCCGGGCAAGGGCGGCGCGTTTGTGCGCTACAAGACCCGCGACATCAAGAGCGGCCGCGTCGTCGAGAACACCTGCAACGCCGGCACCAAGTTCGAGAGCGTCATGCTCACCACCCGTGAGTTCCAGTACCTCTACAACGATGGCACCGACTACATCTTCATGGACAACGAGTCCTATGAGCAGGTTCCCGTTCCCGAGGACATGGTGGGCGAGAACTCCAAGTGGCTGCGCGAGAACGACATCTGCCAGCTGCTCTTCGCCGACGATGAGCTCATGGGCGTGACCCCGCCGATGTTCATCGAGACCACCATCGTCCAGACCGACCCGGGCTTTAAGGGCGATACCGTCCAGGGTTCCACCAAGCCGGCCACGATCGACACCGGCGCTGTCATCCAGGTCCCCATGTACCTCAACGAGGGCGAGGTCATCAAGGTTGACACCCGCGACGGCAAGTTCGTCTCCCGCGTCTAGCAACCAACTCTTCTAGGAGGACTCATGCCCCAGGAAATCAAGATTGACGGCATCGGCATTTCGCCCGATGTTTTGACCGCCATCGTCTCGCGCGCCGTGTCGGATGTCGAGGGCATCGCCTCCGTTGGCGTCAAGGACCTTGCCACCAACCTTGTCTCCATGATGCTCTCGTCCAAGGCCCCGGCTTCCGAGCCGGCTGTCGAGGCCGAGGTCGTTGGCGACAAGCTCGCACTCACCGTGCGTGTCGTGGTGTTCTTTGGCTATCCGTTCAAGAAACTCGCCGAGGCCGTTCGCGCTGCCGTGGTCGCTGCCATCGATGCCCAGGTTGGCGTTGAGGTTGAGCGTGTTGACGTTTGCATCGACGGCCTCGTTTTCCCCAAGGAGTAACCTTTGAGCCTTAAGGTTTATCGCGGGCGTACGCTTGCCCGCAGTCAGGCGCTGCAGCTGCTGTTCCAGGCCGAGGCCACGGACAGCCCGCTCGAGCGCGTCCTCGAGGGTGATTTCCTGATCTCGAAGGGTCCCCTCGACCCCTATGCGCTGGAGCTGTGCCGCGGTGCCTACGAGCATATCGACCGCATCGACTGCGCTCTGCGCTCCGTTGCCAAGAACTGGGATCTTATGCGCATGCCCGGTGCCGACCGCAATCTGCTGCGTATCGCCGTTTACGAGATGCGTTTCCTCACCGACGAGGAGGTCTCGGACGCCATCGTGATCAACGAGGCCGTCGAGCTTGCCAAGGCCTATGGCACCGACCAGTCCGCGTCGTTCGTCAACGGCGTGCTGGGCAAGATCGCTCGCAGCGAGGAGCTGCCGGGCGAGGACCTATACCAGGAGCTGCTGGCCGAGGATCGCGCTCGCGAGGAGGCACAGGCTGCCGAGGCTGCCGCTAAGGTTGCGGTTGCCCAGGCTGAGGCTGGTGTGTTGGCCGAGGATGCGGACGCTGCTGAGGCCGTCGAGGCCGACTCCGTCGAGGAGTAGCCATGCCAGAGGGTTCTGTCCGTAACTTTTATGAGATTTCGGACCGTCTGGATCAGATCATCGCTACCGTTCGCTCCAAGGATACCTCCTTGGAGCGTTCGCTCGATTTGTTTGACGAAGCGATTGAGCTGGGCTCCCGCGCGGTCGATATGGTCGACAAGTTTGAGTTGACGCCGCGTGAGGCCGACAAGCTCGAGCAGGAATACGATGAGGATGCGGCAAACGAATCCCAGGATAGCTAGGCCGCATCTCCGGATACGAATGGTTGATGGCATTCATGAAACGCGTGCGTCTTGATGACGAACTGATTTCACAGGGCATCTGCGCCGATCGCGCGGATGCCCTTCGCACTCTTATGGCCGGCTTGGTCTCGAGTGGCGGTGAGCGCTTGACTTCGCCGGGCCTTAAGGTGATCCCGGGGCTGCCGCTGCATGTGAAGGGGCGCATTCCCTATGTTGGCCGCGGCGGTCTTAAGCTCGAAGGCGCGCTTGATGCGTTTGGCATCAATCCGACGGGCCTTGCCTGTCTGGATGTGGGCTGCTCTACCGGCGGCTTTACCGATTGTCTGCTCAAGCGCGGAGCTGCGACCGTTGTCTCGGTGGACGTGGGTCGCGCCCAGTTCGATTGGTCGTTGCGCCAGGACGATCGCGTGACGCTGCATGAGCGCACAAACGTGACGCAGCTGCCTGAGCTTGGCTATGCCGGCACTATCGACCTGGCTGTGTGTGATGTCTCGTTTACCAGCATCGCGAACATTATCGATGCGGTACTGGCGTGCCTGGCGCCTACGGGTGCATTCTGCACGCTCGTAAAGCCGCAGTTTGAGGCTCCGGCGGCGCTGGTGGGCGAGGGCGGCATTGTGACCGATCCCGCCGTGCGCCGCGATACACTCGTGGCGGCGGTTGAACTCTTTGCTGCCAAGGGCCTGTTCCCGGTCGATGTGTGCGTGTCGCCCATTCATGGTGCCAAGGGCAACGTTGAGTTTTTCCTGTACGGCACGAGATTTGACCCCGGCGATCGCTCGCAAGACGAGCTGCAATCCCAGGTATCGGTTATGAGCGAGAAAGCTGCAACGCTATGAAGGTCTTTCTGGTTCCCAATTACTACAAGCAAGAGGCGGTCGAGAGCGGCCTGATGCTCGAGCTTTGGCTGACTCGCCAGGGCTATGAGGTCGCATGGGCTGCCGACCAGCGATCCAAGATTCAGAGCACGCCTGATATTGACGGCTCCGATCTGGTCATTACGCTCGGCGGCGACGGTACGTTGCTGCGCGCTGCCCGCATCCTCAACCATCGTGAGATTCCTATCCTCGGTCTTTCCTATGGTCACCTGGGCTTTCTAACTGCTGCGAGCCCCGAGGAGCGCGACATCCTGCAGGTCGTGAGCGACGCCCTGTCCGGTGAGCTGCACGTGAGCCGTCGCGCCACCATCGCCGCGGATATCGTGTCCGTGCGCGAAGACGGTACGAAGGATGTCGTGCGCACCTTCGCCCTCAACGACATGGCGCTTACCCGCGGTCCGCTGTCCGATATGGTCGAGTTCGACATCACGGTGTCCGGCCATCATATCGACCGTCTGCGTGGCGACGGCGTGGTCGTGTCCACGGCGACTGGTTCTACGGGTTACGCGCTCAGTGCCGGTGGCCCCATCGTGAGCCCCGACTATACGGGCATGGTCTGCGTACCCATTGCGCCGCACACCATTCAGGCTCGTGCCTTTTTGACCTCGCCGAGTGATGTCGTCGAAATCTTTATGTCCGATGATCGCCCGAGCGTTCCGGCGATCGCTATCGATGGACAGTTTATTACCTGCGATGGCACCGTTGAGAGCGTGGCGGTGCGCCGCGGGCCCGGAGATGTGTTGCTGCTGGATTACGGCCCCGAGAGCTTCTATAACTCGGTGAGCCGCGTATTCTACGGAGTCCGTCATGATCGATGAGCTGCAGGTTTATAACATTGCACTCATTCGCGAGGCGACGCTGGTGCCGAGTGCCGGCCTGACTGTCCTGACTGGCGAGACTGGCGCCGGCAAGACCGCGCTGCTCTCGGCCCTCAAGCTAATTTTGGGCGAGCGTGCGGATTCGTCGACGGTGCGCGAGGGCGAGGCACTGGCGAGCGTCGAGGCGCGACTCTTCGACGGACCGCACGACACGGAGGGGTTCACCGTACAGCGCAGCCTTTCTGCCGAGGGCCGCAGCCGCGTGAAGATTGACGGTCGCATTGCCAGTGTGCGCGAGCTTTCGGAGCGCGTCGGCGTGATGATGGATCTGTGCGGCCAGCACGAGCACCAGCGCTTGCTCGATCCGGCGCATCACGTTGCGATGGTCGATGCCTGGGCGGGACGCTCTGCGCTCGAGGCGCTCGAGCACTACCGTGCTTGCTTTAAAGCCTCGCGCGCGGCTGCCAAGGAGGTCCGTCGCGTCGAGGAGGCCTCACGTGCGCGGGGGAGTCGCGTCGAGGAAGCGCGCTTTGCGCTCGAGCGCATCGGCGAGGTCGACCCCAAACCGGGCGAGTATGAGGAACTCGAGGAACTGCTGCCGCGCTCCGAACATGCCGAGGTACTGGTTGCCACAGCTAACGATGCCCATGCATCGCTTGCCTCCGAAGGGGGAGCGCTCGACGCCGTGAACAGCGCCGTGGCAGAACTTTCCCGAATGGCTACCGTCGATCGCAAACTGGGCGACATTGCCGATGCGCTTTCGGATGCCTGTATCTCCCTTGAGGATTGCGCGAACGAGCTTCGTACCTATCGCGATGGCGTCGCCTTCGACCCGCGCGAGCTCGCACGCATGCGTGAGCGATATTCCGACCTCAAGGGCCTGTTGCGTCAGTGGGGTCCCACCATGGACGATGTTTTTGCCATGCGCGATCGCTCGCAAGAGCTGCTGTCCCTGGTCGATGATGGCGATGAGCAGATCAAAAAGGCGCGTGAGGCACTCGGGAGCGCCGAGCGCGAGTTGTTTGCCGCTGCCAAGGCACTTAAGCGCGCACGCAATACGGCGGCCCCGCGCTTCTGCCACGAGGTTGGCCGCCAGATGGCGCGCTTGGAGATGGGTAGTGCCGAGCTCGTCTGGGAGTCGCGCGATCTTCCCCGTGCTGAGTGGACGCCCGTTGGTCCTTCGAGCTACGAGCTGCTATACCGCAGCGGTGCCGGCTTGACGCCACGTCCCCTGCGCCGCATTGCGTCGGGCGGCGAGCTCAGCCGCGTCATGCTTGCAAGCAAGGTTGTCCTCGGTAACGCGGACGGTGTCGATACGCTGGTGTTTGACGAGGTCGATGCCGGTGTCGGTGGCTCCACGGCGCGTGCACTCGCGGGCGTGCTGGCAGATCTCGCCTCTACGCATCAGGTGATTGTCGTAACCCACTTGGCGCAGGTCGCCGTCATGGCCGACAAGCATTATGTTGTCAGCAAGGAACCAGGCGATGTTCCCCAGACGCATTTGGACGAGGTAACCGGCGAAGCGCGTACCGCCGAGATCGCCCGCATGTTGAGCGGCGATCAGTCCGAGGCTAGCCTGGCGCACGCAAAGCAGATGCTCGAAGAAGCTCGAGGTTAGGTCGTATCAGCGGTGTTGGTGGGACAAAATAGACTGAAATTTTTGTCCCACTACGCATTTTACTCCACAACCTTATCCGGCTGGATGAGCTCTTCGTAGTAGCTGATATGCTCGCGGGCGTCTTCGATTTCGGGCAGCAGGAAGTTGTAGATGACCTCGATGATCATCGTGGCGCTCATCTTGGAGAACGCGAAGTCGCCCGTTGTCAGTAGTGCTTCGTGGTTGACGGTATTAAAGGTGTAGTCTGCCAGGCGCGCGAGCGGGGATTTGCTGTCGCTGCTGATGACGACTACGGTTGCGCCGCAGTCGCGAGCCGCTTTTGCCATGCGATTCAGACGGCGCGACTTGCCGGAGTTTGAGATCAGCACGATAACGTCACCGGGGCGCAGCGTGAGCGCAAAACCAATCGAGGTCTCGCTGATGGTGCTTGCCATGCAACGAAGGCCCAGCTGCGAGAACTTGAACGTCGCGTCGAGCGCGACGGCGTTGGTGTTGCCTACGGCCGCAAACTCAATAACGCCGGCATTCTTAAGCGCGTGTACAACTGCGGCCAACGTGTCGTGATCAATGCCGTCGATGGTCGCATTAAGCTCACTCACCTTGGCGGCGAGGATATTTTTAAGGCTCTGCTCCATGTTGTCGAGCGAGACCTCGTCGGTCAGGCCCTCGTTGCGCTGACTCTCTAAGTCGCGCGCCAACGAAAACTGAAAGCTGCGGAAGCTGCCAAAGCCCAGCTTGCGGCAGAAACGCGAAACGGTCGCCTCGGACGTGGCGGCAGCGCGCGAGAGCTGAGCCGCCGTGAGGCGTGGCGCCTCGGACTGGTGCTCCAATATATAGTCGACAATGCGCTGCTCGGACTCGCTGTATCCCTGGTGGGTACTAATGAGGGAAAGTGCGCTTTTGCTACTATCGGTCATGGATGGCTCCTGGTTGGCATGAAAATCTAACTTGATTTGCAATGCCATAGTATACGGGCATTTTCAATTACAAGATACACCTTGCCGTTTCAAGTGTTGATGGTAAACTTTCACTTGCCGTTTACGGTTATGAAAGAACCTTTCACCGGAGAATTGCGCCTTGTCTCTTCTCACGCGGACGGTAGGTTGGTATCTTTCAGTTGTGGAAAAACGCGCATCGAAGCGCGTGTAGGGGAGCGCCCGCGGGCGCTGTACTCAAGAAGGAGGGACACATGGCTAAGTTTGACATCATCGCCGCGACCGGTTGCCCGACCGGCATTGCGCACACCTTCATGGCGAAGGAGGCGCTGGAGAAGGCAGCTGCCGAGCGCGGTCTGACCATTAAGGTCGAGACTCATGGCCAGGTCGGTGTCGAGAACGAGCTCACCAAGAGCGAGATCGCCGGTGCCAAGGCCGTCGTCGTCGCAGCCGATAAGGATGTCCAGGCTGAGCGTTTCGCCGGTAAGCCCATGGTTTCCGTTGGTGTTTCCAAGGCCTTGTCTGTCGAGACTGCTGGTAAGCTGATCGACCGCGCGCTCGCCGCCAAGGGCGACGACACGGTTGCCGCTGCCGCCGATGTCGAGGACGAGGTCGAGGAGAAGGAGTCCATCGGCCACGTCATCTACAAGCACCTCATGAACGGCGTCAGCCACATGCTGGTCTTCGTCGTTGCCGGTGGTGTTCTGACCGCCATTTCGTTCCTGTGGGGCATCACGTCCTTTGATTCGACGGCTGCCGACTACAACAGCTTTGCTGCGATGCTCAAGATCATCGGCGGCATCGCCATGAACCTTATGGTTCCGGTGCTTTCCGCCTACATCGCCGAATCCATCGGCAAGCGCCCGGCGCTCGTCCCCGGTTTCGTTGCCGGTATGATTGCCATCCAGGGCCTGCCTGTTAACGCCGAGACCGGCATGATCGACGCCGGTGGCGCCGGCGTGGGCTTCGGCTTCCTGGGCGGCATCGTCGGCGGCTTCCTTGCTGGCTATGTCATCCTGCTGCTCGAGAAGGTTTTCTCTAAAATTCCCGCGAGCCTTAATGGCCTGAAGGCAATCTTTCTGTATCCGCTGTGCTCTACCGCCATCGTCGGCCTGGTCATGCTCGGTATTTCCGGCCCCATGGCTGCCATTAACCAGGGTATGATGGATTTCCTGCAGAGCCTCGGTAACTCCGGTCCGGTGATCCTTGGCCTGGCCATCGGCTGCATGTGCGCCTTTGATATGGGCGGCCCGGTCAACAAGGCTGCTTACGCTACTGGCACCTTCCTGCTCGGTACCGCTCTCGAAGCTGGCGTCGGCACCGAGACCTACAACTTCGGCACCAACTTCATGGCTGCCGTCTCCGCCGCTTGCATCGTTCCGCCGCTGATCACCACCTTCGCCGTCGTTGTCGGCAAGAAGTACTTCAGCCAGGAGGATCATGACGCCGGTATCGTCAACCTCATCCTTGGTTGCACCCACATCACCGAGGGCGCCATTCCGTTCATGACCAAGAACATCTGGCCCGTCATGCCCATCATGATGCTCGGTTCTTCCATCGCTTCCATCTTGACCATCTTCTTCAACGTTCACGATCCGGCGCCTCACGGCGGCTTCCTGGTCCTGCCCGTTGTCGAGAACGGTCCGCTGTGGGTCCTCGCGATCCTCATCGGCGCTGTGGTCGGTGGCATCCTGTTCGTGGCCTTCAAGAAGTACGATTTCGAGAAGAATCAGAAGGCCGCTCCTGTAGCCAGGTCCGTTGAGGCCCCCAAGGCCGCTGCCGTCGAGGCCCCCAAGGCCGAGGCTGCCGACTTCGTGAAGGTCGAGAATGTCTTTGTCGCCGAGGACTTCGCTTCTCGTGACGAGGCTCTGAGCTTCGTTTCCAACCAGGCTGTCAAGGCCGGTATCGCCAGCGACGCCGACGCCGTGATGAACGCCTTCCTGGCCCGCGAGGCCGAGGGCACCACGGGCATGATGGAGGGCTTCGCCATCCCGCATGCCAAGTCCGACGCCATTACCGAGGCTGCCGTCATCGTCGTCAAGGACGAGTCCGGTGTGACCGGTTGGGACACCATGGACGGCGCTCCCGTCAACGTGGCCATCGCGCTGCTCATCCCGGGTGCCCAGGCCGGCACCACGCACCTTAAGATCCTGTCCAAGGTCGCCGAGGCGCTCATGGACGAGGACTTCCGTGCCACCGTCAAGGGTTCCACCGACGCCGCCGAGATCGCCAAGACGATCAACGCCCGCCTGGTCTAATCCCCCAGCCCGCGAATAACATCGCCCCCTGTATATAAGGCGGAGTCCCTCCCCAGGGCCTCCGCCTTTTTTCTATCCCTCCCATAAGTTGCGGTGAAATAGGGACTGTTTAAACGATTCAACCCCAAATTCAGTCCCTATTTCACCGCAACTTACAAAAGGGCATAGAGGGGGCTACCTATCGAGTCTTTGTCGCGAACAGATCATTAGCCAGAATTCCGTTCGCACGATATTGCTCTGGACCGACCGAGTTTCTGCAGCTTGCTCGCCCACAGGGGGCCGGGCGCGGCCTGTGAGATTTATCGCGAGTTCCGCACGAGCCGAAGAGCACTTAATGTGCTCTTCGTGCGAGCAGGACTGTAGAGCAGGAAATCTCACAGGCCGCGCACGGGCCCCTGTGGGCGAGCAAGCGGACGACAAACACATCTGTCCAACAATTCGTCCGAAACATAATGAAAAACCGTTTGATGTGAGTTAATATAAGCAACGTCGTGAATCTGACTCCTGCCACATACATGACAGGGGTTAAACACAAAAAAGGAGTCAACTATGGTTTCTGAGAAGGCTACCCTCGTTAATCCTCAGGGTCTGCACATGCGTCCGGCTGGTCTGTTCGCCTCCACCATGGGCAAGTACGCCTGTGACGTGACGGTCGTCACCCCCGAGAAGGAGGTCAACGGCAAGTCCCCGATGGCCCTCATGGCTGCTGGTATCCCCTGCGGCACCGAGGTCGAGGTCAAGTGTGACGGCGCTGACGAGGCCGAGGCTCTGGCTGCTGCCATCGAGCTCATCAAGAGCGGTCTTGGCGAGTAGAACTCAAACGGGTCGCATGTTGAACAACTAAGTTCATATTTGGGGGCGCAGTGACCTGTTGTAAGGTAACTGCGCTCTTTTGTCATGGATATGGCAAAACGCTTTATCACATGACACGGAGAGAGGAATGGGAATGTATCAGGGAGTCAACGCTTCCGAGGGCATCGGTATCGGCACCGTCATGGTCGCCGTCGATCCCGACTTGACGTTTGAGCCGCATGAGGTTGCTGATTCGGCAGCAGAGAAGGAGCGCTATCAGTCCGCTCTTTCGGTCTTCTGCGAGAAGACCCAGGCTCAGGCCGACCACATGAAGGAGACGGTGGGCGAGGCCGAGGCCGAGATCATGAGCGGACACATTGTCCTGGCTCAGGACCCGGGTATGACCGACGCCATCAACGCCGCCATTGACGGCGGTACCTGCGCCGAGCAGGCGCTCATGGACACCTCGACCATGTTCGAGAACATGTTCCTGTCCATGGACGACGAGATGTTCCGTCTTCGCGCGGCTGACATCGCCGACATCCGCACCGGTATTCTGGCCGAGCTGCTGGGCAAGGAGGTCGTCGACCTCTCCGTCCTGCCCGAGAACACTGTCGTTGTCGTGCACGACCTCACGCCGTCCATGACCGCCACGATCGATAAGGCCCACGTTGCCGGTATCGTCACCGAGACCGGTGGCCGCACGTCGCACTCCGCGATCATTGCGCGAGCCCTCGAGATCCCGGCTGTCCTTTCGGTCTCCAACAGCTGCACCGCACTGCGCAACGGCATGACCGTTGTCGTCGACGGCGGCAAGGGTATCGTCGAGGCCGATCCCGACGAGGAGACGCTCGCTGCCTACACCGCCAAGGCCGAGGCCTTCGCTGCCGAGAAGGCAGCCCTCGAGGCCTTCCGTGGCAAGCCGTCCGTGACTGCTGATGGCATCAAGAAGATCATCGCCTGCAACATCGGTAACCCCGATGACGTGCCCAACGCGCTCGATCACGACGCCGAGGCTATCGGTCTGTTCCGCTCCGAGTTCCTGTTCATGGACTCTGCTGAGCTTCCTTCCGAGGAGGAGCAGTTCAACGCCTACCGTAAGGTCGCCAGCGCGCTCAAGGGTGCTCCGGTCATCATCCGCACGCTCGATGTGGGTGGCGACAAGGAGATTCCGTATCTGCATATGGTCAAGGAAGACAACCCCTTCATGGGCTTCCGCGCCGTGCGTTACTGCTTGGCCAATCCCGACCAGTACAAGGTCCAGCTCCGCGCTCTGCTGCGCGCTAGCGCCTTCGGTGACGTCAAGATCATGATCCCGCTCGTCACCTGCGTCGAGGAGGTCTTGGCTGTCAAGGAGCTCGTCGAGCAGTGCAAGGCCGAGCTGACCGAAGAGGGGCGCAAGTTCAACGAGAACATCGAGGTCGGCATCATGGTCGAGACGCCCGCCGCTTCGCTGCTCGCAGACCGTCTTGCCGAGGTCGCCGACTTCTTCTCCATCGGCACCAACGACCTGATCGGCTACACCATGTGCGCCGACCGTGGCAACGACACCATCTCCAACCTGTACCAGGTTTACTATCCCGCCGTGCTCCGCTCGCTCAAGAACATCATCGAGAGCGGCGTGAAGGCCGGCATCATGGTCGGTATGTGCGGCGAGGCCGCTGCCGATCCGCTGCTCGAGCCGCTGCTGATCAGCTGGGGCCTGGAGGAGTTCTCGATGAGTGCTCCGTCGATCCTGCGCGCCCGTAAGACCATCAGTCAGTGGACCAAGGCCGAGTGCGACGAGCTCGCCGAGAAGGCGCTCGCCTGCAACACCGCCGCCGAGGTCAAGGCACTGCTCGAGTCCGCAGCTCGCTAATTTGGTATCAGAGGTAACCGCGTGGTTGGAATGGGCCGGCCACGCGGCCCTCACATATACAGGGGGTACTGTAAATGTTCTACACGCTAACCGCTAACCCGGCTGTCGACATGACGGTTTCGAGCTCTCCGCTTGAGCCCGACGAGAACGTCCGCACCGGCTCGGCCAGCTACACGGCTAACGGCAAGGGCCTCGACGTGTCCTTCGCCTTTAAGAAGATGGGCGTCGACACCGTCGCGCTCGGCTTCTTCGCCGGCTTCACGGGCAAGTTCATCGTCGAGGAGGTCATGAACCTGGGTTGCCTCTGCCGCCCGGTCTGGACCGACGGTATCACGCGCATTAACACCTATGTCAACGATGGCCAGCACGAGTACGGCATCCTGAACCCGGGTGCTCCGATCACGCCGCAGCACCAGGAGGAGCTCTACAACATCCTGGACACCGCGGGCGATCTCGAGTGCCTGATCGTTTCCGGCTCCGTGCCTCCCAAAGCTACGCCTGACTTCCTGGCTCAGGTCATGGAGCACGCTCAGGCTCGTGGCGCCGATGTCGTCTTGGACCTGTCCTCCGACAAGCTCAAGGAGCTCGCTCACAAGAAGCCGCTGCTCATCAAGCCGAACCATCACGAGATGAAGGCCATCTTCGGCGTGCCGGTCGACACCGACGACGAGGTCCGCGTTGCCATGAAGATGGCTCACGACGCCGGCGTTCAGAACGTGCTGCTCACCCGTGGTAGCCGCGGCGACGCTTACTTCTCCAACGGCGAGGACATCTGGTACGCCAAGCGTGAGTTCAACATTAAGCTGGTCTCTTCCGTCTGCGCCGGCGACTGCACCCTCGCTGCGTTCCTGCACAAGTGGTACAGGGATCGCGACAACGTCGAGGAGGCCATGAAGCTCGCTATGGCCACCGGCGCCAACGTTGCCGAGTCCGTCGGCATTGGCGACTTTGGTCACGTCGATGAGTACAGCAAGCGCGTTGCCGTCCGCAAGCTCGATCGTCAGTAATCGAATCGCGACATATTCGTGCGCATGCGGCGCCCCGGTTTCGGTCGGGGCGCCTTTTTTGTTCCGCCATGGGGGAGAGGTGTCCTGCCGTACTTCATCGCTTCCACACCGTTCACCGAGTTGTCCTAGCCTTTTACCGATGCGTGGAATATACTTTCATTAACACGTTGTTTCGTGAAAGGAACATCCATGATTTACACGCTCACTGCAAATCCCGCCATTGACTACAACATCGCCTGCGACGGCCTTACTGCCAATACCGTCACGCGTACCCGCAATGCCGTCTACACGCCCAACGGCAAGGGCCTCAACGTCTCGTTTACGCTTGACCACTATGGTGTCGACACCACGATCCTGGGTTTCTTCGCCGGCTTCTCGGGTGAGTTCATCGTCAAGGGCGCCGAGGCCCTGGGCGTGCCCGTCAAGCCCGTGTGGACCGACGGTATTACGCGCGTCAATGTGTTCCTCAACGCCGGTCCCGACACCGAGTACAACATGGTCAATGCCGGTGCCGCCATCAATGAGGCCAACGAGCAGGAGATGTTTGAACTTATCGATTCGCTCGATGACATGACCTGCCTGGTCATCAGCGGCTCGCTGCCTCCCAACACTTCCGAGGGCTTCTTGGCCGAGGTCCTGCGCCGTGTCAAGGCCAAGGGGGCCGAGTTCGTCCTCGACATCTCGAGCCATCAGCTGGCAGACCTCATTGCTCTGGAGCCACTGCTGATCAAGCCCAATGACGACGAGCTGCTTGACATCTTTGGCATCAAGGTGAGCGGTGGCGACGACGAGTCCGTCAAGGGCGCTATGGCCGAGCTGCACGCCAAGGGCGCCAAGAACGTGCTGCTGACCCTTGGTGGCGCCGGTGCGTACTTCTCCAACGGCGAGCATATCTGGTTTGCCAACCGCACCTTCGACGTCAAGCTGCTGTCGACTGTGTGCGCCGGCGATTCCTCGCTCGCTGCCTTCCTGTCCGTGTGGCACGACGCCCCCGAGCGCGTCGAGGACGCCCTGCGCCTTTCGATGGCCACTGGCGCCAACGTGGTCGAGTGCCCCGGTCTGGGTGATTTTGCCAAGGTGGACGAATATAAGAAGCACATCGAGGTTCGCCAGGTCTGCTAGTTCCGGCACCTTGTCTGAATAGTTTGATTATTTCGCATCCGTCTTAGACTAGGACGGATGCGTTTTTGTTTATCGGACTTGCGTGTGCAGTGGAGGCTGTTTCTTGCTAGACTTTTTGCAGACGCAATCGATAGCCAATTTGATAGTCGCAGGAGGCCATAGGCATGTGCAATGTTTCGCTCAACGGTACTCAACCGTCCGATGCGTCCCTGCGCGTCCTGCGCGCGCTTGAGGCGGCTGGTCTTGAGGCTTGGTACGTGGGCGGTTGGGTGCGCGACGCCCTGATGGGGTACCCCAGCCACGATGTTGATATGTGCTGTAGCGGCCTGTGGCAGGAGTCCAAAGCGGCGCTCGAGGCCGCCGGCATCGCGGTTGTGGAGTCGGGCATTAAATTTGGCGGAATCACGGCTATTTCCGATGGCGAGCGTATCGAGGTCACCACGTACCGTCTGGATGGCTTTTACACCGATGGTCGTCATCCCCAGAGTGTGGAGCGTGCCGCCTCGCTCGAGGACGATCTGGTGCGCCGCGACTTTACCGTCAATGCCATGGCCTGGCATCCCGAGCGCGGGCTTGTCGACCGCTACGACGGCCAGGGTGACTTGGAGCGCAAGCTGATTCGCGCTGTCGGCGATCCCAAGCGTCGCTTTAACGAGGACGCCCTGCGCATGCTGCGTGCGGTGCGCTTTGCCTGCCGTCTGGACTTTATGATTGAGCCCGAGACCAAGCGTGCGCTTGCCGAGTGCGCGCCGCTGCTCGATGCCGTGGCGCGTGAGCGTGTGGGTATTGAGCTCGAGGGCATTCTTTCGACCGGTCATGGGGGAGACGCGATGCTCCGCTATCCCGAGCTCATCTGCGCCGCCGTGCCCGAGTTGGCAGCGGGTCGCGGGTTTGATCAGCGCAGTGTCTATCATGCGTTTAACGTCTACGTGCATATTGCCCGTGTGCTGACGGTGGCGGGGGAGCTCGCGCTGTGTGACGGCGTCGCGCCCTCGTCGAGCCTTATGTGGGCGGCGTTTTTGCACGATGTGTCCAAGCCCGAGTGCTTCACGGTCGACCATGCCGGTAGCGGACACTTCTACGGTCACCCCGAGCTCGGCGCCAAGAAGGCGCGCGTCATTATGGATCGCCTGGCGCTCTCGCACGACTTGGTGCGCGACGTGTGCCTGCTCATCAAATACCATGACAAGCCGCTGCGCCCCGAGCGCTCCTGTCTGCTCAATATGATGCGCGCGCTTTCGGGTGAGGGCGTCGACACGGCCCGCCTGATTGACGAGCTCATGGACCTTAAGCGTGCCGACACACTTGGCAAGGCCCCGTCGTGCTTCTATTACGTTGAGACGATTGAGGAGATGCGCGCGATGGCGCACGAGCTGCTGAAGGCAGGGGAGCCCTATACGCTCAAGATGCTCTCCATCAACGGCGGCGACCTGATCCGTGCCGGAGTCAAGCCCGGGCCGGAACTGGGTCAGCTTCTCAACTCCGCCCTCGACGCCGTGATCGAAGACAACATTCCCAACGATCGCGAAGCTCTTTTGGTCCATCTCAACTTTAATTAGCTACCCAGTTTACCTGCGTGTTCCATAACCTGCCGACAATTTTTTTGGCAATTTGGAATTTCTTCTTGCGCTGACGTTTTTTGTCCCGTAATATATTTCTTCGCAGCACGGCAGTGCAGATGTCATGTGGCCCGTTCGTCTAGCGGTTTAGGACGCCGCCCTCTCAAGGCGGAGATCACCAGTTCGAATCTGGTACGGGCTACCACGCATTTGATACCCGGGCTTCCCATGGAAGGCCGGGTTTTTTATTTTCAAACAACCGTCTGCAATTCCCGTTTGAACCAGAGCTTTGCGTTCTGCCTATGGCCCTTACGGGTACAATAACCAAGATATTTTGACTGTTAGAAGGAGTCTCATGACGGAGTCCTCTCAGCATACGTCTAAGCCCCAGGTCGAGGTTGAGGCCTCGGGCGGAGATGACAATAAGAGCGCACGCCGCGGCGCCATCTTTATCGGCGTCGTGCTGGTAGGTTATATCGTCTATCTGGTGGTAACCGGGCAGATGGGGCAGTTCTGGGCCGCTATGTCGAGCGTCCAGGCGTCATGGCTCGTTGTCGCGTGTCTTTGCATGTTCATGTACCTGTTCTTTGGCATTGTGGCCTATGCGATCGCCGTCTGGCTCGATCCCAATTCGCCCGTCGGCATCCGCGACCTGATCTCGGTCGAGGCGAGTGGCATCTTCTTTGGCAACCTGACGCCCATGATGATGGGCTCGACTCCCGCCCAGATCTACCGCCTGACCAAGGCGGGCCAAAACGTGGGCGAGGCCGGCGCCACGCAATTCACGCGTTTTATCGTGTACCAGTTTGGCCTGGTCGCCTGGGGCGCTATCCTGCTGCTCGCCCGTATGCCGTTTTTTGCCGAACGCTACGGCGACATGACGCTGCTGTGCGTCTTTAGCTTTGGTGGACACTGCTGCATCTTGCTTGGCATCTTCGCCGTCGCGCTCATGCCTAAGACCGTCACGCGCGTCGCCCATTGCATCATCAATTGGCTCGAGCGCATTGGTGTCTCGGCCACTAAGATCGAGGGTTGGCGCACGTTTGTCGATGGCGAGATCTACTCCTTCTCCGAGAAGTTCAAGCTTTCGGCCGGACATTTTTCTTCCATGCTGCTCACCGTGTTTATCACCATGCTGCAGCTCGCGTTTTTCTATCTGGTTCCGTATTTCCTGATGCTTGCCTTTGGCCACCACGAGGTCGACTTTTTCTCGGTCATGGCCGCGAGCGCCTTTGTCCAGCTGTTAAGCTCTGCGGTTCCCTTGCCCGGTGGAACTGGTGGCGCTGAGGGCGGCTTTGCATTGTTCTTGGGTCATTTCTTCGGTTCGGCTTCGACCGCCGGCTATCTGCTGTGGCGTCTCATTACGTTTATTGCGCCTACCATTTTGGCTGCGCCCCTGCTGGGACTTAAGAGCGCCCACAACGAGAGCATCCATGCGCGCTGGGATCGCGTGATGCGCAAGCTCGGCCGCACGCCTCAGACGCCCTCTGCGCCCACTAAGCCGCACCCCACGAATGCTGTTACCGTTGATCCCAAGAAGCACGCTCAGAAGGCTTCTGGGACCGCAAAGCCGGCTCATAAGGCCTATGTGCGTCAGACAGGAGACGGTATTCGCGTATCTCCGTCGGCACTCAATAAGAAGAAGCACCCTAAGTCGCAGTAGGGCAGTCGTGCGTTCTTCATGATGCGAGGCATATTTGTGCTGTATGGGGGATAATCCTCTTACGTAGATTATCTCTCATCTGTTGATGAATGCTCGCATATCGAAGGGACACGCCCATGGCAACCAGCAAACCGCGTCTTGATCGTCGCATCGTTCGCAGCCGTAATGCCATCCTTTCGGCTTTCGAGCGCCTGCTCATGGAAAAGCCGCTGGCAGACATTACGGTGAGTGCTATTGCGCGCGAGGCCAATGTCGACCGCAAGACCTTTTACGTTCACTTTGGTACGGTTGACGGCCTGCTCGATGCCATTGCCGTCGATGTGGTGGAGATGATTGTCGACTCGGTCGAGAAAACGCTTGCTTCAATGGACGGCGACACCAACGAGCGCGCTCTTGGCGCGGCGGCGACCTTCTTTAAAACCGTTAACGAGGCACTGTGCAACAACTTGGTGCTTAATCGTCAACTTATCGAGAACATTCCGCTCGATGATTTTATGGCTCGTCTTCGTGCGCCGCTCGAGCACGAGATTGCCGAGCGCGATCTGCTGCCTCAAGGTCTCAAGGACGAGATGTTCGACTATTATCTGTCGTTTTTGCTGTCGGGTATTATCGGTATCTATCGCACGTGGGCATTGTCTGATGGCTCGGTTCCTATCGAGCGCGTCTCGGAGGTTGCCAACGACCTCACGCTCAACGGCCTTTCGAGTCTGGAATCTCGCTTGGATTAGGCCTAGTTGGGCTCGTCGGCGTGGAAATTCCTGTTCACGAGGTTCTCCGGCGCCTTGGAGACCTCGCCGGCGTAGGAGCTGTAGCCTGAGGATCCTTAAAAAAGTCCAGTTTATCCTTCCCACTCCAATTGGGAATCCTCCGATGCGCCTTCGCACGCTCGCATGACCTCGATACCATGCGAGCGTGCGAACTCGACGAGCTCTGCGTTGCGGGCGTTTATGGTGCCGAAGGCGGCGGGGCACACGATAAGGCGCGCACAGTGGACGAGGAGCTCTTTGGCGTGGGCTATGGTTTTATCCCCGATAGGCTCGAAGGCGCGCTCGGCCACGCATTCCGCCGCCAGGTCGCGCGCGAGCTCACAGTCGATGTCCCCTTCGTGCAGAACGCCCGCGTAGAACGCCTTGCCCTGCCGGATGAGCTGGCGAAACACAGCCGACCCCGTACCCGCGCCGGCGATGACGAACGTGTGCGCATCGCCGTGCGGGCGCCCAATTTCCACGCTGCCGAAGCGCTCGTTGAAGGTGCCATGTTGAAGGCCGTAGAGCTCGCCAATCGTCTCGCGCGTGAATATGTCCTCGGGTGCGCCGGCGCGGAAGACCCGACCGTCCTTCACGCAAATCACCTTGTCGGCGCTTTTCTGCGCGAGCTCGAGTTCGTGGATGGACATGATGACAGCCACATTCTGCGATTTCGCAAGGTGGCGAAGTATTCGCAGCAGGTCGATCTGGTAGCGGATATCGAGATACGATGTGGGCTCGTCGAGCACGAGCACACGCGGATCCTGCGCGATGGCGCGTGCGAGCATGACGCGCTGGCGTTGCCCGTCGCTTATCTGCATGAAGTCGCGCTCGGCGAGCTCTTCCACATGTGCGGTTTTCATGGCCTCGTCGACCCGACTATGGTCGTCGGGCAAGAGTGTGCCCATTCGCCCGGTGTAGGGATGCCTTCCTGCCTCTACGATATCGCGGCAGGTGAGGAGCTCGGTCCGGGGGCGATCTGTCAGCATAACGGCAAGGTTCCTTGCGAACTCCGCCGTCTTCCATCGGGAAATCTCCCGCCCGTCGAGCTCGACCGCGCCGGCAAGCGGTGCCAGATGGCGTGTGATGGTTTTCAAGATGGTCGACTTGCCCGAGCCGTTCGGCCCGATGAGCGCCACGACGTCGCCCGCGCGAACCTCCAGATCGACGCCTTCGACTACGACCTTTTTGTCGTAGCCCGCCGACAGGTCGCTTATGCGGAAAAGCGGTGCTCCGTCAGCCTGCGTTTCGACCGGGGTTTCGAGGTTCGACTCCGCTCGGAGGAGGCGTTCCGCGCGCAGTCCCGCACGAGCCGAAAGTGCCTTCTGGCGCTTTCGCGCGAGCTCAGGACTGTCTAAGCATGGAATGCCCCCTCCGAGCGTTTTGGGCCGCGGCATGAATTCCCCCATCTACCTCACTCGTTTCTTCAACATGAGCGCGATAACCACCGGCGCGCCGAAGATGGCGGTGACGGCGCTGATGGAAAGCTCGACGGGAGAGAACAGCGTGCGCGCGATCAAATCGCAGCCCGCGCAGAAGATGGCGCCTCCCAAGAAGCACGCAGGAATCACGCGGATGGGCTTCGACGACTTCAGCGCCGACTTCACGAGATGCGGAACTGCGATGCCTACGAACGACACCGGACCAGCGAAAGCGGTCACGCAGGCGGAGAGCATGCTCGCTAGAAGGACGAGCACCACGCGGAAGCGTGCGACGTTCACGCCGACGCTTTTCGCGTAGGCTTCTCCCAGCTGGAAGGCGGAAAGGGGCTTCGATATCGCGAATACGCATGCGCTCACGGTGATCACCACGACCGCGATGACCGCGACGTCGTCCCAGCTCGAACCCGAGAAGCTACCCAAAGACCAGTTGTGCAGGTTCACGATGGACTGGTCGTCGGCGAAGGCGATGAGGAAGTTCGTCGCCGCTGAGCAGATGTATCCCACCATGACGCCTGCCACGATGAGCATGGCCATGGAACTTATGCGCCGTGCGATGAGGAGCACGAAGCTGATGGTGATAAGCGAGCCCAGAAACGCTGCGGCCACCATGGCCGGGGAGGACATGGCCTGGTTCGCGCCCAGAAGTACAATCATCGTAAGCGCGACGACGAACTTTGCGCCCGAGGAGACGCCCAAGATGAACGGGTCGGCGATGGGGTTGTTGAAAAACGTCTGCAGCAGGAACCCGGAGAGCGAAAGTGCCCCGCCGAGAAGCACGGCTGAAAGCACGCGCGGCAGGCGAATCTCCCAGATGACTTGGCTTTCCATGGAATTGGCCGCGCCGCCCGAAAGGATGCCGGGGATGTGGTCTGCGGGCACGAGCACGCTCCCGATGCACAGGTTGGCCCCGACGAGCACGATGAGGGCAACAGCGAGCAGCGCCGTCACGACGCGACACCGCGCGGCGCGCCCCGATTCGTCGTATGCCATGGAAAGCCGGCTTCTCATGGCGCTAGCCGAGCTTTCTCAGATAATGGAAGTCGCTCGCGTCATCGCCGGTGAACGCCCCGTGCAGCTCGTCGATAATGTCGGCGGTAGAAGTCATCTGCTGGTACATGTCGGCGCTTGTGACCCAGACGTTGCCGTTCTTCACGGCTTTGAACTGCGACAATAGCGCGTTTTTGCCTACGAAGTCGTTCAAGGTGGCAACCGATTCGTCGATGGTGCCGTTGTAGATGATGATGTCGGCATCCTTCGCCGTCGCGTAGAAGCGCTCCATTTCGAGCGTTACTGATGAACCTGACGTCGACGCCGTCTGCGCGTCATCGAGCGCGTAGCTGCCGCCTGCAAGCTCGATCATCTGCGCCACGTAGTCGCCCGCCCGCCGCGTGACGGCGGCCCCGTTCGAGTTAATGTAGAAATACGCCACGGTTTTACCTGACGACGCGAGCCCCGACGTTTGCTCGACGCGGGTCTTCTGCTCGTTGAACAGGTGCGCGGCCTCGTCTTCCTTGTCGAACAGGACGCCGAAAAGCTTAATCCACTCGACGCGCCCGAGTGCTTCGGGCTCGCTCGACGACTGTTCGGTGAGCACGACGAGCCCGAGCTTCTGCAGCTTTTCCTTCACATCGGGCGTGTGGTTGATCATGGTGTTCTCGATGGCGAGCGTGCAGCCCGAGGCCGATATTCGCTCGTAGTCGGGCTCGCTGTACTTGCCGCCGTAGGCGATCGCCCCACTTTCGAGTGCGCTTTTGAAGCCCGCGACCGAGCAATCGTCGGCCTTCGTGCCCGACATGATGATATTGTCGTTCGCATCGAGCGCGTCGACCAGGCACATCGTCGCCGACGACACGAGGTACACCTTGTCGGCGGGGCGCCTTATGACCGCGATGTCGGAGCTCAACCCATCAGGTACCTTCGCATCTTGCGGCACCACGAGGAAGCGCTCCCCGTTCGAAATGCAGATAAGCCGCAGGTCGCCTTCGAACTCGTCGACAGTGAAGTGTTCGGCGTATTCAAGCTGAAGCGTCCCCGTCGGCTTCCAGCCGCAGCCCAAATCGGCGTTGTGGAAGTCGGCCGCGGCGCTTGAAGCCGTTCCCGCAGGGGAGCCGCCGCTTGCTTCGTCGCCCGATTTCTCCTTCATGGTGGATGAGTCGAAGTGGATCGTGTAGTCGATGGTGTGCGGCGTCGACATGGCGACGGTCTCGGCCGACACGGCGATGTCCTCGTCGAGCGTGACGGGTATCTCGAACGTGGAGTTGCCGCCGTCGTTTATGGGCGCGTAGTCCACGCCGTCGACGGTCATCTTGTCGTAGTTCGAACTCGACCAGGTGATGGTCGCGGTGTAGGTGTCGCCATCCTTCACAATTGTGGTTGGTGAGGCGATGCTTGCGCGCCCTGACCCGCCGGAAAGCGAGACGCTCACAGTGTATTCCTGAGAGCCCGTCGTGGCACCGGTCGCGTTCGGGCTCGCACTGCACCCCGCGAAGGGAAGCGCGAGCAGGGCGACGAGAACGCAGGCGATCGCGCGCGCCGCGATTCTGTGGCGCTTTCTGTTTTCCCCCTTGGGAAGAATCGACCGCATGGCGTTACTTCAGTGCGTCGGCGCGCAGATCGACGCCGGCGGATTCGAACACGAGCGTGCGGTCGTACCACTGCTCTTTTCTAATACTCCACGCGGCGCAGGCGGTGTCCTCGTCGAGCGCTTCAACGGGCACGTCGTAGGTGTACTTGCCTTCCGCGTTTTCCACATAGGGGATGAAGTCGGCCTCGCTCGCGGCGGCAGCCTCGTCACTCGTGCCCATGAAGAGCTTGCCGTAGCCCGTGCCGGAAAGTGTCATCACGCAGTGCATGGAGCCGTTTTCCACGATGAGCTGGGCGTCCACAATCCTGAACATGTTCGAGCTGGAATCTACGGTGATCGGATAGGTGCCGTCGGCCACCTTGTCGGCGGTGATGGGGGCAGCGCTTGCGCCCTCGGGCGCATCGGCCGCCTGTTCGGTCTTTTCCTGGGAATCGGCATCGCTTGCCTTTGCGCTGTCGATTGAATTTCCGCCGCAGCCGGCGAGCGAGAACGCGAAAAGCGCCGCCGACAGGGCGAAGGCGAGGGTTTTCTTCAACATGGAGGGGGTTCCTTTCAATCGCTTCGACCGCCCGCGCCGTGCGGTGGGCGGGCGGGATGCGAATGCAACGGTCATGCGCCGTCGGTCGGGGAAGGCGCATGCCCGTTGCACGGGGACGCGACCGGCGCCCCCGTGCGCGGCGAGTTTACAGCTTGGCGATGGCGTCGTCCACGTGCGAGACGTAGATGTCGTCGACCGCGGCGTTCTGTCCCAGACCCTGGAGCAGGCACGTCACTTCGAAGCCAGCGGCCACGAACTTTGCAGCCCAGCTGTCGGGGTCGGTCTCGTCTGCCATGTCGTTGTTCGCGTGGTCGCCCGCGACCACCATGAACGGCGCGAGCACGGCCTTCTTGTACCCTGCGGCGCTCGCGGCGGCGATAACATCCTCACAGGTCGGCTCAGCCTCGACGGTGCCGACGAAGAACTGCGTCAAGCCCTCGTTCTTAAACACTTCCTGCATCTTGGCATAGTCGGCGTTGGAATCGGCTTCGGTGCCGTGGCCCATGAGGCACAGCGCCGTCTTGCCGTCGTCGAAGGACGCCATGTTCTCCTTAATGGCTGCGGCCACCTTCTTGTAGTCGTCGTCGGAGGTGAGCAGCGGGTCGCCGAGCGAGATCTTGTCGAACTTGTCGGCGTACTTGTCGAGCTCGTCTTTCACGTCGGCGTATTCCAGGCCAGCCATGAGATGCGTCGGCTGCACGACAATTTCCTTCACGCCGTCTTCCACGCAGCGGTCGAGCGCCTCGGTCATGTTGTCGATCGTGATGCCGTCGCGCTTCTTCAGCTTGTCGATGATGATCTGCGCGGTGAAGGCGCGGCGGATGTCGTAGTCCTGCCAGTACTTCTCGCGGATAGCGTCTTCGATGGCGCCGATGGTGATGTGGCGCGAGTCGTTGTAGCTCGTGCCGAAGCTCGTGACGAGGATGACCGGCTTCACGGCCTTCTCCTTTTCGCTCGATTTCTCGGAACTCGCGGAGGTGCTGGAGCAGCCCGCGAGCGCGACTCCGGCGAGCGCGAAGGCTCCGGTTGCTGCGGCGCCCATGAAGCCGCGGCGTGACATCTGGTCGGACATGGTTTTTCCTTTCCTCGGTTTGCCGGTCCCCCGGCGACAGTTGCTTGTCGGCACAAGCGAAAGAAAAGCGCGCCCCTCGGGGTTCACAAGGAGCTAACGCCACGGCGATGCCGTGAGGAAAAGGCGAAGCAGTCTGGCTTGGGGCGCGAGACGGTTCGCCTGCGCGTCCTACACAGTAATGTCCCTTGCCCAGGATTCCCACCTGGTTCCCTCCGCAAGCCAGCGCGGGCTGTGCGGGCGCCGCGCCGGTCATTTCCTTTTATCCGATTGTCATATGCTCGTTGCCGAAACTTTTACTATGATAGAGGGCACTTGTGAACGTGTCAAAGTCAGGGCGGGCGGCATTGCGCCTCCTGCCTGCGTATTTGCGCCGATTGCCGCCGCAGGCGCCGTGTTTTGTCCGCTGCGCGAATGGCGGCGTAAACGGTTGCGATGTGAAACGGGAAGGGAAGGCTCGGATGATTCATATCGTTGGCGCAGGCTCGGGCGCCGCCGACCTTATCACGCTGCGCGGGGCGCGCCTTCTGCGCGCGGCCGACGTGGTCGTTTGGGCGGGGAGCCTTGTGAACCCCGAGCTGCTCGCCGAGTGCAAGGAATCCTGCGTCGTCTACGACAGCGCGCACATGACCTTGGAGGAAGTGCTCGACGTGATGTGCGCGGCGGATGCACGGGGCGAGGAAGTGGTGCGCCTGCACACGGGCGACCCGTGCCTGTACGGCGCCATCCAGGAGCAGATGGACGCGCTCGACGCGCGCGGCGTGGACTACGAGGTGGTGCCCGGCGTGTCGAGCTTTTGCGGTGCCGCGGCGGCGCTTCGCCAGGAATACACGCTGCCGGGAATCAGCCAGTCGGTCGTGATCACGCGGCTTTCCGGACGCACCCCCATGCCCGCGGGCGAGGGCATGCGCACCATGGCGGAAAGCGGCTCGACTATGGTCATCTTCCTGAGCTCGGGTATGCTCGCCGAGCTTTCCGCCGAGCTTTTGGCCGCGGGCCGCAGCTCCAATGAGCCGGCGGCGCTCGTGTACAAGGCGACCTGGCCTGAGGAGCGCGTGGTGCGATGCACAGTGGGCACGCTCGCCGATGCGGGCGCGCGAGAGGGCATCGACCGCACGGCGCTCGTGGTGGTGGGCCGCGTGCTCGGAGCTCGCGGCGGACTTGCGCACGACGGCGCGCAAGCGGAGTCCTACGAGCGCAGCAAGCTTTATGACCCTTCGTTTGCCACGGGGTATCGGAAGGCGAGCAGCTAGCGTGGCCTTCGAGCACTACATATATACCGGGACGACCCGCCTGCGCTGCGGCTACACCACGGGGAGCTGCGCCGCGCTCGCGGCGAAGGCGGCCTGCGAGATGCTCTTGTCGCGAAAGCCCGTCGGCCGCGTGTCGATCGTCACCCCCGGCGGGCTGCCCGTCGAGGTGGACGTGGTCGACGCATGCATCGGCGAGGGGTGCGCCCAGTGCGCCGTGCGAAAGGACGCAGGCGACGATGCCGATGTGACCGACGGCGTGCTCGTGTACGCGCGCGTGGAACATGCGGGCTCGGGCGCGGGCGCTGCGGGCAGCAAGGGCGTGCCCGCGCGCGAATCGGAAGTTTCCGTCGATGGCGGCGTGGGCGTGGGGCGCGTGATGTTGCCCGGGCTCGAGCAGCCGGTGGGGGCGGCCGCCATCAACGCGACGCCGCGCGCGATGATCACTTCGGCGGTGCGCGAGGTGTGCGCCGCGCACGGCTTTTCTGGAAATATTGCTGTGACGATTTCGGTACCCGAGGGTGTTGCCCTTGCCGAAAAGACCTTCAACCCGCACCTGGGGATAAAGGACGGCATCTCCATCCTGGGCACGACGGGCATCGTCGAGCCGCGCAGCCTCGCTGCTTTGCGCGACAGCATCGAGCTCGAGATTCGGCAGCATGCGGCTATGGGGCGGCGCGGAGTCGTGCTCACGCCCGGCAACTACGGCGGGCAGTTCATCTCGGGGCATTTCCACCTAAACGGTGCGCCGGTGGTCTTTATCTCCAACTTTGTGGGCGATGCGATTGATTGCTGCGTTCGCGAGGGATTTACTAATGTCCTTCTTGTGGGACACATCGGCAAGTTGGTGAAGGTCGCGGGCGGCATCATGGACACCCATTCGCGTACCGCCGACTGCCGCGCGGAGATTCTGGCCGCCCACGCGGCCTTGGCCGGCGCGGGCGCGAAGACCGTGCGTGAGATCCTGTCGTCGGTCACGACCACGGCGGCGCTCGAGGTAATCGAGGCCGCCGGCGTGGGGGACGCTGCGCGCGCCTCGCTCGCTGCGGCAATCGAGGACAGGTTGCGCCGCCGCGCGGCGGGCGCATGCGACATCGCCGCGGTCGTGTTCGACGCCGAGCGCCGCGAGCTTTTCCGCACGTCGGGCGCCGATGCAGTTATCGGGAAATTGGGGGCGACGTATGAGTAAAGGCGTTCTGTACGGGGTGCGCCGTGCAATCGGCTGGCCGGGGACGAAGGTGGTCATGAAGGCGCGCCGCTCGCTTGCGGACACGAAGCGCTTCCTTTGCGAGGAGGGTGCCTTCGACGGTGCCGAGCTTGTAGAGGACTGTGGGCTTCCGGGCGAGCGCGTGTACCGCTCGCTCGACGATGTGCCCGATCGGGGCAGCTACTTCTCGACGATGGTGGTGCGCTAGATGAGGGTTTCCTGCATAGCGTTCACTGAGAGGGGGTATGCGTTGGCGGTGCGCACCGCACACGCGCTTTCCGATTGCGCACAGACAGGTGAAGACGACCCTGGCTGGGACGTTTCCGTTTCGCGCGGGTTCGGCGAGGGGAAGGCCGACCTGCGCGCATGGACGGCGCTCGCGTGGGAAGCGTCGGACGCGCTTCTGTTCGTGGGCGCGGCGGGCATCGCCGTGCGGGCGATCGCGCCGCATGTCGCTTCGAAGGCAACCGATTCCGCGGTTGTGGTGATTGACGAGGCGGGGCGCTTTGCCGTCCCGCTTTTGTCGGGGCATTTGGGCGGTGCGAACGAGCTTGCGCAAACTGTGGCACGCGCGGCAGGGGCCATCCCCGTCATCACCACGGCGACCGACGTCCGCGGCGTGTGGGCGGTGGATACGTGGGCGCGCTGTGCGGGGCTCGCCGTTTCGAATCCCGAGGCCATCAAGCGAGTGTCGGCGCGGCTGCTTTCGGGCGGGCGCGTGGCGCTCTATTCCGACATGCCGATTTCGGGACAGCCGCCTGAGGGGGTTGACATTGCGTCCGACCGCGCTCGGGCCGATATCGTCGTGTCGCCGTTCGCTGGCGCGAATGCAGGTGCGTCCGTTCGTGCGGCGGAGACAACGGGCGAGGTCGTGCCCGCCGGTGAGACGGGGAAGCCGGCGGGCGTGCGGGCGCAGGCGCCTGCGCCCGAGCCGCTTCGCCTTGTCGTGCCCTGCATCGTTGCGGGCATAGGATGCCGTCGCGGTGCGTGCGCCGAAGCGATCGAGGAGGCGTTTCTTCTCGCGTGCGGGCAGGTGGGTATCTCGCCTTCGGCCGTGCGCGAGGCGGCGACGATCGACGTGAAGGCGCACGAGGAGGGTCTGCTCGCCTTCTGCTGCGCGCGCAATATCCCGCTTGCGACGTATTCCGCAGAGGAGTTGTCGCAGGTCGAAGGCAGCGTTTCGCCATCTGATTTCGTGCGCGCGACGGTGGGGGTCGACAACGTGTGCGAGCGGGCAGCGCTCGCGGAGGGGGGCAAACTTATCTTCCCGAAGCTCGCTCACGGCGGCGTGACCGTCGCGTTTTCCAAGGTAACTATTAAACTTTCGTTTAAGGAGCGGTGATGGGAAAGCTCTTCGTGGTGGGAATCGGCCCGGGCGGCCCCGACGGCATGACGATTGCGGCTCGGCGTGCGCTCGAGGCGTCCGACGTCGTTGTGGGTTACACGAAATACGTGGAGCTCGCGCTCGCCGCCGTGCCCGACGCGGCGCATCTCGCGACGCCGATGATGCACGAGGTCGAACGGTGCCGCCTTGCGCTTTCGCGCGCGCAGAGTGGAGACGCCGTGGCGCTCGTGTGCAGCGGCGACGCGGGCGTGTACGGCATGGCGAGCCCCGTGCTGGAGCTTGCGGAGGACTACCCCGATGTAGACGTGGAAGTTATCGCCGGGGCCACCGCGGCTCAGAGCGGGTCGGCGGTGCTCGGCGCCCCGCTTGCCCACGACTTCGCGGTCGTGTCGCTCTCCGACCTGCTCACGTCATGGGAGGTCATCGAGCGCAGGCTCGCCGCCGTGGCGAGCGCCGACTTCTGCATCTGTTTGTACAACCCGCGCAGCAGAAAGCGCGCCGACAGGCTCTCACGCGCGGCGAAGATTATGCTCGAATGGAAGGCCCCCGACACGCTCTGCGGCTGGGTACGCAACATCGGGCGCGAGGGGCAGCAGTCGGGCATGTGCAGGCTCTCTGAGCTGGGGGAGATCGACGCCGACATGTTCACCACCGTGTTCGTCGGCAACGCGGACACGAAGCTCGTAGGCGGCCGTATGGTCACGCCGCGCGGGTATCGGGAGATTCCATGCGAAAGGTAACGATCATCGGGGCGGGGCCCGGAAACCCCGACTTGCTCTCGCGCGCGGCGCTCGACGCTATCGACATCGCCGACGTGGTCATCGGCGCTCATCGCGCACTTGCCGGCATCGACGTGCCGCCCGACGTGGTGAGATGCGAGCTCGTGAAGACGGCGGACATCGTCGCCGCGCTCACCGATGCGGCGTCGTGGCAGCGCGCCGTGGTCGTGATGACGGGCGATGTGGGGCTGTTCAGCGGCGCGCGCCGCCTGGTGGAGGCGCTCTCCGGCAACGCGCAGGTGGACGTGCGCGTCATTCCCGGCATAAGCTCAGCGTCGTATCTCGCCGCGCGCCTCGCGCGTCCATGGCAGGATTGGCGCTTTGCGAGCGCTCACGGCGTGGCGTGCGACATCGTGGCCGAAGCCGAGCGCGCAGGTGAGCTCTTCCTCGTCACGTCGGGCGGGGAAGACCCCTCGCGGCTTTCCGGCGAGCTTGTGCAGGCGGGCTTCGGGGACGCGCGCGTGACGGTGGCCGAGCGCCTGTCGTACCCCGACGAGCGCATCACCTGCGCGACCGCAAGTGAAATCGCAGGTCAGACGTTCGACGACTTGAACGTGATGCTTATCGATTTCGCAGGCGGCGCCGGGTCGCCTGTGGGCTCTAGCGCATCTCGCGCCGCGAGCTCCCGCTGGCCGTACGCTTCCTCGGGCATTCCCGACGAGCTCTTCATCCGCGGCGACGTTCCCATGACCAAGCAGGAGGTACGCGCCGTCGCGCTCGCGAAGCTGCGCCTTGCCGCGACCGACACCGTGTGGGACGTCGGCGCCGGCACGGGGAGCGTGTCGATCGAGGCGGCGCTCGTCGCGCGAGCGGGGTCGGTATGGGCGGTCGAGCGCAACGCGACCGGCGTTCGGCTCATCCGAGAGAACGCGGATGCATTCGGGTGCGGCAACGTGCATGCGGTCCCCGGTGTCGCCCCCGAAGCGCTCGCGAAACTGCCCGTCCCCGACGCCGTGTTCGTCGGCGGGAGCGCGGGCGAGCTTCCCTCCATCGTGGAGGCGGCGCTCGAGAAGAACTCGCAGGTTCGCCTGTGCGTGCCATGCGTCACCGTTGAGACGCTCACCGAGGCGTGCGCGCTCCTCTCGGGTTCGCGCTTTAAGGGGTTCGAGGCGTGCCAGGTGTCGGCCGCCCGCGCCGAGGCTGTAGGCTCGCACCATCTTATGAAGGCGCAAAACCCCGTGTTCCTCGTCAGCGCGCGTGGTGCAGGTGGGGAAGGCGGCGCCCGGTGAGCACGTCCATCCCGCGCTTCATGGTCGCTGCGCCCTCGAGCGGGAGCGGCAAGACGGTCGTAACGTGCGCGCTCCTGCGCGCGCTCGCGCGCCGCGGCCTTGCATGCGCGGCCTTCAAATGCGGCCCCGACTACATTGACCCGCTCTTTCATCGCCGCGTCGTGGGTGCGCGCTCGGGCAACTTAGACGGCTTCTTCACCGACGCCCCGACGCTGCGCGCCCTGCTCGCACGCGGCGCCGCGGGCGCGGATGTCGCGGTGCTCGAGGGGGTCATGGGCTTCTACGACGGCATTGCGCCCGGCGTGTCCGATGCGAGCAGCTACCAGGTTGCGCGCGACACGGAAACGCCGGTTGTTTTAGTGGTGAACGGGCGCGGGGCGTCTTTATCGCTCGCCGCCGTAATCCACGGCATCGCCGAGTTCCTGCCTTGTGCGAACGTGCGCGGCGTCGTGCTGAACAAGACGAGCGCCGCTGCCTGCGCCTACGCAGCGCCTGCGATCGAGAAGCACACGGGCGTCGCGGTTTTGGGGAATATCCCCGCCGACGAGGCGTTCTCGCTCGAAAGCCGGCATCTGGGGCTTGTGACCGCCGGCGAGGTCGAGCAGCTCTCCGCGCGCATCGACAAGATGGCCGAGCTGGTGGAAAAGAGCGTCGACGTCGACCGCTTGCTCGAAATAGCGGCGACGGCACCCGATATCCGCGAGGAACCTTACCGGTTGGAGCCGATCGCGGGAGCGCGGCCCATCGTCGCCGTCGCGCGTGACGAGGCGTTCTCGTTCTACTACGAGGAGAACCTGCGCGCGCTCGAGGACCTGGGTTGCGAGCTTGCCTTTTTCAGCCCCCTGTGTGATAGCGATTTGCCCCGGGGGACAAGCGCCCTCTATCTGGGAGGCGGCTACCCGGAGCTCCATGCGCGGCAGCTCTCCGAGAACGCGCCGATGCGCGAGGCGGTGCGGCGCGCGGTGGAATCCGGCATGCCGACGGTCGCCGAATGCGGTGGGTTTCTGTACCTGCAGCACGAAATCGCCGATAGCGAGGGGCGGCGCTGGCCTGTTGCGGGCGCCCTTGAGGGCTCAAGCGAGAACGGGGGAAGGCTGTCCCATTTCGGGTACGTGGAGCTCACTTCTCAACGCGACGGGCTCTACGGGCCGCGCGGCACACGCATCCGTGCGCACGAGTTCCACTACTGGCAGTCCACCTGCCCGGGCGGCGACTTCTGGGCGCAGAAGCCCCGGCGCGACAAGGGCTGGCCGTGCATGACGACCACCCCGTCCCTGGTTGCGGGCTTCCCGCATGTGTACTATCCTGCGAACCCCGACGTTGCGCGCGCGTTCGCGTCTGCCGCAGCGTCGTTCGCAGAGAGGAGACGGCATGGCTGAAGCAACCGAAACCGCGCTTGCCTGCATCCGCGAGGAAGTCGAGCGCGCGTTCTCTTCGGCGCCGGGCGCCGTGCTCGAAGCCGCGCTCTCCCGGATCGCGCCCGCAGACGAGTGCGCCCGCGCCGCCGCGTACGCCGCGTGGGACTCCATCGCGCACCCCTTGGGGGGATTGGGCGACTTTGAAGACGCCGTCGCGCGTATCGCCGCAGCTCAGGGGAGCGTCGATGTGGCCGAGTTTCCCCGTGCGCTCGCGGTATTCTTCTCCGACAACGGGGTCGTTGCCGAGGGCGTGTCGCAAAGCGGGCAAGACGTGACGCGAGCCGTCGCGCGCAACATGTGCGAGGGGGCCACGAGCGCCTGCCGCATGGCGGCGTTCGCGGGTGCCGAGGTCGTGCCCGTCGACGTGGGTATGGCCCGGGGCATAGAAGACGCGCGCATGGTGCGCGCGAACGTGCGGCGGGGGAGCGGCAACATCGCGCACGGCTCCGCCATGTCTCGCGATGGGGCCGTGCGCGCGATCGAGGTCGGAATCGCCGTCGCGTGCGGGCTTGCCCGCGCCGGCGTGCGCCTTCTCGCCGCGGGCGAGATGGGTATCGGCAACACGACCACCTCGGCGGCGGTGGCCGCAGTGCTCATCCGGGCGGACGCGCGGAGCCTCGTCGGGCGCGGCGCGGGGCTCTCGGACGCCTCGCTCGCGCGCAAGCGCGACGTGGTCGAGCGCGCTATCGATGCGAACTCGCCCGATTCCGCCGACCCGATCGATGTGCTCTCGAAGGTGGGCGGCTTCGACATTGCGGCGATGTGCGGCTTCTACCTGGGGGCCGCGGCCTCGAAGGCGCCGGCGCTCCTCGACGGGGTCATATCCTGCACGGCGGCCCTGTGCGCGGCGCGCCTGTGCCCCAACGCCTTAGGTTACCTCGTGGGCACCCACGCATCAAGCGAGCCCGCAAGCCGGGAGCTCCTTCGCGAGCTCGGCATAAAGGCACCCCTCGACGCAGGCATGCACTTGGGCGAGGGCGCGGGCGCCATGGCGTATCTGCCCCTTCTGGATTCGGC
Source organism: Collinsella sp. (assembly GCA_037320555.1). Taxonomy (GTDB): domain Bacteria; phylum Actinomycetota; class Coriobacteriia; order Coriobacteriales; family Coriobacteriaceae; genus Collinsella. The sequence continues at coordinate 60,177 of JAYBVN010000025.1, read as the reverse complement.
GCTGCGCGTGTACCGGGATGGGAAGACGTTCACGGCGACTGGCATGGCTGCTTACGAGCATTTCGAGGCTGGGAAATGACGGTGACGTTCGTTATCGGCGCCGCCGCGAGCGGCAAGAGCGCCTACGCTGAGTCCCTGTGCCTCGGGCACGAAGGCCCTCGCGTGTACTTGGCAACGATGGAGCCCTTCGGGGAAGAGGGCGCCCGCTGCATCGCGCGCCATCGGGCGCTGCGCGAGGGCAAGGGGTTTTCCACCCTCGAGCGCACGCGTGACGTGGGCGCCGCAGTGTCCGGGCTTCCGCGCGGCTGCACGCTTCTTTTGGAGGACGTGGGCAACCTGGTTGCGAACGAGCTCTTCGCTGAAGGCGGCTTGTCCCCACGTGACCCCGACGCCGCGGCGCGCGAGGTGCTCGGAGGCATCGAACGGCTCGCTCAGGCCGCTGCGTATACGGTGGTGGTCACCGTCGACGTGTTCGCCGATGGGATGCGCTACGATGAGGGGACCGAGGCATGGAGGCGCGCGCTCGCGCGCGTGAACGCGGGCGTGGCGGCGCTGGCCGACCGCGCAGTCGAAGTGGTATGCGGGATTCCCGTGTGGATGAAAGGCGAAGGACCTACAAGGTGAAGATAGCAGAGGCAATCTGCGCGGCGTTCGGAACGTTCTCGCGCATCCCCGTCCCGAAATCGGCCTGGACCGATTTCGGGTCAACCCATGCGCTTGCCGCGTTTCCCCTGGTGGGCCTCGCGGAAGGCTTCCTCATGACGGCGTGGGGGCACGTGGCGAACCTGCTCGGCGTGCCCGCGACCATCGTCGCGGCCGTGTTCGTGGCGTTGCCTGTGGCGGTGACGGGAGGCATCCACCTAGACGGGCTCTGCGACACCTCCGATGCGCTTGCAAGTTGGGCCCCGCGCGAGCGAAAGCTCGAGATCATGCACGACCCGCGGGCGGGCGCCTTCGGGGTCATCGGTGTTGTTGTGTACCTTATTCTGCAGTTTTCCCTTTTCACCGCGCTGCCGCTTACGGCGGGGGCGTTCCTCGCGCTTCTGTGCTCGCTCGTGTTCTCCCGCGCGCTTTCGGGGCTCGCCGTAGAATGCTGGCCTGCCGCGCGGGCGGACGGCATGGCCGCGGGACTCTCGCCTGCTAAGAAGCGCGCGGCGATCGTCGTGCCGCTTTGCACTTTCGCTGCGGCTTCGGCTGCAGGGATGGTCGCGTGCGCTCAGGCCGTCGGCGCCCTTATGGCGGTGGCGGGGCTTTTGGCGCTCGCGTGGTACCGTCATGTTGCCCTGTCCCGCTTCGGCGGGGTGACGGGGGATTTGGCCGGATGGTTTCTGCAATGGGCCGAGCTCGCGATGCTTGCCATGCTGGTGGCGGGGGGTATGCTCCTATGATTCTCGTGGTAGGTGGCGCGCATTCGGGGAAGAGGACCTTCGTGCGCGAAAAGCTCGGGTTCGCGGCGGACGATTTCGTCGACGCGGCGCAGCTTGCGGAGGGCGGCGTGCCCGCGGCTTTTGCCGGCCGTGTCGCGTACCGTGCTGAGGAACTCGTACGCGAGCTCGACGCTGACCGGGCGCTCGAGCGGCTGATCGGCTTCGACGCAGTGATTCTGCCCTTGGTCGGCTCGGGGGTCGTCCCCATGCGTGCGGAAGACGCCCAATGGCGCGAGCGCGCGGGGCGCCTGGGATGCGCGCTTGCTGCGCACGCCGACGTCGTCGTGCGCATGGCGTGCGGGATTCCCCAGGTCATCAAAGGAAACCTTGCCGATGCGCCTCGAGGGACGCAGGGCGCGGGCGCGCCTTTGGAAGTCGTCTTCGTCCGCCATGGTGCCACGGCGGGCACGGAAGACCATCGCTACAGCGGGGCGGGCACCGACGAGCCCCTGTCGAGCGCGGGCGAGCGCGCTTTGCGCGAGCTCGCGTGCGATCGTGACGTGTTCCGTGTTATCACGAGCGGCATGGCCCGCACCGACCAGACGGCGCGCATCCTCTTCCCGAACGCGGAGCTTATGGCGTGCCCCGGTCTGCGCGAGATGGATTTCGGCGACTTCGAGGGGCGAAGCGCCGCCGAGCTTAAAGAGGATGTGCGCTACCGCGCCTGGGTAGACTCCTGGTGCGAGACGCGCTGCCCGCATGGCGAGGGCAAGAGCGATTTCACCCGCCGTGTCGTCGCGGCGTTTCGGGAGGCGTGCGAATCGGAGCGCGCCCAGGGAAGTGGGCGCGCCGTCTTCGTCGTTCACGCGGGTACCGTGAAAGCGCTGCTCTCCGAGCTAGCTGTCCCGAAAATGGGATATTTCGACGTGCATACCGAGCCGGGCGGCGCATGGGCCGCCACCTGGGATGGACGCTGCCTTCGCGACGTTCGCCCCGCTTCGGGGGGCGATGCCCAGTGATGACGATTCTTGCCGTCGCCGCCGGGTTCGCGGCCGACCTTGCATTCGGCGACCCGCGCTGGCTTCCCCATCCCGTCGTCGCCATGGGGCGCGCGATCACGTGGGCCGAAGGCCGCCTGCGGCGCGCATTCCCGCAAACGTCCGCGGGCGCGCGCGCCGCAGGGCTTGTGCTCGCCGTGGCGCTTCCGCTTGCGTGTGGGCTTTTGGCCTGGGGAATCCTGCATCTTTGCGGCATGGTTCACTCCGGCTTGCGCTTCGTGGCCGAGGCATGGGCGAGCTATCAGATTCTCGCGGCATGCGAGCTGCGCCGCCAGAGCCTGGCCGTGGCCCGCGCGTTCTCGAAGGGCGGCCTTGTCGCGGCGCGCGAAGCCGTCGGGCTCATCGTGGGACGCGACACGTCTGTTCTCGACGAGCAGGGCGTCGCGCGCGCCGCCGTGGAAACGGTGGCGGAGAACGCGAGCGACGGCGTCATCGCGCCGCTTTTCTATCTTATGATCGGGGGTGCGCCCTTGGGCATGGCGTACAAGGCGGTGAACACGCTCGACAGCATGGTGGGCTACAAAAACGAGCGCTACATCGACTTCGGCTGCGCCTCGGCGCGCCTCGACGATGCGGTGAACTGGATTCCCTCGCGCTTATCGGCCCTGCTCATGATTGCCGTATGCCCGATCGTCGGGCTCGACGCGCGCGGGGCGGCGCGCATCTGGCGCCGCGACAGGCGTCGCCATGCGAGCCCGAACGCGGCACAGACCGAGTCAGCGTGCGCGGGCGCGCTCGGGCTGCGCCTGGCAGGACCCGCGGTGTATTTCGGCAAGCTCGTTGAGAAACCGACGATAGGCGACGCGTCCCGCGAAATCGAGTGGGGCGACATCGCCCGGGCGACAAGGCTCATGCTCGCCGCGTCCGTATGCGCACTCGTCGTCTTCGGTGCCGCGCGCGCGGCGGTCGTGCTCGCCGTGGGGGCGATGGCATGAGGGAAGACCACGCCGCGCCCCGGGCTGCCGGGGGAATCCTGCGCGCCCGTGCTCATGGGGGTAGCACGCAATCGCTCGGCATCGCTTGCGAAGGGGGCGCCTCCGACCTCATTGACTTCTCGGTGAACGTGAATCCGGCAGGCCCCTCGCCACGCGCCGTCGCCGCAGCTTGCAAGGCGCTTTCTCGAATCGACGCCTACCCCGATAGGGAAAGCCTCGCCCTCGTTCGCGCCCTAGCGCGCGCCCAGGGCATTCCCGAAGATACTATCGTCTGTGGCGCGGGCGCGTCCGACATCATCTGGCGGCTCGCCGCGGCGGTGCGCCCGAAACGCATCGTCGTGTGTGCGCCGACGTTCTCTGAATATGCGGAGGCGGCATCGTACTACGGCGCATGCGTGCAGGAGTTCCCGCTCTCCGAAGCGGACGACTTCGACGTGCCCGCCTCCTTCGCCCGCGCGATCGAGGGGCCGGGAGACGTGGCGTACCTCTGCAATCCGAACAACCCGACGGGGCGCCTCGTCGACCCCAGCGTGATCGATGCCGCGGCTTGCCGCTGCGAGCAGGTGGGCGCGCTGCTCGTCGTGGACGAGTGCTTCCTCGGATTTGCGCCCGACGCCCGCGAAAGGAGCGTGGCTGCACGCGCCGCGTGTTCGCGCCATGTGGCCGTGCTCTCCGCGTTCACCAAGCTCTACGGAATGGCGGGGTTGCGGTTGGGATATCTGATCAGCGGAAACGCCCAACTCATCGAGGGGATTCGCCGGGCGGGGCAGGCGTGGCCCGTCTCCTCGGTCGCCGAGGCCGCGGGCATCGCCGCCCTGGAAGACGTTGAATACGTCTCGCGCACGCGCGATGTATTGGCAGGCGAGCGAGCGTGGCTTTCCCACGAGCTTTCCTCGCTCGGGCTTTCCGTCGTGCCGTCGGATGCGAACTTCCTTTTAGTCCGCACGCCGGCGAAAGACATCCCCGAGCGCCTGTATAAACAGGGGGTTTTGGTCCGCACGTGCGACTCGTTTTCGGTACTGTCCCGTTTCTGGTGCCGCGTCGCGGTGCGCACGCGCAAGGAGAACGCCCGTCTTGCGATGGCGTTCAGCCGCGCGCTTCGGGCGGAAGGCGCATCGGGCGAAGACGTACCCGACGAACGGGGCGGCGCTTCTTGCAGCGGCGCTATGGCGGGCGCGGATGGCCGAGGCTCGGCGAAGGAGGTTGATACCCGTGGGTAGGGCGAAGCCCATCATGATCCAGGGCACCATGTCGAACGCGGGGAAGAGCCTGCTTGCGGCGGGGCTGTGCCGTGTGCTTTCGCAGGACGGCCTGCGCGTGGCTCCCTTCAAGAGCCAGAACATGGCGCTCAACAGCGGTGTCACGGCCGACGGGCTCGAGATGGGGCGCGCCCAGATCATGCAGGCCGAGGCGTGCGGCATCGCGCCCGACGTGCGCATGAACCCCATCTTGCTCAAGCCCGAAAGCGACCACCGAAGCCAGCTCATCGTGGCCGGCAAGGCGCAGGGAGCCTTCGCTGCGAGGGACTACTTCGCGCGAAAGAAGGCGCTCATGCCGCAGATTTTGGAAGCGTTCGATTCGCTCGCGGAGGAAAACGACGTCATCGTCATCGAGGGCGCCGGCAGCCCCGTCGAAATCAACCTTGCCGAAAACGACATCGTCAACATGGGGCTTGCGCGCGCCGTGTCCTCCCCCGTGCTGCTCGCGGGCGACATCGACCCAGGCGGGGTGTTTGCCCAGCTCTACGGCACGGTCGCGCTCTTTGCACCCGAGGACCGCGCGCTTTTGCGGGGGCTTGTTGTGAACAAGTTCCGCGGCGATGTGGAAATCCTGCGCCCGGGTTTGGTCCCGCTCGAGAAGATGTGCGGGGTTCCCGTCGTGGGGGTCGTGCCGTATCTTACGCTCGACCTGGACGACGAGGACTCGCTTGCGCCGCGCCTATCTGCCCGCGAGGCGCGCGGCGTCATCGACGTCGCCGTCGTGCGCCTTCCGCATCTGTCGAACTTCACCGACTTCGACCCGCTTTCGCGCGTGCCCGGCGTGGGCGTGCGCTATGTTTCCTCGACGACCGATCTGGGCCGACCCGACCTGGTGGTGCTCCCAGGCTCGAAGACCACGCTCAACGACGCGCGCTGGCTTGCGGCTAGCGGCATCGGAGCCTGTGTACGCGCGCTTTCGGGCGCGGGCACGCCGGTGCTCGGCATATGCGGAGGCTACCAGCTTTTGGGAGACGAGCTTTCCGACCCGCACGGCAGGGAAGGCGCTGGCACCGCGCGCGGGCTCGGGCTCATCCCTGCAAGTACGGTGTTCAAGGAGGAAAAGCGCCTTGCCCAGTCGGAGCTTCGAATCACGGGCGCCCAAGGCGCGTTCTCGGTGTGGAACGGCATGACGGCTCGCGGGTACGAGATTCACGACGGCGAAACGATCGTCTCCTGCGCCCCTGCGGGCACGATTGACGGCAAACCAGAAGGCGCGGCCTGCGGAAACGTGTTCGGAACCTATCTCCACGGCCTGTTCGACGAACCGGGGGTGGCGCTCGCCCTCGCGCGCTCGCTCGCGCACATGCGCGGCCTGCCCGAGAGCGTCGTGGGTGCTGCGGGCGCGACGTCCGCGGCCGATCACCGTGCGCGCGAGTTCGACCGCCTGGCCGACGTCGTGCGCGGGGCGCTCGACATGGAGTATGTCTACCGCATAATCGAGGAGGGCGTATGATCCACGTGTATCATGGCGACGGCAAAGGCAAGACCACGGCGGCGATGGGCCTCGCCCTTCGCATGCTCGCCGCAGGCCGCTGCGTCGTCGTCGTGCAGTTCCTGAAAGACGGCGAAAGCGGGGAGGCGCGCCTGCTCGCCGAGCATTTCGGCGTGCCCGTGTTCGCGGGGAAGGTGTCGGACAAGTTTACCTGGTCGATGACGTCGGAAGAACTTGCCGCGACGTGCGAGCTGCACGATGGGAACCTAGCTTCCGCGCTCGCCGAGCTCGAGGGCGCGCATGAGGGGCTGCTCGTGCTCGACGAGGCGCTCGACGCGCTTTCGAAGGGGCTTGTCGATGAGGCACTCGTGGACCGCGCGCTCGATATGTCCGCGCGCGGCGTCGAAGTAGCGCTCACCGGGCGCGCGCCTTCCCGCAAGATCGTGGAGAAGGCCGACTACATAACCGAGATGCGGTGCGAGAAACACCCCTACGCTCAGGGGATAGGTGCAAGGGAAGGAGTGGAGTACTAGATGGATTCCAAGGAGATGGCGCCCGGCGACATCGAGCGGCGCAGCTTCGAGATCATCACCGAAGAGCTCGGCGGCCGCACGTTCCCGCCGCTTGAAGAGCCCGTCGTGAAGCGCGTCATCCACACCACTGCCGACTTCTCGTACGCCGATTCCCTCGTATTCACCCATGACGCCGCGTACTGTGCTCTCGACGCACTGCGCGCAGGGGCCACGGTGCTCACCGACACGAACATGGCGCTCGCAGGCATAAGCAAGCCCGCGCTCGCAAAGCTCGGCTGCAAGGCCGTGTGCTACATGGCCGACCCTGATGTCGCCGCGGCTGCGCGCGCCGCGGGCACGACTCGCGCCGTTGCGAGCATGGACAAAGCTTGCGGCATCGAGGGTCCGCTTGTCGTGGCCGTCGGCAACGCTCCCACAGCACTTCTGCGCCTCGCCGAGCTCATGGACGCGGGGAAGATCGCGCCCGCGCTCGTCGTTGGGGTGCCGGTCGGGTTTGTGAACGTGGTCGAGGCGAAAGAGGAGCTACTCGCGCGACGCGTGCCGGCCATCGTCGCGAGGGGTCGCAAGGGCGGTTCGACCGTGGCGGCCGCCATTATGAACGCGCTGCTCTACCAGATCACGCGCCCAGGCGGCCCGAAGTGACGGCGCCCGCATCCGCGCCGGCGCTGCGCATCTTCGCCGGCACCACCGAGGGCCGCCTTCTGTGCGAATGGGCGAGCGGGGCGGGCATCCCCGCCCGTGCCTACGCGGCAACCGAGTACGGAGGCGAGCTTTTGGGCGAGCTTCCGGGCATCGAGGTGCATGCGGGCAGGCTCGACGAGGCCGACATGGAGCGCGAGCTTTCCGGCGCGCGCATCGTCGTCGACGCCACGCACCCCTTCGCTACGCTCGCAAGCGGCAACATCCGGGCCGCTTCGCTCGTCGTGGGTGCACGATGCCTGCGCCTTGCGCGCCCGGTCGAGGCGCTGCCCAAATGCGTCGTGCCGGTCGCGTCGATCGCCTGCGCGGCGCGCTTTCTCTCCGAGAACCCGGGTCGCGCGCTTCTCACGACGGGGAGCAAGGAACTTGCTCCCTACACGCGAGTCGCCGATTTCGCGGAGCGCTTCTTCGTGCGTGTGCTCCCGCTGCCCGGTGCTATAACGAAGTGCATCGACGCGGGGTTTTCGCCGTCGCACGTCATCGGCATGCAGGGGCCCTTCACTCGCGAGCTCAACGAGGCGATGCTTCGGCAGGTGGGCGCCCAGTGGCTTGTGACCAAGGACTCGGGAACCGTAGGCGGCACGGCCGAGAAGCTCGCCGCCGCGCGCGACGCGGGAGCGCGCTGCATCGTGGTCGCCCGTCCCGCCGAGGGAGGCGGGGCCCTTTCGCTTCGGGAAGTGGAAGACGCGCTCTTACGGGAGTTCGCGCGCTAGGCGCTCACCGCGCCTGTGCGCCCTCCCGCCCGCGAAGAGGAGCGCCCCGAGCAAGCTTGACCCTTACAAGCCCGTCATCCGCCAATAGCTAGAGGACGACGCCCGGAACTGGCGCAAGCAGACCTTCAATAAGTTACGGTGAAATAGTGTCTGTTTTTGAAGCTAGATAGCATATCCAGTCCCTAATTCACCGCAACTTGTTGGTGGTGGCTTACTGGTAGCGTAGGCACTCCACCGGGTCGAGCTTTGCCGCGCGGCGAGCGGGATAGAAGCCAAAGATTACGCCGATGCCGACCGATACGGCAAACGCGATCAACACTGTCGTAATGGAGAAGCTTGGCGTGATCGTCCCGGTAGCTCCAAACTCGCTCATGATGCCCGAGCTTGTGGCAAAGAACGTGAGTCCCCATGCCAGCAGATAGCCAATCAGGACACCCAACAGTCCGCCGGTGACGCACAGCGCCGAGGACTCGGCCAAAAACTGCGCGGTGATATCGCGACGACTGGCGCCCAGAGCACGGCGGATGCCGATCTCGCGGATGCGTTCAGATACGTTGGTGAGCATCATATTCATAATGCCGATACCGCCGACAAGCAGCGAGATGCTGGCGACAGCACCCATGATGAGCGAGAACGCGCCCATAAAGGAGTTGAGTGTATCGATGGCGCTTTTCATGGATGTTGCTGATACACTGTCGTACTCATCCTCCTCCTCGATGCCCTTCATCGCGCGCACCTTGGACTCGATGGTCTTACAAAGCTCATCCATGTCCGTGCCCTCGGCGGCAAGTGCCGTCACGCTGGGGAATGAAGGATTCTCGTCGCTAAACAGCCCAGAGATGGTTTCGCGTGGCATATACAGCGTGAGCGAGCCCATGGAGTCGCTGCCGCCGTCGATAACGCCGACAATCTGTACCTCGCCGTTGGAGACCTCAATAGTCTTGCCTACCGCGTCCTGTTCGTTGCCGTAAAGCTGATCGGCGCCGTTGCGGCTGATGAGCGCCACGCGCGAGCCTGATTGGGACTCGGCCTGGGAATAGGTGCGCCCCGCAACGAGCTTGCTGGCGCCCACCGCGTCGAGCATGTTGCTATCGACGCCCTGCGCCATGACGGTATAGCTTTTATCGCCGGTCTTGTACTCGGTATAGGCGCTGTCCACGACGCCGATCTGCTCTATCTGTGGCACCAGTTTTTGAAGCTTCTCGACATCAGAATCAGTGAGTTCTTGGGACGAATAGATTTGCACCATGCGTGCCGCATTGAGGCCCAGGCTGTTGACCAAACTGTTTTGGATGCCGCCGATGAGCGAAGTCATGGCGATAACCGAGGCGATGCCGATGACAATGCCCAGGATGGTGAGCAGGCTGCGCCCCTTGTTGGCCTCGAGCGAGTGAAGGGCTTCCTGGATGAGATCACGGGTGCTCATGCCACCACTCCTTTCGGCGGGTTGGCGGAGGCGGAAATCATGGGCAGGCTATCTACGGCGCTGCGCAGGGTCCGCGGTGCATGTGGAATATACGCGCCGTCGTGAATTCGACCGTCGCGGATGGTCACGGCACGGTCGGCCTCGGCGGCAATGCCGGGGTCGTGTGTGATGAACACGATGGTTTTGCCGCGCTCCTGGAGCTTATGGAAGGTCTCCATTACAAGCGCTCCAGTGGCGGAGTCCAGGTTTCCCGTCGGCTCGTCAGCCAAAATGATGGGTGGATCGTTGACGAGGGCGCGCGCGATGGCGACGCGCTGCATCTGGCCGCCCGAGAGCTCGGATATGCGGTGGTCCCAGTGGTCGACGGGCAGCGTGACAGCCTGCAGCGCGTGCACGGCGCGCATTTCGCGCTGGCTTCGGGGCACATTGGTGTAGGCCAGCGGCAGCATGACGTTTTCGATAACCGACAGGCGCGGCAGCAGGTTGAAGCTCTGAAAGACAAAGCCAATGCTCAGGGCGCGAACTTCGGTGAGCTCGTCATCGTCAAGCTCGGCCACGTTGAGCCCTTGCAGGTAGTAGTCGCCCGCCGTCGGCTTATCCAAGCAGCCGAGGATGTTCATGAGCGTCGACTTGCCCGAGCCCGAGGGGCCGGTAATGGCCACGAACTCACCGGGGTTTACCGCCAGGCTCACGTTGTGCAGGATGTGGGCGCAACCTGCCTCGCTTTCAAAGATGCGGTGCACGTTGCGGATGTCGATAACGGGACGCATTACATGTCCTCATCGGCAGACATACTGCCCGAATCCGCGCTGTAGCCGCCGTCAGCCGTTGCGTCCGCTCCGGTGTCCATGGCGAGCGTGTCGCCATCGCGCAGCTTGGTAACCGGCACGTTGGGGTTGATCTCGTTGCCCTGGTCGTCGCGCTTGACCTGTGTCTTGCCGACTACGGCTTCGTTGTCGTTTTGCGTCACGACGGCCACCTTCACGCGATGGGTTTGCTTGCCCTCGTCATCGGTTGCCACGTTGACGTAATAGTGTTCGCCGTCTTCGGTCATGAGCGCCATCGTCGGCACCATCACCACGTCGTCGAGCTGCTCGGTCACCACCGATACCTCGGCCGTCATGCCCGGCTTCAGGCGCGCGTCGGGCGCCTCGATGAGGATGTCGACGTTAAAGGTCACGCTGCCGCCGCCGTTGGCGGCGTCGGAGTTTGCCACCGACGCGATAGCCGTGACGGTGCCCTGGCTCACGATATCGGGAAACGCGGGATACGTGACGTTGGCGCTCTGCCCAACGGCGATCTTGGCGATGTCCTTTTCGCCCACCTGCACGGTCACCTTCATCTTGGACAGGTCGGCGATTTGCATGCACTGCCTGCCGCCGCTCGTATCGCTTTCGCCCATGATCATGCCGCTTGTAACCGTGGCGCCCACCTTGGCGTTGAGCTCCACGATGCTACCCGAGCTCGGGGCCGTGACCGTGCGACTGGCGGCCTTGGCGTTCGCCTGGTCGAGGTTTGCCTGGGCCGATGCGAGGCTGCGCTGCGCGGCCGATACGGCGTTCGTGTCCGCTGATGTGTCGGAGACGCCAGCCGCTGCGGAAACTCCATCGACGTCCGTCGTTGGGGTGGTCTGCTCGGCAGCTGCGGCTTTCTGCGCGTTGGAGAGGTCTTCCTGGGCGGCTGCAACTGCACGCTGCGCCTCGGCAACGTTGCGATCGAGCTCGTCGTTTTTAATAGTCATAAGCACGTCGCCCTCATTGACGGATTGGCCTGCCTGCACGTTGATCGAATCGACCGTACCGTCGACAGAAGGGGAGACCACTGAGGACGAAATGGGTTTGAGCCGGCCTTTCGCCTCGACCGTTGTGGTAAACGTGCCCTCGGTCACCATGTCGGTCACAGGCCCACTAGCGCCCTGTGGCTGCGCATTGATAACCAGGGTTGCGACAATGGCAATGAGCGCGATGGCACCCACGACGCTGGCGGCAATACCGCGTCGAATCAGCTTTTTGCGTCGACGTTCGGCACGTTTTGCCTTGAGCTTGGCATATGCCTCTTCATCGGAAATCTCGGCCGTATCGTTCGCGCGTCCGCTCTGCTTGTCGGCATGTACGTTTGTAATCAGAGGAATCGTTTCGGTGGCACCTTCGGGCGTGCGCTCGGTATCATCTGGGCCCGGGGTGATCGTGGGGACATTCGGCATAGCGTCTCCTTTATAGAAAGTACCTCGATAAGTATATGCGCCCACCGGTTGGGGCGGGCGCATAGGACGGTTTCTTTCGGAACTGTTAGATTGGTCGCAGCGGTTCCACGTTGTAGGAATGCGCTCGTTGCACTACGAGTGGACAACCACGCACAGGCCGACTTTGATGCAGTCGTGAAGTGCCTTGGCGTCTGCCAGGCGCAGGTTGATGCAGCCGTGGCTGCCGCACCATTTGTACGACTCGGCGTTATCGAAGCTCTTGTCGTTTTGCCAGGTGGCATCATGGAAGCCGATCATGTTGCCCTCAAACGGCATCCAGTAGCTCACCGGACTCTCGTATTTGGGCTTGCCGGTCTCGGGGTCCTTGGCTCCGATCAGGGTGCTGCCGCCGTCGTTGCTGTTGATCTGCCAGACGCCCTCGGGCGTGGCGTCCTCGCCCGGCTTGCCCGAGATAAAGTTGGCCTCCCAAACGATATTTCCGCTCTCGTTATAGTAGCGCGCGTGCTGTTCGGACAAGTCGACGTCGATATATGCCTTCCAGTCGGGCTCTCCCTTTGCGGTAAAGGTGTCGGCCTTCTGGGAGTACTTGATCTCGATCTCGCCGGTCTGCTTGTTGTTAATGGCGTCCTCGACCTGCTTGGCGAGCGAGCTGCTGTCGATGGACCAACCAAAGTCACCGCCTTCGACGGCGCACTGCTTGCCATCGGCGCGCGTCCACCAGCGAGTGGAGCCCACGGTATTAAAGCCGTTGGCGAGCTCGGCTGCCCAGCTGCTGATCTGCGACGTATCGAGCGTGGGATTGGCCGGATCGGCAAAGCTGATCCACTGCAACACGGAGCTGCCATCAACCTTGCCGGCATCCTCGCCGTTGAGCTTGAGGGTCACGTTGACGCCCAGGAAGTTGTTGGCGGCATCGCATGCGGCCTGAATCTGATCATCGGTCAGCGTTCCATTGAGCGGCTCATAGGCATCGTTGCCGAGCTTGGAAAGATCTACGGTCTCGGCCAGCGAGGCAAGCTCGAGCTCGGCATACTTAATGACATGCTCGCGGTTGAGTTTTTCGTTGGAGCGCGCCTTCTCGACGGTAAACTTGCCGGCCTGCTCGTCATAGGAGCTATTGGCCTCGAACGTGCCCGAACGCCCCTCGTTAAACTCGTCGATGGCGGCGCCCAGATCCTTCTCAAACTTCTTTTGGTCAAAGGTATCGGAGAGCATGGACAGGTCGACGTCTTGATCAAGATCGACTTCGTTGGAGGTAGCGGTTGTTTTGGCCTTGCCGCTTAAGGATTCCACAAGGCGGACCGGCCATACAAAGGCTTCGTTGTGGCTGATAATCTCTTTTGCGGCAGCTTCGCCATCGACGATGGGCTCATCGGACTCGGGCTGATAGGTCCAGCTAAAGTCATCGCCTGTCACGGTGAGCTTATAGTGCTTCCATGCCGAATTGACCTTGGTAGCGGCAGACGAAGCGTTGGAGAACGAGACGTCGACGCCGGCGATGGTGGTGTTGGGGTAGGCTAGCTGCGAAAACGCTACGATTCCTACGATATAGACAATGACGATAAGACCCAAGACGACAAAGAGCGTCGTCTTTTTGCCCGACCTATTGTTGCCGGCGGACTTGCGCGCGGGGCCGCGATCGCCTCGGGCGTGCGTGGGGGGCTGCTTGGGCGCATTGCCGTTTGCCTGGCGCTGCTGTCGCTGTTGGTTTGGGCGTTGGGAAGCGTTTGCCGCACCACGCTGCTGACCGTGGCTCGGCGCGATAGGACGCGGTGACTGAACGCCGCCGGTGTGCCTGCTCGGCTGCTGCGGATCGGGAATCAGTTGAGTTCGATCGTTTTGCGACATCGTATGCATATCCTTCGATTTTCGCCTTGCGGTTCATCGTGTTTTTACTGGGCTTGCATTATAGCGATTGCCCTGCTGTTTGTGGTACGGAAACGGTGGCATTCAAAAGAGGTGGGACATTTGTCCCACCTTTGAGTCGTTCTTTGTCGCTATCCGCACACACCGCATTTTGCACAGGCCGAAAGTGCGGCCGGAGCCTGCGCGATGCCGCCCTTTGCCGTCTCGCGCAGCGTGGCCGGCAACGCGTGACCCACCGAGAGCATGACATGTGCCATCTGGTCAAACGGCACCAAGCTCTTAATGCCTGCGAGGGCGAGTTGTGCAGAGCTAAAGGCCGCTGCCACGCCGATGGCGTTGCGGTTTTGGCAGGGCACCTCCACGAGGCCACCGACGGGGTCGCAAACGAGACCCAGCAGATTACTCAGCGCGATGGAACTGGCGTCGAGCGCCTGCTCGGGCGTGCCGCCGAGCATCTGCACCAGCGCGGCGCCTGCCATGGCGGCGGCGCTTCCCACCTCAGCCTGGCAGCCGCCCTCGGCGCCGGCAACGCAGGCGCTTGTGGTGAGGTTGAGGCCGATGGCGGCTGCGCAGTAGAGCGCATCCATGACCTGCTCGTCGTCGAGCTGCAGGTGATCGGCGAGCGCCAGCACGCAGCCGGGCACGACACCCGCGGAGCCTGCCGTGGGGGCGGCGACGATCACTCCCATCGTGGCGGAGCGCTCGAGCACGGCCATCGCTCGGGCCACGGCGTCGGTTTGAACGGTGCCCATCAGGTTCGTGCTCAAATCGTTGCGGCCGGTGGCATCGACGAGTTTAGCCTCGCCGCCGATAAGCCCGCCGAGCGATCGCTGCGGATTGACGATGGGGGTCGTGGTCTCCTCGCGCATGACGTCAAGCACGCGGCGCATGGCGGCGACGGCGTGGGTCTCGCCGGTCAGACGCGCCTCGCGCACGGCCATAACGGCGCCGATATTCAGGCCGAGCTCGGCGCACGCATCGAGCAGCTGCTCGCCGTCGTCGAAGATCTCCTTTGCCGAGACGCCGGGGGAGAGCGACGAGGCAGAACCGGGGAGCTCGATAAAGGTCGCGTAATCGACATTGTCGAGCTTGCGTAGCATGGGGATAACGGTGTCGTCGGGCGCGCCGTCGGTTTCAAAGACGGAGTAGGCCTGGCCGCCCACTTCGGTGCGGTAGGTGCGGCAGAAGGCGATGTTCACGTGGGCGTAGGCGAGCAGGTTGGTGAGCGCGGCGAGCACGCCGGGGACGTCGTAGTGCGCCACGAAGAGCGTGGAATACATGCCCGAGATGTCGACGCCGACGCCGTTAATGCGGCTGATGCGCATCTTGCCGCCGCCCAGGCTCTCACCGCGGACCTGTGCCGTGGCGCCCGTGTCGTCGACCATGTCGATGTCGACGGTGTTGGGGTGGATGGAGGCGTCGTCGCCCTTGATGTCAAAGTGATATTCGAGGCCCTGCTCGTGCGCGAGGTCGAAGGCCTGCTTGATGTTCTCGTCATCGGTGTCGAGACCCAGGATGCCCGCGACGAGCGCACGGTCGGTGCCGTGGCCGCGGTAGGTGTGGGCGAAGGAGTTCCACAGGCCAAAGGTGACTTTGGTGATGCGGCCTTCCAGCAGGCTGGCGGCAACTTGGGCGCACCGCAGGGCGCCGGCGGTGTGCGATGAGCTGGGGCCGACCATGACGGGGCCCAAGATCTCGAATGCCGAGGTCGTAGCTAGTGTTTGCGGCTTGCCTGCCATGGGTGCTCCTTTGCCTTATCTCGTCGTCCCGAGGGGCGGGGCATAAGGTCGCCTGTTCGGACAGTCCTGCTCGCACGGAGAGCACATTAAGTGCTCTCCGGCTCGTGCGGAACTCGCGATCGACCTTATGCCCCGCCCCTCGGGACTAAGGATACATGGTAGAGGCGCGTGTGCTCCAAAATTCATTGGCTGGTGACCTATTCCATGTCCCGCAGTGGCTCATCTTCACCACCGGTTAAATAAAAAAGAAGTACCGGTTGGGACCGGTACTTCTTATGAAAGTGCATATGTTGTTGTGACCTTAGCGGTTCTTAATTACAGGTCGCAGGCTGCTTTGAGTTCTTCGACTCGATCGGTTTTCTCCCAGGTGAAGTCGGCGTCTTCTCGACCGAAGTGACCGTAGGCTGCCGTCTTTTCGTAGATGGGGCGACGCAGGTCCAGGTCGCGGATGATTGCGCCCGGGCGCAGGTCGAAGGTCTTCTCTACGGCCTCGACGATCTTGTCCTCGGCAACATGCGCGGTACCGAAGGTGTCGACCATGATTGAGAGGGGCTTGGAAACGCCGATGGCGTAGGCAAGCTCGACTTCGCATCGGTCGGCCAGACCGGCGGCGACCACGTTCTTGGCGACCCAACGCGCGGCATACGCGGCGGAGCGGTCGACCTTGGTGCAGTCCTTGCCGCTAAAGGCACCGCCGCCGTGACGGCCGTAGCCACCGTAGGTGTCGACGATGATCTTACGGCCGGTGAGGCCCGTGTCGCCCATGGGGCCGCCCACGACAAAGCGACCGGTGGGGTTCACGTAGATGTCCGCGTTGTCCCACGGCATGTTCTCAGCGGCCATGACCGGGGTGATGACGTGCTCGATGAGGTCGGCCTTGATCTTGCCCATGTCCTCGATCTCGGCGGCGTGCTGCGTGGAGATGACGATGGTCGTGACCTCGACGGGCTTGCCTTCCTCGTAGCGCACGGTGACCTGGGTCTTGCCGTCGGGACGCAGATAGGCGAGGGTACCGTCGTGACGCACGGCGGCCAGGCGCTCGGCCAGGCGGCTTGCCAGGTAGTGTGGCATGGGCATGAGGGTCTTGGTCTCGTTGGAGGCATAACCGAACATCATGCCCTGGTCGCCGGCGCCGATCAGGTCGATTGGGTCAGTGGTAGCGCCGGTCTGGGTCTCGAAGGATTCGTCGACGCCCTGGGCGATATCGGGGGACTGCTCGTGGATAAGGCTCATGACGCCGCAGGTATCGCAGTCAAAACCGAACTTTGCGCGGTTGTAGCCAATGCGGCGGATAACGCCACGGGCGATCTCCTGCACGTCGACGTAGGCCTGAGTGCGGATCTCGCCGGCGACGATGACGGTGCCGGTGGTCACGAGGGTCTCGCAGGCGCAGCGGACGTTCTCCACGTTGGCGGGCACGCCGTTGGGGGCGATGTAGCCCTGCTCCTGCAGCTCTATTTCTTTGGCGAGGATTGCGTCGAGGACGGCGTCGCTGATCTGGTCGGCGATCTTATCGGGATGACCTTCGGTCACCGACTCCGACGTAAAAACAAAGGACCCGTGTTGGGATGGGATGGAACGAAGTTCTTCTGACATGATTGTCCTTTCAAAAACGTGTCCCGGCGACCGTTACCATTCCGCCGAGCTCTCTATGCAAGGGCACATCATAGCGCGTAAATCAAACATTCACACCCTTTCCGCACCTACTCATTGGGGACAGACTTAAATGACCAGCCTTACCTAAGTGCCGACAGGTTGCCCAAAGACTGGTCATTTAAGTCTGTCCCCAATGAGTAGGTCGGTGCCCTTTGTGCGGAGGTTGCTTTGATGCTTTATACTGGTGCGGTTAGACATCCATCCTGCAATCGAGGAGATTTCCATGGCATCAGACGTTCGCGTCCGCTTTGCACCCTCACCGACGGGCAAGCTGCACATTGGCGGCGCCCGCACCGCTATCTATAACTGGGCTTTTGCCCGCGCAAACGGCGGCACGTTCATCCTGCGCATCGACGACACTGACCCCACCCGCTCCACCGACGAGAACACGCAGATCATCCTGCGCGCCATGCGTTGGCTGGGCCTTGACTGGGACGAGGGTCCCGAGGTGGGCGGCGACTTTGGTCCCTACGCCCAGACCGAGCGCCTGGACCTGTACAAACAGGCCGCCCAGAAGCTTTGGGACGAGGGCAAGGCATATCCCTGCTTCTGCACCAAGGAGCAGCTCGACGCCGACCGTAAGGCCGCGCAGGAGCGCAAGGATCCCTTCCAGGGCTATCAGCGCCGTTGCCGCGATCTTGATCCCGAGGAGGCCCGCCGCCGCATCGAGGCCGGCGAGTCCTATGTCCTGCGCATCAAGGTGCCCGAGGACCGCGGAGACGTCGTCATCCACGACGCCGTCCACGGCGAGGTGACCTTCGACGCCAAGGAGCTCGACGACTTTGTCATCTTCCGCTCCGACGGCACGCCCACGTACAACTTCGCGACCGTCGTCGACGACGCCATGATGAAGATCACCCATGTCATCCGCGGCGACGACCACCTGTCCAACACCCCGCGTCAGGTCATGGTCTATGAGGCTCTCGGCGCGCCCGTGCCCACGTTCGCCCACATCTCCATGATCCTGGGCGCCGACGGCAAGAAGCTCTCCAAGCGCCACGGCGCCACCTCGGTGGAGGAATACCGCGACGCCGGTTACCTGTCCGATGCCTTCGTCAACTATCTGGCGCTGCTCGGCTGGTCGCTCGACGGTGAGACCACGATCATCCCGCGCGATGTCCTGGCCAGCAAGTTCTCGCTCGACCGCATCTCCAAGAACCCGGCGACCTTCGACCCCAAGAAGCTCGACTGGGTCAATGCCGAGTACATCAACGGCATGTCCGATGCTCAGTTTGCCGACGAGATCATGGTCCCCGAGCTGCACGAGGCGGGTCTCATCGAGGGTAATGTTGAGTACGGCGAGGATTGGATCGACGCGCTTGCCGCCATTGTCAAGCCGCGCACCAAGATGCCGGCCGACGCCGTGACCGTCGCCGCCCCCATCTTTGCCACGGCTGAGACGCTCGAGTATGACGAGAAGTCCGTCAACAAGGGCCTGGCCAAGGAGGGCATGGGTGCCATTCTGGACGCCGCCAAGGCCGCACTCGAGGGTGTGGACGAGTGGACGGCCGCCAACATCGACGCTGCGCTTGAGCCGCTGCCTGAGCAGATGGACCTCAAGAAGCGCGTGGTGTTCCAGGCTGTGCGCGTCGCCGTCTGCGGCAACATGGTGAGCCCTCCGCTGGGCGAGACCATGGCGCTCGTCGGTCGCGACGACTGCCTGGCGCGCATCGACCGCGCCCGCACGATGGCGCTGTAATCGCTGCGCAAACGTATGTATCCGAGCCCCGTTCACCTCGAGCGGGGCTCTTGTTTCTGTAGACGTATGGGATAGGAGGTGCTGGGACCATGGCCGAGCAACTGTCGCTGTTTGGTTCGCCAGAACCGGAGGAAGCTCCGAAGTCCGCGGCTCCTGCCGCCGCCCCGGCGCAGTCCGAGCCCGCACCCGAACCCGTCGCCGCCTATGCGAGCGTGGTCCTCGACATCCCGACCCGTGCGCTGTCCGAGCCATTCGCCTACGGCATCCCCCGGTCCCTTGCCAACGAGGCGCAGATCGGATCCACGGTCCTGGTCCACTTTGGTAACCGTGCGGCCGCGGGCTACATCGTCGACATTGCGCCCGAGCTGGCCGACCTGCAAGGTAACGACGCTCTCGATCCCGCGCGCATTAAAGTCATCGAGGCTATCCTCAGCAAGCCGCTTTTTACCGCCGAGGCTGCCCGTATCGCACGCTGGATGAGCCGCGAGTACGTCGCAACGCTTTCCGAGTGCCTGCGTCTGTTCTTGCCCCCGGGTGGAAGTCCGCGCGTGGTCAAGGGCGGCGACGGCGCGTGGACGGTTGAACGTTCCGCCGTCAAGCCAATCCAAAACCGCTGGGTCATGCTCACGCCCGAGGGTTTCGACTATACGCCGCCCAAGACTGCCGTTCGCCAGCGTCAGCTCATCGAGGCGCTCCAGTGCGGACCGGTCACGACGCGCGACCTCAACCTGCTCTATAACAGCATGTCGGCGACCATCAAGGCGCTCGAAAAACGCGGTGTCGTGGTGGTGGAGGAGCGCCGCGCCTGGCGTGGCTGCAGCGATCAGACCACGCTGTCCTCGGCAAGCGGCAAGGCGCCGGTCGCACTTACCAACGGCCAGCAGCAGGCACTCGCGCAGATTGAGCGCGCCCGTCTGGACGCTCATGGCGACGTGGTACTCGTTGATGGCGTCACCGGCTCCGGCAAAACCGAGGTTTACCTCTCCGCCATCGAGCGCGTGCTGGCGGCCGGCCGTTCGGCCTGCGTGCTGGTGCCCGAGATCTCGCTGACGGCTCAGACCGTCGGCCGCTTCCGCTCTCGTTTTGGCGAGACGGTCGCGGTCTTCCACTCGCGTCTTTCGGCCGGCGAGCGTCTGGACCAGTGGGACATGGTCGCCAGCGGTGCCGCGCGCGTGGTCGTGGGCGCCCGCTCGGCGCTCTTTTGCCCGCTCAGCGACTTGGGTCTCATTATCATCGACGAGGAGCACGAGACCAGCTACAAGCAGGGCTCCAGTCCGCGCTACCACGCACGCGAGGTGGCGGCAGAGATGGCGCGCCGCTACCGCTGCCCGCTCGTGTTGGGTTCCGCCACGCCTTCTGCCGAGGCCCTCGACCGCTGCCGCCGTGGCACATATAACGGTGCCACCTGGACGCGCGTCGAGATGCCCGAGCGTCCGGGACACGCCGTGCTGCCTACGGTCCGCATCGCCGACCTGCGCCGCGAGTTCTCGCACGGCAGCCGCTCCATGTTCTCAAAACCGCTGATGGAGGGCCTGGAGCGTGTGGTCAAGCGCCGCGAGAAGGCCGTGCTGCTGCATAACCGCCGTGGCTTTGCGCCGTTCCTGATGTGCCGCGAGTGCGGCTGTGTCCCCACCTGCAACCACTGCTCCACCGCGCTTACGTATCATGAGCGCACGCACACGCTGCAGTGTCACACATGCGGTTCGTCTTGGCGCGTGCAGCCGTATCCCGCGCCCACGAGCCGTTGCCCCAAATGTGGTAGTCGCTACCTGGCAAAAATGGGCCTGGGCACTCAGCAGATCGAGGACGCACTGCACCAGATGATTCCCGAGGATGTCGCCATCATTCGCATGGATGCCGATTCCACGCGCGGCAAGGATGCGCACAAAAAACTGCTCGAGCAGTTCGATGCGGCCGATTGCGCCGTGTTGCTGGGCACCCAAATGATCGCAAAAGGCCTCGACTTTCCCGAGGTCACACTCGTGGGCGTGGTCAATGCCGACTTTGCCCTCAAGCTGCCTGATTTTCGTGCAGGGGAGCGCGCCTACGACCTACTCGAGCAGGTCGCTGGCCGCGCCGGTCGCGGCGATCGCCCCGGCGAGGTGATCATCCAGACCTACCTGCCCGAGGATCCGGTCATCCGCGCCGTCGCTGAGCACGACCGTTCGATCTTTACCGACTACGACCTGGATCAGCGCCGCGACGCGCTGTACCCGCCGTTTATTCGCCTGGTCAACATTTTGGTGTGGTCGGCGAACCGAGACGACGCGCACGACTACATCGGGCGCATTGCAAAGCTTCTTAAGCGCCGCTGGCATGCCGCCGCGCCAGACTTTTTGCGGGCGGGCAGCGCGGTGCCGCAGGTGCTGGGCCCGGCTTCGTGTGTAATCGAGAGAGCCAAGGACCGTTACCGCTTCCATCTGCTTGTGAAGTCGCCCGTGGGGTACCATGTCTCTGATGATATCGACGCCTGCCTCAAAGAGGCGGGCTCCATGCGCGGCGTAAGCGTGAGCGTTGACGTCGATGCCTATGATTTGATGTAACAACCCGAAAGGATGGCCATGGAAGCCAACGGAATCGTACTGTCGCCCGACCCTCGTCTGCGCCAGGAGTGCGCCGTCATCGAGGAGATCACCCCGGCGATTGAGGCGCTTGCCGAGAAGATGAAGAAGATGATGTTCGACAACGGCGGTTGCGGCCTGGCCGCCCCGCAGATCGGTGAGCTCATTCAGCTCGTCACCATCGACTGCGACTACAGCGACAAGAACGATTACGACCCGTACGTGCTCATCAACCCCGTCATTGTCGAGCAGAGTGACCATTTGGTGCCGTTTAGCGAGGGCTGCCTTTCCATCCCCGGCATTAGCTGCGAGATCGAGCGTCCCGATCACGTTGTCGTCGAGGCGTATGACCTGGATGCCAACCTGATTCGCTATGAGGCCACAGGCGACCTGTTCTGCGTGTGCCTGCAGCACGAGATCGATCACCTGCACGGCAATACCATGTTCGAGCGACTCAAGCCGATGCAGAGGATCAAGGCAGTCAAGGAGTACCAGGACGCCCTAGCCCGCGGCGCTCGACCGGGCGAGACGGAGTAGGTTTGTCCGTCCCCGGGGCGCCCGCCTATATCATCCCGTGCTCAAACATTCTCGCTGCGCTGCGAAACTGCGCGCGGGACGATATAGGCGGGCGCCCCGGGGACTACGTTGACGCTGCTTGTCTCGCCCGGGTGCCGTCGGGCCAGGGATGGGCGTCTTCACTGATAATTGCTTTGTTGGAAGAGCTGCTTTTATTGCGGCTCTTTCTTTGGTTTTGGGTATATTTGTTCTTGTTGAATTGTTATTGCGGATGGGCTGGGTACTTGGCTTTCCGCTGTTGTTTGTAGCCGTCTCGGCTTTGGTTGAGGGGAGACGTTCTTTATGCGTATTGTGTTTATGGGTACGCCTGATTTTGCTGTGCCTTCGCTGACTTCGCTTGTTGAGGCTGGGAACGAGATTGCGCTTGTTATTACGCGTCCCGATGCTGTTCGTGGGCGTGGTAAGAAGCTGGAGCCGTCTCCTGTTAAGGCCAAGGCGCTTGAGCTTGGCCTGCCGGTTGTTGAGGCTAATCGTATGACGCCTGAGGTTGTTGAGGCGCTCCAGGCTGTGCAGGCTGATATTTTCTGTGTGGCTGCTTATGGCTGCATTTTGCCTGATGAGGTGCTGCATATGGCGCCGCTCGGTATCGTGAACGTTCATGCGTCCTTGCTGCCTCGTTGGCGTGGCGCTGCTCCCATTCAGCGTGCCATTCTTGCTGGTGATGAGGTTGCTGGCGTTTCCATTATGCGCATTGGACATGGCGTGGATACGGGCGCTTATTGTGCCCAGGCCTCTACGTCGGTTGCCGGTAAGCATGCCGATGCGCTCACGATGGAGCTTGGTGAGCTTGGCGGTAAGTTGCTTGCCGATACGCTTCCCTCGCTTGCCGATGGCTCGGCTGTTTGGACTGAGCAGGATGAGTCGCTCGTCACTCATGCTGCCAAGATTTCCAAGCAGGAGATGCGTCTGGATCCGCAGATGGCGGCTCTCGATTGCGTGCGTCATGTGCTCGCTTCGTCCGACACCGCGCCCGCTCGTTGTGTGATCGCTGACAAGACGGTTCGCGTGCTCGATGCCGCGCCGGCTGATGTGTCGCTTGGCGAGGGTACTGTTGCCGTCAAGAGCAAGCGTGTTTACCTGGGCCTTTCCGATGGCGCGGTTGAACTGCTTGAGGTTAAGCCCGATGGCAAGCGTGCCATGACTGCTTCTGCCTGGGCTGCCGGCCTGCAGGGTGCCGATCTGACGTGGGGTGTTTTGTCATGAGCAAGCTTTCTCCCGCGCGCAAGCTTGCGCTCGATGTGTTGATGGAGGCCGATCGCCGCGGTATGTATGCGCGCGACGTGCTCTCGTCCCGCGCTTCCGCCAAGGCCATTGACCAGCGCGATTCCGCTTTTGCCGCTCGTTTGGCGCTCGGTGTTGCCGCCACGCAGGGTATTTTGGATGAGTTGCTCGATCAGTTTTTGGATAAGCCCAAAAAGGTCGCGCCGCGCGTTCGCATGGCGCTTCGCATCTCGGCCTTCGAGATGCTCTATCTGCATACGCCGGGCCGCGTTGCCGTGAGCCAGGGTGTTGAGCTGGTGCGCAGCGGTGCTAAGTCTGCCGCGGGCCTGGCTAACGCGGTGCTGCACAAGGTTGCGGACAACGTGGAGGATTTTGCCACGGCATCTGACGTGGATGAGTCCGAGCGCCGTTTGGTTCGCCTTTCGCGTTTGATGGGTCTTCCTCGTTGGCTGTGCGCTCGTATTATGGCCTCGTTCGATACGCCCGAGGGCGCGCTCAACTTTGCCGGTAATCTGGCCCCCGCGCCGCTTGCACTGCACGAGAATGCGTTTGCGACCAAGGCCGACCCGTATATCTCGCAGCTCGTTGCGCCTGTCTTCCCGGGCTGCCATGCTCCGGTCGATGCGCAGGTCACGGTTGCATCGGGCGTGTTTGAGCGTGCTGCCGCGGTTGCCTCGGACCTCAACGCTCAGCTTATCGCTACTGCCGCTACACGTCCCGGTCGTTGCCTGGAGATTGGAGCCGGTCGCGGCACCAAGACCTATGTGATGATGTGCCAGGCCAAGCGTGCCGGGTACGAGCGTCAGCATACCGCGCTCGATCTGCACGATCGCAAGTGCGATCAGAATCTCGCACGCCTGCATAAGGCGGGTATAACGGGTGTTCGTACGGTGTCGGGCGATGCCTGCGAGCTCAATGAGGTGCTCACGTCCTTTGACGCGATGCTCGGCGAGCCCGCCCTGTTCGACACGGTGTTTATCGATGCGCCGTGCTCTGGCACCGGCACCATGCGCCGTCATCCCGAGATACCGTGGCGTCTGACCGAGAACGACGTTACGACTGAGCTGCCCAAGCTACAGCTGACGATGCTCAAGGAAGCAGCCGCGCGCGTTGCTGCCGGCGGTGAGCTTATCTATGCCACCTGCTCGGTTTTTGATGAAGAGAACACGCAGGTCGTGGATGCCTTCCTGGCCTCTTCCGAGGGCGCCGGCTTTATCGTGGCACCGCTCTCCGAAGCCCAGATTCTGCAGCTCCCCGAGTACGACCACGCCAAGAGCCTCGTCACTCTCCGCCAAAACCCTCGAGGCCTCTTCCAAAGTGTCCCCGTAAACGCCGACTCCTACGACGGTCACTTCTGCGCCCGCCTGGTCCACAAGTAACTACTAAGTTGCGGTGAAATAGGGATTGAATAGCGGCATCTACCCGCCAAATAGTCCTTATTTCACCGCAACTCGTAAAGATGCCTGGGTAGCTAAAGAATCAGCCCCGCGATCGGTGTCGATCGCGGGGCTGTTTGGTTTCTAGTGGCTATGCGGGCAGTTGGCGCAGCAGCCGCTGGTGGCGCTGGTGCTGGAGCCGCCAGTGCGTTGGTCGGTGTTGTAGAAACCGCTGCCGTCGAACTTAATGCCGCTGGCCGAGAACGTCTTGGCCGCCGGGGCGCCGCAGTTGGGGCATACGACCTCGGGCGTCTCGGACATGGGGTGCTCAACCTCAAACACGTTGCCGCAGCTCGTGCACTTGTAATCGTAGCGCGCCATAATACTTCCTTTTCAGCACAAAGCGGGCAGATCGCTCTGCCCGCAAAAATTCAAACGTCTGTAACTGTACCCTATATCGGGGGTTTTATCACGCTTCGCCCCAGAATCTATGGGTGCTGCGCAGGAGCTTCGCAGTTTTCTCCTCGGCTGCCGCAACGTCGGCCTCCTCAGCCTGCCAGGTCCAGTTGCCCGTGGCCACGCCCGGCACGTTCATACGTGCATCGTCGCCCAGTCCTAGCACGTCCTGCAGCGGCATCATCACGAGCGGAGCATCGCTGGCCAGGGCGTTGCCCATGAGCTCGCTTGCCAGTTCAATGCCGCTCGGCTCGTCGCCGCCTGCAAAGGAGTGTGTGCACCATCCGGCAAGCGTCGAGGTGTCGTGCGTCGAGGTATACAGGATCTTGCCCGGTGTGGGATGAATTCCGCAACGAACGTCGTAGTCGCTAAACTCCAGCACGTCCATGCCGGGGAAACCGCAGGTCGATGCCATGGCGCGAACACCGGGCGTCAGATAGCCCAAGTCCTCAGCGATAAAGTTGAGCGGACCCAGCTCGTCGTAGGCGGTCTGGAACAGGTCCTTGCCCGGGCCTGCCAGCCAACGCCCGTCGGCGCATGCCTTACCCGCGGGAATGCTGAAATAGCTGTGGAAGCCCAGGAAGTGATCCAGGCGCACGCGGTCGTAGAGCGAAAACGCACGACGCAGGCGATCCATCCACCAGCTATAGCCGTTCTGCTTCATGTGGTCCCAGCGGAACGTTGGGTTGCCCCACACCTGGCCCTCGGGCGCAAAGTTGTCGGGCGGCGCACCGGAAATCTCAATCGCCTTGCCGGTATCGGACAGCCAGAAGTTCTCGGGTTCGCTCCACGCGTCTGCCGAATCGTCGGACACGTACATAGGAATATCCCCGATAACCTTGATGCCCTTCTTGTGCGCATAGTTCATGAGCTCGCACCAAGCGAGGTCAAAGCGGTACTGCATGTACGCCTGAAGCTCGGCCTCGTTGTGGAAGCGCTTGTCGTCGATCAGATGTTCGTTGTAGCGCGCGACATCTGCCGGCCAATCATGGCGCGACTCGCCCTCAAAGTACTTTTTAACGGCCATGTAGACGCAGTACTTCTCGAGCCAGTCGGCGTTGCGATGTTTAAACGCCGTGTACAGCGGGTCGGCATCCTCGCCGCCGCGGGCCTTCCAGGTGACGAAGTCGGCAGCCAGCTCCTCGTGGCCCTCGGGCAGCAGGTCGATATTGCCTGCAAAGGCCGAGGGGCCGGCGTAGGGGGAGCGGAAGAAGTCCGTGGGATTGACGGGCAGGACCTGCCAGTAACGCATGCCCATGGCGGCCAGATGGTCGATAAAGCGACGCGTGGGCGCACCGATTGTGCCGGGTTTGCCGTCATCGGTCGGCACCGAGGTGATGTGGCACACGACGCCCGCGCCGTGATCGAGCGGCTCCTGCAGGCGCTTCTCGGAATGGTGATAGATGATCGAAGAGCCCAACGGGTACAGGTCGAGCGTGACGGTACCGTTGTGGATCTCGCACTCGTGGCCGCTGATAACGTCGCTTGCACATTCGCCGAGCGCTGGGATCGTCACGCAGTGCGAATTGCGCAGACTGCGGTTGATGATAACCGTCGCGGCCTCGCCGTCTTTGCCCGTGCGGGTGTAAGCCAAGACTTCGTCGTTGAGCGCAAAGGCCTTGATCTCGCCATCGACCATAAAGGGCAGCGCGCGGCGCACGGCAGACGCGTTCTTAACGATGGCCAGCGTGTCGAAGTCGTGGAGTTGGTCCTTGGTCGGCAGGGTACGGCGGTTGCCCGGATCGGTGAGGCCCTCCAAGCCGTACTCATCGCCGTAATAGATTGAGGGTACGCCCGGGAAGGTCATCTGCATGAGCGTCGCCAACCAAAAACGGCTCTTGGCCAGGCCCATCGAGTTATCGTCCAGGCGCCATTTGCTGCGCTCGCTCTCGGGCAGCTGTGACTCGTCGGGGCCACCGCCGAGTACTGAGATGATGCGAGGACGGTCGTGGCTCGAAAGCAGATTGAGTGCGCAGGCCAGTGCCTCGCGCGGGTAGTTCTCGCGCAGGGTCTCGATGTCCTCGGCAGCCTGATATGCGTTCTTGTAGCCCATCAAAAAGCCGATGACCATGTCGCGGAAGGGGTAGTCCATGGCAGAGTCGAGCTCAGAACCCTGCAGATAGCGGCGTAGATGGCCATAGCTGATCTTGTTGGAGGCGTCTTCCCAGACTTCGCCGAGCAGCAGCGCATCGGGCTTTTCGGCGAGCACGGCCTTTTTGATCTCGGCCAGGAAGTCGTCGGAAAGCTCGTCGGCCACGTCCAATCGCCAGCCGTGGGCACCGGCGCGCAGCCATTTGCGAATCACGCCGTCCTTGCCCAGGAGCTTCTCGCGCACCAGCTCGGAGCTCTCATTGATGGCGGGCATGTTGCCCACGCCCCACCAGCAGTCATACGAACCGTCTTCATGGAAGTAAAACGCATCGCGCCACGGCGAGTCCTCGCTCTGCCAAGCACCGACGCCGGGATAATTGCCGTAGCGGTTAAAGTAGATCGAATCGTCGCCCGTGTGGTTGAAGACGCCGTCCAGGATGATAGAAATGCCGAGCTTCTCGGCCGCCTTGCACAGCTCCGTAAAGTCCTGCTCGGTGCCCAGAATCGGGTCGATCTTGGTGTAATCGGCCGTGTCGTAGCGGTGGTTGCTCGCGGCCTCAAAGATGGGGTTGAGGTAGATGGCCGTAAAGCCTAGCTCGGCAATGCGGGGCAGGTCATTTTGGATACCCTTGAGCGAGCCGCCGTAAAAATCCCAGGTCTTGATGGAGCCGTCTTCGGCACGCTCGTACTCGGGCGGCTCGTTCCAGTCCTCGACCATGCGGCGCTGGATTCCGTTGCGCGGTTTTTCGATCTCGGCCAGCGTACGCTCGCGCCAATGCTCGTCGCGGGCATAGCGGTCGGGGAAGATCTGGTAGACCATGCCCCGCTCGTACCAGGTGGGACGGTTCTCGCGGTGCTTGTAGACGGTAATCTGGAACGACGGGACCTCGGCGTAGTCGTAGGTCACACCCTCGCCGCCGGTGCGGCCCTGCGGTGCACCCAAGCGGACCTCGGGCTGGCCCTCGATATTGCAGATAAAGCTGTACCAGATAAGACAGGGCTCAGTGCACTCAAGCTCTACGGTAAATATGCCGTCGCCCTCGTGCGTCATGGGGTACAGAGACTCACCGACTTCATCGACCCAGGTACGCAGGGTGAGCGTTGCCTGGTTGGGGTCGGCATCCTCCAAAATCACCGATAGCGAAACGGAAGTTCCAGTGGTCACAGCGCCAAACGGAGTACGAAACTGCGGCAGACGGCTGTTGTGAATCAATCTCATAATACGGTCCAGTTCAATAGAATCACGGCCTGCGGGCCATGGGCTTTACGCACAGGATATAAGTATATCTGTTGTACACAGGCTGTATAAACAACATTCGTTTACCATCGGCGAACGGTTGTCCTAGAAAATCGTTTTACCACCCAAATTATCGCGATATTCGAAAACGCCCAGGCGGATACTATTTGTAGTCAAACAAAAGTACATCGGTTTACTACGACGAATTGAATGATCTCAACCACGGTCAATTTGGTGATATTAAATCCGCAGGTAGAAGCGTTGCCAATTTCATAGAATACTCTCCGTGGTCGGCCAGAGCTATTTTGTCGTAGTAAACCGGCCTTCTTTTTAATAGAGAAGTTCAACCAAGAAGAGGGCGCCTGGTTGGGGCGCCCTCTTTTGCGTTGGATTAAGTTTTAATCGTCCAGACTAGTGACGCTTGCGGGTGGCCGTTGCCTTGCGGACGGAGGTCTTCTTGGTCGGAGCCTTTTCCTCGGCTGGAGCGGCGGGGGAGACCGGGGCCTTCTTGGTGGGCTCGGTCTTTGCCTTAGTCTTGGGAGCGGTCTTGGCCTCAGCGGCCTTCGGCGCCGGCTCGGCCTTTACTGCGGGCTTGTCCTCGTCCTTAGCCTCTGCCTTGGAAGCAGCAGCCTTGGTCGTGGCCTTTTTGACCGTCGTCGTAGCGCGCTTGCGCGTGGTGGTTTTGGCGGCCGGCTTTGCCTCGACAGCTACCTTGGCCTTGGGCTCGGAGGGCGCCTCCTCGACCTTGACGGCGGGCTTTGCAGCGGCCTTCGGGGTCGTCTTCGCGGCGGCTTTCGTCGTAGCAGCCTTGGTCGTCGTCGACTTCGCAGCCGTGGCCTTCTTAGCGGTCGTGGTCTTGGTCGCGGTCGTCTTCTTGGCAGCGGTCTTGGCCGGAGCCTTTGCCGCGGGCTCGGCCTTTACCTCGGGAGCGACCTCGGCCTCGGCGGCCTTTTTGGCAGCGGCGGTCGTACGCTTGCGCGTAGTCGATGCCTTGGCAGTAGTTGCCTTAGCGGCGCTAGTCTTGCTAGCAGCGGCCTTCGTGGTCGTGGCCTTCTTAGCCGTCGTCTTGCGGACCGTCGTCTTCTTGGCGGCAGGCTTCGCGTCGGGCTTAACTTCGGCCTTGGCCGCCGGCTTCTCCTCGGCCTTGGGCTCCTCAGCGGCAGCGGGCTCATCGACAGCTGCAACATCAGTCACACCCGCCGGCCTCTCAATCTCCGGGTGCATAAAGAAGTACAGGTCCAGATACTTGTCGGCCGAGCGCGTCCAGCTAAAGTCCTGGCTCATGGCCTGCGTGACCAGCTGGTTCCAAGCGTCGCGGTTATCCCAGAACAGGCGCGCCGCACGGAAGACCGCGTCGCCCATCTCGTCGCCATTAAAGTTGCTAAACGAGAAGCCCGTACCCTCGCCGGTAAACTCGTTATACGGGATAACGGTGTCCTTCAAGCCACCGGTCTCGCGCACGATTGGCAGGGTGCCGTAGCGCATGGCGATGATCTGCGACAGACCGCAGGGCTCAAACTTCGAAGGCATCAGGAACATGTCGGCGGCGGCGTACATACGCTGCGACAGTGCCGGATCGAATTCGATGCGCGCGGCCATGGTGCCAGGGTACTTGTCCTGGAAGTAGCGCAGGCCGTCCTCGTAGCCGCGGTCGCCTGTGCCCAGCACGGCCACCTGAACGCCGCCGGACAGGATGCGGTCGAGCGCGTACATGACCAGGTCCATGCCCTTCTGGCGCGTCAGGCGAGTAACCATCACCATAAGCGGGCGGTCGTCGCGAACCTCGAGGCCTAGCTCTTCCTGCAGCTTGGCCTTGCACACGGCCTTGCCGGAACGATCGTCAATCGTGTAGTTGGCGGCAATGCGCTTGTCGGTTGCCGGGTCAAAGCCCGCCACGTCAATGCCATTCAAAATGCCCTGCAGCGCGTAGGAACGCTCGCGCAGCACGCCGTCCAGGCCCTCGCCAAACTCGGGTGTCTGGATCTCGCCCGCATAGGTGGGGCTCACCGTTGTGATGGCGTCGGCATAGTGCAGCGCGCCCAGCATGTAGTTGATGCTGCAGGCGTCGCAGCGCAGCTGCGAGGCGGCCGCCGGAATATGCGCCACACCCAGGATGTCCTCCATCACGGTGTCGCTAAACTGGCCCTGGAACGCCACGTTGTGGATCGAGAACACGGTCTTGACGCGGTCGTACAGCGGCAGGCCCTGGTAGAACTCGCGTAAGAACACTGGTGCCAGTGCCGTCTGCCAGTCGTTGCAATGCAGGATGTCGCACTCAAAGCCGGCCGGCAGGTGCTGCAGGCTCTCGGTGATGGCCTTGGAGAAGAACGCAAAACGCTCGCCGTCGTCAAAGAAGCCGTACGGATAGTCGCGCGCAAAGTAGCGCTCGTTGTCGATGAACATATAGGTGACGCCGTCGTGCTCGAGCTTCTCGAGTCCACAGTACTCATTGCGCCAGCCCAGGCTCACGTAAAAGTCGGAGAAGTGCTCCATCTGCGCCTTGTACTCGTCCTTGATGGTGGCGTACTTGGGCACCATCACGATAACCTCGGCGCCGGCGCGCACGAGCGCCGCAGGCAGCGAGCCCGCCACGTCGCCGAGGCCACCGGTCTTAACAAACGGTGCGCACTCGGCCGAGGCAAACACGATCTGCATCTTTTTGCTGGAATCTGCCATATTGTCTCCCATGTTGCAATTCGAGAATAGCCGCCTGGCGCTAACCGGGCGGCTATTCTACATGTTTCGAGCGATGTTGCGGTGCCAACGTTAACGTACGATGGTGGTGTCGGAAGTTAACGGAGCCTTGCCCAGCACCAGGATGTTCTCGGGCGTGCCCCGAAGCTCGGTGTTGGTGGGAACCACGTTGTTCTTGTCCAGAATGGCGTTCTCGACGCGTGCGCCGCTCTTGATGATGCAGCTCTGGTTGATGATCGAGTTGGTCACCGAGGCGCCTTCCTCGACCACAACGCCGCGCGACAGGATCGAGTTGCGCACGGTGCCCTTGATGATGCAGCCGGCCGAGATGATTGAGTTGCACGCGTGGCTGCCGGTCGCATAGCGCGAAGGCGGCACGTCGTGGGCCTTGGTCAGGATCGGGCGCTCGGGATCGAAGAGCTGGTCGGCAACGGTCTGGTCGAGCAGGTCCATGCTGCGGCGATAGAGCGACTTCTCGCTAAATACGCCCACGACCTCGCCCTTGTACTCGTAGCTGCATACATCTATGTTGCCAAAGTCGCCCTGGAGTGCCTCGAGCAGGTCCAGATAGTCGGCGGCCTGGTAGTGGTCGATAATCTCGAGCAGCGTCTCGCGGTTGACGATGCAGCAGTCCATAGAGGCGTTGTCGCCGTACACGACGCCGGCGCTCACGCCCGTCAGGCGGCCGTTCTCGTTAATTTCGAGTTTGGTCTCGTCATCGACGTTGTGCGTGGCCTTGCAGTACACCACGGTCATCTGGGCACCGGAGTTCTCGTGCGCGTCGATGATGGTGTTGAGGTCCATGTTAAAGATGATGTTGGTGCCCATCATCACAACATAGGGCTTGTCCGAGCGCTGGAACAGCGTCTTGTTGGAGATGATGTCGCGTAGCAAGAAGCGCATGCCGCCCTTGGTGGTGCCATACGCGTTGCCGGGCACCATGAACAGGCCGCCCTTCTTGCGGTCCAGGCCCCAGTCCTTGCCCGAGCCCACGTGGTCGATCAGCGAGCGATAGTTGCCCGGCATGACGACGCCGACGGTCTTAATGCCGGCATTCATCATGTTGGACAGCGGGAAGTCGATCAGGCGGTAGCGGCCCAAAAACGGTACGGACGCAATGGGGCGGTCCTTGAGCAGCACGCTGCCGTAGGTCGAAGAGTAGTTAGCGGTGATATAACCGATGGCCTTGCGATTGATCATCGGATCATTCCCCCTTCCCGATAACGACGTCATTTCCAACGACGGCCGTATCCTTGGTGGTATCGACAGAGCCGAGCTTCACGCCCTCTTCGACCGTGGAGTTCTCGCCCAGAATAGCGCGGCATATGTGCGCACCGCTCTTAACGTGCGCACCCGGCAGCAGCACGGAGTCCTCGACCACGGCGCGCTCCTCGATGATGACATCGGTCGAAAGGATTGAGTGGCGAGCGGTGCCGTAAATCTTGCAGCCGTTGGAGACCAGGCAGTCATCCAGGCGGCCGTCCGGGCCAATGTAGTGCGGCGGACGCGTGGTGATGTTGGACATGATGGGGAAGTGCTTGTCGAACAGATCGAACTCAGGGTTGTTGCCCAGCAGGTCCATCGAGGTCTCGTGGAAGCTGGCGATGGTGCCGACGTCCTTCCAAAAGCCGTGGAACTCGTAGCTGTACAGGCGCTTGTCCTCGCCGAGCAGCTTGGGGATGATGTCCTTGCCAAAGTCGTGGCTCGAGCGCTGGTCCAGAGCGTCCTCCTCGAGTGCTTCGATCAGCACGTCGGCCGAGAAGATGTAGATGCCCATGGACG
The DNA here is from genome assembly GCA_037320555.1 of Collinsella sp. Lineage (GTDB taxonomy): Bacteria > Actinomycetota > Coriobacteriia > Coriobacteriales > Coriobacteriaceae > Collinsella. The sequence goes on along the minus strand of JAYBVN010000025.1, from coordinate 27,598 downwards.
CGAGGTTCGAATCGGGCTTATCGGGCTTCTCGGTGAACTTGGTGATGCGGCCGTCCTCGGGGTCGGTGGTCAGGATGCCAAAGCGGCTGGCCTCCTCCCACGGCACGGGCATAACGCTCACCGTGAGGTCGGCGTTGTTCTCGATGTGCGTCTTGAGCATCTTGCGGTAGTCCATGCGATACAGGTGATCGCCCGAAAGAATCAGGACGTACTTGGGGTCGTTGGCCTTGATGTAGTCGAGGTTCTGCGTAATGGCATCGGCCGTGCCCGCATACCAGGCACCACCGGTCTGCGTCTCGTACGGCGGCAGGATCGACACGCCGCCGTCGCGGCTGTCCAGATCCCACGCCTCGCCGGAGCCCACGTAGGCATGCAGCAGGTAGGGGCGATACTGCGTCAGAACGCCCACTGTGTCGATGCCCGAGTTGGAGCAGTTGGAGAGCGAAAAGTCGATAATGCGGAACTTGCCACCAAAGCTAACCGCCGGCTTGGCGATCTTTTGGGTGAGTGCCCCCAATCGGCTGCCCTGTCCTCCTGCGAGGAGCATCGCGATGCATTCTTTCTTACTCATCGATTTCTCCTTCTGTCATCGATGTTCCTAAACCCATTAGCGACGGGCGCGGCGCAACGTCACGCCCGTCGAGTAATGCCGTGCTGGCATAGGGGAGCTCGCGCGCCTTTACGCGTGCCAGATCTCGTCGCGGTACTCGCGAATGGTGCGGTCGCTCGAGAACCAGCCACTCGAGGCGGTGTTGAGCAGGGCCTTGCGGTTCCAGGTCTCCTGGTCGCCGTAGCTGCCGGTGAGCTTCTCCCACGCATCCACGTAGCTGCGGAAGTCTGCCATGACTAGGTCGGGGTCGTTGTTGTTCATGAGCTCGTTGTAGATGCTCTCGAAGTTGCCCGAAAGACCCGCAAAGGTGTTGTCCTTGAGCTCGTCCATCACGCGGCCCAGACGCTCGCGATCGTTGTTGAGCGTATCCCAGGCAAAGTAGCTGTTCGATGCCCAGAGCTGCTCGACCTCGGGAGCGGTCAGGCCAAAGATAGCCTCGTTCTCGCGGCCGGCCAGGTCGGCGATCTCGATGTTGGCGCCGTCGAGGGTGCCCAGCGTAATGGCGCCGTTCATCATGAGCTTCATGTTGGACGTGCCCGAGGCCTCCTTGCCGGCCGTGGAGATCTGCTCCGAAATCTCGGCGGCGGGGTAGATGAGCTGGGCGTTGCTCACGCGGAAGTTGGGGATAAAGCAGACCTTCATGACCTCGTTGACGCGCGGGTCATTGTTGATGACGTCGGCCACGGAGTTAATGAGGCGGATGGTCTCCTTGGCAAAGGTGTAGCTCGAGGCAGCCTTGCCGCTAAAGATGAAGGTCGTCGGCGTTACGTGGAAGTTGGGATCGGCGATGCGACGGTTGTAGATGTCCATCACCTTCATGATGTTCATGAGCTGGCGCTTGTAGGCGTGGAAGCGCTTTACCTGAACATCGAAGACGGTGTTGGGGTCAATGACCAGACCAGTCTCGGCCTTAACGTAGGCGGCAAGGCGCTCCTTGTTGGCGCGCTTGGAGGCACCCACGGCCTTCAGGAACTCGGTATCGTTCTGGAACTCTTTGAGTTTCTCCAGCTCAAAGGCGTTCTTCAGCCAGCCGTCGCCAATGGCCTCGGTCACGAGCTTGGCGTAGGTGGGGTTGGCCTCGGCAAAGAAGCGACGGTGCGAGATGCCGTTGGTCTTGTTGTTGAACTTCTCGGGCGTCAGGGCATAGAAGTCCTTGAGCACGATGTTCTTGATGATGTCGGAGTGGATCTTGGCCACGCCGTTGACGCTGTGGCTGCAGATCACGGACAGGTTGGCCATGCGAATCTCGCCGTCCCACAGGATGGCGGTCTGACGCAGACGCTCCTGCCAGCCCTCCTGCGTGGTGTCGAACGACTCGTGCCAACGACGGCTGATCTCATCGATGATCTGGTACACGCGGGGGAGGAGCTTGGAGAACATGCCGATGGGCCACTTCTCCAGGGCCTCGGGCAGGATGGTGTGGTTGGTGTAGCTCACGACCTGCGTCACGATGTTCCAGGCGTCGTCCCACTCGAGCTTCTTCTCGTCGATGAGGATGCGCATGAGCTCGGGTCCGCACATGGCGGGGTGCGTGTCGTTGGTGTGGATGGCCACAAACTGCGGCAGCAGCTCCCAGTTCTCGCCGTGCTCCTTCTCAAAGGTGTCGAGCAGGCTGTAGATGCCGGCCGAGACAAACAGGTACTCCTGCTTCAGGCGCAGCAGGCGGCCGTGCTCGCCGGCGTCGTTGGGGTAGAGGATGGCGCTGATGGCCTCGGCCTCGGCGCGCTCGGCGTCGGCCAGGGCATAGTCGCCGCGGTTGAAGGCCTCAAGGTCAAAGTGCTCCTCGACCGGCTCGGCAGCCCAGACGCGCAGCTTGTTGACAGTCTCGCCGGCATAGCCCACGACGGGGATGTCATAAGGGACGGCCAGGATGTCCTGCGTGTCCACCGTGCGGTAGAACGTGCGACCGTTCTCCTCAAAGCCCTCAACGTGACCACCAAACTTGATGGTTACGGCCTTGTCCTGACGGCGGACCTCCCAGGGATAGCCGTGGGTAAGCCACTCGTCGGTGGCCTCGACCTGGCTGCCGTTGACGATCTCCTGCTTAAACAGGCCGTAGCGGTAGCGCATACCGTTGCCGTAGCCGGCAATGCCCTCGGCTGCCATCGAATCCAAAAAGCATGCGGCAAGACGGCCCAGGCCACCGTTGCCCAGCGCCGGATCGGGCTCCTGGTTTTCGATGACGGACAGGTCGAAACCCATGTCGTCGAGCGCCTCGGCGACCATGTCGCGCACGCCAAAGTTGAGCAGGTAGTTGTCGAGCAGGCGGCCGATCAAAAACTCGATCGAGAAGTAATACACGCGCTTCTTGCCCTCGGCGGTCACACGGGCGTCGCTGGTGGTGGCAACGGTGCGTGCCTTCTCGGCCACGAGCTTGGCCAGGGCGTTAAAGCGGTCGAGGTCGCTGGCGGCCTCGACGCTCTTGCCGCTGATGCTCATGACAGCATCGCGATAGAGCTCGGTAAACTCCTGCTTGTTGTCGAAGATCTTATTCATACGTTCCTTTCCCCCGGGGATGTTTCTCCCGGAACGGTTATGACTTGTATCCTACGCCTCGGCGAGGCGGGTAGTTACAACTGTAACGGCTTTGTTACGCATCCTTGCCAGACGCTTTAACAGCGCCTGCCTTAGCCTTGGGAGCAGCCTTTTTATTGGTTGCCTTCTTGGCCTTGGGCTTAGCCGTAGCCTTGGCAGCGGGCTTGGCGGTCTTCGCCTTAACCGGAGCCTTCTTAGCAGCCGCGGCCTTGGGCTTCACCGAGGACGTGCGCTTATGCGCCGCCTTCTTGGGCTTCTCGACCACCGGCGGCTTGTAGCTGCTGGGACCGCGGCGTTTGAGCACCACGCCTGCCAGGCCGGGCACCTTCATCTCGATGGAGTCCATCTGCCCGTTCCAGGGATAGGGCTCGCTCGAACAGGTGTAGGGCTCCTCACCGGCGTATCCGCTGCCGCCAAACTCGGGACGGTCGGAATCGAAGATGACCTCCCAGTCGCCCTCGCGCGGCACGCCCACGCGGAAGCTCTCGTAGCTCGCCGGGTCAAAGTTGATCAGGATCACCAGGTCGTCATCGACGTCCTCGCCCTGACGGACAAAGCTCACGATGGACTGCTTGGAGTTGTCCGCGTCGATCCAGGTAAAGCCATCGTCGGTGTAGCCGCGCTCGTACAGGGCGGGCTCGGCGGTATACAGGTGGTTAAGCGCCTTGATAAACGCCTGATGATGACGGTGGGTCTCGTACTCCTCGGTCAAGAACCACTGAATGGACTCGTAGTAGCGCCATTCAATAAACTGGCCGATCTCGTTGCCCATAAAGTTGAGCTTGGCACCGGGGTGCGTCATCTGGTAGAAGGCCAGCGTGCGCAGGCCGGCAAACTGGCGCCACCAGTCGCCCGGCATACGGCCGATGAGCGAGCACTTGCCGTGCACGACTTCGTCGTGGCTCAGCGGACAGATAAAGTTCTCGGTAAAGGCATACATGATGGAGAACGTGAGCAGGCCGTGGTTGCCGGGGCGCCACGGATAATCGGTCTGCATGTAGTGCAGGGTGTCGTTCATCCAGCCCATGTCCCACTTGTAGTGGAAACCCAGGCCGCCGTCCTGCGGCGGGTAGGTCACGAGCGGCCACGCGGTGGACTCCTCGGCCATCATCATCACGTCGGGGTAGTGCGCCTCTACAGCGCAATTAACTTGACGGATAAACGCGCTGGCGTCCAGGTCCTCCTCGGTACCGTACTTGTTGAACTTCTTTTGGCCGGGATCGTCGATTCCAAAGTTGAGGTACAGCATGCTGGACACGCCGTCCATGCGAATGCCGTCCACGTGGAAGTTCTCGAGCCAGTACAGCACGTTGGAGACCAGGAAGGAGCGGACCTCGCCGCGGGCGAAGTCAAACTTGTGCGTGCCCCAGTTGGGGTGAATCTCGTGCTCAAACAGCATGTGGCCGTTGAAGGTGGCAAGGCCGTGGGAGTCGGCGCAAAAACCGCCGGGTACCCAGTCCATGATCACGCCGATGCCTGCCTCGTGGCACGCATCGATAAAGTGCATGAGCTGCTGCGGGTTGCCGTAGCGCGACGTGGCGGCATAGTAGCCGGTCGTCTGGTAGCCCCAGGAGCCATCGAAGGGATGCTCCATAAGCGGCATTACCTCAATGTGCGTGTAGCCCATGTCGCGCACGTAGTCCACGAGCTCCACCGACAGGTCGTCGTAGGTATAGAACTCGCCGCGCTGCGCGGGGAAGGGATCCATGGGTCCGGGGTAGTTGCCGTACTCGTCGGGCTCGCCCTGCGGCGCGTCGCCGTGGCGCTTCCACGAGCCAATATGCACCTCGTAGATGTTAAGGGGCTGCGACATGTGGTTATGGCTGGCGCGGCGCTTGAGCCATGCGGCGTCGTTCCACTTGTAGCCATCGAGGGTCCACAGCACGCTCGCGGTACCCGGAGGGCACTCGGCCTTAAAGGCATACGGATCGGCCTTGTAGAGCTTTTCGCCCTCGTTGGTCTCGATGAGATACTTATAGAGCTGGCCCTGCTCGGCGCCAGGAATAAAGCCTTCCCAAATAGCGCTCGTATGCATGGGCGCCAGCGGGTTGGCTTGCTCATCCCAGTCGTTAAATTCGCCAATGACGTGAACACTCTTTACGTCGGGCGCCCAAACGCAAAAACGCCAGCCGCGCGTACGGTTCTGCGTGTCGGGGTGCGCGCCCATCTTTTCCCAACTGCGCTCCCACGTACCGATGCCAAACAGATAGACATCGTCTTTGGTGAGCTCCGGTGCGTGCGGGGCGGATTTACGGGTAGCAGGCTTTTTGGTTGCTGGCTTTAGCTTTGTATCGCTCACGTTTGATCCCATCATGACGCGGCAGCGTGTTGCCTTGGTGACTAGATGCGAAAGGTCCAAGGCTGCACGAATCGAAGGGACGGCGATAGTTCTATGATTCGTTCCACCTCGCGTGCTCGGTGGAACTTTCGACAGAAACTACGATAACACCTGTACGTTACTTTTATGAACGAAAGAGGATTTGCGGGGATGTTTAATCGGTAAGCGACATGTTTAGACCACTGGCAGAATTGACGTGGTAAAACTCTTGACAGTTTTACCAATTAGCGTTTCTAGATTATTAGGTTGACGTTTGGTAAAACGTTTTTAGCAGGTTGTTTACCATTTGACATCGAAAGGCTCGTTTATGAACCACATCGCTGCCCCAAGTGTTGCTTTTATTTTCGATTGCGACGGCACGCTGGTTAATAGCACCCCCGTTTGGGCCTATGCCCAGCCCGAGTTATTGCACCGCCACGGTGTCGACGTGACCGTGGATGACTTTGCCCAATTTGAGCACCTGTCGCTGGAGGACGAGTGCCAGGCCTACCACGACACGTGGGGCATTGGCGCGAATGGCGAGGAGCTGTATCGCGAGCTGGGCGAGATTTTGATTGATGGGTACTCCAAGGTGCCGCCGCGCGAGGGTCTCCTGGCATTTTTGGAGCAGGCGAAGGCGGCGGGCATTGCCATGTGCGTGGCTACGTCCACGCCGGCCGAGCTGGTGCAGTCCGCGCTCGCTGGTGCCGGGCTCGACGCTTACATGGAATTTGTTACCACGACGGGCGAGGCAGGACGCTCCAAACAGTTCCCCGACGTATACGAGCTGGCGCTGCGCCGCCTGGAAGAGCGCCATGGGCACAAGTTTGAGCGCGCATGGGTGTTTGAGGACGCCGTTTTTGGCCTTAAGAGCTCTGGGGTCGCCGGCTTTAAGCGCGTGGGCATCTATGACCCGCACGGCCGCATGAAGCGCGACGAGGTGCGTTCCAACTGCGATATCTTTATCGACAGCTATGAAGAGCTGGACCTTGACCGTGTGCTTTCGTTTGAGGGATAGGCGAGGGCTGTGGCTTGCAAAGTATTAGTGGTCTGCGGCTCGCCCGTGGTGGCAAGCGCGGATCTGTTGCGTAGGCTAGCAGGGGAGTGCGACCACGTTGTCGCCGTGGACCGCGGACTCGACGCGCTGCTGGGCGCGGGATTGGGCTGCGACGTATATGTAGGGGACGCCGATACGGTAAGCGAAGCCGGTCGCGCTCTTGTTGATGCCGCTGAGGACTTTGAAGTTGAGCGCCACGACCCGTACAAGGACTATACCGATCTGGCACTGGCGCTCGATTCCGTCCGTCGCCGCTGGCCAGGTGCCGAAGTAGTTGCGACCTGCGCCACTGGCGGCCGTCCGGACATGGCGCTTTCCGTACTGGGGCTGCTTGCAGGCTACGAGGATGCCCCTATCTGGATCGCCGAGGATAAGGTGGTCGCCCGCTTCCTTCGCGCAGGCGAATCGTGGACCATCGAAGGTGCCGAAGGCAAGACGTTCTCCATCATCGCCATAGCCCCTGGGACGGTGGCAAGCGAATACGGCCTAGAATGGGAGCTAGATCACAGCCCCCTGGGCTTGTTAGCCGACACGGGCATCAGCAACGTCGTCAGGTCAACAGCCACGATCCAAGTCCACACCGGAACCGCCATCGCTTACCTATATCAATAGGCATTTAGAGTCTGACCCAAAAAAGTCCTTGCACGTCGCGCCAACTTCCCCTATAGTATCTCCTCGTCACGGGGGCGTAGCTCAGCTGGGAGAGCGCTTGACTGGCAGTCAAGAGATCAGGGGTTCGATCCCCCTCGTCTCCACCATCGTGAATGCAAAGGCCTTCGGGATTTCGAAGGCCTTTTTTCATGCCAAAACACCACGCGCTACAAACCCCACCTACGCCAACAAAAAGTTGCACAATTTATTTCCCATCTCTGTACATACTTTGTTAGTCAAGCGCAATTACCAGTGCAGCTCGCTGCTCCATTTAGGCTTCAGGAACGTCTCCAATCACCGCCAATACCTCAATAACCTGCATCAATGTGAACAACATCCCAAAACAACCCCCTTAAGCACGTCAAATGAACGATATGTGTCCAACGCAGCCTAAATCAGTTTCACTAACAGCTTGTGCTAGGATAACTAACGTTACATGGGTTCAACTGTGCTCACGGCTCCAGCAAGTCACAAAGCGCAGGGTCGATCAGCATCCGGCCGTAACGGCGGTGCCAGAAACACCACGAGCTCCAATAAAGAAGTCATGCGGCTCTTTTAATTTGCGTTGATTTATTTATGAGATGCAAATTCTGGTAGTTCGTATGCCAAAACGTAGCAGTCCTGCAGCTGACTGCGTGCGGTCCAGTTTTGTACCCGCTTGACTGGCCCGCACGCAGTAAGCTGGGGACGCGGTCATTTTGCGATACACGTCCGCGTCTCGAGCAACTGCACTTATACATACCGTTCACGGTGGGGCAGAGCCACGTGCTTGTCTAACTGGGCTCAGGGTTTGAATATGGAGCGCCTTCGCGCACAAGCGCCCTGGCGAAGCCATACCCAAACCCCGTGAGCCACACGTAAGACAGAAGGGGGTGGTGCTCGTGTGGTATGTGATCCAGGTCATTAACGGTCGCGAAGACATAATGCGAGAGCGCATCGAGCACATGGTGCCGGCTTGTGCCATGCAAGAGCTTTTTTATCCCCAATTTCAAACCGAGATTAAAGTTCACGGCGAATGGGTCAATACGACCAAATCGCTCTTTCCCGGTTATCTTATCTGCGACACGGCAGATCCCCGTACCGTGCAACAGTATCTGCTGCGCATGGACGACTTTGCCCGAGTGCTTTCCCAGGACGGTCAGTTTGTGCCGCTGGCAAAAGAAGAGGTCCAGCTTATTGGCGGCTTTACGCACAGGGGAGACCGCGTAGTGCCCATGAGCGAGGCCCTAAAAGACGGTGACCAGGTCATAGTGACGGCAGGTCCGCTGTTGGGCCACGAAGGCCTTATCAAAACCATTAACAGACGCAAGAGCACTGCTTATTTGGAGCTCGACCTGTGCGGTCGACGAGTGACTACGCGCGTTGGCCTTGCCGTGCTTTCGGTCGAGCAGCGTGTAATGCGAAACCTTAAAAAGGCGATCGCTTAGCTGCGGGCTGTCGCTATGCAGAACAGGGAGGATCCCCGACCTGGGGACGAAGTGTTGGAAGAGAACGTGTCGGATAAACCTCAATATGCAACGGATGCGCCCGCGGGGGCGGCGCTCATCGCTCGGGCCATGGAACGGCGTGAGGGCGCCGGTCGCTACAAGGCCATGCAATCCATCATGGACTGGGATCGCTCGCGCCTGGCCTACCGTGCCGTTAAGCGCGCGTTCGACATCGTATTCAGCAGTGTCGCGCTCGTCGCTATCGCGATCCCAAGCCTAATTCTCGCCGCGGCCATCCGGTTGGAGAGCGAGGGCAGCCCCTTCTACAGCCAGATCCGCGTGGGACAGACCCGCCCCGACGGCAGCCTGACAACATTCCGCATGTGGAAGTTCCGTTCCATGTACAAGGACGCCGACGAGCGCCTCATCGAGCTAATGGATCAAAACGAGATCGACGGCGCCATGTTCAAGATGAAGGAGGATCCGCGCATCACCAAGATCGGGAAATTCATCCGCAAACATTCCATCGACGAGTTCCCTCAGTTCCTGAATGTGTTCCTGGGCCAGATGTCGGTCGTGGGCCCGCGTCCGCCGTTGCCGAATGAGGTGGCCGAGTACACCGAGTACGACCTACAGCGCCTGGCCGTGAAGCCCGGCATTACCGGATGGTGGCAGGTTACTGATCGAAACTCAACTGGTTTCGACGGTATGGTCCAGCGAGATCTTGAGTACATTGCGAGGCGTGGCATTCTCACTGACTTAAGGATTATCGCCCTCACCGTTATTGAAGTAATCACGGGAAAGGGTGCGTTTTAGTGCTTAAGTCCTATCATCATTATCCCGAATTAAACCGTGTGCCCGTGATCGATGTCCCGATCACGGGCACCAATATGTCTGAATGCGTCGATTTCATTACCCATAATATCGATAATCTGCATGGCGAGTATATCTGCGTCTCTAACGCCCATACGTCGGTCATGGCCCATGACGATCCCAGCTACTGGTCCTGTCAGGCTGAGTCCGTTATGTCCGTTCCCGATGGGAAGCCCCTATCGGTTGTCGGCCGAAAGACGGTCGCGTCGATGGGGCGCGTGACCGGTCCGGATCTGATGCGCGAGATTTTCAGTATTTCCGCTCAGCACGGATGGAGCCATTACTTCTACGGCAACGAACAGAAAAACCTCGAGGCGCTCAAGGAATCGCTTCAGGAAGAGTATCCAGGCTTGGAAATTGCTGGCATGGAGCCTTCCGTCTTTCGTCCGCTTTCCGATGGCGAGAAACGAGACCTTTCACGACGCATTGCCGATTCTGGCGCCGACTTTGCATGGATTGCACTTGGCGCTCCGCGCCAGGAAGTCCTCATGCATGAGCTTAAAGGCGGCCCTCAGCCACTGATGATCGGCGTAGGGGGAGCCTTCAACGTCCTCGCCGGCGTGGTGCCGGAGGCACCGATTTGGATGCAGAACCTAAGTCTCGAGTGGCTATACCGCCTGATGCAGGAACCGAAGCGACTATTCAAACGATATCTCGTTACTAATACCAAATTTCTCTTTTACCAGTTCACGGGCGCTAAACGCAAGGAAGGCAAGTAGATGAAACCCACCACCGCATTCAAAGACAAGACCCTCATGATCACGGGCGGCACCGGCTCGTTCGGCAACACCGTGCTCAAGCACTTCATGGACACCGACCTGGCCGAGATCCGCATCTTCTCCCGCGACGAGAAGAAGCAGGACGACATGCGCCACCGCCTGCAGGAGAAGTCGCCCGAGCTCGCCTCCAAGGTGCGCTTCTTCATCGGCGACGTCCGCAACGCCCAGAGCGTTCGCGACGCCATGCACGGCGTGGACTACATCTTCCACGCCGCCGCCCTCAAGCAGGTTCCCTCCTGCGAGTTCTTCCCCATGGAGGCCGTGCGCACCAACGTCATCGGCACGGACAACGTCCTGCACGCGGCAATCGACGAGGGCGTCGACCGCGTCGTGTGCCTGTCCACCGACAAGGCCGCCTACCCCATCAACGCCATGGGCAAGTCCAAGGCCATGATGGAGTCCATCATCTACGCCAACGCCCGCAACGGCGCCGGCCGCACCACCATCTGCTGCACCCGCTACGGCAACGTCATGTGCTCGCGCGGCAGCGTCATCCCGCTATTCATCGACCGCATCCGCAAGGGCGAGCCGCTGACGGTCACCGACCCCAACATGACCCGATTCCTGATGAACCTTGACGAGGCCGTCGACCTGGTGCAGTTCGCCTTCGAGCACGCCAACCCGGGCGACCTGTTCATCCAGAAGGCGCCCGCCTCCACCATCGGCGACCTCGCCGAGGCCGTGCAGGAGGTCTTCGGCCGCGTGGGCACCCAGGTGATCGGCACCCGCCACGGCGAGAAGCTCTTCGAGACCCTCATGACCCGCGAGGAGCGCCTGCGCGCCGAGGACATGGGCGGCTACTACCGCGTCGCCTGCGACTCGCGCGACCTGAACTACGACAAGTTCGTCGTCGACGGCGAGGTCGAGACCCAGGCCGACGAGTCCTACACCTCCCACAACACCGAGAGGCTCGACGTGGAGGGCACCATCGCCAAGATCAAGACCGCCGAGTACGTGCAGCTGGCCCTGGAGGGCCGCGAGCACGAGGCGGAGCAGTAGGGTGCGCGTCCTCGTCACCGGAGCCAGGGGTTTCGTCGGGAAGAACCTCTGCTGCGCGCTGAAGAACATCCGCGACGGCAAGGACCGCCGCGAGAGATACGCGGGCCTGCTCCCGCTCGAGGTCATGGAGTACGACGTCGACTCGACGCCCGGGGAGCTGGACGGCTACTGCTCCCGAGCGGACTTCGTATTCAACCTGGCCGGAGTCAACCGCCCCGAGGACCAGTCCGAGTTCATGGAGGGCAACTTCGGGTTCGCCTCCACGCTGCTCGACATGCTCGAGCGCCACGGCAACACGTGCCCCGTCATGCTCTCCAGCTCCGCGCAGGCGAGCCTTTCGGGTCGCTTCGAGGGATCGGTCTACGGCGAGTCCAAGCTGGCGGGGGAGGGCCTGTTCCGCGAGTATTCCGAGAGGACCGGCGCGCCGGTGCTCATCTACCGCTTCCCGAACCTCTACGGCAAGTGGTGCCGCCCGCGCTACAACTCCGCCGTGGCCACCTTCTGCGACGCCATCGCCAACGGCCGACCCTACACCGTGAACGACCCCAATGTCGAGCTCGAGCTCCTCTACATTGACGACCTGGTAGACGAGATGCTGGGGGCGTTGCTGGGCCAGGAGCACCGCTGCGGATACGAGGGGCTCGAGCGCGTCGAGGGCGACGGGTTCTGCTACGTCCCCGGGACCGACGTGAGGACCCTGGGCGAGATCGTGTACCTGCTCGGCTGCTTCCGCGACAGCCGCGAGACGCTGTCGGTTCCCGACCTCGCGGAGGGCTCCTTCTCCAAGAAGCTCTGGAGCACGTTCCTTTCCTACTACGAGCCGGGGCGCTTCGCCTACGGCCTCAAGCCCAACGTGGACGCGCGCGGCTCGTTCACGGAGTTCCTGCGCACGCCGGAGCGCGGCCAGGTGTCGATTAACGTGTCCAAGCCCGGCATCACCAAGGGCAACCACTGGCACATGAGCAAGTGGGAGAGGTTCCTGGTGGTCTCCGGCACCGCCTCCATCAAGCTGAGGAAGGTGGGGGAGGACGCCGGGGGCAACCCGTTCCCCGTCGACGAGTACGTCGTCTCGGGTTCGGACATGCACGCCGTGGAGATGATCCCCGGCTACACGCACTCCATCACCAACCTGTCCGACACCGAGGACCTCGTGACGGTCATGTGGGCCAACGAGCCCTTCGACCCCGAGGACCCCGACACTTACTACGAGGAGGTCTAGCCGCATGGGCAAGGACTATTCCGACATCGCATTCAAGGACGACGGCCGCCTGAAGCTGCTGATCATCGTGGGCACCCGCCCCGAGGTCATCCGCCTGTCCGAGGTCATCAAGAAGTGCCGACGCCACTTCGACTGCCTGCTGGCGCACACCGGGCAGAACTACGACTACACGCTCAACGGCATCTTCTTCCGCGACCTGGAGCTTGACGACCCCAACGTCTACCTGGACGCCGTGGGCGCCGACCTGGGCGAGACCGTCGGCAACATCATCGCCGCGAGCTACAAGCTCATGGTCCAGGTGAAGCCCGACGCGCTCCTTATCCTGGGCGACACCAACAGCTGCCTGTCCGCCATCGCGGCCAAGCGCCTGCACATCCCCATCTTTCACATGGAGGCGGGCAACCGCTGCAAGGACGAGTGCCTGCCCGAGGAGACCAACCGCCGCATCGTCGACGTGATCTCCGACGTTAACCTGGCCTACTCCGAGCACGCCCGCCGCTACCTCAAGGACACCGGCTGCGCCCCGGAGCGCACCTACGTCACCGGGTCGCCCATGGCGGAGGTCCTGCGCGCCAACCTGGACAAGATCGAGGCTTCGGATGTCCTTGCCGCGCTCGGCCTGAAGCCCAAGCGCTACATGCTGCTCTCCGCCCACCGCGAGGAGAACATCGACACCGAGGCGAACTTCACGAGCCTGTTCACGGCGATAAACGCTCTGGCCGAGAAGTACGACATGCCGATCCTGTACTCCTGCCACCCCCGCTCGCGCAAACGCCTGGAGGCCACCGGCTTCCAGCTGGACCCGCGCGTGCGCATGCACGAGCCCATGGGCTTCCACGACTACAACTGCCTGCAGATGAACGCCTTCGCCGTTGTGTCCGACTCCGGCACCCTGCCAGAGGAGTCGAGCTTCTTCGCGAGCGTCGGCCGCCCGTTCCCGGCGGTGTGCATCCGCACCTCGACCGAGCGCCCCGAGGCGCTGGACAAGGCCTGCTTCACGCTGGCCGGCATCTCCGAGAAGGGTCTGCTGCAGGCCGTCCATACGGCCGTCGAGCTCGACGCGGAGGGGTCGTTGCCCGAGGCGCCCGTGCCCGACTACGCCGACGAGACCGTGTCCACCAAGGTGGTCAAGATCATCCAGAGCTACACCGGCGTCGTGGACAAGATGGTGTGGAGAAAGGCTTAATAATGGATCTCGCCTATAGGATCCTCGACGGAGTCTCCCGTGCTTATAACAAGCTACTTCTTATGCCCTCGCTACGAAGCTCCTTTGCTTCATGCGGCGAGAACGTGACACTCGGCCGCCGCAGCGAGATCTCCGGAGCGGGAAATATCTACATGGGTCACGATGTGTACCTGGGTCCCGGAACAACGCTGCTCACGTCCCGAGCGAAAATTCGCATCGGCAACTATGTCATGAGCGGACCTAACTTAACCGTGGTTACAGGTGACCACCGCACGGATATTCTCGATCGTCCCATGATGAAACTTACAGATGAGGAGAAGACTCCCGATAACGACAAAGATGTCGTTATCGGTAACGACGTGTGGATGGGCTGTGGCGTAACGATCCTCAAGGGTGTCCATATCTCTAATCACTGCGTAATTGCCGCTGGCGCCGTCGTGACCAAAGATGTGGAGCCTGAGTATTCAATTTGGGGGGGGGTTCCCGCTCGCTGCCTAGGTTCGCGGCTTAAGGATGACGATGGTTTCAGTTGAAAATAAAGTGAACGCGAAAGTTCTGATGGTCGGCCCCGACCTTTCTCTGCATGGCGGGATTGTCTCCGTCGTACGGGGCTATCTTGATGGAGGTCTCCCTGAGGCATGCAACGCCTTCGAGTACCTGGGGACGGGGGTCGGTTCCTCAAAATTCGGTAAGTCTCTCGCATTTACGCGGGCGCTAGCTCGCTATGTGAGGGTTATGTCTTCCTATGACATCATTCACCTACACATTAGTGCCCGTGGGTCCTACAAACGTAAGTCAATTATGGCCCGTATGGCACATAAAGCAGGCAAGTACGTAATACTGCACGATCACGACGGGGAGTTTAAGAAGGCTTTTGAAGAGGGTGGAGACGCCTACCGTCGTGACGTAAGGGAGACCTTTAGCATCGCCGACCGAGTAGTGGTTTTGTCGGAAGAGTGGCGTGACTACTTTGCAGAAAACGTTTGTGACTCTGAAAAGATTGACGTTGTCCATAACGGTGTTAAAGTGCCGGCGCAGCCGTGCTCACCTTGTTCGCGTCAAGACGTCCTGTTTTTAGGACGTCTTGACGCGAACAAGAGCCCGGATGTTCTCTTGCGCGCGTCAAGAGAAGTCCTGTCGCGTTTCTCGGAGACTAAAATTGTCTTTGGCGGAGACGGTGAAATCGAGAAGAACAAAGCGCTCGCTGAGGAGCTAGGCATTGCTGACCGCTGCGAGTTTTGCGGCTGGGTCACCGGTGGCGAACGCGAAGCCCTGTTCGAGCGGGCCGCGGTGTACTGCCTTCCCTCTAAGAATGAAGGTATGCCCATGAGCGTTCTCGAGGCAATGTCTCACGGTATACCCACCATAGCCACAGCCGTCGGCGGAGTACCACGGCTCATTGAAAGCGGCACTAATGGATTCCTTATCAAAGTCGACGATGTCAATAACCTCGCTCATTTGATTGATAAGTTGTTGTTCGATTCTGAACTTCGTAAAGAAATAGGCGATGCTGGAAGAAAAGTTGTTGCCGATCGATTCAATTCCAAACATTCAATTGAACAAATACTAAATCTGTACAAAGAAACAGATTCATGCATTCAATATGGCAGCAGGGATGATGAATGACCTCGATTGAAAAGGCCAAGAAGCCACAAAATTACGGAAATTTATATCAATACCTATTATGGCTTAGTATTTTTCTGTTGGTGTTTGAAGATCCAATCCAGCAGTGCTTTCCGATATTTGGATATTATGACGAAGTTTTTGCACTGTTTGGGGGATTGTATTATTTATTTTCTCGACGCAGCAAAGTGTTTTTAGGAATATGGTGGCTCATTGTTCTATATGTAACTGCTGGTTTGATGAGTTCATGTCTATATTCAACCCAGCCAATACTAGCATGCATAGGAGATATATTCCTAAATTTAAAATTCTATCTGGCCATGGCATTTGGGCTTGCAGCAAGTAACGACTTTGTTTCCGTTCATCGAGAAAAGATGATCCTCATTGTTCGTATTTTGACATACTGCCTGACGGGATTATTGCTTCTAAATTTAGTTTTTAACTGGTTTCCTGGTCAAGAGTTCAGATTTGGTATAGCGATACCAAAATTGTTTTTTTCTCATTCTGAATACCTTGCCGGAGCGCAAATTATTCTTCTCGCAATCGGATTATATTTGACGAGAAACCTTGGCGTAGGAACTTACGCATGGGTTTTTTTTGCTGCATTAAATGTATTTTGCACATTTCGATATAAAGCAATGGCAGCTGCCATCTTTGCCATTGCTCTGTTTTATGTTGTGCTAGTCCGGCGTAAATCTATTTCAAAATGGAATTTGATTTGCTTATGCATCATTGCTGTGTTCATTGCTTGGGGTCAAATAGTTGAGTATTACTTCGCTGGAAATGAAACTGCACGTGACTTGCTCGGGACCACATCCTTGCAGATAGCTTTTGATTATTTTCCGCTTGGCACTGGTTTTGGGTCGTTTGCATCTTACATGTCTAAAGTTTATTACTCTCAAGTGTATTTTTCTTACCATCTATCATCTGTTTACGGTCTTATGAATATTCCTGATGGCGGCTCCTTTATTTCGGATGTGTACTGGCCTATGGTTCTTGGGCAAACCGGGTTTTTAGGACTCCTTTGCATTCTTTCAATTTATATAAAGCTTTTTAAAATGATTCAGAGTGGATCCAGTAAGGACCCTAATAGGTACATTTGCTTACTTCTTCTATTTCTATATTTGTTGATACAGTCGACAGCTTCAGCAGCTTTTGTTGGCCCCCTTTCAGTTCCAATTGGCTTTTTACTAGGGGCGTTAGCTTTTGATAGAAGATTTAAAGTCGGTTCAATTAAATAATTGTCTCCTTGAACGGGGATAAACAATCACTACTGATAACTAGGAATTCTTTCGAGGTCACAGAACGTTATGAAGATTGATTTTGTAATTCCATGGGTTGATTGCACGGACCCAAATTGGCTTTTTGATCGATATAAATATAGCAATGAGTCAAGCGAGATAATCACCCCCAATCAGGATAAACGTTATAGAGATTGGGGTTTGCTACGTTATTTTTTTCGAAGTGTTTCTTCCAACGCGCCATGGGTTGGCACTATTCATTTTCTGACATATGGTCATTTACCCGAATGGCTTGATTGTTCAAATCCAAAAATCAATGTTGTAAAGCATAGTGATTTTATCCCCAATGAGAATCTCCCAACTTTCAATTCCAATGTTATCGAATTGAATGCCTACAAAATTGAGGGGCTTTCTGAGCACTTTGTTCTATTCAATGATGATTTGTTGATTCTTGATAAGACCACAGAAGACGATTTCTTTCATAAAGGACTACCAAGAATTACAGCAGTTCTAAATGCAGCAAGTCTTGCACGAGGTGACAATTTCTACGTCCCCTTTAACTGCGCTAGCGTTTTAAGCTCACATTTTAAACCACTTGCGTGTGTAAGCAGACATCCACTAAAGTGGTTCAGCCCAGGCTATGGCATCATGTGCTTGAGAACGCTCGTTTTATTGATATATCCTACATTCAAAGGTTTTTATGAACCCCATCTCTGCAATTCATTTTTAAAGTCTACCTTCGAAGAAATTTGGGAGGTAGAAAGGCAAGAGCTTGAGGCGACTTCTTCTCATCGTTTTAGAGAGGCAACCGACGTATCTAACTGGCTCATGAAAGATTGGCAGTGCGCAAAAGGAGATTTTTATCCACGTCCAGTTTCTTTCGGACGGTCCTTTTCATTTGGTGCTAATTTCGATTCAACCCTGGAAGAGGCTGAATCGTATCTTCGCGGGCGCAAGGGAAAGGTCGTCTGCCTCAATGACGGCGACCTCACGCCGGAGCAGTACGAGACTGCACGGACGAGGATTCTCGCCTGCCTTGACGAACTTTTCCCCGACAAATGTGAATTCGAGCTTTAGGGGCAAACGATGCACGTAATCAAAGAGGCTGCCAAGACCCTTGTCGCAAAGCTTGGCTTCCAAACGAATAGGCGTATCGTCGTCTTCGAGTCCGACGATTGGGGTGCCGTGAGGGTCCCGGATTCTGATTCACTTGCGGCATTTGAGAATCGCTTCCCCTCTTTCAGGCTCGATCACTACCAATCTTTTGACGGCTTGGAGAAGAAGGCCGACGTAAGCGCCCTCTCTTCATTGCTGCGCGAGAATGCGGTGCGATTTCGGGCTTCCGCGCCAGTGTTCACACTGAACTTTGCAACCGCCAACCCAGATTTCAATCGATGCGTTCCTGGCAACGTTGATGTAGCGCACTTTGGATTCGAGCCCATCGATAAAACCTACCGAATCTATGACGGAGACGAGGGAGTACTTGATTTCGTTCGGCTGGGCTGCGGTGAAACAGCACTGCATCCTCAGCTCCACGGACGAGAGCATCTCAACGCTACGGCATGGCTCGCCGATGCGGCCACCGACCCTGTTGTGGAATATGCCCGCGGCTTGAGAATGGTGGGGCTGGACGACGCCCTCTACAATGGGATTGACGCACTCAACATCGGAAACACTCTGATCGACGTGAGCGGATACCTTGAAGACGCGGTCGCGATTTTCAAACGCCTTTTTGGCTTCACTCCTAGGAGCTTCATCCCGCCATGCTACGTTGCCAATAAGGAATGTGAGCGCATCGCCGCTGGGCTGGGCATCGAGACGATCCAATCGTCGCCGAAGAGGAATGTCCCGAAAGGGAACGACTCGTATTTGAGGAAGATTAACGTTTTCGGACACTCCAACGTGCCTGGGCAGTGCCGCTTAATCCGCAATGTGCAGTTCGAGCCCTCGCGTTCTATGTTTCAAGGCAAGAGCGTCGACGAGTGCATCGACGCTGCTTTCGCCGAAATCGAGACGGCTTTCAGGCGTAGGCAGCCGGCGGTGGTGTGCACCCATCGCGTCAACTACACTTCACGCGTGGATGAGAGACATCGTGCATTCTCGCTCGAGGCCCTCGACGGGCTTCTGCAGGAGTTGGCGAGGCGGTACCCGGACTGCGAGTTCATGACGTCCGACGAATTGGGACGGGCGATTCTTTCTGGAGGTGTTATAGATCGATGACTTGTGAAAGACACATCGACTTCCCCAAGGGTTGGCGTATTCTGGTCGTAGGCGGCGACCACCACAACACCCTGGCGAGCCTGAGGAGCCTCGGAAGAGACGGGGTCCCGTTCGACTTGCTTCTTCATTCGGGTATGAAAAGCGCCGACAGTCTCATAGTACCGTCCTCTAAGTATTGTCCCAAGAACTTCGAGCTTGTCGATAACAACGTAGAGGCCATCTCCGAAGGTTATCGGTCCTGGCTTACGGACAAAGATCCAAGATTGTGCATCGTTCTCGCCAGCTCGGACCTTTCCGCCTACGTCGCCGACCGCGAGCTTGCCCCGAAAGGCATCGTCACGTATTCGTTTTCAGGCGAGCCCGGCAGGGTTGCGGGATTGATGGACAAGTACGAGCAGTATGTTTGGGCGCAAGCGCACGGCGTGCCCATGGCGCGTTCGGTCATCGTAACGAGTCGTGATCACGCGGCGGCCGGGCTCACCTTTCCCCTCATATTGAAGCCGCTCGTGAGCGCGTTCGGCGAGAAGACCGACATCGCGATTGTGGACTCCCCGGATTCCTACGCCGCTGCCATCGCCCGCCTATTCGCGGACGGCTACGAGCGACTCTTGGTCCAGGAGGTCGTGGATTTCGACTACGAGGCCGTGGCCTCGGGGTGCATCTTCCTTTCGAATGGAAAGGAATCGCATATTACGCTGCGAAAAGAGCTCACGTTCCCAAGGAAGGCCGGCAACGTCGCCATCGGGCGTTCCGAGGCGGCTCCCGAGATGGAAAAGCTCCTCGAAAAAGTAATCGGCGAGCTCTCGAGCGAGGGCTTCAGGGGCATGTTCGACATCGAGGTCTTCGCCACCAGGGATGGGGCGGTCCTAAACGAGATTAACTTCAGGCAGAGTGGAAACATGTTCGCCTGTCTCGACGGCGGTATGTCGCTGCCGCTTCTTTGGACCCTCGACGCGGCGGGGGAGGTTATTTGCCCTCCCGAGCCATTCGGTGGACGGTTGAGGATTGTCGCCGAGCCACAGCTCGTCTCGGGAGTTACCCACGGGCAGATAGGCGTCGGCGCAGCGATTGCTGCCATGGCGGGGGCAGATAGCTTCGCCTTGCGCGCGAAAGACGACAAGGCGCCGTCTCGGAGGTTTTTCCTCGGCGGCTTCGCGGCCAAGCTCTCCAAGGCGCTACGCAAGAAGGGACGTTGATGGGCGGTAGGTTGAAATTGCTGCTGGATCGGCTCAACGGCAACGAGTTTTGGCTGAAACTCGCCAAGAACGTCTCCACGATTGTGGTGGGGCAGGGGGGCGCCTCTGCGCTTAACATGGTTACGACGTTCTTGTCCGCCGGGTTCCTTGGGGCCGCAGGCTACGGGTCGTTGATGATCGGCCAGACGTTCATGCAGGCCGTAGACGCGTTCCTCAACTTCCAGTCTTGGCAGGGAGTGATTCGTTATGGGTCGATTTGCCAGGAGCGAAGGGACGACGCCGGACTCGCCGCGACTATAAAGGCTGGTTTCTTCGTAGACATCGCCTCCGCCCTCATGGGTTGCGCGGTCGCTTTCGCGATTGTTCCGCTCGTCTCGAGCTTGCTCGGATGGGATGACGTCTCCACGCTCGCCGCGACGATATTCTGCTTCGAGATTGCTGTGCATGTCGAGGGCACGCCGACCGGAGTGCTGAGGCTTTTTGATAAGTTCAAATATGTCGCCATCCATGCGGTCGCCGTGTCGGCGCTGAAGCTCGTCCTCGTCGCGGCAGTGTTCTACGCTGTTGGCCCGAACGTCGCTGCAATTGCGTTTGCCTACTGCGCGGCGGACGTCCTAAAGAGCGTGTCGTTGTTCGCTATCGCACTCTTCGTTGTCGGTAAGCGCGTCGGTCTGAAGGGCGTGGCTGCTGCCAGGAGGCGCGACCTCCCTAGGGGCTTCTTCTCTTTCACGATGTGGTCGAACCTGGCCGCGACCGCCGACGCGCCAATCCAGTACTTCGACGTATTCTTCCTATCCATGCTTTCCAGCGAGGTCGTTGGTGTGTTCAAGTTCTTCAAGCAGCTGCTCTCGGCTTTCACCTTACTCTCGACGCCGGTGCAGCAGGCGATTATGCCTCAACTCGCGGAGCTGATGGCCAAGGGGCAGGACGACCAAGCTTTTGCCGTTGTGAAAAAAATCGAGCGCATGGTCTTCAAGGTCGTCGCACCATGCGCGGCCTTGGCAATCATCGCGGTTCCGCCCGCTCTCTCGTTTTTCATGGATCCAGTCTACGGGGGCTACTGGCACTTGTTCGCCACCCTTGCAGCGCTGACTGTCGTTAGCATCACCTTCTCGGCGCTACACCCATGCTTTACAGCCTACGGGCTGTCGAAACAGTCTGCGGGGATAACGCTTCTGGCCAACGTAATCTACCTCATCGCCTGCTACCTTCTTCTGGGTGTTATCGACATTATGGCGATTCCGCTGGCCATGGGCGTCCAGTATGCATTGACGATCGGCCTTAAATCCTTGTTTATCAAGAAGGTCGTTCTTGCCTAGGCCTGTGGCCCGTTGATGAAAGACGTAATTCTCCTTGAAGGCTCGGCGCAGCTCATATGCGCCGAGCCTTTTCTAATGGCTTTCGAGCACCCACTTCTGTGCCGTGGTGCCGTTTGACCGGTACAGCTGGACGTTGGTCCCGGGGGCGGACTTGCCGCCCGCGGCGTCGAGCACGCACGAGGGGTTCTTCGCCGAGGCGATCGTCACGGTCCCGTCCGCGTTGTCGGCGATTGCCCAGCGCTGGGCGCCCGTCCCGTTGCGCGTGAATTGCTGGACGTTGCCGCCGGGCCGGGCCGAGCCGCCTTGGACGTCGAGCGCCAGCCCCGATTTCGCGTTGGTTATCTCGTAAGCACCGGCATGCGCGTCGTATCGGAAGCGGAGTACCTGGGCCGAGGTTCCGTTTGCCGTCCAGAGCTGCACGTTTGCGCCGGGGTCGAGCGAGCCCGACGCTACATCGAGCGAGGCATCGCCGGACAAGGCGCTTTTAACGGTGAAGTAGCCGTCGAATTCGGTTGGTTTCGGGTCGGGTTTTGCCTCAGGATAGTTAGCCTCGAAGTTGAACTTCGACAACCACCGGTAGCTCGAGACATTTGTAACGTTAGATATGGCCGTGAGTGCGACTCTGCCGTTGGCTGTGCGCCATTCCCGTTGGTTCATCGCGTACGCCACGAGCGCGTTTTGTATCCCCGAGATGCTAGGTGGGAAGCTGCCGTTGTCGGCATTGATGGAAAAACAGGTCTCCTCTGCATCCAAGTGTTGCTGGATGCGCTCGGCGTAGGTGGAAGCCCACTCGTCGGCCTTGCGGTTTTGGATGAAGTAATTGTCTTTGAGGCTCGTTGAGCGGGTAGCGTAATCGTCGGTGGAGTAGATTTTTCGTGTCCCGGATGCGCAATTGCCATGAGCTCGTCAGTGAGGCAGAAGTACAGATGACACTGATCTAAATCACCGTAGAAGTTATCAGACGTATCATCCCAGGTACAGTCGACCTGATACCATTCGTCATCGAACTTAACTGCATTCCACGTATGCCCATCATAGGTATCGCGGGTTTCGGCGTTTTCTATACCTGCGGTGGAAAGTAGTTTCGCATACGCTGATTCATAGGCCTGACACGTCCCAAGCCCCCTCGTAAGAGCGCTTTCCGCCGAGGACCACTTGAGCGAATCGTCGTATTCAAGTTGATCGAGAAGCCAGTCATGAAGGTAGAGGGCTATTTCGTATTCAGTACCATCTGTCTCTAGCTTGGCTTGTGACACTGCTTTATTGACAATGCTCGCAACGCTGGGATATGCATCATCTGCAACCTGGATATACGTGTTGGTGCGCAAGTAGTAAACGCCCGACGCCTTGTCCATGAGGTAAAAGCGGAAGTTATATGATCCGGTAGCCGTCGTTGTGAACGTAAAGTCGTGGCTAGCGCACGCGTCGGTGTACTTTGTCCACTCTCCGCGGCTTGGGTCGGCGACCGACTCGTAGACGTACTCATTGGGGTTGGAGTACGAGGGCGCATCCATGCGGAAAAGATAACTGCCACTGCCGCCTGTTGCGCTCACGTGGAAGGTCGTTAGCTGTCCAAGTACTGGATCGTTCCATTCGACGGTGAGGGTGACACTGCCGCTATTGGCGCTATCGCTGTGCTGATATCCACTTACTGCGGCCTTTATGGCTTGTTCCGAATTAGGAGACATGTCGGAAGCTAGGGAAACCTGAGGTTCCGCCTGATGTGAAATTGGATTCGTGAGATCGGAATCATTTTTGATGGACTCATTGCCGATCTCTCTTGTATCGATGTCGCCTGTCATGCTACCGCTCGAATTGTCCGCTGCGCCAGTCTCAGACTGCTCCAAGGTGTTTTCTTGAAGCCGTTCTTCTTCCGCTAAAACCCTTACAGGTATTGCTGCGCTAAGCATGGATACGCAAAGAACTGCGCAGAGCGATCGGTAAAAGACTCGTTTCATAGCGGTGCCTCTCGACAAGGTGGGTGCCAAGGCCCGGAGGCGGCGCCAGGCCAACACTCCGTGTATATGTAAGTGGGGTTATTTTACGGTAACGTCAGTCAACAACTGCGAACTTTTTGGATAAAGTTGGGGAGGGGAGAGGGGTGCTTGGGACAGTTTGGCACAGATTGATTTTTCATAATCATGTCTATAAATTTTGATAAACAGTGATATGGACTCATTGTTATAGCTAGGAGCTAAACATGGAGGCACCCGCCGTTCTCTATCATTATGCAAGCCTAGATACGCTGGCCTTGATTCTGCATAATCGGACTATCAGGTTCAGCCGGTTAGATAAGGTTGATGACCCACAAGAACAGCGTTCAGCAGACTCTCAAAATCTTGGAAAAATGAAGCTCGTCAGTTGTTGGACCTCTTCTGATGAGGAGAGCATCCCCATGTGGCGCGAGTATGCTGGAGCTGAATGTGGAGTAAGAATCCAAATGAAGAGTCATCCGTTTAAGCGGTACTCTGTGTCTACCGAAAGCCTAAGTAAGCTATCTAGTGACGCAGTTTTGAATACTCCTAGTGGCAAGTTTGATGGACTTCAATTGCCGCTCGAAGACTTTTGGGATAAAAAATATCATTTTAAAGAAATGGCCCGAAGCGTTGAGATGCTTCATGAAGTCCAGTATACGAACGATAAGTCGCTTCTATTTCCAGAAGTGATACGAAGTTGCGGGAACGGTTGGATCGAGGCTGATTTAAGTGCGCTTGGGATCCACAAGGCTACCGCCTGGTCATACCAGAAAGAATGGCGCTATGTTTTGACGGGAGTTCCTGTGGGCATCGCCTCCATTATCAAGGGTGACGCTGAAGCAGTTAAGAAAGCTGCTGAAGTCATACTTGATAGATGCGATCCCGGAATTCCTTCCTTTTACGATTTGGCTATCTCAGACGAAGCATTTTCCTCGATGAAGATCGTCGCCTCCCCAAAGATGACTCCAGGCAACCGAGTGATTTTGGACGCGTTGGTGCAGAAATACGCACCCGGTATTGAGGTTGCAAAGAGCACGATTGAGCTTTCTTAAATAGACGGTAACGTGAAGCCGGAAGTCACCATGTGTTGCCCCTGCGACTTCATAGTGGGGAAGATGATGCTCTTCTATTCCAAAGTTCAAAAGGTCAGATCGTACCCTCAGATTGCTCTAGAAGTACTTAGTAATAGTGATTATCGGCAATATGGGAGGGGCCTATGAGCAGCTGCTGATGCATCCCATCGTATTAAAACCAATTTGTTACTTCTTGGGGTACAAAAATGAGCAGGCTACATGAGGAAAAATGGCAAACTAGATGAATGCGAAAAGGCTAAGATGGAATCAGCATTTAATTTCGTCTGTGGAAGAGTTCGCTTGCTAAAACAAATTATTCATATAGTTACATGGTCGCTCGTAAAAAAGTCTTTTAAATGGTCGTTTGCAATCATTGGTGCAATTTCGACGATTATGGGAGTTGCGGGCGTGTCTCTCATCGACCTGCTTCCGAAAGATTCGGGATGCCCGTTTAGGCTCTTTGTGCTCGTCATCCTATTTGTCTTACTGGCCTTCTTCGCAGCGATTGTCACATACCATCACAATAAAGACGGAGTCCATTTGGTTATTAACGGAATGGACGTAGACATTGTGGTCGACGACCTTTTTTGTACTGAGGGCGTTAAGGTCATTCCGTTCAATGAATATTTCGACATTAAGGTTGACGACAGGGTAATTTCAAAAAATTCCCTTAACGGCATTTTTATTGAGAAGTATGCCGACCGGAACGCTCTCAAGCAGGCTGTCGAAGAAAGGCAACCGAGTTTGCTGAAACCCTATAAGGCTGGGGATGGCCGAATTTGCTATCCTCTCGGCACTATTAAGGATTGCGACGGATTCGCCATGCTCGCCTTCACCCATATGGATGAAGTGAATCGTGCTTATCTTCGTCGTGGTCAGTATGAGGAATGCTTGCTCAATATGTGGGACGAGCTCGATCGGATGTATGCAGGCAGGCGAATCGTACTTCCGTTGTTGGGGTCTGGAATAACAAGGTTCGAAAACGGAAAACCCTCAGAGGATGATCTTCTTCGTTGCATGCTTTGCACCCTGAGGGCTTCGAAGCATCATTTTAAGGAAGGCGTTGTTGTCGTGTTAACGAAGAAGACCGCTGCACGCATGAGGTTATTCGAGGTTAACGGTTATGCAGAGGCCTGGAACAATAGGATTGGAGAGAAAGATGGTTTATAGGACAAGAACCTACATCGCCGCAGACTGGGACGGTGATCGAGATGTGGTCGAGCAGCTGCATAAATGGAACGACAGTAATTATTGGGGGCTTTCGTTCCCGGACGCTCACGACCTACAGCAGTCGCGCGACTCCAGTTTGCCATGCAGCATAAAGAGCTCTCTGAAAAAGAGAATGGACGGATCCAAACGATTTGTACTTATCGTTGGGGATGCGACCGACACAGTAACTAAAGGAAGCTGCCAGTACTGTGGGAGCTATGATTCGGGAACTTCGAGCTGCGATCGCTTGCATAGCATCGACTATCGTAGCTACATTAAGTACGAATGCGATAAAGCCGTTGAGGCCGGCATTGACATTGTTGTTCTGTACAACTCCGCGCGCGTCACTAGGTCGAAATGCCCTTTAAAAGTTAGATTCGAAGGAAATCATGTTCCTATGAAATGCTGGAAAGATGGTGTACTCAAATGGGATTACGACGCTGTCAAAAAAGCACTCCAGTAAAGACTTTCCACGTGCAGTGCTGAATGATGGGGCAAGAGGCCTTACCGGAAAGTCTGTTTAAATCCATCCAAATTGTCATGAAACACGCGAAAAAAGGGCGTGCTCTTGGTGGCCTACGCGATTATGTTAGGCATAATCTCCTTTCACCGACTGACAAAACGATTTACGCCTAATTATTGGCGCTGCTCAGGGACATTTTCTTTGTTTACGGCTTGATCTCGCTAAACTAATAGCTGCTGCTACCAGGGCATTTTCTGGTGCACATTCTATTGGCTCCTGCGAAGATCGGAGCAGGTATGTTTGCTGCCAAGTCCCACACCAGCCGTCATTACATTCCGATTGTTGCCATGGCCTGCCTATGCGTTTTGCTGGGCGGGCCTTCTTATGCCGCTGGCGCGGAGAGCCTCATCATCGCGGGCGCGACGTACTACGAGCCGGGCGTGTCGGGCCCCGGCTGGGTCTGGACCGATGCCGACCACCTGGAGCTTAATGGCTACGCGGGCGAGGCCATCGGCGCCGAGGGCGACCTGGTGCTGACGCTTGCCGGGCAGAACTCCGTGACGGAGTCGCATGCGCCCGATGCGGACATCACGCTGTGCGGCATGGAGGTGTGGGGCAACCTGACGCTTCGCGGCACCGGGACCCTGACGGCGACGGGCTCGCAGTGCGGGATCCACGTTTCGCAGGCGCTCGTGGTGGACGGATGCACCGTCGATGCCCGGGCGGACGGGGCCGATATTACTGACGAGACGGTCGCCGGCGTGATCGCAGGCGACATGGCCGTACGCGGCGGCGGACGCGTCGTTGCCGCGAGCACCGGGTCCGAAGCGGGCGTGCACGCCTACGGCGTGTATCTGCAGGATGCTGGCCTAGGCGATGGCGCGGCGGGCTGCCGGCTTTCCGTCAACGCCTCGTGGCTTGATGCGGTCGGTGCCGACGGCGGCGTTGCGTGCGCGGGCGGATCGCTTGTGTCTGCGCGGTTTGTGACGCCTGTTGGTGGGGCCTTTGGCCCCGGCGGCGTGGTGGATGCCTCCGGGGCCATGGCTCCGCATGTGGTGATTGAGCCCGAGGGCGCGACGGCGCCGGCGGGGGAGACCGACGGGCGCGAGGTGCCCGGTGGCGCCGGTCCTGCCGGTGGGCAGCCCGGTGCCGGGTCCGCGACGGATCCCGCCCTGAAGCCCGCGACTGCGACGCCCAAGACGATCACGACAACCAAAACGACAGTAAACAGGACCACGGTGTCCACGCCATCCAAGGCCAAGGCTGCCGGCGCCGCCACCGCCACGCTCCCCAAGACCGCCGACAGCAACTGGATCGCCGCCTCATTAGCGCTATTCCTGCTAGGAGCAGCGCTTATAGCTGCCGCGCACCGCTGCTCGGTATCGCATGCATCGTCATGGCGGTTGTTCCCGCTTTGAGCTACGCAGGCAACCGATTAAAAGCGAGTTTTATGTTTCCCAAAGTAGGGGCGCACCGGCTAACGCCGGCGCGCCCCTACTACTGAACGGACAGTTTTAATTACTAAGGATACGGCAGCAATCCGTACATTCCGCACTGATATTTTCTGTACTGAAGACGTCGATGATGCACCCGTATACCATTGACGTCGACACCATCAGATGCGG
>JAYBVN010000024.1:0-147371 GCA_037320555.1 Collinsella sp. | reverse complement strand
GGGCATGGCCAAAAGGCCTATGCCCTCCTCTTTCACGTCACCTTGCTCGCTCTGGCGGGCTTTCGCTGACTTTTGCCCCACCTGCGGCGCTGCCATTGTTGCTGCAGGGGGACAGCTTGCTCGCTCTGGTGCCTGTTCGCTGTCCGTTCTCTGCCCGCAACGTTTCTGCTGTTGGTGCAAAGGGGTCAGATTACTTTGCGCCAAAAGGGGAAGTTGCGGTGGAATAGTTCCTGTTTGGCCGTCTTGAGGGGTTAAACGGGAACTATTTCACCGCAACTTATCGATGGCGTGTTTGGTTGGTGCCAGTTGATTGCTTGGGCGTTGGGGAGGGTCTGCTCCGTTATAATCGCCTAGAACATTAAATGGAAACGGGACGGGAGCCACACATGCGCCAGGGTTTCGACAACGCGAAGTACATCGAGCTGCAGGCTGCTCACATTAAGGAGCGCATCTCGCAGTTTGGTGGCAAGCTCTATTTGGAGTTTGGCGGTAAGCTGTTCGATGACTATCATGCGAGCCGCGTGCTGCCGGGTTTTGAACCGGACAGCAAGTTCCGCATGCTCAAGAGCATCGCCGACGATGTCGAGGTTATCATCGCGATCAACGCGAACCACATCGAGAAAAACAAGGCTCGTGGTGACCTTGGCATTACCTATGACGAGGATGTGCTGCGCCTGGTTGACCTGTTCCGCGGCAACGGCTTTGCCGTCGCGGCTGTGGTCATCACCCAGTACGCCGGCCAGCCCGCTGCCGATGTATTCCGCAACCGCCTGAACGCGCTCGGTATCCCCGCCAAGCTGCACTATCCCATCGAGGGGTATCCGCACGACGTCGACCTGATCGTGTCCGACGACGGCTATGGCAAGAATGAGTTTGTCGAGACCACTCGTCCGCTCGTCGTGGTCACCGCTCCCGGCCCCGGCTCAGGCAAGCTCGCCACTTGCCTCTCGCAGCTCTATCACGAGCACAAGCACGGCACCGCCGCCGGCTACGCCAAGTTCGAGACTTTCCCGGTCTGGAATCTGCCCCTCACGCATCCGGTCAACATCGCCTATGAGGCAGCAACGGCCGATCTCGACGATGCCAATATCATCGACTCCTTCCACTTGGAGGCCTACAACAAGACCACGGTCAACTACAACCGCGACGTCGAGGCCTTCCCGGTGGTCCGTGCTCTGATGGAAAAGATCCTGGGCAAGAGCCCCTATCAGAGTCCTACGGACATGGGCGTCAATATGGTCGGCTTTGCCATCACCGATGACGATGCCTGCCGCGACGCTTCCAAGATGGAGATCGTCCGCCGCTACTTTACCGCGGTCGAAAATGTGCGCCGTACCGGCATGGGCGATGAGCAAGTCGACCGTCTCAAGATTATTATGAAGAAAGCCGGCATCGATAAGAACTACTCACCGGCGCGCTCGGCGGCCCTCACCAGGGAGCAGCTGACGGGTGGTCCCGTGGGTGCCATGGTCATGCCCGATGGCTCCGTGGTGACCGGTAAGACCTCCACGCGCCTGGGCGCCGCAAGTTCGCTCATTATGAACGCCCTCAAGCATGTCTCGGGCGTCGACCTTGAGCTCGAGGTCATTAGCGATGAGGCGATCGAGCCCATCAGCAAGCTCAAGACGCATTTCCTGGGCAGCAAAAACCCTCGCCTCCACACCGACGAGACGCTTATGGCGCTGTCGATCACCTCGGCCACGAGTGAGACGGCCGCTCGCGTCCTTTCGGGCCTGGAGCAGCTGCGCGGTTGCGATGCCTTCTTTAGCGTGATTATCTCGCCGACGGACGAGACGGTACTGCGCAAACTGGGTATCAACGTGTGCTGCGAGCCCAAGTTTGAGCGCCGCGGTTTCTTCCACCGCTAAGTTTGAAGCACCGCGGTAATTGCATTGCATTTTGGCCGTATCGGGTTGGCGCCCGGTACGGCTTTTTGATCAATAAAGCGCCTATTTCGGCGAAAAATAGCCGTTTACCTGCCTAGAAACAATTTGAGCGGTATACAATAACCGTAACTGTTTCATCCTTAGCGGGATGCCGCATGATGGATATTACCTGCCATCGTGAGGTGTGTCGGTCGCGCACGGCGCGTTAGATGCTCGTGCTCGGTTTGAGGAGGCTGCTATGGCGGGCAAGGGTCGTGCGAGTGTCAACGATATGAAGCGTGTCGAGGTGCTGGTGTTGATGGAAATCGACCAGCAAACCGAAGACAATGGCGGGCCGTATGGTTTCTCGCGCAAAACGCTTGCCGAGCGCGTGGGGGTTTCGCCGTATCGTGCCCGCGCCGCAATCGATCGCTTGGATTCCGAAGGCATGATTGATGTCGTCTCGCGTTATAGCGACGACGGCGGTCAGCTTGCAAATGGCATTTGCCTCACCGAACGTGGCGAGTGGTATCTTGAGGGCGTCCGTACCGGCATGCTCGTTCAAGAAATGCTTGAGGACGAGGTTGCTGATCGATAGCAGCATGTAACCCTTGCCATAGCGACGCCGCCTGGGAAACCGGGCGGCGTTTTGTTTCAAGATTGAGAAATGCAATCGCACGCGAGAAAAATTGCGAACGGTCCGCGGCGCGAGTATTACAATGAAGACCCGTAAGATGTGGATAAACAACTTCTACGGGAAGCGCAGGTAACTCAATATGACCAAGCATGTGTTCGTAACCGGTGGCGTGGTTTCGTCCCTGGGCAAGGGTATCACCGCGGCCTCGCTGGGCCGTCTGCTCAAGTCGCGTGGCTACAAAGTAACGATGCAGAAGGCCGACCCGTATCTGAACGTCGACCCCGGTACCATGAGCCCGTTCCAGCATGGTGAGGTCTTCGTTACCGAGGATGGTTACGAGTCCGACCTGGACCTGGGTCATTACGAGCGCTTTATTGATGAGAACCTGACCCGCGATTCCAACTTTACGACCGGTGCCATCTACAAAAGCCTAATCGCCCGCGAGCGTCGCGGCGACTTTTTGGGCGGTACCGTGCAGGTGATTCCCCACGTCACCAATGCCATTAAGGACAAGTTCCGCCGCATCGAGGAGCAGACCGGCTCCGATGTAGTCATCACCGAGCTGGGCGGCACGATTGGCGACATCGAGTCCCAGCCGTTTGTCGAGGCCATCCGTCAGTACCGCAAGGAGGCCGGCCCCGAGAACGTCTGCTACATCCACGTGTCGCTCGTTCCCTATATCGCCGCCGCCCACGAGGTCAAGACCAAGCCCACACAGCATTCCGTCAAGGAGCTCCGCAGCTTTGGCATCCAGCCCGATATTATCGTGCTGCGCTCCGACCACCATATCGATGACGCTATCCGCGGAAAGATCGCAAGCTTCTGCGACGTCGACACCGATTGCGTCTTTACCAACGAGGACTGCGCGAGCATTTACGATGTTCCGCAGCTGCTTGCCGAGCAGGACTTTGACCTGCGCATTTGCGAGCGCCTGGGTCTGGACCCGCGTGAGCGCGACATGAGCGAGTGGAACGAGTTCCTGCGCAAACAGAATCACGCCAACCATCACGCCGACAAGGTGAAGATCGCCGTCGTGGGCAAGTACACGCAGCTGCCCGATGCGTACCTGTCGGTTATCGAGGCCCTGCACCATGCGGGCGTCTTCTACGATCGCCATGTGGACGTCCAGCTGGTCGACGGCGAGAGCCTCGACGAGCAGAATGTCTCCGAGGTTCTGGGCGACGCCTCGGGCATCCTGGTCCCCGGCGGCTTTGGCAAGCGCGCCCTGGAGGGCAAGATCCTCGCGGCCGAGTTTGCCCGTGAGCACAAGATTCCGTATCTGGGCATTTGCCTGGGTATGCAGGTGGCCGTGTGCGAATTTGCGCGCAATGTCGTCGGCCTTGCCGGCGCCAGCTCCTCTGAGTTCGATCCGGATGGCCCGTTTAGCGTCATCGATCTGATGAGCTCGCAGGAGGACGTGACCGAGAAGGGCGGCACCATGCGCCTGGGCGCCTATCCGTGCAAGCTCGCCGCCGATACCCTTGCTCGCGAGGCATATGGCGAGGAACTCGTCTACGAGCGTCACCGTCACCGCTTTGAGTTCAACAACGCCTTCCGCGACCAGCTCGAGGACGCCGGTTTGGTTATCTCGGGTCTGTCGCCTGACGAGCGCCTGGTCGAGATGGTCGAGCTGCCGCGCGACGTGCATCCGTGGTATGTGGCAACCCAGGCTCATCCCGAGTTCAAGAGCCGCCCGACCAACCCGCAGCCGCTGTTCCGCGAGTTCGTGCGCGCTTCGATCGGCCAGCACGAGGGTGTCGACCGTCTGCAGGTGACGCCCATGAACCTCGCTACGGACTAAGGGTGCCGGCGAATAAGGAACATACCGAAGCTACTCCCTCGTCGCTCGCCGTGGCGGCGGGGGAGTATCTCGATTACCTTGCGGTCGAGCGGGGTTTGGCGCGCAACACGATTGCGGCCTATCGTCGTGACCTGACGACGTACTGCGCCTATCTGGAGCGGGCGGGTATTGTGTCTTTTGAAGAGGTGACCCGTCAGGTCGTGGAGGGCTTTGTCGCCGACCGTCGCGATGGGGGCTATTCGGATGCCTCGGTGGAGCGTGCGCTTGCGGCCGTGAAGGGCCTGCATGCCTTTTTGGTGCGCGATGGGGCTGTGGCCCAAAATCCAACGGCGGCGTTGCGCCTGCCTAAAAAGGCTGAGCGTTTGCCGGAGTATCTATCGGTGGAGGATGTCTCGGCGCTGCTCGATCAAGACTTCCCCGAGGGCGAGATGGGCTTGCGCGACCATGCCATCTTGGAAGTGCTTTACGGATGCGGTTTGCGTGTGAGCGAGTTGGTGGGACTCGATGTGGGCGATATCCATATCGACGATGGCTTTGTGCTCGTTCGCGGTAAGGGCTCGAAGGAACGCCTGTCCCCGCTGGTGGGAAGCGCGGCGCGAGCTCTGACGCTTTATGTAACTGAGGGGCGTTCTCGCTTGGCGGCCCATGCCCGCGGAACCGAGACCTCGGCGGTCTTTTTAAATAAGAACGGCCGCCGTCTGTCGCGCCAGGGCATCCATGCCATCTGTGAGCGCTACGGGCGCCAGGTGGGACTGGTGGGGCTCCATCCCCATACGCTGCGTCACTCCTTTGCCACCCATATGCTTGCGGGCGGCGCAGACCTCCGTGTGCTACAGGAGATCTTGGGACATGCCGATATATCGACCACGCAGGTCTACACGCATGTCGATCGTACGCAACTGACCGAGGTCTATTTGGCGGCGCACCCGCTGGCACATCGTTAACACATCGCTGACCTGCATATTTATAGGTATTTGGGGACGGGCTCCAGATTGCCGCGGCGTGCTTTTGCGCGCGCATGGGCAATCTGGGGCCCGTCCCATTTTTCGCCACTTGGCGTCGCGGTGGTGGGCCGCACGGGCCTTGGGTGGGGGAGTTTGGGGGCGATGTGAACGGCATGTAAAGGGACGTAAAAATCGCCTCAAGGTCAACTTGAAGGTTGAGGTTCGCGGGTGTGGTTCTACAGGTGGCATCCCGCCGTTGCTGCAAACACAACATATTGTGTTTTCGAACATATGCTTGGGGGTGTTTTGCAATATATGGTGAGTGGAGTGGTGGGGCGGGGTGGGGGAAGGGGTGGGGAAAGGTGTTGAAAAATGGGGCGGTTCCCCATATTATTGATGACGTCGACAGGCGGGGTGGTTCCCCGCGTACGTGCCATCTGAGTAACCGAGGGGAGGGCGCACATGG
The DNA here is from genome assembly GCA_037320555.1 of Collinsella sp. Lineage (GTDB taxonomy): Bacteria > Actinomycetota > Coriobacteriia > Coriobacteriales > Coriobacteriaceae > Collinsella. The sequence continues at coordinate 141,658 of JAYBVN010000024.1, read as the reverse complement.
GAATGACTGGTGCATACGAGCGCAATCTCGATGCAAAAGGTCGTCTGTCCCTGCCTGCACCCCTTCGCGAGGAGCTTGGAGAGCACGTTCGCGTGTTCAAAGCCCTGGATGTCGATGCTCTGTACGTGTTCTCTGCCGAGGCCTTCGATAAGTGGGTCGAAGGACTCTTCGCGGGTCGTGAGGGCCACGAGGGTTTTAACCCGCGTGACATTAATGACCAGAAGCTCATGAGGGCGATCAACAAGCGCACCACGTCGATGGACGTGGACAGCGCCGGTCGTATCGGTCTTTCCGAGTCTCTCCGCAAGCAGGCGAACCTCGACCGCGAGGTCACGGTTGTGGGCAACTACGACCACCTTGAGGTTTGGGATCGCGCCGCGGCCGATGAGGACGATGACGATGAGGCCCTGCTGGACCTCTTCTTCTCGTAAGGGCAAGGCACGGGTAACGGATGGAGCGTGGGATCTTGACACAAGAATATCGGCATGAACCTGTCATGCTCGGCGAAGTGCTTGAGTCGCTGCGGCTAAAGAGCGGCTCCGTTGTCTGCGATTGCACCCTTGGCGGTGCCGGCCATTCGGTAAAGATGGCCGCGCAGGTGGGGGAGACGGGCCTTTTGCTCGGCGTCGATCAGGACGACATGGCCCTCGAGGCCGCTGGCGCCCGTCTGGACCGCGAGGTTCCCGGCGTTCCGCACCGGCTGCTGAAGGGCAACTTCGGCGACTTGGACGAGCTGCTTTGCTCGGCCGAGGTGCCCGGGGTCGATGGCTTCCTGTTCGATTTGGGCGTTTCGTCGCCGCAACTCGATATCCCTGGCAGGGGCTTTTCGTATAACGAGGACGCCCCATTGGACATGCGGATGGATCCGGGTAATAACACCTTAAACGCAGCTGAGGTCATCAACACCTATAACGAACACGACCTCGCCCGGATTCTACGCGTCTACGGCGAAGAGAAGTTCGCCTCGCAGATCGCGCGCGAGATCGTGCGCCGCCGCGAGCAAGAACCGATCGAAACCACCGGCCAATTTGTCGAGATCATCAAGGCGGGTATCCCGGCTGCCGCTCGTCGGCATGGTGGACACCCGGCCAAGAAAAGTTTCCAGGCCATTCGCATCGAGGTCAATCACGAGCTCGATGTGCTCGAACGAGGGCTTGATGCCGCCACCAGGTGGCTCAACCCGGGCGGACGTATCTGCGTCATCTCGTATCACTCGCTCGAGGACCGTATCGTAAAGAACCACTTTAAGGAGATGAGCCAGGGGTGCACGTGTCCGCCGGAGATTCCGGTGTGCGTGTGCGGCAACGTGCCGATACTCAAGGTCATCACCCGCAAACCCCTGGTTGCCCAGCCTGATGAGGTTGAGCGCAACCCTCGGGCGAGATCAGCCAAAATCCGCGTGGCGCAGCGTCTGTAGGCGCGACCGCGCGATATTGGACCTCCCGCTCGCACCATAAACGAAGCTTAAACACACTACCAACGTACTCGGGATGGGAGGCGGCATATCATGGGCTACAACACTTCAAGCGCAGCACTCGCCTATGATATGAACGCCATGCCCGCCTATCGTGAGACGCCGCAGGCCCCCGTTGCTCCCCGTGAGCAGCGCACGCCGCGCTTTGATGTCTACACGGGCGCGGGCCGTCAGGCAAACCAGGCGGTAAGCCCGGTTTTCATGAGCGTTCTTAAAACGTTTTGCATCATTGCGGCTATCTTCATGACGATCGGCGTCGCCCGCGTGGCGCTCGCCGGCGTTACGGCCCAGGTGCTCAACAGCAACGCCGAGCTTACCAACACGCTCGAAAAGGCGACCGATGAGAGCTCCGACCTGGAGGTCATGCATTCGGTCTATGGCGCCGACACGCGCATTCGCGACCTTGCGGGCGCTTATGGCATGGTGGAGCCCAGCGAGAGCGTTACACTTGACTTTTCGCAGGATGCAGCCGCGGGCGCCAACGCGACCGCGACCGCTCAGTAGCAAGACGGTAGCTGAGTATGACAAATGACTATCGCCGCGGTTCCGATAGGGGCCGCGGTTCTGGACGTCCCTCGTCGCGGGGACGTTCTGGTTATCAAGGAACGGGTCGGCAATCTTACAACGCCGGGCGGTCCCGTGGCAACGACCCGGCGTCGCGACTTCGCGGCTCGGGCGGCCCTCAAGTGCATAACACCAGGTCGCGCAAGAGTTCGCCGACCGAATGGCTCACAGGCACGCCTCTGCCTCGCCGCAAAGCCGTCATGGGATTCATTGGGCTTGGCTTGGGCTTGGGCGTCTTTCGCCTTGCCGACTATCAGGTTGTCGAAGCCGATAAACTGCGCGAGCGTGCCGATGCGCGTCGCCTGCTTGCGCAGACCCTCTATGCCAAACGTGGCACCATCTACGACCGCAACGGTAACGTGCTGGCGTCGTCGGTCGAATGTCGCAACATCGCCGTGAACCCGCAGCTTGTCGAGGACGTTGACAAGACGGTGTCGGCGCTGGTCAAGGCAACTGGAATCGATAAAAAGACCTGCCGCAAGCTCGTTGAGTCCGATGGAACCTGGGTGTATATCAAGCGCCAGGTGGACGAAGACGATGCTGCGACGCTGGAGAAGAAGAACCTGCCCGGTGTGCTTTTTGAGCAGGCCATGAAGCGCGTATATCCATACGGCAATCTGGCATCGCAGGTGCTGGGTGTAGTGAATGTGGACAACGATGGCTTGACGGGTCTCGAAAAGCAATACAACAAGCTTCTGACCGGCACGAACGGTTCTCTCGTACGCGAGCGCGCGAGGGACGGCAGCTATATCGCGGGCGGTGCCTATAAAAAGGTGGCTGCGGTCGACGGCGTTGATATCGTGACGACGCTCGACGTCAATATCCAGCGTGCGGCCGAGGATGCCCTGGCAGAGGCAGTTGAGAAGACTAAGGCCAAGAACGGCTCGGCGCTGGTCACCGATCCTACGACAGGCGAGATCTTGGCAGCCTGCTCGTATCCGACTTACGACCAGACCAATCTGGAAAACGCCAAGACCGAGGATATGAACTTGCGCCTGGTCACCGACGCCTACGAGCCCGGCTCGGTCTTCAAGACGCTCGTGGCGGGCGCCGGCTTCGACTTGGGCGTCGTGCGATCGAGTACGTCGTTTGAGGTGCCGGCGAGCATCAAGGTGGGCGACGATACCGTCACCGATGCCGACAAGCGCGACTACGCCATGACCATGGATGTGCGCGAGATGATGCGCCGTTCGTCCAACGTGGGCTTTGTCCTGGTGGGGCGCAAGATCGGTGCCGATGACTTTGCCGCTTATGTGGACAAGTGGGGCATCGGTCACAGCTCTGGTGTCGATTTTCCGGGCGAGAGCCTGGGTATCGTCAAGGAGCGTGACCAGTATGACGGCGCCACGCTGGGCTCGATGAGCTTTGGACAGGCGCTGTCCGTCTCGCCGATTGAGATCGCACGCGCCGTGGGCGGCATCGCCAACGGCGGCGTGATGATGACACCGCACTTCTATAAGTCCAGCAAAGGCGACGAGAAGGACTGGGGCGAAGGCGAGCGTGCGATTTCGGAGGACGCCGCATCCCAGGTGACATCGTGCATGCAGACGGTCGTGTCCGAGGGAACGGGCGTTGGCGGCGCGGTTGACGGCTATGACGTGGCGGGTAAGACCGGTACGGCCGAACGTGCCGACGAGAACGGCGGCTACCTCAAGGAGAACTACATGTCGTCCTTTATGGGCTTTGCACCGGCACAATCGCCCAAGGTGCTGTGCTATATCACGCTCGACGGAACGCCGAGCGGCTCAGATGCCGCTGCGGTGCCGTTCCAGTCCATTATGGCCAACGCGCTCGACGTGCTGGGTATCCCGCACACGAAGTAGGGGGTTACAATCTTTGGGGCGTTGTTTGTTGTCCCATATGAGGGTGTTCACATGCCCTGCACCACGCATGTGCGGCGCTGGGATACAATACGCCGATAGCATTATTAGGTTTACAGGGGAGCTGCAATGATAGAGATCGCCGTCAACAACCTCGCGGCCGCAACAGGGGCCCGAACCGTGACGGGAGAAGCCGATCGGGTATGCCGCGGGTGCGTTATCGACTCGCGCCAGGTCGAGGAAGGGACGATTTTCGTCGCCTTTCCCGGTGAAAACGTCGACGGCAATGATTTTGCTTCCCGTGCCGTCCAGTCGGGTGCCGGCGCCGTCGTGATGACGCGTGAGCCCGAGGCCGAGCTGGTCTCGCTGGCGCAGGACAAAGGATGCGCCATCCTGCTGACCGATGATCCCGAGGAGTTTCTGCTGCGTTTGGCGCACGCGTACCGTCTGGAGCTTGGCTGCCTGGTCGTTGGCATTACCGGTTCCATCGGCAAGACGACGACCAAGGACGTGCTCGCCGCTGTGCTCGCCAAGCGCTATCGTGTCTGGGCCACCAGGGGCAATTTCAATAACCTGATCGGCATGCCGCTCACGGTGCTTTCCGCTCCGGCCGATACCGAGGTCCTGGTGCTCGAGATGGGCATGAACCATTTCCACGAGATTGAGCGCCTGTCCCAGTCCGCCAATCCCAACCTTGCCATCGTGAGCAAGATCGGCACCTCTCATATCGGCATTTTGGGTAGCCGCGAGAACATCGCCCGCGCTAAGGCCGAGATTGTCCAGGGTATGTGCGCCGCTGGCGACTTCTTGCCGCTGCTGGTTTTGGGCGGCGAGGACGACTTTACGCCGTTCATTCGCGATACGTTCGCCCAGCCTGCTGGTATCGACGTGATGCTGGCCGGCGTCTCGGACGATGATGAGGTCCGTGCCCGCGACGTTCGTGTTGATGACGAGGGCCGTCCGGTCTTTACGCTCGATTTTGGCCAGGGTGAGACGATCGATACCATGCTTGCCATCCCCGGCGTGCAGTCCGTTCCTAATGCCGTTAAGGCCGCCGCGGTTGCCTATCGCTTGGGCGTGACGCCCGAGCAGATCGATGCTGCCTTTAGGGGCCTCACGATCACCGGTCACCGCCAGGAGATCAAGCGCGCCAAGAGCGGTGCACGCATCGTCGATGACTCCTATAACGCCAGTGCCGAATCGATGGCTGCTGGCCTCGATCTGCTGTGCTCGCTTTCGTGCACGGGGTCTCGCATGGCTATCCTGGGCGAGATGGGCGAGATGGGCGATGAGGCTCCTCGCATGCATGAGCTCGTGGGCGCCTATGCCGCCGCCAAGAAGCTCGACATGCTGGCGTGCGTGGGCGGTGAGCTGGCCCAGCTTATGGCCGATGCCGCGCGCATGATGGGCATGGACGAGGACCGCATCCAAGTGTTCTCCGATTATCAGCAGGTGCTCGACCGCATGGGCGGCGCGCTTGAAAAACATGATGTTGTACTGGTCAAGGGTTCCCGCTTTGTTGAGCTCGACCGCTTTGTGGAAGGTGTGTGCTAGCCCATGTTCGGCAATCCCTCGTATCCAACGTATCAGGCTTTTTTGGGGCTTGGCATCGCCGCCGCCATTGCGCTGCTGCTCATGCCGTGGTGGATCAAGCTACTCAAGGTCGAGGGTATCGGCCAGCAGGTTCGTGCCGACGGCCCCAAGCGTCATTTGGTTAAGCAGGGAACGCCCACCATGGGTGGCGTTGTCATCCTCGTCGCGATCTCGCTGACCTGCCTGCTGATGGGCAAGCTCACTACCGAGCTCGTGCTCGTGCTGCTCGCCACGCTGGCGACCGGCGTGCTGGGCCTGATCGACGACCTGACCTCCGTTACGCATGGGCGCTCGCTCGGTCTGACGCCTCATGCCAAGATGATCGGCCTAACCATTATATGTGTCACCTTTACGGTACTTGCCGTCAACTGGTGCGGCGTCGCCCCCGAGATTCGTTTTCCCGGCGGCCTGACGATTGACCTCGGTGTTCTTTCGACCACCATCTGTGGCCTTTCGTTCCCGTGGCTCTACATTGTCTTTTGCTGGCTGATGATCGCCGGTCTTTCTAATGCCGTGAACCTGACCGATGGCCTTGACGGTCTTGCTGGCGGCACCTCCATGATTGCCATGCTCGCCATGGCCGCCATGGCGTTTTTGCACGGAGACGTGAACCTGTCCATCTTCTGCACCGCGTGTGCCGGTGCCTGCTTGGGCTTTCTGTGGTTCAACTGCTATCCGGCGAGCATCTTTATGGGCGATACCGGCTCGCTTGCCCTGGGCGCCGCGTTTGCCTGCACGTCCATCATGACCAACACCGAGGTCGTCTCCCTCATCATCGGCGGCCTGTTTATCGTTGAGACCCTGTCGGTCATGATTCAGGTTGTCTACTTCCACTTTACGCACAAGCGCGTCTTCCTTATGGCGCCCATCCATCATCATTTCGAAAAGAAGGGCTGGGCCGAGACCAAGGTCGTCATCCGTTTTTGGATTATCGCTGCGGCCTTTGGTGCCGTTGGCCTTGCTCTGTTCTTCCAGTTGGGATAGTGGTCTTTCATGCCTCTTGCTGATGTCTTTAGCCTGCTCGTTTTGGGTCAGGGCAAATCCGGTCTCGATGTCGCCCGCTGGGCGCTGGCACATCCCGAGCGCGTAAGCGCCGTTACCGTGTATGGCGGCGGCACCTCTGAGCCCAATGACGCCACGCGTGCGCTCGAGGCTGCTGGTGCGTCGTTTGTCTATGGGACCGAACAGGTCGAGGGCGCCTATGACGTATGCGTGACGTGCCCGGGCATCTCGGAGTTCTCGGGCTTCTTTAAGGCCGGGCGCAATCATGCCGCCCAGATTATGGGCGAGCCCGAGTTTGCCTATCGTCTGTCGCCCGATAACTGGATTGCCATCACGGGCACCAACGGCAAGACGACCACCACGTCGCTGACGGATTATCTGCTCAAGGCTGCCGGCGAGGCCAGCGTTGCTGTCGGCAACATCGGCGAGCCGCCGGTCAACGAGATTGACGGCCGAGCCCACAACGAGTGGTTTGTGGCTGAGCTCTCGAGCTATCAGATTGCTACGACCACCGAGCTCCACCCCCGCGTGGCGGTTCTGCTCAACATCACTCCCGACCACTTGGGCTGGCATAAGAGCCATAAGAACTATGCGCTTGCCAAGGTCAAACTGTTTGACAATATGGTCGATGACGATCTGGTGGTTGTCGACGTCGAAGACGCCGGCATTCACGAGTTCGATGAGTACATCTACACGCCGGGTCGTCGCATCTGCAAGGTTGCCTTTGACGAGCCTGAGGGCGAGGATGCCGCCTTTGTGCGCGATGGCAAGATGATCGTGCGTCTGAAAGGCGTCGAGACCCCGCTCATCGCTACATCCGAGCTCAAGATCTCGGGCCATCACAATGTTATCAATGCCCTGTGCGCTGCCACGGCTGCCTTGGCGGTCGGTGCCGATGTTGATGGTGTCTGCCGCGGTCTTGCCTCGTTCCAGCCGCTCGAGCACCGCGTGGAGCCGTGTGGCGAGATTGACGGCGTGCGCTACGTCAACGATTCCAAGGCGACTAACACCGATGCGGTCGAGAAGGCGCTGACGGCATTTCCCGATGACGACGTGATCTTGCTGCTCGGCGGCCACGATAAGGGCACGGCGCTCACGGACTTCGCGCGCGTCGTTATGGACAACGTGCGCTCGGTCGTCTGCTTTGGCGATGCGCGCGAGCGCTTCACCGCCGCTATGGACGAGGCCGATGTCGATGGCGATGTGGATATCGCTCAGGCGGATGATCTGCGCGACGCCGTGGACGTTGCCCGTTCGCTTTCGAGTCGTGGTGACGTGATCTTACTTTCTCCTGCCTGCTCTTCGTTCGATGAGTTCTCGGGCTATGAGGAGCGCGGCCGCGTGTTTAAGGACTACGTGGCTCAGCTTGCCGCTACAGCGAAATCACAAATGGAATAGGGGTTGCGGTGAGAGAGGAGAGCCCCCGACAAGGTATGAGGAGGCCCGACTCGGACCGTGCTTCCTCACGTCGCATCACACCGCGTTCCAGCCGCGGCGGGCAGTCGTTTAGCGAACGCTATATTGCCGGCGTTCCCGCCCGTATCATGCGCCCCCGTTTGATATTCATGGCCTGCCTGTTTACCTTGGTATGCTTTGGCCTGCTGATGGTGTACTCGGCGTCTTCGGTCGAGGCGCTGCACGAGAATGGCTCGGCGACGTTTTTTCTGGGTCGACAGGCCGCGTTTGCCGTGGTCGGTGTTCTAGCGCTGATTGCCATCGTGCGCGTTTTGCCGGACAGCTGGTTTGGGGAGGATGTGCTCAGGATCTTCCTTATCGGCATGATAGGGCTACTGCTTCTGGTGTTCTTGGTGGGCAGCGGCAGCCGTGGCGCCACGCGCTGGCTCAACATCGCCGGTATTCAGTTCCAGCCTTCCGAGTTTTTAAAGCCATTTGCCATTGCGTATTCGGCCATCATGCTTGATCGCTTCTTTTCGCCCGGTGGCAACATCAACGAATTCCTTCGCAAGATGGGCATCTACCTGGGCATTTCGCTCTTTCTGATCTTTATCCAGCCCGATTTCGGTACTGTCCTGATCATCCTGTTGACCCTCATGTGCATGGCGTTGTTTGCGGGTCTCGACCCCAGATTTATCATCGGCGTGCTAATCTTCGGCATTCTCGTGATCGTGATTGCGCTTGTCGCAGAGCCGTACCGTATGGTGCGCATTCAGGTTGCCTTGAACCCTTGGGCCGACGAGTATGGTGACGGCTATCAGGCCACGCTTGCCATCATGGCCTTTGCCTCGGGCGGTCTGTTCGGCCGTGGCATCGGCAACTCAACCATGAAGTACTCGTATCTTCCCGAGGCGCACAATGACTACATCCTGGCCATCATTGGCGAGGAAGTCGGTTTTGTCGGAACCGTGCTGTTCTTCTTGGTGTTTGCGATGCTGATCTACTCGGCGTTTCGCATTGCCGAGCAGGCGACCGATCGTCGGGGCGCGCTTATGGCGTCTGGCTCCGCGGTCATTCTCGCGGTGCAGTTTTTGATTAACGCGCTGGGCATCCTCAACGTGTTTCCCATGACGGGCAAACCGTTGCCGTTTATTAGCTACGGCGGTTCGTCGATTATCGTGTCGCTTATGCTCGCCGGTCTGATCCTGCGCGTTTCGTATGAGAGCGCCCGTCGCGATGAGTACGACCGTCGCCGCGAGAGCTTTGCCGTTATGGACGAGAGCACCGCTGGCGTGGCCCATGTGCGCGGTGAACGACCTTCGCGTAGCGGCTTTACCGTTCTTGATGGTTCTCCATCCGAGCCGGCAGCTCGTCCACGCCCGCGAATGGCTCCGCAAGGTCGTCCTCAGCGCCCCAGCCCTCGCAACGCGGGCGGCGGATATAATCGAATCGATTTGAACTCGGACCCGTCGGCGCGTCTGCGCACCGACGACCAGGGACCGCGTGTACGAAGGGACTACCATGACCGATAAGATGACCGTTGCTATCGCAGCCGGCGGCACGGCGGGACATATCAACCCCGCACTCGCCTTGGCCGAGGAGCTGCGTGACCGTGGCCACCACGTTGTATTTGTGGGTCAGTCGCACAAGCTCGAGGGTCGTCTGGTTCCCGAGGCTGGGTTCGATTTTGTGCCGATTACGGTTACGGGCTTCGACCGTTCTCGCCCTTGGACGGCGTTGAGCTCGCTGTGGCGTGTCTATAAGGCGAAGCGCGCGCTCGGTAACCATTTTTCAAAAGCCTGCAAGCCCGATGTCGCCATAGGTTTTGGTGCCTATGTCGAGGTTCCGCTGCTGGGGTGGTGCAAGGGCGCAGGCGTTCCGTATCTGCTGCATGAGCAGAACTCTGTTCCGGGCCTGGCCAACAAGATGATGAACTCCCACGCCGCCCGCGTGTGCATCTCGGTGCCGGCAGCGCGTTCGGTCTTTGAGCGCGAAGGTGACCCTGACCACGTGCTCATGACCGGCAACCCCGTACGTCGCTCGGTAATCGAAGGCGATCGCGCTCGCGGCCGCAAGGCACTTGACGTTCCCGAGGACGCTACGCTGCTGCTCGTCTTTGGCGGTTCACTTGGCGCCCAGCACCTCAACGAGCGCGTGGTTTCGCTCAAAAACGAGCTGCTTTCGCGCAAGAACCTCTATGTGTTGCATTCGACGGGTGCCGACGGCTTTGAGGAGACCGAGCGCGCTTTGGCGCTGACGCCCGAGGAGGCGGAGCGTTACCGCGTCCAGCCTTACATCGACAACATGGGCGATATGCTGGCTGCTGCCGATTTGGTGCTCTCGCGTTCGGGCGCATCGAGCGTGGCCGAGATCGCTGCGCTCGCCGTGCCCTCGGTGCTCGTGCCGTATCCGCATGCGACGGCCGACCACCAAACCACCAATGCCCGTTATCTGGTCGACGCCGGGGCCGGTGTGCTCTGCGCCGATGCCGATATCGACGGTTCTGCCTTTGCCGATGAGCTGCTGCACTTGGTCGATGACGCGGCGGCGCGCGACGCCATGCGTCAGGCGGCACGTGGTCTGGCTCAGGATAGGGCCGCCGCTCTTCTGGCGGATGCGGTAGAGGGTTTGCGTTAGTTAGACGGGATATCGTCGGTCGCCCTCGCGCTGATGCGGTAGGTGCGGTACAGTTAACGGGTTACAGGCAGTGTTTACGCAAGGAGTACACGAGCACATGGCTGATTCCCAGACTGCAACCTCCGCGCCCGAGTTTAAGAGCGCCCACTTTATCGGTATCGGCGGCGCCGGCATGAGCGGCATCGCCCTCGTTCTGCACGAGCGCGGTTATGCCGTTACCGGCTCCGACCTTAAGACGTCACGTTATATCCGCCAGCTTACCCGCGCTGGTGTGAAGGTGCATGTGGGCCATGAGGCCGCCACGATCGACGAGGTCAAGCCCGACGTGGTTGTTGTCTCCACCGCTATTCCGGAGTCCAACCCTGAACTCGTGCGTGCTCGCGAGCTTGGTATTCCCGTGTGGCCCCGTGCCAAGATGCTCTCTGCTTTGGGCCACGGCTACACCACCGTCGCTGTTGCCGGCACGCATGGCAAGACCACCACGTCTTCGATGTGCGCCACCATGCTCGACCGCATGGGTCTGGATCCGAGCTTCTTGATCGGTGGCATCGTCGAGGGCTATGACACGAACGGCAAGAACGGCTCGGGCGACTACTTTGTCGCCGAGGCCGACGAGTCCGACAGCTCCTTCCTGTTCCTGAACCCCAACGTGGTCATTGTGACCAACGTCGAGGCCGACCACCTCGATCACTACTCGGGTATCGAGGAGATCGAGGCAACTTTCGCCAAATTCATGAGCCTGGTGGGCGAGGACGGCACCGTCATCGTCTGCGGTGAGGACTCGCATCTGGTCGAGCTCGCCAAGTCGACGGGCCGTCACGTGCTTTCCTACGGCTTTGCCGAGAGCAACGACATCGTCTGCATGCACCCGGATGTCAAGGGCATCCAGAGCGACTTTATCGTTCGCTTTGAGGACGGCACTGAGCATGCTGTGGAGATCAAGAGCAATCCCGGTCGCCACAACATGCTCAACGCCACGGCGGTACTCACCGTCGCCCATGTCCTGGGCCTTGACATCGACGCCGCCGCCAAGGCGCTCTCGAGCTTTGAGGGCGTCCGTCGTCGCTTTACCCACGTAGGCGATATCGATGGCATCACCGTGGTCGATGATTACGGCCATCACCCCACTGAGATCAAGGCGACGCTTGCTGCCGCTTCGTCGCTGGGCTACAAGCACGTCGACGTCGTGTTCCAGCCGCACCGCTATTCGCGTCTGCAGGCCCTTTGCGACGACTTTGCCGATGCATTTGCCAATGCCGATAAACTGCTGCTGATTGATGTGTTCTCGGCTGGCGAGATGCCCATTCCGGGTGTCACCTCTAAGATGCTCGCCGATACCGTGCGCGCCAAGCATCCTGGCAAGGAGGTCGTGTACTGCTCCAGCCGTCTTGAGCTTAATCAGGAGCTCGAGCAGATGGTGGGCGAGGGCGACCTGCTGCTCACTATGGGTGCCGGTGACGTTACGACCGTCGGTCCCGAGTTCATTGAGTATCTGACTGCCAAGAAAGACGCTTAAGTCTAATGGGTCTGTTTAACGCCGTCATGGCGCTCTCGGGCATGATCGACACGGATGTGATCGAGGACGAGCGCCTTGCGCGTCATACGAGCTATCGTATCGGCGGCAAGGCCGACCTCTTTGTGACGTGCCATAGCTATCATGCCCTCCGCCGCGCCGTGGCGGTGCTCGATCGCGAGCAGGTGCCGTGGGTCATCATCGGCAAGGGTTCCAATCTGCTGGTTGCCGATGGCGGTTATCGCGGTGCCGTCATTTCGCTCGGACGTGAGTTTCAGCGCACGGTTGTTGCAGATGACGGTTGTACGCTGACGGTCGGTGCGGGCGTGATGTTTGCGCGCCTGGTCAACGATGCCCTGTCGCGTAGCCTCTCGGGCCTTGAGTTTGCCGTTGGCATCCCTGGCTCGGTCGGCGGTGCGATATCTATGAATGCCGGCACACGGACCGAGTGGATTGGCTCGCTGGTTGAGGATGTCGTAACGTTTGACCCGGCATCCGGTATCAAGCATTATGCGGGGTCCGAGATCACTTGGGGCTACCGCGAATGTAGCCTTCCCCGCAATGAGATCATCCTCGAGTGTGTGCTCAAGCTTAAACCGGCGCCCAAGGCCGACATTCGCGAGCGCATGGAGCGGTACCTGACGAGGCGCAAGCGAACGCAGCCCATGGGTCGCGCGTCCTGCGGGTCGGTCTTTCGCAACCCGCCCGATGCGAGTGTGGGCAAGCTTATCGAGGATTGTGGATTAAAGGGTTTTTCGATTGGCGGCGCAGAAGTTTCGCCCGTTCACGCTAATTTTATCGTTAATAACGGAACCGCCTCGGCCGATGACGTTGCCGCGGTTATCAGACATGTGCACGGAAAGGTGAGGGAGGCGTATGGCATCGAGCTCAGACCGGAAGTTAAATTCCTCGGCTTCTAGAGCATCGAAACCCACCTTCCGCCGCGCCGGAGGGCGTTCCGGCGCGCCTGCCAAACCTCAACGCAATACCGTCGCGCGCTCTAAGTCTGTCGGGCATGCTCGACAGACCAGTCGTCCGGTCGTCGGCTCGCAGCTCGGTAATCGTCCGGCCGCAAAAAAGTCCTCGCGTCCCTCGGTGACGTCAAAGCCTGTTATGGGCGCCAAACCTGCCCGTCCCATGGCAACTCCTAAGCCCTCGACGGGAACTAAAGCGCCGCGTCCAGGTCGCACGCTGGGCGCATCGAAACCGCGCTCGCTGACATCGGTGCCGGCTACCGCCAAGAAGCCTTCGGGTAAAAAAAACGTCAACCCGTTGTCTTCACTTGGGGCGATGGTAAATAAAACATCAGACGCTGCTTCTGTCGTTGCAGGCAAAGGCAAAATCGTGGGCGGCGTTCTGGCCGCCTTGGCCGTGCTCGTCGTCGTTGCCATCGTGGTGATCAACTCTGGATTGTTTACCGCCACTGATATTCAGATTCAAGGCAGCGAGCATGTGACGAAGCACGATGCTATCCAGCTGATCGATTTGCCCGAGGGAACGTCGCTTTTTAACGTCGATCCCGACCAGATTACCGAGGACCTCAAGCAGAATCCGTGGGTCTCGGGCGTGGATGTCCAGCGTCAGTTCCCGCATACGCTCATCATTACGCCGATGGAGCGCAAGGTCATCGCAATTGCCTATATCAGTTCCGATGACCTTGCCTGGGCCATCGGGGATGATGACACCTGGATCGCCCCACTGTCGACGTCGGTCGAAGTGGATGACCAGGGCAACGTCATCACGACAGGGCAGGGCTCAAATACCTTGACCGGAATCGATGCCGCGCTGGCGCTCGCTAAGCACTATGGCGCGGTGTTGTTGACTGATGTCTCGGCGGATGTCGCTCCGGTTTCCGGCCAGGCAGTGAGCTCCAAGGCCGTTAAGGCTGGCTTGGATTATGTGCGTGGTTTTTCGAGAGAGTTCTTGGGACAAGTCAAGGATATTTCCACGCCTTCGGTCGAAGCCATCTCGGCAAACCTCAATAACGGCATTGAGGTGTCGCTGGGCGATTCGAACGATATCGTCAAGAAGGAGCGCGTAGTCACCAAGCTGCTTTCGCAGGTAGAGGGCGTAACGTATATCAATGTGCGCTCTCCGGGTAACTATACATTTAGGAACGCTCCGACCTCGTAGCGCTGGTTGATGCTTTGTTGAGGGGCCATACCACGCCGTTTATCTGGTTTGTTTGGTTTTCACGGTCAATTATTTGACTGATACGTTCATAATGTGCAAACATAATACGGTTTACCTTTGCATTTACTTTCAACCTGAAGGTTAATGTGCGCAGGGGTCGACCCATGCTATGGCTATAACCTTTGTTCGGAGGACCGACATGCACGAGACAGAGATCAACAACTACCTTGCCGTCATTAAGGTGGTCGGCGTCGGCGGCGGCGGTACCAACGCGGTCAATCGAATGATCGAAGAGGGCATCCGCGGCGTCGAGTTTGTTGCCATCAACACCGATGCTCAGGCACTCGCGATCTCTGATGCCGATATCAAGGTGCACATCGGCACCGACCTTACCCGCGGCCTGGGCGCCGGCGCCAACCCCGAGGTTGGCCGCAAGGCTGCCGATGAGTCCCGCGACGACATTGCCGAGGCGCTCGCTGGCGCCGACATGGTGTTCATCACCTGCGGCGAGGGCGGTGGCACCGGTACCGGCGCTGCTCCCATCGTTGCCGATATCGCGATGAACGAGGTCGGTGCGCTGACCGTCGCCGTCGTGACCAAGCCCTTCACCTTCGAGGGCCGCAAGCGCAAGAAGAGCGCCGAGGAGGGCATTAAGACCCTCTCCGATTGCGTCGACACCATGATCGTCATCCCTAACGATAAGCTGCTCGACATCGCCGAGAAGAAGACCACCATGCTCGAGGCCTTCGCGATTGCCGATGGCGTCCTTTCCCAGGGCACCCAGGGCATCACCGACCTCATCACCGTCCCCGGTATCATCAACCTGGACTTCGCCGATGTTAAGACCATCATGAAGCAGGCCGGTACCGCCATGATGGGTATCGGTACCTCTTCTGGGGATACCCGTGCCGTCGACGCTGCCCAGCAGGCCATCTCCAGCCCGCTGCTCGAGAGCTCCATCGATGGCGCCACGCGCGTGCTGCTCTCCATCGCCGGTTCCAAGGACCTGGGCATCCAGGAGATCAGCGACGCCGCCGACGTTGTCGCCAACGCCGTCGACCCCGAGGCCAACATCATCTTCGGTACCGTTGTCGACGAGTCCCTGGGCGATCAGGTGCGTATCACCGTCATCGCTACGGGCTTCTCCGACTCCAACGTTAACCGTCAGGACGAGCTCTTTGCTGCTCAGCAGTCTCAGAGCAAGGCCGCTGCCTCCGCTGAGCCGCAGCGCACCGCTCCGGCCACCAGCCCGGCTCAGGCCGCTCCGACCCGCAACGTCGGTGGCACCGAGCTTCCTAACTTCGGCAACGATCAGTTCGAGCTTCCCGACTTCCTGAAGCGCGGTAGCTTCTAAGTCGTTCTTTGCATTGTTGTGCACAGGGGCGTGTCCGTATGGACGCGCCCTTTTTATTTCGACTTTGTAAACTAGAACCTCCAATCTCTTTACGTTCCCTTTACGATTGCCTCCAGCGCAGCAGGTATCCTTTTAGAGAAGTATGACAGCCGTATAAACGCGGGCTGTAGCGGCGATGCCGCGGTACTTGTGTTATTAGGAGGCTTTAGTATGGCAGCACGTGCGGACAAAGTTTCGCGTGTCGACCATGATGGAGTTACGTTGGTGGAGGGCGCGACATCCGATGTTCGCTTTGCCTTCACCGAGCGCGCCGGTGGCGTTTCCGAAGATGCGTACTCCTCACTCAACTTGGGCTCGCATGTTGGCGATGATCCCTTTGCTGTTCAAGAAAATCGTCGCCGCGCACTCGAGGCTATGGGTGCCGCGGAGTGCGAGCACAACCTGCTCGTTCCCAATCAGGTCCATGGTGACCATATCGTTGCGGTGACCTCGAATGGCGCCGATGACCTTGAGGACGTCCGCGAGCAGATTGCCGCGGGCTGCGATGCCATCGTCTGTACGGCGCATAACGTGCCCGTGCTGCTCTGCTTTGCCGACTGCGTTCCCGTGGTGCTGGTGGCCCCTGGCGGATTTGCCGTGGTGCACTCCGGTTGGAAGGGCACGATTGCACGTATTTCTGCCAAGGCGTGCCAGGCGCTTTGCGATGCTGCCGGCTGCGATGCGGGCGACGTTTCCGCCTATATCGGCCCCCATATCTTGGGTGACGAATATGAGGTATCCCAGGAACTCATGGATCGCTTTGCCGCCGAGTTCTCTTGCATCGATGCGAGTACCTCTCGCATGCTCGATCTTTCCGCTGCCATTCGCGAGGCGCTGGTAGATGTCGGTGTCGACGCGGATGATATCGTGGATACCCAGCTTTCGACCGTGCGTCAGAACGACCGCTTTTATTCCTACCGTAACGAGGACGGCACCTGTGGGCGCCATGCTGCGATCGGCGTGATGCTATGAGAAAGATCGTATCGGTCCTGAGCGCCGCTGTGCTTACACTTACGCTGTGTGCCTGTTCTTCGGGATCTTCTACCTCTTCCATTACCGTCGCTGGCTCCACGACCTGCCTTCCTATCGCCGAGATTGCGGCCGAGGGCTTTAAGGAGGAGACCGGCATCGACGTGCTCGTTTCCGGTTTGGGTTCTTCCGCTGGCATCGAGGCCGTCAGCGCCGGCACGGCCGATATCGCCAGCTCCTCCCGTGGGCTCAATGCCGACGAACAGGATCTGGGCCTGACCCCCATCGTAATTGCCCACGACGGTATCGCGGTCATCGTGAACGACGATAACCCGGTCGATAACCTCTCGACCGAGCAGCTCCGCGATATCTACGCCGGCAAGATTACCAATTGGAAAGAGGTCGGTGGCGAGGACCTGAGGATTCAGGTCATCAACCGAGACGAGGCGTCCGGTACGCGCGAGGCCTTCCGTACCATCGTGATGGATGGCACGCCGTTCGATCGCCGCTCGGCTGTTCTTTCGGGTACGGGCCAGGTGCGCGACGTGGTATCTCGTTCGCGTGGGGCCATCGGCTACATTTCGCTGGGCTTCGTCGATAGCCTCAACGCCAAGACCTCGGTCAAGGCCGTCTCGGTCAATCATGTTGAGGCGTCCGAGAAGACGGTCGCGAGTGGCGGTTATCCCATCTCGCGCGACCTTTACTTCTTTGTGAAGGGTGCGCCTTCGCAGCAGGCGCAGGATTACATCGACTATGTGACGTCCGAAAAGATGGACAAGCAGATTCGCGAGGCGGGCTTTATTCCCGTCACCAACGACGAGAAGGGGAGTGAGTAGCATGGAAGCACAGGAAAACTCCCAGACTGAGCAGAATGTTCAGACGCCCAAGAAGCGCGAGCTGGCGCTCGTATCGCGCAGTACCTATATCAAGGAGAAGGCGCTGCAGTGGATCTTCTTTGCCTGCGCGTTCTTGGCGGTCGTTACCGTCATCCTGATTTTTGTCTTTACCACGTACTCGGCGCTGCCCGTCTTTACCGACATCGGTCTGGCGGACTTCTTTAGCTTTACGTGGGCGCCTTCCGAGGGCCACTACGGCATCTTGTCGCTGCTTGCCGGCTCGGGTCTGGTGACCGTCGGTGCGCTCGCCATGGGCGTGCCGCTGGGCGTGGGTACGGCCGTTTACCTGGTCGAGATTGCCAGCAAGCGCGTGCGCAAGCTCATCAGCCCCGCCGTTGACCTGTTGGCCGGCATCCCTTCTATCATCTATGGTTTCTTTGGCATGATCATCATCCGCCCGTTTATCGCACAACTGACCGGCGGCCTTGGTTTTGGTGCGCTGACGGCGTGGTTTGTGCTCGCCATCATGATCGTCCCTACCATCACCACGCTCACCATCGATGCTCTCAATTCCATTCCCATGGGCATTCGCGAGGCATCGTATGCCATGGGCGCCACCAAGTGGCAGACCATCTATAAGGTCGTGCTACCTGCCGCGAAGCTGGGTATCGTTGATGCCATCGTGCTGGGTATGGGCCGTGCCATCGGCGAGACCATGGCCGTGCTCATGGTCGTAGGTAACGCCCCGGTTATTCCCGACAGCATTGCGAGCCCTATCTCGACGCTCACGAGCCAGATCGCGCTCGACATGAGCTATTCCTCGGGTCTGCATCGCTCGGCGCTGTTCGGCATGGGCGTGGTCCTGTTTATCATCTCCGCCACGCTGGTGGGCATCGTCCGTCTGATTTCCAAGAAGAAGAGGGGGTAGGCTATGTCCGATTCCGTTGACACGACGGTCGATACGACCTCGTCGCGCGAGCGCATCAAGCGTGCCCTTTCCCACGGCAAGAAGGGCCGCATCAACAAGGACCTGTCCAACAAGATCATGCTTTGCGTGTTTCGTGCCGCTGCCTACATCACCACGCTGGTGCTGGTCGCTATCATCGCCTACGTGGTCATCAACGGCCTGCCACACATCTCGCTCGACTTTATCTTCGGTTGGCCCCAGGGCGTCAACGCCGAGGGCGGAATTTGGCCCACGATCGTCTCGACCGTCTACGTGACGGCGCTCGCCATGCTTATCTGCACGCCGATCGCTGTGCTGGCAGCCGTCTATCTGGCCGAGTACGCCAAGCAGGGCAAGGTCGTCGAGCTCATTCGCTACGCTGCTGACGCTTTGGCCTCGGTGCCCTCCATCGTTATGGGCCTGTTTGGCTACGCCTTGTTTGTCGAGGCCATGGGCCTGGGCCTTTCGATGGTCTCGGCCGCCCTGGCACTCGCGCTCTTGATGCTTCCCATCGTCATGCGTACCACCGAAGAGGCCATTCGCGCCGTTCCGCGCTATATCCGCTGGGGCGCATATGGCCTGGGCGCCACCAAGTGGCAGGTTGTCTCCAAGATCGTGCTTCCTTCTGCCTTTGGCCGTATTGCCACGGGCATCGTTCTCGCCATCGGCCGTGCCATTGGCGAGACCGCGGTGGTGCTCTATACCATGGGGCAGGCCATCAATCTACCTATTTCGCCGCTCGATTCCGGCCGCCCCATGACGGTTCACCTGTATCTGCTTGCCAACGACGGCATCAACATGAACGCAGCCTACGGCACCGCGCTCTTGCTGATGGTGATCATTCTGACCTTCAACCTGTTTGCGCGCTTCCTGTCGCGCAAGCGTCGCTAGTTAAGGAGTCCCATGTCCGTTTATCAGTCCGCTCCCACGTTGGAGCAAGCGGCCATTACGGCCAAGGATTTCAACTTTTGGTACGGTGACTTTCATGCGCTGACGGGGCTTGACCTCAACATCGCCAAAAACGCCATCACCTCCTTCATTGGCCCTTCGGGCTGCGGCAAGTCGACGTTTTTGCGCTGCATCAACCGCATGAATGACCTGATCGAGGGCACGCGCGTCGAGGGCACCATGACGCTCGACGGCAACGATATCTATGCCGAGGGTGTCGACCCGGTCGATCTCCGTCGTCGCGTGGGCATGATCTTTCAGCAGCCCAACCCGTTTCCTAAATCCATCTACGAGAATGTCGCCTTTGGCCCTCGTCTGCAGGGCGTGACTAGCAAAAGTGACCTCGATGACATCGTGGAAGAATCGCTCAAGCGCGCCAACCTCTGGAAAGAGGTATCCAATCAGCTCAACAAGGATGGTTTGGCGCTCTCGGGCGGTCAGCAGCAGCGTCTGTGCATCGCGCGCGTGCTTGCGGTGCAACCCGATGTCCTTCTGATGGACGAGCCCTGCTCCGCCATCGACCCCACGTCCGTCTCTAAGGTCGAGGATCTGATGGCCGAGCTGGCGCCCGAGATGACGATCATCATCGTCACGCATTCAATGCAGCAGGCAGCTCGCATTAGCGACTACACCGCATTCTTCTTGCAGGAAGTTGCCGGCGAGCCCGCTACGCTCATCGAGTATGGTCAAACCGACGCGATCTTCACCAGCCCGGTGGACTCGCGGACGGAAGACTATATCACCGGCCGCTTTGGCTGATCGGTGCGACTAGTCCCAAGCCGATCGGATCTGGTCCGGTGCGTATTCACTGTGCGGGCGGCATGACCGCACCCAACTGATTGGAGTGAACCATGCGCAAACTGTTTTCCCGTCAGCTCATCGAGGCCCGTCACGAGATGCTGAGCATCTACGAGGCCGTCGATCTGGCCCTCCACGATGCCGTGAAGGCCTATGTGACCGACGACCGCAAGCTCGCCACCAAGACCAAGAAGCGCACGCTTTCGATTGACGCACGCTGCGCCAACCTGGAGGCCGTCTGCTACAACCTGATTGCCACGCAGTCACCGGTCGCCTCCGACTTCCGCTTGCTGCAGACGATCATCTACGTCGACTTTAACCTGCAGCGCATGACCGATAAGGTTCGCCAGATTTGCCGCGCCACGCGTCATATGATCAAGGCCGACATCTCGCTGCCCAAGGAGCTTGTCGGCACGGTCGAGGCCGAGGCTGAGGCCGTCTACCAGGTGCTGGGCTCTTCGCTTTCTGCGCTCGTCACCAACGACATGTCCATCATCTGCAACTTGGCCGTCGAGGACGAGCCAGTGCACGCCGCCTACGAGAAGTTCTTCCGCACCTTTAACCGCATGGACACGGGCGATTTTATGGACGACGACAGCAACTATGACGACCTGCGCCGCGCCATCATGGTATCGCGCTATCTCGATCGCATCGCCTCGATTTCCATCGATGCCGCCTGCCGTCTGACCTTCCTGTTGACCGGACAGCGTATGACTGCCGGTGATATCGCCTGCACTGATGAGGATGAGCTCGAGAGCATGCGCGTGCCTTCGGGCGAGGGTGTTATCATGAGGCCCGCCGTCGATGCACGCTACGTTGCCAAGGTGCCCGTTAACGAGGTCAGCGAGGGTCTTCGCTACCTGCTCGATCATCTTGAGGATGAGGACGATGGCGAGGACGACGAGGAGTAAGTAACCCCGTTCGTCGAAAGATTGTAAATACCTAAGTGAGCGCGGCCTTGCACATGCGGGGCCGCGCTCTTGCGTTAGCATGGGACTACTTGTTTGGCTGTCAGCGGAGGCGATTGGCAATGGATAACTATTTGGACTTGATGCGCGCTCGCCGCGAGCAGATTCTGGAACGTTTTTATGCGGCGCTCGATCGCGCGGGCCGTCCCCACGACGCCGCGAGCCTCATTGCCGTGTCCAAGACCGTTGGTGTCGATGAGACCGTTGCCGCCATCCAGGCGGGGTATCGCCATTTTGCCGAGAACCGCCCGCAGGAGCTGGTTCGCAAGCTCACGGGTCTGGCGGAGCATCCGGAGCTGCCCGAGGTGCGCTTCGATATGATCGGCAACCTGCAGACCAATAAGATCAATGCGGTGCTGGGCTCAGCCGAGCTGATTCACTCGGTGGGTTCGCTGCATCTGGCGCAGGCGATCTCGAGCCGTGCTGTTCGCAAGATTGAGGCAGGCGAGCTCGTCGGCCCCCAGCGTGTGCTCATTGAGGTCAATGTGAGTGGTGAGGAGTCGAAGGGAGGCTTTTCACCCGATGAGATTCGCGCCGCCGCGGGTGAGCTTGCAGAACTTGAGGGAATTTGCGTACAGGGGCTTATGACTATGGCGCCCCGGGGGAATAAGGATGTGGCACGCCGCACCTTTGCGGGGCTTCGTGAGCTGAGGGATGAGCTGGAGGCGGCGCATCCCGATTTGAACCTGCCTGAGCTTTCCTGCGGTATGAGCGAGGACTTTGAGTCTGCCCTTGAGGAGGGCTCTACGCTCGTTCGCCTGGGCAGGGTAGTATTTAGCCCGGAGTTTGCAGTAAAATAAGGCTCTGAAGTGCGCACTGATTATCGGGGCGCCTGCACTAAACCGCGAGAGGACACAACCATGGGCTTCCTTGACGAGATTAAAAATAAGATGCACCTGGGCGGCCAGCAGGGTTACGACCAGGGTTATGGCCAGGACGACGACTACGGCTACGATGACGGCTACGACGATGGCTATCAGAACAACGGCTACAGTGGTGCTTCGGGCGAGGGCTTCTACACCCAAGACGAGCCGAGCAACGGCCTGCTTGGCCAGACGCGCCGCGGTGAAGCTGAGTCGGTTGCCGTGTATACGCGCTCCGGTCAGCTGGTCGGCGATGACTCCCGCCATGCCACGACGTATAACCCGCCTTCGCGCTCGCAGGACAGTGTTGCGAGCGGTTATCGTCCTGGTGCCTATGACACGCCGTCGAGCTACGCCGAGAATACCCGCGCCCGTGCCGCCGCTGCACCCGCGCCTGCACCGAGCGATGCCTCGGCCTATGCGAGCAATATCATCAACGCCACGCCGCAGCTGCCGGCCTATGTCCTGCGCCCCGAGAGCTATGACGACGTGGAGACCGTGGTGCGCCGCGTTCGCACCAAGCAGCCTGTCGCACTGATTTTTGTGGGCGTACGCACCGAAGTTGCCAAGCGCGTCTTGGACTTCTCTTACGGCTTTGCCTGCGGTCTGGGTGCCACGGTCAAGGAGGTGGGCGACCGCGTGTTCATGGTGCTGCCCGCCGGTTGCGAGGTCAAAGATTCCGATCTCAAGAAGCTTCGTGCCGACGGCTACCTTAAGTAAAGACAAGACGAGGAGATTCCCATCAACATCTACACTATCGTCCAGCTGGTCAACACGCTGTTCAACTTCTATTCCACGCTCATTGTCGTCTACTGCTTTATGACGTGGATTCCCATGAAGCAGGGTGGTTTGCTTCAGGATATTGCCGCGGTGCTTGATAGCGTGTGCGGTCCGTGGCTCAACCTGTTCCGTCGTTTCATCCCGCCGATGGGCGGTATCGATTTTTCGCCGGTCGTTGCGATTATTGCGTTGCAGTTGGTGCAGAGGCTGGTTCTGCAGCTTCTTATAGGTATACTCGTGTAGAACTGACTTAGTAACTTACGTCGGGCGTGTAGCGCCGAGGCGATGAAAAAGGAGACTTGTTATGGCTATTACCCCTGCAGACATCCAGGCTCAGACTTTCTCTGAGGCCAAGCGTGGCTACGATCCTGCTGAGGTCGACGTCTTCTTGGAGACGCTGTCCTCCGAGGTTGACGCTATGCTCGCTAAGATCGTCGACCTTAAGGGTCGCCTGACTGCTACCGAGCAGCAGCTTGCCGATGCGCAGGCTCAGCTTGCCCAAGCTCAGGATGCCACCGCCCAGGCCGTTCCTGCCGCCCCCGTGGCTGCTCCCGCCCCTGACTTCTCCGCTCAGGAGCGCCAGATTTCCGCTGCCCTGATCGCTGCCCAGCAGACCGCTGAGACCATCGTCAACGATGCCAACGAGAACGCTGAGCGTATCCGCAACGAGGCTGACGCCAAGGCCCGCGAGGTTATCCGCCAGGCTCTGACCGAGAAGCAGGCCGAGCTCGAGGAGATCGATCGTCTCAAGGCTTCCCGTGAGGAGTTCAAGGCAGAGTATCTCAAGCTCATCCAGCACTTCATGGACGATGCCCAGAATTCCTTCCCGGCCGATCTGATGGCCTCTACGCCGGTCGGTTCTGCCGCTTCTCCTGCAGTGACTGTTCCCGCCGAGCCGCTGCCCGTCGCTGACCCGGTTGTCCCCGTGGCCGATCCCTTCGCCCCGATCGACAACTTTGCTGCCGACGACCTGGACTAACATTCGGCCTACAATTTAGTGCCTAGAAAGGACCCGCAGCTTGCGGGTCCTTTTTTATGACTGTGCCGGAGTGCGTAACATAAAAAACCGAGCCCTGCACATAATGGCGCAGAACTCGGCGAACGGGTGAGCGGTCAAGGGTAGGTTTTAAGGCATGTCCCAAAACCTACTTGAGGAGGAAGTCGGAGAGGGGAATGGTACGGGCCTCGCGATGCTCGGGATCGGCGATGTGGTCGGCAGGATATCCACAGACGAGCATGTGATAGGGATAGACGCCCTTGGGCAGATTGAACTGCTCCTGCGCCACCTCAGGCTTAAAATGGCCTACCCAGCACGTTCCCAGGCCCTGCTCGGTGGCCTCCATCATCATCTGATCGCAGACGATCGAAGTATCGATGGCACTCGAGTTCATCTGATCATACGGGCGCACCCAGGCATCATCGGTAACGCTGCAAATAAGGAAGATAAGCGGAGCGCCAAAGATAGACCCATCACGAGCAAACCGAGGCTGACAAGCAGCTGCCTTCTCCAGAAGCTCAGGCGTATCCAACACCATCACACGGGCTGGATGGTTATTACAAGCAGAAGGAGCAATGCGTCCAGCCTCAACAATGGCATCCACCACAGCCTGCTCCACAGCCCGAGCCTCAAATTCACGACAAGAATACCGACCCCGAGCCAGATCCAAATAAGACATACAAGCCCTCCAACAATTAAAAATCAAACAAACCCAAAGTAACCCAAACAGTACCCAAAGCAGCAATCAGCCAATCGCTCATCGAATACCAAAGTAAAACCCCGAGCAATCAAGGGCCATCACAGCAAAGGCCCCACCACGCTCAACCCCTCAGCCAAAGTTCCCAATGGTGGTACGTAAGGGAGCGGGCCCGACCACTAATACCTTTTGAACGACTCTGCTTGCAGCCGGAGTGAAAAAGGTATTAGTGGTCGGGCCCGCGACCGGTGGGATACGTACCCCCAATTAACTGTTCTTCATGACAATCGAATCCACAACATCGGCCACATTCTCGCAGCAGTCGGCGCAGTACTCCAAGAAGGCGTACACGTCACGCCAAGCGATGACCTCAAGCGGATCCTTGCCATTGACGTGCAGGTTGCGCATGGCGTTGATGTAGAGCTCGTCGGCCTCGGATTCGATGGTGTTGATCTGGATGACGAGTTCGCGCAGGGTCTTGGACTTGCGGTAGTTGGGCAGCTCGACCATCAGGTCTTTCATGGCGCGGCAGGCGTCAGTCACCTTGTGGGCGATGACGATGGCGTCGGGATGGATGCTCTGGATGTTGGTGAAGTAGACGCGCTGCACGACGCCCTCGATGCGGTCGAGCACGGTGTCGAGCGCGCAGCTCATCAGATCCAGATCCTCGCGCTCGAGCGGGGTGATAAAGGCGGTGAGCAGGGCGTCTTCGAGCTCGTGGTGCTTCTTGTCTGCCGCATGCTCAATCGCATGCATCTTATTGAGCATGTCGTGAATCTGCGCGGGATCGAAGTTCTCAAAAATCTTGGTGAGCAGCTCTGCGGCCTGGACGGCGAGGTCGGCGCAAGCGACGTAGTTGTCAAAGTAGAACGAATCGGGTTTCTTTGCCATGGGTGGGTCCTTTCGAGGCGAAGACGGGTGGGCGAAGTGTTGCGGTCCGGATGGACGTTCGGTTTGATTAGAGGAACATCATGAACAGCTTGGCCATGACAAAGCTGATGAGTCCGCAGGCAGGGAAGGTGAAGAACCAGGTGAACATCATGTCCTTGACGACGCCGAAGTTGATGGCCGAGAGGCGCTTGACGGCACCGACGCCCATGATGGCGCAGGTCTTGATGTGTGTGGAGGACACGGGGATGCCGGTAAGGGTGGCAAGCAGCAGGTTCGCGGCGCCCGCCAGGTCGGCGGAGAAGCCCTGGTACTTTTCGAGCTTGACCATGCTCTGGCCGACGGACTTGATGATGCGCTCGCCGCCCACGCTGGTGCCGATGCCCATAGTGGCCGAGCACAGCAGCATAATCCAGATGGGGATGCCTGCATCGCCGACGCTCGTCTGGCCGCTGGCAAAGGCCACGCCTAAAAAGAGCACGCCGATGAACTTCTGTCCATCCTGCGCGCCGTGCATAAAGCTCATGGCCGCGGCGCTCGCGATCTGAGCGTATTTAAAGAAGACATTGGCACGTCGCCTGTTGGCGGCGGCGAAAAGAATCGAGACGAGCTTGCACAGGACCCAGCCCATGACAAAGCCCAGGCCTATGGAGAGCGCCAGGCCGTAGATGACCTTCATCCACTCGTGGACGTTGACGCTGCTCGCACCGCCGAGGGCGATGGCGGCACCGGTCAGGCCGGCGATAAGGCTGTGGCTTTGCGAGGTGGGGATGCCAAAACGCGACGCTGTGGCGCCGTAGACGACGATGGAGAACAGCGCCGCGCATAGGCAGGCGAGCGCCATGGTGCTGTTTCCGCCAAAGTCGACGATATGTGAGATGGTGTTGGCGACGCTCGCGTTAAAGTGCGTCATGATGAGCACGCCGAGGAAGTTGAATGCGGCGCTCATGAGAATGGCGGCGCGGGCGGGCATGCAACGCGTAGTGACGCAGGTCGCGATGGCGTTGGGCGCGTCGGTCCATCCATTGACGAAGATGGCGCCCAACGCGAGGATCACGGTGACGGCAAGGACTGGGTTCGACACAATTTGGCCGAGGAAGGTTGAGAACGTTACGTCCATATATGGGCTTTCTCGAAGTTTGCAGACACGTTACAAAAACATGATAAATCGTATCACCTCCTGCGGGTCTCTTTACCGAGTTCTGATGGGAGAAGTGAACTTTTTGGCACTAAAATTGAATATTAGCCCTGTTGACCGCGGGTGTTCTTTTTGCTAACACGCCATGCGGACACGTGCGATTGCTACGACACTCCAAAACCACAGTCTGTTCGCTTTACAGCATGCAAACATGCGTTCGATAATAGGAGGCATGGAATATCGACAGACAGACGGCAAAACTCGGCGCGTGCACAAGCAGTATGTGGACGTCGTGGCCCGCATCCTCGCGGGCGGACAGGTCGTGCCGGTCACCGTCTGCTGGGTCGACGGCCGTTGTTTTACGATCGACGAAATTATCTCGACCACCGGGTTTGGCCTGATGGTCCACGGCATCCGTACGGCAACATATAAGGTGCGTTTTGGCGGGCACGCGACCGAGTTGTATCTGGAGGACCAGACGCGCGAGCGGGCAGACGGCTCGCAGGCACACGTGATGCGTTGGTGGGTCTGGGCCTTTGATCGTACGCTTGAGGGCGAGCGCCGTAGGTAAGGACGTACGGCATTCGGGTACAATGACAGGAATCTTGTCAGCTACTGCGCTGTCGCGGCGCTTTTGAAAGGACGAAATTATGAACGATATTCAGGGCTATCAGAACGGCCCCATCGAAACCGGCGCAAGCCGTGCCAAGGAGATGTCGCCGCGTGCGTATAATCTTGCCATGTCTGCCCTGATCTTTTTGGGCTTTTGCGCCATGGGCGTCGGTGCTTACTTTACGAGCACCATGTCGTTTGCGCGCATGATGATGAGCGGCGCCGCTTTGCCGCTGGTCTTTGGCTCATTTATTTTGACCATCGTCGGCATGGTCATGATGTCGGCCGCCGCCAGCAAGCAGTCCGTGGGCCTGTCCCTTGTGGGCTACGTAATCTTTGCGAGCACCTTTGGCCTGACCGCGTCGTTTGGCCTTGCCAACTACGACCTGCCCACCATCAACACTGCCTTTATCGCCACGGCCGCCATCACCTTTGTCTTTGGCGCGCTTGGCGTGACGTTCCCCAAGTTTTTCCAGCGCGTATATGGCATCGGTTTTGGCATTCTGCTCGCTACTATTCTGGTTGAGATCGTGCTGATGTTCATGGGCGTCTCACAGACCATCACCGACCTGATCGTGATCGTGGTGTTCGCCGGCTTTATTGGCTACGACACCTATGTTGCCACGACGGTGCCGCCTACGCTGCCCAACGCCGTGCTTATGGCCTCTAACCTGTTCGTGGATATTATCAACGTGTTCCTGCGCATTCTGAACATCCTCGGCCGTCGCGACTAGTGGCGAATTGCGGCGGCGCTTGCCGTGCGTGCAAATCGATGCGAAAGGCGGTCCTTCGGGGCCGTCTTTTTTGTACGCGGCGGGGTATCATGGATGGGAAAAGCCGATAGCGGCAGAGACCGAGAAAGGTGACCACTTATGGCAGACGTCGACAACAGGAACCGTAACCGCAGGTCCAACCGAGCGGGTCAGCCCAATCCCAAGCGCGAGGCCCGTGCCAAGGCCGCCGAGCGTCACGTGGCAACTGTGTCCGAAGCGTGCGCCAAGGATATCGAGCGTTCGCTTGCCGGTGTTCGCGAGTTTGACGGTATGCCTGCCGGCTTTGTCTCGGCGATGAAGGCCAAGGTTCAGAGTGCTGTGGCCACCGAAGAACAGGTTGCCGAGGACGTCGAGGGCGCGGAGGCTGCCGAGGTCGAGGCAGCGCTCGAGCCCGTCGAGGAGCCTGCCGAGGAAATCGCCGAAGCTGAGTCCGCGCCTGCTGAGGAGCCCGCTCCGGTTCTGCCCGAGGTCACCGTGCTCGATGCCTCCACCACGCAGGCCATCTTGGACAACGGTCGTGGCTATGCGCAGTTCTGCGACATGGCCGTGCTCGCCTTTGCCTCGTTCACCAATCCGGGCGGTGGCTATATTCAGGGTTATCTGGGCCAGGAGGCCACGCTGTGCGCCGATTCGTATCTGTACAACGTTCTCGATAAGCAGCGCAAATGGTACGGCGAGAACCGTCGCCGCAACATCAACTGCGAGCTTTACCGAAACCGTGCGCTGGTGGTGCCTGCGGTGCGCTTCGACCGCAACCACGTGCATGCATACGCCGACGTGATCGTGGCCGCCGCGCCCAACGTTAAGCGCGCCCGCCAGGAGTATCGCGTGAGCGACGATGCTCTGCTGGATGCCCTGCGCGACCGCATTCGCTTTGTGCTTGCCATCTGCGACGAGCTAGGTCGCGAGAAGCTCGTGCTGGGCGCTTGGGGCTGCGACAACAACGGCTTTGACGCAGAGGCCGTGGCCGAGCTCTTCCGCAAGGAGCTCGCGTCGGGCGACTTTAAGGTCAAGCAAGTCTTCTTTGCCGTGCCTTCTACGCGCTGGGATGAGGATTTTGCCAAGTTCGAGCACGTGCTGGCAAACTTCCCCGAGCGCAACGAGGAGTCCTATGCCCAGGTTGCCGCTCGCGCTGCGGCAGCTCGCGCCACCGAGCAGATCCAAGCTGCTACCGAGGATGATGAGGACGAGGACGACTGGCGCAAGTACCTGTAATCGGTACGTGCTGACAGATGGGTCGAGCCGGCGGGAGAGGCTGCTTCCGTCGGTTTTTTACTGAGCGAGGGGCTTACGATGAAAAACGTTCTATGCTTTGGCGACAGCAACACCTATGGTTACGATCCGGCGGGCATGCGCGACGGCACCGCGGTGCGCTATGCGCAGGATGTGCGCTGGTGCGGCGTGGCCCAACGTGACTTAGGCGAGGGCTGGCATGTAATTGAAGAAGGCCTCAACGGCCGCACGACGGTACGCGACGACATGTGCCATCTGAACACCAATCTTAACGGCATCCGCGCACTGCCGATGCTGCTCGAGGCCCATAAGCCGCTGGATGCGATCGTTATTATGCTGGGAACCAACGATTGCAAGACGGTCTTTGGTGTGACGGCCTCCGATATTGCCCGTGGCACCATGGCGCTGATTCGCGCGGTGCGTGCATTTCCCTGGACCAATGCTGCACCCTGCCCGCGTATTCTGCTGATGGCACCTATCAAGATCAAGCCGCAAATCGCCGATGTATATATGACCGATTTTGACGAGCGTTCCGTCGAGGCCTCGGAGCATTTTGCTGAATACTATGCGCACGTAGCCGAGCAGTTTGGCTGCGACTTTTTGAATGCAGCGGAGTTTGCCGAGCCGGGCGATATCGACTATCTGCATATGATGCCCGAAAGCCATGAGAGCCTGGGTCACGCCGTGGCGGCCAAGCTCCAAGAGATGCTCGGAGAGTAGCGCGACCCCAAGCCACCGCAAAGGGGACGGGCGCCTTTGCGGTGGTTTTGAACTGCGAGTCTTAATACTGCCACATATGGTTAACGGGGCCGGAGCCTTTGCCCATGTCAAAGCCGGCGGCGAGAGCGCCGGTTAGGTAGGCCTTGCCGGCGTTGACAGCGTCGGCAAGATCCATGCCCTGTGCCAATGCGCAAGCAATGGCGGACGAAAGCGTACAACCGGTGCCATGCGTGTTTCCGGTCTCGATGCGCTTGTGGCGGAACCATGTAGTGAGCGGATCGCCCAGGTGGTTGCCCTCGTCATCGAGCGGCGCGGGCTCTGCTAGCACATCGTTGGCCTCGTTGACAAAATGCCCGCCCTTAACGAGAGACGCGCAGCCAAAGCGGCGGGTGAGAAGCATGGCGGCATTTTGCTGCGTGCGCTCGGAATCGACCTCATAATCGAGCAACGCCATGGCCTCGGGAATATTGGGCGTGATGACGGTCGCCAGTGGGAACAGGCGGCGTGTAAGCGCTTCGGCGGCGTCCTCTGCGATCAGACGAGCGCCCGAGGTGGCAACCATGACGGGGTCGACGACGATATTATGTGCGTCCCAATCGCTCAGGCGGTCGGCGATAACCTCGATAATCTCGGCGGAGGAGACCATGCCGATCTTGACGGCGCTGGGGCGGATATCGTCAAAAACGGCATCGATCTGCGCCGCGACAATATCCGGGGAGATATTCTGCACGGCGGTGACACCGAGCGTGTTTTGTGCGGTTATGGCTGTGATGGCCGTCTCGGCATACAGGCGGTGCGCCGTGATGGTCTTGATGTCGGCCTGAATGCCGGCACCACCGCTGGAATCGGATCCCGCGATGGATAGAACGGCTGGTACCTTACTGCGATCCATGTTCGCTCCCTTGTTCGGTCGGATTCAAATGGGTCTTCTGCCTGCATTATAAAGTTGCCCGGGCCGGCTGTATGCCGATCCCGGGCGGGCGGTGCAATCTTTACGTAAATGTAAGAAAATGTTCACAAGTTAACAATTGGCAGGCGCTGCGGCGAGCCTATAGGCGATTGCGGCGATAAGGCTAGTCCTCCATACCGAGGTCGATCGTCGTGCCTTCGAACACCTTGTTGACGGTGCGGACGGCGCACATCTTGCCACACATGGTGCAAGTGCCCTCGGTGGCAGCGGGGGACTCCTCGTAGCGCCTCTTGCCCGTAACCGGGTCGAGCGCGCACTTCCACATGGCGTTCCAGTCGAGTTTGCGGCGTGCCTGGCCCATCTTGTCGTCCATGTCGCGGGCGTGCGGCACCTTCTTGGCGATATCGGCGGCGTGTGCGGCGATCTTGGTGGCCATGAGGCCGTCGAGCACATCCTGGGCGTTAGGCAGGCATAGGTGCTCGGCCGGTGTCACGTAGCATAGGAAGTCGGCGCCGGAGCTCGCGGAGATGGCGCCACCGATGGCGGCGGTGATGTGGTCGTAGCCCACACCGATATCGGTCACCAGCGGTCCCAGCACATAGAACGGGGCGTTGTGGCACAGGCGCTTCTGCAGCTTCATGTTGGCGGCGATCTCGTCGAGCGCCATGTGGCCCGGGCCCTCGACCATAACCTGGACGCCGGCGGCCCAGGCGCGCTTGCACAACTTGCCGAGCTCAATCATCTCGGCGGTCTCGGTGGCGTCGTTGGAGTCGTAGAGGCAGCCCGGGCGGCAGGAGTCGCCGAGCGAAATCGTCACGTCGTATTCGTGGCAAATCTCGAGCAGCTCGTCAAAGTACTCGTAGAAGGGGTTTTCGTTGCCGGTGACCTCCATCCAGCCAAACAGCAGCGAGCCGCCGCGGCTGACGATGTTCATCAGGCGACCGGTCTCCTTAAAGGTCTTGGTGACCGACTTGTTGATGCCGCAGTGAATGGTCATAAAGTCCACGCCGTCCTCGGCGTGCGCGCGCACGACCTCGAACAGGTCGTCCTTGGTGAGCTTGACCAGCGGCTTTTCCATGTAGCCGATGGCGTCGTACATGGGGACGGTGCCCACCATGAGCGGCGTCTCGTCGATGAGCTGCTGGCGGAACTGGCGCGTCTTGCCCGAGTTGGAGAGGTCCATGATGGCGTCGGCGCCAAAGTCCTCAGCGATCTTGACCTTCTTCCATTCCTCGGCGGCATCGGCCTTGTCGCCCGAGATGCCCAAGTTCACGTTGACCTTGGTGGACAGGCCCTCGCCGACACCAAAGGCGCGCATGCCCTTTTTGATGTGCACGATGTTGGCGGGAATGGCGATGCGGCCGTCGGCCACGCGCTCGCGGATGTACTCGGGGTCGCGATGCTCGCGCTCGGCGACTTCCTTCATCTGCGGCGTGATCTGTCCGGCGCGGGCGAAGTCGATTTGCGTGACAAGCTTGGACTCGGTCTGTGTGCTCATTGGCACGGCTCCCTTCGTTGGCATTACCCATATCAGGTTTGCGGGTCAGGGCGGGCGCGCCCAATCTCAGCCTGCCGTCCTGTCCCGCAAGCTCCCCGTTTATGTAGTGGGCTCAAGTATAGCCTGAATGGGTACGATTGGCCTAACGAACGTGCCTGTGGGGAGGCGTACATGGAAGACAAGCATCTATATCGAGAGACGCAATGGGACATATCGGCCGAGGAGGGCCGTGCGCACCATGGGTTGGTCGCGATTGGCTTTGCGGTGCTTGCCGTGCTGGTGATTGCCTTTTGTATTTGGACGTTTGGCGGTCGCGGCGGCGCTGCCTGGGAGTTTGAGGCCGATGATAGCCTACCGATTATGGCGGTGAGGAGTACTGGCGGTAATGCCAATACGCTCGCCATTCCGGGCGATTATTGGTACCCGCGCGATGAGTTTGTGCAGTTGCAGCTGAGTGGTGGGTCCATTCCAGGCGAAGAAATCGAACGCGTGACGTTTGACGCGGCGCTCAAAACGCTGACGGTGAAGCTCAAAGATCAAGGAGATGTGCCCACGACCATGGATATCGCCCTGACGGAATGGCGTCTGGAGCCTCCGTCGGGCGTCAAGGTGTCCGAGGTTGAGCATGTCAAGATTACCTATCAGGACGGCACGACAAATGAAATTGCCAAAGCCGACGGCTTGGCGGAATAGACGTCGTGCCTAGGCAGTACATTCAAGAGTAGCGGTGGTCCTACAAGGCCCGTTCGTTCAGGAAGACCAAAGTGTTTTTATTTGAAAGCTTGGGAAGGTGACGATAGCCAACGTCGAACGCGGTGAGCCCGCTTACATCCTCGACCTTGTTTTCCGCCATCCAGCGCACCATGGAGCCGCGCGCCTTTTTGCTGGCGGTCGAGCGCTGGATGGGCTTGCCGTTGCGGATGCCTTCACCAAAGAGGCACGTGACGACTGTGGCGTCGCCCGCGAGGTGGGGCAGAACGGCTTTGGCGTACTCCGCGCTGGCGAGATTGACGATCGTAGCGTTGGAGCTCGCCGGAGCGATGGTCCGTGCGAGCTTGTCGCCCCAAAACGCGTAGAGGTCTCGGGCATCGTCGACGGCAAGCTTTGCGCCCATCTCCAGCCGATACGGTTCAACGGCATGAAAGGGGCGTACGCATCCGTAAAGGCCCGAGAGGATCCAGAGATGGTTTTGCAGCCAGTCGAGCTGTGCGGCATCCATGACCTCGGGCGCCATACTTTGGTATTGGATGCCGTGGTAGGACATGACGGCGGGGGAGAGGTGTCGGGCGAGTGCGGGATTGTCGAGATCGCCGTTTTTCAGGATGGGCCCGAACTCATGCAGGGTGTTGAGGCAAGGCCCCAGCAGTTTGTCACTTACGTTCCATAGCGTCTGCAGACCGCCGCTGCCTTCATTTCGTTCGATATCTAGCAGTGCGCGGTGGAGGCGAGCCGTTTCGTGCGCAAAAGGCGGTATGTCCAGGACTTCAAAAGCATCTTGGGCCGCGCGCATCTGCTTGGCGGGCGAAATGATGACCTGCAGCATGGACTCTCCTCTGCCAAAAAGGAAGTTGCGGTGGAATACGGTCTGTTTTGGCCGTTTATGGGCCAGTTTAGTCCGTATTTCACCGCAACTGATGAAGGATCGGTTAGGCGCGCTCGAGGAAGGCCTTGTAGCCGCGATAGGCCTCGTAGATATCGGCCTTGTTAGCGACCTCCCACAGGGCGTGCATGGACAGGACGGCAACGCCGGAGTCGATGACGTTCATGCCGTACTTGGCCATGATGTATGCGATGGTGCCGCCGCCGCCAGCGTTGACGCGGCCGAGCTCGCAGGTCTGGAAGTCCACGCCCGCCTCGTCCATGATGTCGCGGACGAGGGCCACGTACTCGGCGTCGGCGTCGTTAGATCCGCCCTTGCCGCGGCTGCCCGTGTACTTGTTAAAGCACAGGCCGCGACCCATAAAGGCTGCGTTCTTGGTTTCGAACTTGCCGGCGTAGCCCGGGTCGAAGCCGGCGGACACGTCGGAGGAGAGCATACGGCTGTGGGCGAGTGCACGGCGCAGGGCCAGCGGGCTATCCTCGCCGGCGAGCGTCATGATCTCGGCGACGGTGTTCTCGAAGAAGCGGCTCGTCATGCCGGTGGCGCCCACGGAACCGATCTCCTCCTTGTCGACGATGAGTGTGATGCTCGTGCGTTCCACGTTGGCGACGTTGATCTGGGCGAGCATGGACGGATAGGCGCAGACACGGTCGTCGTGGCCATAGCCCAGAATCATGGAGCGGTCGAGGCCCATGTCGCGGGCCGGGCCGGCGGGCACGACCTCGATCTCGGCGGAGAGGAAGTCCTCCTCCTCGACGTCGTACTGCTCCTTGAGGATATCCAGGAACATCTGCTTGACGGGCTCCTTGGGAGCGTCTTTGTCGTCCTCATCGAACTTGACGGGACGGCCGCCCACGATCACGTCGAGGATCTCGGCGTCGACGGCGTCCTTGGCGGGCTTGGCCATCTGCTCGCTCGAGAGGTGGATCAGCAGGTCGGAGATGGTAAAGACCGGATCGTCTGCCTTGTCGCCGATGTTGATGTCGACGGTGGTGCCGTCCTTTTTGCAGATGACGCCCACGAGTGCAAGTGGGGAGGCCACCCAGTGGTAGCTCTTGACGCCGCCGTAGTAGTGCGTGTCGAGGTAGGCCATGTCGCCGGCCTCGAAGGCGGGGTTCTGCTTGAGGTCCAGGCGCGGCGAGTCCACGTGGGCGCCCAGGATGTTAAAGCCCTGCTCGAGCGGGGCGGTGCCCAGGTTGACGAGCATAAGGTCCTTGCCGTGGTTGGCGGCGTACACCTTGTCGCCGGCCTTGAGCGCGCGGTCCTCGGTGATCACGGTCTCCAGATTGACGTAGCCCGCCTCCTCGGCCATCTTGATACCGGTCTTGACGCACAGGCGCTCGGTCTTGTTCTCGCTCAAAAACTGCTTATAGCCGCGGCAAAGCTCCTCGAGCTCCTCGACTTGCTGTGGCGTGTACTTTTTCCATGCGCAGGGACGCTCCATGACGCAGGCTCCTTTCGGATCGATCGTGCTGGTTAATGTACCGTGAGCCATCGTATCACGCACGGGCGCGCGGTGGCGGGGGAGCTTGATGTGCGGTGGCCGCGGGGCGGGGAGCGTGTAAACTGGAGTGAGCAAACCGTGCCCAGCCCAAAGCGAGGTATTCAATATGTCTGACAAGCGCCGTACCTTTGCCGTTATCGACGGCAACTCGCTCATGCACCGCGCCTTCCACGCCGTGCCGCCCACCATGAACGCGCCGGACGGTCGCCCCACCAACGCAATCTTTGGTTTTCTGAACATGTTTCTCAAGATGATCGATGCCTTTAACCCCGACGGCGTGGTCGTGGCGTTTGATAAGGGCAAGCCGCGCGTGCGCATGGAGATGCTGCCGCAGTATAAGGCGCAGCGCCCGCCCATGGACCCCGATCTGCACGCGCAGTTCCCTATGATCAAGGAGCTGCTCACCGCGCTCAACGTGCCGATTCTGCAGTCCGATGGCTGGGAAGGCGACGATATCCTGGGAACCATGGCTCGCCTGGGCGAGGAGGCCGGCTGCGACATGCTGCTGGTGACCGGCGACCGCGACATGTATCAGCTTGTGACCGAGCACGTCAACGTGGTCTCGACTCGCAAGGGCCTGTCCGACGTGGCGATCATGACGCCCGAGAGCGTGGACGACCTGTATCACGGCATTACACCGGCGCTCGTGCCCGATTTTTACGGTCTGAAGGGCGATACGTCGGACAACATTCCCGGCGTACCGGGCATCGGCCCCAAAAAGGCGAGCGCGCTTATCGCGCAGTACGGTAGCCTGGACGAGGTCATCGCGCATGCCGACGAGGTCAAGGGCAAGATGGGCGAGAACCTGCGTGCGCACATCGACGATGCGCTGCTGAGCCGCAAGGTCGCAACCATTCGCACCGATGCGCCTGTCGAGCTCGACTTTGACGAAACGTCCTTCCCGGCGTTTTCTGCCGATGAGGTTTCCGCGGCGCTGGGTACGCTTGGTATCACCGCCATGCAGAACCGTTTCTTGGCGCTGATCGGCGGCGAGGGCGGGGCTGCTGCCTCCAGTGTTTTTGAGATACCTGCGATGGTTCGCGCAGCCGCCGGCGATGCTGACGCGCTTGGTGCCGTTGCGGCTGAGGTCTCCCGCGCGATTGATGCCGGCGAGTGGGTCGCCGCCGTGGTGGACGATGAAAAGGAAGAGGGCGCGCTCTTTGGACTGACGCGCACGCTGTGGTTGGCGACGTCCAAGGGCCTGTTCGCGCTCGAGGAGGGCGACAGCTGTGCGGCGGCTGAGGTCGAGGGCTTCAACTTCGTCCACGGCGTGATTGCCGGCGTGCTCGCGCGTCTGTTTATGGAGGGTCGCGTGTCGAGCCCGGATATGAAGGCGCTGTTGCACGAGCTTTCGCCCATCGATTCTTCTGAGCCCGAGCTCATGGATCCGCTCGCTGCCGATTCCACGCGCATCTTCGATACCGTGGTTGCCGCCTACCTGCTGGATTCCGACCGCTCCGAGTTCGACGAGGCATATCTGGCCGATACCTATCTGCAGATGGCGCTGCCTGCGGCGCGCGGTGCAGAGGATGCCGGCGAGGACGCTCCGGCTCCTGCCGCCCGCACGGCGGCCTTAACGCTGGCGCTGGTCGCACCGCTGCGCGACCGCATGGCCCGCGAGAACGCCGCCAACGTGTTCGACGGCATCGAGATGCCGCTTGTGCCGGTGCTTGCCAAGATGGAGCGCGCGGGCATGCTCGTGGATCCCGACCGTCTGCGCAGCCTGTCCGAGGGCCTGGCGACCCAGATCACCGAGGTCGAGCGAAGCATTCGCGACCTTGCCGGTGACGAGACCTTTAACATCGGCAGCCCCATGCAGCTCTCGCATGTGCTCTTTGATGTGATGGGCCTTCCGACCAAGGGTCTCAAAAAGACCAAGCGCGGCTACTATTCGACCAACGCCAAGGTACTGAGTGATCTTGCCCGCGACCACGAGATTGTTCGTTTGATCTTGGACTGGCGCGAGAAGTCCAAGATCAAGTCAACCTATCTGGACACGTTGGGCCCGCTACGCCGCGGTGACGGCCGCGTGCACACCACGTACAACCAAACCATTACCGCAACGGGGCGTCTGTCCTCGAGCGACCCGAACCTGCAGAACATCCCGACGCGCTCTGAGCTGGGGCGTACCGTCAAGACGGCGTTCTCGGCGGGCGAGGGCAGCGTCTTTTTGGCGGTGGACTACTCGCAGATCGAGCTGCGCCTGCTCGCGCATCTTTCGGGCGACGAGCACCTGGTGCGCGCCTTTAACGAGGGCGAGGACTTCCACGCCGAGACGGCCGCGCGCGTGTTTGGCGTTCCCGTGTCCGAGGTAACGCCCGACCTGCGCAGCCGCGCCAAGGCCGTGAACTTTGGCATCGTGTACGGTCAGCAGGCCTACGGCCTGTCGCAGTCGCTGCATATCTCGATGGCCGAGGCGCGTGGCATGATCGACCGCTACTACGAGGCCTATCCGGGCGTGCGTACGTTCCTCGACAACGTGGTGGCGCGTGCCAAGCAGACGGGCTACGCCGAGACCATGTACGGCCGCCGTCGCCATATTCCGGAGCTCAAGGCTAAAAATCCGCAACTCCGCGGTTTTGGCGAGCGCACGGCCATGAACCACCCCATGCAGGGCACCGCGGCCGACATCATCAAGATTGCCATGGCCCGCGTAAGCCGCCGCCTGGAAGAAGAGGGTTTTGCTGCCCACATGATTCTGCAGGTACACGACGAACTGGACTTCGAGTGCCCCGTCGACGAAGTCGAGCGCCTCACCGCCATGGTCCGCGACGTCATGGAACACGTCGTAGACCTGCGCGTACCCCTCATTGCCGAAGCCAGCACCGGCATTACCTGGGCCGACGCCAAGTAAGGCTACACCTACAATTCCAAAGTAACCAAAACCAGAAGGACGCCCCTTATCAACAAGGAGTGTCCTTCGTTCAATTAAATTCAGCCAAAGGATCTAGGCGCCAAGACGCCATCTCGGCGGCAAGCAAGTAACCGCAGGACCTGGCCGGGTGGCATGGGTTAACTTTTCGTAGATCCCGCACGCAAAGAAAGCCACTTAATGTGGCTTTCGTCTTGCGCAGGACCTGACCGAGCGAAAAGTTAACCCATGCCACCCGGCCAGGTCCGACGAGCTACGTTAATGAGCCGCCAAGATGGCGTCGATGAGCGTCAGTACGCCCCCGTCGTTGTTGCTCGGAATGCGCCATTTGGCGTGCGCGTTCATGTGCTCCTCGGCATTGTCCACGATAAAGCTGTGGCCGACGCGCTCCAGCATGGGAATATCGTTGTAGGTATCGCCCACGGCGGCGGCGTCGGCAATATCGATGCCCAGGTGCTCGCACAGGTGCGCGACGCCGGCGCCCTTGTCGACGCCCAGGTTCATAAAGTCGATCCACTCGCGCCCGGCGTTGGTGACGTAAAGCTTGTCCGAGAACTCGGGGCTATAAGTCTCGCGGAATGCGGGCTCGGCGTCGTAGCCGGGGAAGAAGACCGAGATTTTGTTGGACTCGATATCAATGCCCTCAAAGCTGTCGACGTAGTTGATCGTGTTGTAGTAGACGCTGATCTCGTCGTGGTATTGGTGGTCGCGCGCGAGCACGTAGAACTCGTCGAAGCAGCACAGGACGGGGACAGCGCGAGGATCCTCAGAGGCGCGGCTCAAGACCTGCTGGTACAGTTCCACGTCGATATTGCTCTTATAGATATAGCTGCCGCGATAGATCACGCACGCTCCGTTGTCGGGACAAAAGGCGAGGCGGTTCTTGATGCCCTCGAACATCTCCTCGAGCTTGGGGGCGGGACGTCCGCTGGCGGGGCAGAATACGATGCCGGCGTCGGCGAGCTTGTCCAGGCGCTCATCAAGACCCTGCGGTAACACGCGCTCGTCGGTGAGCAGCGTCTTGTCCATGTCGACGGCGATGAGTTTAATGTTGCCGATGTTAGCGTCTGATTCGTAAGTCTGCATAAAATGCGCCTTTCCGTTTCCAGATTGTTTCGGGCGTAATGACCCTCTGCTATGTAATCGAGCGTATTTTCGCAGGATTGGCGCGTTTTTGCATCACCATTCACAAACTAATGAAAAAACTTTTCAGAAATTTGAATTTGTCGATAGTGCAGCGAGCACTTTATCGTAATATAGCGAACATCGAAAACGGCGACGGCAAAAGAGCCGCTTACCGAGGAAAAGGTACCGTTTGCGATATTTGAATTGCGCCCGGCGATACGTGAAAGGAGAGGCAGATGCAGTTCGTACAGATCATCACCACTGCAGACAATGCCCTCCGACGCCAGCGCGCAATTTCCCGACGACGATAACAATCGTCTCTGTCCGCATGGGGCGAATTGCCTCAACAGAGTCATTTTGAGGTCGTTGGGTTTTAGCACGACATTGCTGCATGTTTCTAGGGCATGTATGTGCTGATTTTTGCTATTTAACCTGATATTGCACGGTATTCGACCTCAAGGTGACTTGCAACTGACCGATGTTCTAACTAGCTACCAAGGGCGAAAGGAAACAGCCATGAGCAAGGAAAAAGTCGTTCTCGCATATTCCGGTGGTCTTGATACATCCGTATGTGTCAAGTGGCTCCAGGACGAGAAGAATCTCGATGTCGTTTGCGTCTGCGGCAACGTGGGCCAGGAGGAGACCGGACTGGATGCCAAGAAGCAGAAGGCACTCGACTTGGGCGTTCTCGATTGCCAGGTGCTCGACCTGCGCGACGAGTTCTCCGATGAGTTCCTGACTAAGGCCATCGCCGCAAACTCCATGTACGAGAACAAGTACCCGCTGCTCTCCGCCCTGTCTCGCCCACTGCTTGCCAAGAAGCTTGTTGAGGTCGCCCACGAGTTTGGCGCGACCTACGTCGCCCACGGCTGCACCGGCAAGGGTAACGACCAGGTCCGTTTTGAGGCTGCCGTCAAGGCCCTCGACCCCGAGCTCAAGGTTATCGCCCCGGTTCGCGAGTGGGATCTGAAGTGTCGTCCCGACGAGGTCGCCTACGCCCATGCTCACAACGTGCCGGTTCCCGAGGGTGCCAACGACAACCCCTACTCCATCGACGACAACCTTTGGGGTCGCGCCATCGAGTGCGGCCACTTGGAGGATCCCTGGAACGAGCCGCTCGACGACGCTTGGGTTATGACCAAGAATCCCGAGGACACGCCCGACACCCCGACCTACACCGAGATTGAGTTTGAGGCCGGCAAGCCCGTCGCCGTCGACGGTAAGAAGATGAAGCTCTCCGAGATCGTCATCGCCCTCAACAAGATTTCCGGCGACAACGGCTTTGGCCGTCTCGATCTGGTCGAGGATCGTCTGGTGGGCCTCAAGAGCCGCGAGTGCTACGAGGTTCCCGGCGCCCTGACGCTCATCACTGCCCACAAGGCGCTCGAGGACATCTGCGTCGAGGGCGACCTGCTCAAGACCAAGATCAAGCTCGAGCAGGATTGGGCCACCGCCGTGTACAACGGCCAGTGGTACAGTCCGCTCAAGAACGCGCTCGATGCCTTTATGGCCGATACCCAGAAGTTCGTGACCGGCACCGTCCGCCTGAAGTTCTTTAAGGGCAACTGCCATGTCGTCGGCCGCAAGAGCCCCTTCAGCCTCTACGACTACGGTCTGGCTACCTACGACCGCGACACCACGTTTGACGAGAAGGCCAGCGCCGGCTTTATCGAGATCGATACGCTGTCGCTCAAGACGTGGGCAAAGGTCCAGGGTCCCAGCTCCGCCGCCGCCCAGGCCTAGCGCCTCCTTCCCTTTGGTATCCGCGCGGCCCATCCGCGTGATACATAACGGGCGCACGGGGTCCCTACCTTTCGTTATGCTTGCTGACACTTCTTAACATCGGTGGCCCCTACGTTCCGCCCGCATATATGACGCCGCGTCTGCGGCTGAGTCCGAGCCCCGCCGGGGTTGTCCGGCGGGGCTCCTTCTATCAATTTGGCGGCTCTGCGCCTATATATATGAGGAGTATCCATTATGTTCCATGCTATCGCGCATGCTTTACTTGCCCTCGCGCCCGAGTTCGATGCT
Source organism: Collinsella sp. (assembly GCA_037320555.1). Classification (GTDB taxonomy): domain Bacteria; phylum Actinomycetota; class Coriobacteriia; order Coriobacteriales; family Coriobacteriaceae; genus Collinsella. The sequence continues at coordinate 100,428 of JAYBVN010000024.1, read as the reverse complement.
GCAAGGGTCGAGGACGTTCCCATGAGCCTGAAGGCCTGGGTCGATGGCTCGCAGGGCAACATCCGGAGGGAGACGTTGGGCGCCAAGTGCCTGGTGCGTCACTTCTTTGCAAATTAGCTACATGGCCCCGCGCACGGTGGGGAATATGTAAAACTAGCGGTTGAAAAATCGCTTTAGCGACATGGCGCATTGCTTAGGGCGCTTGTTTTGGTATTTGGAGAAAGGGGACGGTTCCATGGCTCTTTGGGGCGGTCGTTTTGAGGCAGGCGTGGCCGAGGTCACGCAGGAGTTTGGCGCGTCGCTGCCGGTCGACAAACATCTCTATAAGCAGGATATCGCCGGCTCTAAGGCGCATGCCAAGATGCTGGCGGCCCAGGGCATCATCAGTGCCGAGGACGAGCAGGCGATTGCCAAGGGCCTGACCGGAATCGAGCAGGATATCGATGCCGGCAACTTCACCTTCGATATCAACGACGAGGACATTCATATGTCCATAGAGAGCGAGTTGACGCGCCGCATCGGCGAGGCCGGTAAGCGCTTGCATACCGGGCGTTCGCGCAACGACCAGGTGGCGACCGATACGCGCCTGGGCGTCAAGGCGCTGGCCAAGGAACTCATGGAGGCCAATCTTGAGCTGCGCCATGTGCTGGTGGATACGGCCAAGAAGTACGACAAGGTGATTCTGCCTGGCTACACGCACATGCAGCATGCTCAGCCCGTGCTCCTGTCGCATCATCTGCTGGCGTATTCCTGGATGTTCGCGCGCGACTTTACACGCCTGAAGGCCGCCTTTGATGCCGCCGACAACTGCCCGCTGGGTGCTGCCGCGCTTGCCGGTACGAGCTATCCGCTCGATCGCCAGATGACGGCTGCCGAACTTGGCTTTGCGGGTGTGATTCCCAACTCGCTCGATGCGGTTTCCGACCGTGATTTCCTGCTCGATCTGCATTATGCCGGCTCCGTCATGGCCATGCACCTGTCGCGTCTTTCCGAGGAGATCGTGCTGTGGTCGAGCTCCGAATTTGGCTTTATCACGCTTTCCGACTCGTACTCCACTGGCTCGTCCATCATGCCGCAGAAGAAGAATCCCGACTTTGCCGAGCTTATCCGCGGCAAAAGCGGCCGTGTGTATGGCAACCTGGTGCAGCTGCTCGTGACCATGAAGGGCCTGCCGCTTGCTTATAACAAGGACTTGCAGGAGGACAAGGAGGGCGCGCTCGATACCGCTCACACGCTCATGCAGTGCCTGTCGGTTATGGCCGGTATGATTTCGACTTGGACCGTCAACGAGGATGCCATGGCGCGCGAGTGCGGTGTGGGGCACCTTGCCGCTACCGATGTTGCCGATTACCTGGCTAAGCGCGGTCTGCCGTTCCGCGAGGCACATGCCGTGGTGGGCCATCTGGTCCTGATGTGCGAGAAGCGCGGCTGCAATCTTGAGGACCTGCCGTTTGAGGTGTTCCAGGAGGCAAGCCCGCTCTTTGAGCACGATATTACCGAGGCGCTCGACATCCCCTCAATCGTTGCTGCGCGCACGACCGAGGGCGGCACCGCTCCTGCCGCCGTTGCCGTGCAGCTGCAGCGTGCCGAGGCACAGCTCGTGGCCGACGAGGGCGTGTTTGGATCGCTGACCAAGGTCGTCGAGATGGGCCACGGGGTAAAGTAGGGGGTTTGGCTGAAGCCGTTTTGGCCATGTATTGATAAATCGTTTTGCTTTACGGGCGTCTGCTGACGTGGGCGTCCGTATTTTGTTGCTATGGGGGAGGGGCCTGTCGAGAAATTCTGTAGGACCTTTGGGCAGGTTGTGAAGGGGGTACGTTCGCGGGCGGCAACCGACCGTCCGCTCTGTTCGATGCGGTTGATGGGCGGTCGGATGGTACTCTAATCGGGCTTTGAAACAGAAGTGACACATATGGAACGTTTCAATAAATTGTTGCGTTTCAATGGGCAGCTTTTTGTTTAACTGCAGCTAAAACTCTGTTACGATGCAGTCCAGGCGGGTGCCGGAATGGGACTTGGGCACGCGCGAACCTACTTGAAAGGCTACCTTATGGCTATCGAGAAGACCTTCATCATGATTAAGCCCGACGCCGTGCGCGACCGCAAAATCGGCGAGATTGTTGCCCGCATTGAGCGCAGCGGCCTTGTCATCGATCGCATGGAGATGACCACGCTTGAGCGTGCTACCGTCGAGGAGCACTACGCTCATCTGGCGGACAAGCCCTTCTTTGGCGGTCTCTGCGACTTTATGACGAGCGGTCCGGTCGTCAAGATGGTCGTTTCCGGTCCTTCCGCTGTTGCTAAGATGCGCACCCTTATGGGTGCTACCAACCCGCTTGACGCTGCCCCTGGTACCATCCGCGGCGACTTCGCTGTCGATGTCAACGCTAACGTAATCCACGGCTCCGACTGCCTGGAGAACGCCGAGATCGAGATCAAGCGTTTCTTTGGCTAAACCAGCTTTGACTCCTTAAAGCTGTTAGCGTGTGGCTTGGGCGCCGCGGAACTCCATCCGCGGCGCCCTTTTATTCCAAAATCTATGAAGGGGCCCGCTCGGACATGAGTTCCGAGCGGGCCCCTTCTGTTGGCTTGTGGCACTGAGTAGCTTAGGCCTCGTCGACGACCTTGAGGCCGCGCGTGTGGTCGATCTCGTTGAGGAGGTTAACGCGACGCTCGTGACGACCACCCTCAAACTCGGCGTCGAGCCACTCGTCGACAATCATCTTGGCGAGCTCGGAGCCCACGACGCGGGCGCCAAAGGCGAGCACGTTGGTGTTGTTGTGCATGCGGGAGAGCTTGGCGCTGAAGGGCTCGGAGCACACGACGGCGCGTACGCCCTCGACCTTGTTGGCAGCCAGGCTAATCCCGACGCCGGTGCCACAGATGAGGATGCCCAGGTCGACGTCGCCGTTGGCAACGGCCTTACCAACCTTGTAGCCGGCGATGGGGTAGTCAAAGCTCTCGGAGGTGTCGGTGCCAAAGTTCACGACCTCGCAGCCGCGCTCCTTCAGGTGCTCGGAGATGATGTTCTTGAGCTCGACGGCGGCGTGGTCGTTACCGATACCGATCTTCATGGATGGTTCCTCTCTGGTCTGTGCGGCGCAAATGCTAAAGGTGTTTACCGCGTTCGACTGCATGATAGCGCGACTTTTGCGTAAACGCTCGGGTGTTTTTTGGTCAAACGCTTTAGCGGGCAACAAGACCGGCTTCTCATGAATGAATGCTGTCAGTTTGTGCTTGGGTGCCGTCCGGCGGAACCATGGTTGCGGTTTTTGATGCATTGTTATCAAATAAAAGAGCTAATTATTTTCGAGAGCCCAGTCCGTTATACAAGTAGGAGATACCTATGCCTACCGATTCCCTTCGTGATGCCGCGTTTTGCGATGTTTTGAACCGCGAGCTTGTCTGTGCACTCGGCTGCACCGAGCCCATTGCCGTTGCCTATGCAGCGGCGCTGGCGAGCCAGACGCTCGGTTGCGAACCCGATCATATGGACGTTGCCTGCTCGGGCAACATCATCAAGAACGTCAAGAGCGTGACCGTGCCCAACTCGGGCGGTATGCACGGTATTGAGGCCGCGGCCGTGCTGGGTGCCGTGGGCGGCGACGCCAAGAGCGCGCTCGAGGTGCTTGAGAGCGTTAACGATGAAGACCGTGCTCGCGTGGCCGAGCTCCTCGCCAATGCCGGCTACTGCGATGTGTCGCTTGTCGAGGGTGTGCCCAACCTCTACATCAAGGTGACTGCCACGGCCGAGGGCCATACCGCGGTCGTCGAGATCACCGACCACCACACCAATGTCACGTGCCATACGCTCGACGGTATTCCGGTATGCGGCAAGTCGGCGGGGGAGTGTGCCGCCTGCGCCGAGCGCGTTGTGGCTGAGCGTGCGGCAGATAGCGCCGACACGCCCATGTCGATTGAGTCCATTATCGACTTTATCGAGGACGGCGATGTTGAGGGCGCCCGTGCTGCCGTTGAGCGTCAGATTGAGCTGAACGGTGCGATCAGTGCCGAGGGTCTCGCGCACGCTTGGGGTGCCGAGGTGGGCCGTACGCTGCTGGGCGCTCGTGCCGATGACGTCGCCTGCCGTGCCCGTGCCCGTGCAGCTGCTGGATCTGACGCCCGCATGAACGGCTGCGCGCTGCCGGTCGCCATTGTGTGCGGCTCGGGCAACCAGGGCATTACCTGCGCATTGCCCGTCATGGAGTATGCCGAGTACCTGCGCTGCGACCATGATCGCCTGGTGCGCGCCGTGATGCTGTCCGATCTTATCGCCGTGCATATCAAGAGCTATATCGGTGCACTCTCGGCGTTTTGCGGTGCTATTTGCGCCGCGTGCGGTGCCGGTGCCGCGATTACCTGGCTGTGTGGTGGCACGCGCGAGCAGATCGGCGCGACGGTCTCGAACACGCTCGGCAACGTGGGCGGCATCGTGTGCGACGGCGCCAAGGCGAGCTGTGCCGCCAAGATTTCGGCTGCCGTCGATGCGGCGATTCTAGGCCACGATATGGCCATGCAAGGTCGCGGCTTCCGTGCCGGCGAGGGCCTGATCCAGGATACCGTCGAGCAGACGATCGCCAGCATGGGCTACGTGGGCCGCGTGGGCATGAAAGATACCGACGTCGAGATTCTCAACATCATGATCGGCAAGACTCGAGTCTGTTAGTTATTGGTTCCGCCGTTCTACCGAACGGCGGACCGGCCGACGCTGCAAGCCCGCCAGAGCGGCAATCTGCCTTTCAACTTCGGCGACATGACCAGAAGGTCAATGCCGCCTTGTTTCAAGGCACCTTGCTCGCTCTGGCGGGCTTTCGCTGTCGTTGCCATAACATCGGCGTTGTCTTTGTAATGTGACAAGGGACGGTCTATTTGTCACATTTTTCTCAACCTGCGGCGCTATTTTGTTTGGTGGGAGGGGTCCTATGACAGTTCGTCGGCTACTTGGTGTTCGTAGAAGGCTTCTACTACGGCGTTGAAATCGCGGGCGAAGTCTTCCATGGTTCCGTGCCAGGTGGCTCGGCCGGGTTTTCCCTGGCCAACATAGGCGGTTTGAATACCGCAGGCGGGACTGGGGAAGTCGCGCTTGGGGTCGTTGCCTACCATAAGGACCTCGTGCGGCTCGAGCCCCATCACCTGAAGCTGCTCTAGATAGTAGGTGGCATCGGGCTTGCAGCGGGTGGTGTTTCCCATGTGCGTGACGAGCTCAAAGGGGGCGTCGGTCAGATCGCCCCAACCCATGCGGCACTCGATGGCCCCCTGCGGAAAGCTGGGGTTGGTGAAGAGCGCGCAGCGCAGTCCTGCATCCTGTACGGCCTGAAGTGCGGCGTGTGCGCCGGGCATGGCGTGGGCGTTGATGACATCGTCGTTCTTGTACGGAAGAACTTCGCGGTCGTAGTAGGTAAACGCCTCGTAGATAAGTGGGTCCGAGAGGCAAATGCCGCACCGGCGCTCAACCTCTTCTTGGTAGAACTCAAGATTGGTGCGATTATCCGTGCCGCTTCGGCGATTGGCGTTGAGGTCGACCAAGATGGTGCCGAGTCGTGCCATCGTGCCGCCGTGGCTGCGGCGACCGATATCCGCGAGCATCGACGAGACATCCTTAAAATAGCGAAGGATGAACGCGTTGAGGTTGATGCTAAGAAGCGTTTCGTCCATATCGAAAACGACTGCTTTGAGCACGCGGGCACCTTTCTCGATAAATCGTTCCAGAATCGTTGGCTCCGGATACTTTACCTCAAAGGCGTATGGGCAAACTGCTTATCGTCAAGTTGTGGAGACGGCTGTCCATAAGATTACGAAAAAGTCTCCACACGAGTAAAAAAACGCAGTTCACGCTTGAAATCGAACTCATTTCCCCGTAACCTATACGAACGTGATTGCATAAGCGTCACATTAGTATCTGTCGGCTCCCGAGTGTTCCTAAACGTTGTGTGCTTGTCGCACCCTTCTGTAGGTCCTAGCAATCGGGGCCCCGTAGTTCGAAAGGGGTCCACCTTTGAGTGAGATTCAGAACTCGTCCATTTTCTCTCTTGACGATGTCAATGAGGAGGAGATGAACAACCTCATCGACGGTACGATTACCGACTTTGATGAGGGCGATCTCGTTAACGGCACTGTCGTTAAGATCGAGCATGACGAGGTGCTCGTTGACATCGGATTCAAGTCCGAGGGCGTTATCCCGGTCCGCGAGCTGTCCATCCGCAAGGACGCTAACCCTGCAGACATCGTTGCACTCGGTGATCCCATCGAGGCTCTGGTTCTCCAGAAGGAGGACAAGGACGGTCGTCTGGTCCTGTCCAAGAAGCGTGCCGAGTACGAGCGTGCTTGGAACCGCATCGAGGAGAAGTTCAACTCCGGCGAGAACGTCGAGGGCGAGGTTATCGAGGTTGTCAAGGGCGGCCTGATCCTCGACATCGGCCTGCGTGGCTTCCTGCCCGCTTCCCTCGTCGACCTCCGTCGTGTCAAGGACCTCACCTCCTACATGGGCACTCGCATCGAGGCCCGCGTCATCGAGATGGACCGCAACCGCAACAACGTCGTCCTCTCCCGTCGCGTCGTGCTCGAGGAGTCCCGTAAGGCCGAGCGCTCCGAGATCCTGTCCAAGCTTAAGTCTGGCATGCGTCTCCAGGGCACCGTTTCCTCCATCGTCGACTTCGGCGCCTTCGTCGACCTCGGCGGTATCGACGGCCTCATCCACATCTCCGAGCTCTCCTGGAACCACGTCAACCATCCTTCCGAGGTTGTCAAGGTCGGCCAGGAGGTCGAGGTCGAGGTTCTCGACGTCGATCTCAACCGCGAGCGCATCTCCCTGGGTCTCAAGCAGACCACCGAGGATCCGTGGCGCGCACTGGTCAAGAAGTACCCCGTCGGCGCTATCGTCGAGGGCACTGTGACCAAGCTTGTCCCGTTCGGCGCTTTCGTCGACCTGGGCGAGGGCATCGAGGGCCTGGTGCACATCTCCGAGATGGCCAACAAGCACGTCGATCAGCCTTCTCAGGTCACCCACGTGGGCGACAAGGTTCAGGTCAAGGTCATGGAGATCGACCTCGACCGTCGTCGTATCTCCCTGTCCATGAAGTCCGCTGCTGAGACTCTGGGCGTCGAGATCGAGGTTACCCCGCTTCCTTCCGAGAAGAAGGACGAGGAGACCGACGCCGAGTAAATCGGTTTGACGATCACTTGTTTTAAGGGATCCGTCCGCAATGGACGGATCCCTTTTTGCAATTGGTGCCGAGATGCATGATGCTGCCCATGCTGTCTGCAGGCTATTTGGTTGTCGGTGCATGAAAAAATGCCGACATCCCGCCTCGGGGAGGAGGCGGGAACGCACCGAGTAGACGGAGGGGTGCGGAGCGCGGCCGCGTCTCGACTGACGACGTTGCCCATCGACGAACATATTGTACTGCATGGCGCGGTTTTTGGTTTATCGTGTCGAACGCTTGTGTTGTGCCATTGCCTGCGGCAACGGTGTGCTACACTCTTGCACTGCTGAGTGGGCTAGACGGTCGCGCGATGTGCTGCTTGCAGTACGCGTGAGGAAAGTCCGGGCTCCAGAGGGCGGGATGCCGGCTAACGGCCGGGCGGAGTGATCCGACGGAAAGCGCCGCAGAAAAGAAGACTCCCACCTGCGCCGCAAGGCGTAAAGGGAAAAGCTGAAACGGTGGTGTAAGAGACCACCAGCGTCGTGGCAACACGGCGGCTTGGCAAGCCCCATCCGGAGCAAGCGCGAATAGGAACGCTATGGGCCGGCCCGGTCCGCGTTCGGGTAGCGTGCGTGGAGCTGCACGGTAACGTGCAGACAAGATAAATGACCGTTCACGACAGAACCCGGCTTACAGGCCCACTTGGCATTTTTGTTACCCTGACAATCGATATGGTGTTTGCCGTATTATTGAGGCTGTTTGTTGCCGCGCTTAGTTTTGTTGAGGGGCTTTGTTGGACAGCTATTTTACTCTGCAATCGAATATTGAGGCTTCGGGCGAGTTTGTGGACCGCAAGAGCCGGTTTATTGCCCAGCTGGTCCATATTGAGTCCGAGGATGAGGCGAATGCCTTTATCGAGATGGTTCGCAAGCGTCATTACGACGCTCGACACAATGTTCCCGCGTGGATTTTGGTCGATGGACGCGAACGCCAGAGCGATGACGGTGAGCCGAGCCGCACGAGCGGTATGCCGACGCTCGAGGTGCTGCGCGGCGCGGGGCTCAAAAATGTTTGCTGCGTGGTGACGCGCTATTTTGGTGGCACGCTGTTGGGGCCTGGTGGCTTGGTACGCGCCTATACCGCGGCGACGCAGGCGGCAGTGGCCGCGGCTCAGGAGGCCGGGCAGATCGTTGAGATGACAAGCGTCGTGCCGGTTGACGTGCATGTGGCCTATCCGCAGTACGAGCAGGTGCTTCGCTTGGCGCAGGATTCGGGTGCCAAGGTTTCGGATACCGATTACGCGGACGCCGTGACACTTCATTTGGTGTTTAAGGCGGGGGAGCAGGAGCCGTTTTGCGCTAAGATGCGCGAGCTTATGGCGGGGCGTGAGGAGATTGAGGTCGGCGTTCCCGAATTTGCCGAGTTCTAACGGCGACGGCCGGCGTGCTTTTGGATGGATCCTAAGCGCGCCGGCCGTCGTTTTACTGTTGCTGTCGATTACTTGGCGAGCTGCTTTAGCACATCACAGGCGATTTCGACGGCATCGTCGATGCAGCCGGGGCAGCTGCGGAGCGGACCCTTATCCGATCCGATGCCCTTGAGCGTGCCGCAGACGGTCGTTGTGTTCTTCTCGCCAAAACGCTTGGCGATCTCGCGCGACAGCTTGTAGGTCTGGCCTTTGGTCTTGGGGTTCTCCATGCCGTCGCTCATTACAAAGCCCATGATGGCAACAGCGCCCGAGATGGCGCCGCAGGTCTCGGTCATGCCACCCATGCCGGCGCCAAAGCCCTCGGTGAGGGTAAAGGCGGTCTGGGGGTCGAGCCCGACGGCGGGCGCGAGCGTGCAGGCGACGGCCTGGGCGCAGTTAAAGCCACGGGCGTGGTATTCGGCAGCTTGAGCCTGACAGGCGGTGATGTCGAGCTGGGCCGTATCGATTTGCTTCATCGTTGTCTCCTTGGTCACGGTGTACCCGCCTATGGTACCCGTGACGGGGCATGTAATCATCGAGAGCTTCATGTATGCCTCGTTTTTATCTATCGAGCAAATGCCCAAGGCTTGAGATAAATACCCCTGATCAATTTGTCCAATAACCTACCTTGGGGATGGGTTGAGAGGGGTGCGGGGTAGCGGTATCGTGAACCGAATAAAACGTAACCCAGGCAAGGGAGCTAGATATGAGCGAGCAGACCATCGGTACTACATGTGTTCAGGGCGGCTATCACCCGGGAGATGCCGAGCCGCGCCAGGTGCCCATCTACCAGTCCACCACGTGGAAGTACGACACGTCCGAGCACATGGGCAAGCTGTTTGACCTGGAGGAGTCGGGCTACTTCTACAGCCGCCTGCAGAACCCCACGTGCGATTTGGTTGCCGCCAAGATCTGTGAGATGGAGGGAGGCGCCGCCGCGATGCTTACGAGCTCGGGCATGGCTGCGAACTTCCTCGCGATCTTTAACGTGGCCGGTGCCGGCGATCACGTGGTCGCGAGCTCTGCCATTTACGGCGGTACGTATAACCTGCTCGCCCACACCATGGGCCGCATGGGCGTGACCTGCACGTTCGTTGCCCCCGACTGCACCGATGAGGAGCTCGAGGCAGCCTTTGAGCCCAATACCAAGCTCGTCTTTGGCGAGACGATTGCCAACCCCGCCCTTGCCGTGCTCGATATTGAGCGCTTTGCCAAGGCCGCACATGACCACGGCGTGCCGCTGATGGTCGACAACACCTTCCCGACGCCTGTGATGTGCCGTCCCTTTGAGTGGGGTGCCGACATCGTTACGCACTCCACCACCAAGTACATGGATGGACATGCTGCCTACCTGGGCGGCGTGATCGTTGACCACGGCCAGTTTGACTGGATGGCTCATGCGGACAAGTTCCCGGGTCTTACCACGCCCGATGAGAGCTACCACGGCGTGACCTATGCCGAGAAGTTTGGTCGCGAGGGTGCCTTCATTACCAAGGCAACCGCTCAGCTCATGCGCGATCTTGGTCCTATGCAGAATCCGCAGGCGGCCTTCTTCCTGAACAGCTCGCTCGAGAGCCTGCATGTGCGCATGCCGCGTCATTGCGAGAACGGCCTGGCCGTTGCCAAGTTCCTGCAGAGCCATCCCAAGGTGCGCTTCGTGAGCTATCCGGGCCTGGAGGGCGATAAGTACTATGACATCGCTCAGAAGTACATGCCCAACGGTACCTGCGGCGTTGTGAGCTTTGGCTTTAACGGTGGTCGCGCGGCGGCCGAGACCTTTATGAAGAGCCTCAAGCTCGCCCAGATCGCCACGCACGTTGCCGACGCCCGCACTTGCTGCCTGCATCCTGCTAACGCTACGCATCGCCAGATGAACGACGAGGAACTCATCGCCTGCGGTATCTCCGCCGACATGGTGCGCCTGTCGTGCGGCCTCGAGGACACGGCCGATCTGATTGCCGACCTTGAGCAGGCGCTCGAGCAGTGCTAGGCTAGCGTTCGCATAAGGCGCCGATGCTGGCAGAAAGCTTCGGCGACCTTTAGTTCCGATTCCGTAGGCGGGACCCCAATCGCGACTGTTTACAGGCGATTGGGGCCCCGTTTTTGCGTTGGGCCACTCGAAAGGATGGATATGGAGAAAACCGCAGAGCAGCTGCGCCGCGAGCGCATTGCCCTAGAGGGCGACACCCATGGCAAGAACAAGTGGGCGATTCTGTTTACTGTGCTCATCATGACGTTTATGGTGTGTCTGGATTCGACCGTCGTGACCGTGGCGCTGCCCGTGATGCAAAAGGAGCTGGGCGTGGGCCTCGATCGCATTCAGCTGGTAAGCTCGGTGTATCTGCTTGCGACTTGCGTGGCTATGTTGCCGTTTGGCCGTCTGGGCGACGTGCGCGGCAAGGTGAATGTGTTTCAGTTGGGCGTCATCGTCTTTTCGGTCGGTTCGCTGCTGTGCGGCCTTTCGGCCTCGCTCGAGGTTCTTATCCTGGCACGCATTGTTCAGGGCGTCGGTTGCGCGGCGGCCATGGCTAACAACATGGGTATCATCACCGAGTCGTTTCCGGCGCGCGAACGAGGCCGTGCCATGGGTATTCTCGCGACCTTCGTGGCCCTCGGCATGATGTGCGGCCCCGTGCTCGGCGGCATGCTGGTGGCAAGCTTTCCCTGGGAGAGCATCTTCCTCATCAACCTGCCCATCGGCGTAATCTCGTTTATCGTGGGGCTCTACACGCTGCCGCACGTTAAGCCAGAGGCCGGCGAGCGCCCCATGTCCCTGATCGAGGCCGCTCGTCGCTGCTTTGCAAATTCGGCCTTCACCATCAACCTCGCCTGCATGCTCATCGTGTTCGTTGGCATTGGCGCATCCGAGTTTATCCTGCCGTTCTATTTTCAGGACGCCCACGGCTTTGGTTCCGACATCTCTGGACTACTCTTTTTGGCGCTGCCGATGGTGAATGCCTTTATCGGCCCGCTTTCGGGTACGGTTTCGGACCGTGTTGGCTGCGAGGGTCCCACGGCAATCGGCCTGGGCGTGTACGTATGCGGTCTTTTTGCGGTAAGCACGCTCGACGAGCACTCTTCCATCCCTGTGATCGTGTGCTGCGTCGCGTTTATGTCGTGCGGTACGTCGATTTTCCAGAGCCCCAATAACTCGCTGTATATGGGCTCGGCTCCGCGCGAGGCACTCGGTTTTGCGGGCAGCTTGGGCAGTTTGGCGCGCTACGCCGGCATGGCACTCGGCATTACGGTGGCGTCGAATATCCTGTATGGGCAGATGAGCGTGGCGATGGGCGAGGCTGTGACCAGTTTTGTTGCAGGCCGTCCGGATGTATTCCTATTCGGCTTTCGCTCGGTGTTCTACGTGCTCATGGCTGTGGCCGCTGTGGGCTTTGCGCTCGCCATGGTGCGTTTGGTGAGGATGCGCGCCCGCCATTAGTGCGTTGGGAGGCTGTCTGCCACGATTCGCTCCGTCCCAAAAAGACTGGTTTGTGGTGCGATGTGGCTTGTGGGGCGGGCGGGGGTCGGTCCGTGGTAGACTATCGAACAACGTTTATTAATCGCGCGGTATCGTTGCCGTGAGAAGGGGTTGCGCCATGCAGGAGCTTGAGGATCGTATTCGCCATGACGGCATCGTAAAGGCCGGTAACGTCCTTAAGGTTGATGCCTTCCTCAACCACCAGTGCGACGTTGAGCTGTTCGACCACATGGGCGCCGAATGGGCCCGTCTGTTCGAGGGTGTCGAGATCAACAAGATCCTGACGATTGAGGCTTCGGGTATTGGTATGGCCTGCATCGCAGCTCAGCATTTTGGCGGCGTGCCGGTGGTCTTTGCAAAGAAGGCCCAGTCCATCAACCTTGACGGCGAGCAGTATGCCACGACCATCTATTCCTTTACCAAGCAGAAGGAGTACCCGGTCATTGTCGGCAAGCGCTTTCTGTCCGAGGGCGATAAGGTCCTGATTATCGACGACTTCCTGGCCAACGGCTGCGCGCTCGAGGGTCTTATCAAAATCTGCGAGGCTGCGGGCGCCGAGGTTGCCGGCATTGGCATCGCCGTTGAGAAGGGCTTCCAGGGCGGTGGCGATAAGCTTCGCGAGCGCGGCTTCCGTGTTGAGAGCCTGGCCCGTATCGCCGATATGGACTGCGATACCGGCGAGATCACCTTCGCCTAAGCGCGCAACACAAGCGATTGGTATGCGATGTGACAAAGGGACTGTCCCTTTGTCACATTTTTTGTATGAGGGGAGGTGTTAATATGGATGAGAACAAGATGGGATGGCGCGAGTATGCACGCTATGCCGAGATGTCGGTCGAGGAGTTGGCGCGCGATTGCGAGGTGCAGGTGTTTCGCGCGACAGGTCCGGGCGGACAGGGCGTGAACACGACGGACTCTGCGGTGCGCATGAAACATGGGCCCACGGGAATTGTCGTGACGGCGCGCGAGAGCCGTAGTCAGTTTCAGAATCGTGCGAGCTGCCTGCGTAAGCTGAGGGCAGAGCTTGAGCGTCGTGGCCGTCCGCCGCGCCGACGCGTAAAGACCAAGGTGCCTCAGCGCTCTCGCCAGCGCAGGCTCAATGACAAGCACTTCAACGCCATTAAAAAGGCCAACCGTCGCAAGCCGGGCGGGGAGGAATGATCTTCTCAATAAGTTGCGGTGAAATAGGGATTGTTTTGCGGCTTTAGCTGCATAAACAGTCCCTATTTCACCGCAACTCAGGTTGGCTAGTGGGTTGGGCGCCAGACGTTGAGGGCGCCGCCGAGGACGTCGACCTCGATGCGCGAGGCGACAACGGGCTCCCCATCGGCCTGGATGGGGTAGTCGGGCTCCTCAAAGGTAAGCTCGGCATGGCGACAGCGGCGCATGCGAACCGGTGGCAGCTTGGTGTGGTGGCCGTCTTTGGCCGAAAGGAACATGGGAAGCGCGACCGCGCGCGGAACGGGGCCGCAGGCGTAGCAGACGTCGAATATACCGTCACAGGGGTCGGCATCGGGGCAGATGCGATAGCCCGAGCCATACGTGGGGCCCAGCTGAATCGCCATGATGATTGCCCTCACGCGCTCGGCGGGCGCCCCGTCAAAGCTGACTGTCATGGGGTAGTTGCGATAGCGTAGGCCAAACTGCTCAAGTCCCGAGAGGGTGTAGAGCGGCGCGCCTGTCAAGCCGGTCTTTTTGCGCAGCTCGGTGGTGCCAAGGCCGATGGCGGCATCGATACCGACCGAAAGCGTCTGGTCGTAGTACTCGACGATCGCCTCGCCGCTGCCGCTTGCGGGGTTCCATGAGCGAATGCGCCCGATGTCCTGACGCTGCAGCTCGCAGGCGAGCAGCGCGCCAAAATCCTTGCCGGAGAAATCGTCGATGCCGAGCGTTTGGGCAAAATCGTTGCCGGAACCCACGGGTAGGATGGCAAGAGCAGGGCGGGCGTCTTCCTTTTGCGTCATAAGCCCGTTGACGACCTCGTGAATCACGCCGTCGCCGCCAAGGGCGATAACGGTGCGATAGCCCTGAGCCTGGGCGGCCAGCTCCTTGGCGTGTCCCATGCGCTCGGTCAGCACCAGGTCAAACTGGGATGTGCGTGCAGTCATGTCCAAAAAGCGTTGCAGGCGCTCGGCAACTTCGCGCGCCGCACCCGACTGGGCGGCGGGGTTGGCGATGATGAGCGTGCGACCAAAATTAGTTGCGTGCATGGGGCGACTCCCGGCGTGTGGCATGACAGTGCGGTCGCGCTCAGGTCGAATTGCCCCCGATTGTGGCTGCACGGCGATTATTACATCTACTCTATCAGGTCGTTGTGGCGCTCGATAGCATCTGCTACCGTACCGCCCTCATCCACAATAAGCGAACGGCGCTTGGGCGAGATGATGCGTTGGGCGGGGTACACGCCGCGGTGTCCGGCGGTTAGGTAGCTGATAAAGGCCACGATGACAAAGAACCCGGCTGCCGTGCCGTGGAACAGGTCGATGGCCATCATACAGGTGGTGATGGGCACGTTAAGGCCGGCGCAGAACACGCCGAGCATGCCCAGCGCTGCCAGAAAGCTGGGGTCGATTCCGACGAGGCAACCTATCCAGCCGCCGAGCGCCGCACCGATACCAAACAGGGGCGTGACCTCGCCGCCTTGGAAGCCGGCGCCCAGGGTGAGCGCTGTGACGACCAACTTGATGACTGCGTCCGCTAGGGTGGTGTTGCCGGCAAATCCGGCGCCGGAAAGCCACGTGGAAAGGCCGGCGTAGTCCCAGGCGTCGAGGAGGGCATAGGCGGCCAAAACCACGAGTGCGCCTATGAGTGCGCGAATAAGGTAATTGGTGATAAAGCGACCGTACAGGCTCTTGACTGTTCGAACCGACCAGGCAAAGAGGCGTGCCGTCAGACCGAAGATAATGGCGCTGATAACAACGATGACGACCGTTTTGGGCGTCATAGCGGGAACGTTGGCGATGACATTCGCTTCGTACTCGGTACCCAGGGCGATTGATGTAAAGTAGCCGGTAAACGAGGCGACCAGGCAGTAGATGCCCGCGGTGTAGTCGATCTTGCCGATAAAGCACATCTCCATGCCAAAGAAAGCTCCGGCAAGGGGCGAGCCGAATACGGCGCCAAAGGCCGACGAGATGCCGGCGAGCATGAGGTCGTGGTGGTCATGCTTTTTGAGGTGGGCGAGGCTCGAGATGTTGCTGGCGATGGTGCCGCCAATCTGCACCGCGGCTCCCTCGCGACCGGCCGATCCGCCCGTTAGGTGTGTGAGCGTGGAGCAGACGAAGGTGAGGACGGCCATGCGCATGTGGATGAGGCGTGTGCCCAGAGCGGAGTCTATGACCAGGTTGTTACCACGTTTGGCGGCAAGGCCGTGGTTTTTGTACACCCATGCGGTGGCAACGCCCACAACGGGAAGCAGCGTGTAAATCCATGCATGGTGCTCGCGATAGTCGGTCGCGATATTCAGCGAGGCCAAAAACGCCCAAGCGGCAACGCCCATGGCGAGCGAGACGATGACGACGAGTGCGAGCAACTTGGTGCTCGCGAGTAGGTTGCGGGCGTTGCGGCGCGTGTCGGCAGCCAAGAGATGCTCAGAGCGGGTGAGCTGATGCCTGCCTGCTGTGATGACGTCGTTCAGGGAGAAAAAACCGCCTTCGTCGAGCGGCTGGGAATGATCCTGCGCTTCGTTTGCGCTTTCGGGTTTGTCGTTATGAGCCATACGTTCCTCTTTTAGGTTGCAACGCAAGCATTATAAAACGCGGTAAACGCGACGAGCCGGTGGGTTGGTTTCCATTCTGTTTCGCGGCCTGCAACCGACAGGTGTATTTGCGGGTACAGGCCGAGTCGCGGTCGTGCGTCGGGGGATTATACTGAGACAAGCATAAAGAATCGGCGCCCCTGTTGTGCGCCGTGGCATTAAGAGGTGCATATGGCAGAGAAACTCATTCCGCTGGATGACGCACAGTCGATTGTCCTGTCGCACGTTGCTCCGACCGATCTCGTCGAGATTCCCGTGTGGCAGGCCGCCGGTCTTCCCTTGGCCGAGGACGCGGTGGCCGATATCGACATCTCGCCGTTTGCCAACAGCGCTATGGACGGATATGCTGTGCGCTCGGCGGACTTGGCGCAGGCGTCTGGCGAGGCGCCGGTGACGCTCGACGTTATCGGACACGAGGCGGCGGGCCATGTCTTTGAGGGCGTGGTCGGCGCGGGCGAGACAGTCCGCATCATGACGGGCGCACCGGTACCCGAAGGTGCCGATGCCGTGGTGAAGTACGAGATCGTCGATGTAGTCGACGGTGACGGCAACGAGGGCTCGCACGTTCGCTTCTCGGCGCCTGCCAAGGTAGGGGAGAACGTTCGCTCTGCCGCCGAGGAGGCCCATGCCGGCGATGTTGTGATGCATGCCGGCGAGGTTGTGGCCCCGGCGGGTGCGGGTTTGCTGGCAAGCGCCGGGTATGCAAGCGTGAAGGTGCACGCCGCGCCGCGTGTGGGCATCATCTCACTGGGCACGGAACTGGTCGCACCGAGTAAGGTACCGGCGCGCGGTCAGATTCGCGATTCTAACTCCTCGGCGCTGATGGCCGAGGCGCTCGATGCCGGCGCCGAGCCCGTTTTCTACGGCATCGCACCCGATGATGAGCAGGCGATTGCCGAGCTGGTGCATCGTGCCGTGCAGGAGTGCGATTTTGTCATTACGAGCGGTGGCGCCTCGGCGGGCGATTACGATTTCGTGGCGGCGCTCGTCCGGCGCGAGGGCGAGGTGCTGTTTGACCGCATCTCGATGCGTCCGGGCAAGGCCATTACGTTTGGCTTGCTCGGGGGTAAGCCCTACCTGGGGCTTTCAGGCAATCCGGCCGCGGCGTATGTGGGCTTTGAGATGCTCGCCCGCCCGGCGGTCCGCAAGATGCGCGGCTTTGCCGAGGGTGTGCGTCCCGTGCAGCAGGCGACGCTCACGCACGGCGTGAAAAAGCGACAGCATCGCCGCTTCTTCGATCGCGCCACGGTTTTGCGCGACCCCGAGACTGGCGAGCTGTTGGTGACCGAGGCCAGGACGCAGAATTCGGCGCTGCTCGGCACAATGCAGCGGGCCAACTGCCTGCTGCGTATTGACGAAGGTCCGTGCGAGCTCAAGGTGGGCGACGTCGTGGATGTCGTGCGTGTCGACCTGCCTGAGGGCGCCGTGCTGTAGGAGGAATGCTATGGAGCTGAAGATTTCGATCGTGACGTGCTCGGATACGCGCGATCTTGCCCAGGACGAGGCGGGTGCTGCGCTCGAAGAACTCATCGTGGCGCAGGGCTGGACGGTCGCCTCACATGTGGTCGTGCGCGACGACGCCAGCGAGATCGGTGATGCCATTGTGGAAGCCGCCGATGAGTGCCACGCCAACGTCGTCCTCACCTGCGGCGGCACGGGGCTTTCGATGCGCGATGTGACGCCCGAGGCGACGCGTGCCGTCTGCGACCGCGATGTGCCGGGTATTGCAGAGGCAATCCGTGCATGCTCCATGACCAAGACACGCCGCGCTATGCTCTCGCGCGCCGTGTGCATGCAGCGTGGGTATACGCTTGTCATTAACTTTCCGGGATCTACGAAAGCGGCTCGCGAAAGCTGGGAGGCCGTGAGCGACCAGCTGGAGCATGCGGCCCAAATGACGGCGGGCGGCGGGCATACCAACTAAGCGGGTTACCTGCGGCGGGGCGACCTGAACGGCTGCTGCGCCTTTGTTTTCCGCCGAAGCGACGCCGAGGTGCACGGCAACTCGAAACTATATTCTCCGGCGAGAATAATTCCTCACTATCATTATTCGCGCGGAAGTATAATCTAGTAACAGAATAAAGCCTGCGGCGGGGTGCCCGGGCATAGCGTTCGAAAGGGTTGAATATGTTCGATATGGTTTCACGCCGCGGTTTTGTCTCGCTTTCTGCTGCCGCTGCCGCCGGCCTTGGCCTTGCCGGCTGCTCGGGCAACAAGACGTCCGAGCCCGCTGGTTCCGATGCCGGCTCCGCCAAGTCTTCCTCTAAGAAGAAGGCTGTCGAGCTGCAGGTCTTTGCCGCCAACTCGCTCGAGAAAGCTCTGCCCGAGGTTCAGGAGCTCTACGCCGAGCAGACCGGCACCACGTTTGCCGACACGCAGTTTAAGGCGTCTGGCGACCTTGTCGAGCAGATGCGCGCCGGTGCCGCCGTCGACGTGCTCATCACGGCCTCCAAGGGCACCATGGACGACGCCGAGGCCGCCGAGCTCGTCGACGTCGACACACGTGAGGACATGTTCGTCAACGACCTCGTGGTCATTCGCGCCGAGGGCTCCGACATCAAGGTCGAGGCCATCGCCGACGTCGCGAATCTGGACGGCAAGATCGCCATTGGCGACGCCAAGACCGTTCCCGCCGGCAAGTACGCCAACCAGGCGCTGGCTTCTGTGGGCCTCTACACCGGCACCGAGGGCGACGACGGCGAGTACGCGCCTGAGATCGCCGACAAGGTGGCCCTGGCTGACAAAGTTGGTACCGCCGCCGCCTATGTGTCCACGGGCGACTGCGTGGCTGGCTTTGTCTATAGCTCCGACATCTTCCGCTACGACGGTATCGAGGAGGCCTTCGTGTGTCCCGAGGGCTCGCACAAGCCCATCGTGTATCCCGGCGCTGTCGCCGATAGCTCCGAACACGCCGACGAAGCTAAGGCGTTTATCGACTTCTGCCTGACCAACAAGAAGGCTCAGAAGATTTGGGCTAAGTACGGCTTTGAGCTTTCCGAGTAGTGCGGCTTGGCGCGATAATTCCATCGTTTTGTGTTTCACTTCGTCCTTGTATTCGCTTGGAGCTTTTCGTGCTTAATAGATTCCGCATGCTTGTCGCCTGCGCTTTGACCTTCGCGCTTTGCTGGGTGCCGGGATTTGCGTTTGCTGGGGACGCTGAGGACGGGGCCCAGGTTGCTGCGACCGCTCATGGGCTTTCCTATGGGATCGAGGGTTTTGAGCGGTTGGCCAAGGGGACCGCTCGTGCCATGGAGGGCCAGCCTGAGGGCTACCGGTTTCCCGTTGATGAGGACGTGGACCTTGTAGTGGCGCCTGCTGCCGATCGCGTTGTGGTGTGGATATCGCCCAAGGCGGTCGAGAAGTATGGATTGAATCCGCAGGACAATGAGTGCGTATCGGGTCTCAAGGCCCTCGTCTGTGAGCTCGACAGCGCAAACTGCATGGGAGGTGCGCAGCTGGGGGACGTGGATCTTCCTTGGTATGTCACGGCGGAAACAACGTTTGATGCCGGCGGGTATACCTATGGCTTTGACGAGCGCGGTGCGGATGGGGACCGCTATGTGGTGATTGCATCAGCCTCGGGTGATGTCAAGGGCGGCGCGCGTTGGCTTGATAGCGCTCAAATGGTAGAAGCATCGTCTGTCGAGTTGCGGGATGAGCAGGGGCCCTTGACCTCTTTGGCTTACTTTTTGGGCGACATCGACTATCGTCCGTTTTGGGTGTCCATCAAAACGAGTGGCCTTGCCCTGGTGATCGCGTTTGCGCTGGGCCTGTTCGCCGCGTGGAAGACTATGGGTACCTCGAGTCGCATCAAGGGCCTGCTCGATTCGGTCTTTACCATCCCTATGGTGTTGCCGCCCACGGTCTGCGGCTTTCTGCTGCTTATGCTATTTGGCCGCTCGACCGGGGTCGGTCGGTGGCTTATCGCGCACGGCGTCTCGATCGTCTTTACGTGGCCCGCGGCGGTGATATCTGCCGTGGTGGTGTCGTTTCCCCTGGTCTACCGTACGGCGCTCGGTGCCTTCGAGAGTCTCGACACGCAGATGCTCGATGCGGCGCGCACGCTGGGCTGGTCCGAGCGTCGCATCTTTACCAAGCTCATGATGCCGCTTGGCTGGCCCTCGATTGCCGCCGGCACGGTGCTCGCCTTTGCCCGCGCGATGGGCGAGTTTGGCTGCACCCTGTTCTTTGCGGGCAACTACGCCGGTATTACGCAGACCATTCCCATCGCCATCTACTTTGAGTGGATGGGCGGCAACACGTCGGTAGCCCTCTTTTGGGTCATCGTCGTAATCGTGTTTAGTTTCCTGGTCATTCTGTTCATCAATATGTACACCGCTCATTCGCAAAAGTATCGCGAGCGGGGCCTTTCCCGTGCGGAACGCAAGCAGGCCAAAGATCTCGCCGGACGGGGCGATTCGCTCGACCCGGCGGGCGGCGATGCGCTACGTATCGATCGCGAGGCGTTGGCCGAGCTCATGCGCGATGATGCGGCGCAGCAGGGAGGTCGATAAGCCATGTCGCTCGTTTTGGATATCAAAAAGCGCTATCCCGGCTTTACCCTCGACATGCAGCTCGAGGCCGGCGAGGAGCGTGTGGCGCTGCTCGGTGCCTCGGGTTGCGGCAAGAGCTGCACACTTCGCTGCATTGCCGGTGTGGAGACGCCCGACGAGGGCAAAATCGTCGTCAACGGCGTGACCTTTTTTGACGCAGCGGCCGGCATCAACCTGTCGCCCCAGGAGCGAAAATGCGCCCTGCTGTTCCAAAACTATCAGCTGTTTCCCAATATGACGGTGGCCGATAACGTATGCGCTGGTGTAAAGAACGCGGGCGACGCCGCCGCGCGCAAAAAGCTCGCCGAGCACTATCTGGGCATCTTTGGGCTGGCAGACTTTGCCGATCGGTATCCTGCGCGCCTTTCGGGCGGCCAGCAGCAGCGCGTGGCGCTTGCGCGCATGGTGGCGGCGCATCCGGGCATTTTTATGTTCGACGAGCCCATGAGCGCGCTCGATTCCTATCTTAAGAGCGCCCTCGAACAGAACATGCTCGACCTGTTCGATGTGTGCAACCGCACCGTACTCTACGTGAGCCACGACATCGACGAAGCGTGCCGCCTGTGCGAGCGCATCTGCGTGATGCATAACGGACATGTTGAGGAGATCGGCTCCATCGAGGACGTGGTCCGCCGTCCGCAGACGCTGGCGGCGCTGCGTCTGACGGGCTGCAAGAACACAAGCCAGGCGCGCAAGATCGGCGACGAAGAAGTTGAGGCCCTCGATTGGGGCATGACCTTTAACGTGGGTCGCGAGGTTCCCGATAATGTGGCGTACCTGGGCATTCGCGCGAGCTACTTCCATGTGGACAACCGTGCCGAGCGGGGTCGCAACAGTTACGACCTGCACGTAGCACGCGTGAGCGATTCGCGTTTTGAGCGCCTGGTGCTGTTGGATGCGCCGCGTGCCGATGCGCCCACGCGTCTGCAGTGGAAGGTCAACAAAGTGGGCGTGCCTGTCGACGAGTTGCCGCAAGCAGGCGAGACGCTGCGCATGCACTTCGATGCGAGTAGGATCCACCTGGTTTGTCGATAGCGCCGGGTAATGCCGTCGGGGAAATAAGCCTCGGCGGCTTTGTCTTGCCGCTCGCCGAATGAGGAATGACAAACCCTTATCAATCAAGATAATTATTTATTAAACGACGGCACACGAGGCTGTCGTACGAATGTCAACGGTGTTCGTCTGGACGATGACCGCTGATATAGTTGACCTTGACTGGTTAAGGAGGGTGCGCACATGCCGCAGACGACATACATTCGCCGCGTTGCCGCACGCGCCCTGTATATGGCTCGGAGTCGCATATGAGCAGGTATGTTCACGGCTCCGGGAGAGACGACGCACAACTAAATAATCGACCGCAAAGCTGGTTCTCCAAAATTCCGGGTTTAGGCGCGGCTGGGTTTTCGCCACCCACCGTGCATCGATACCGCTGTTATCCGTTTTTGGTTCGAGAGGGGAACCGTCATGGCTGAAGAATTTGATTTCCATCCGATGTGGGAGAGCCTCGGCATGAATCTTGCCGACCACGACATGCTGCTGGGCGCCGTGGGCCAGATGTACGGCGACATGTTCCTGACGCAGAACAATCGCCCCAAGTCAACGTCCTACCTGGACTTTGTGGCCACCAACATCCACAGCGGCCGTATTAAGGAGATGCTCGACAAGAAGGAGGCCGGCGAGGCCACCAAGATCGTCGGTTCGTTCTGTGTGTACGTGCCCGAGGAGATCGTACTTGCCTGCGATGGCATCCCCGTGGGCCTGTGCTCGGGTGCCGACTGGGCGACCGACAAGGTTGAGGAGCATCTGCCGCGCAACACCTGCCCGCTCATCAAGAGCTTTGCCGGCTTTAAGCTGGGCGAGGTCTGCCCCTACATTGAGTCGAGTGACCTGGTGGTGGGCGAGAACACCTGCGATGGCAAGAAGAAGGCTTATGAGTTTTTTGCCACGCAAAAGAACATGTACGTCATGGATATTCCTAACGTACACGACGAGTCGACGCTCGTGACCTGGAAGGCCGAGGTCAAGAAGCTCGCGGCCAAGATCGAGGACGAGTGCGGCGTCAAGATTACGCCCGAGCGCCTGAAGGCTGCCATCCACGCCGTCAACGAGAAGCGTCGCGCCCTGCAGCGTCTGGCTGCGACCCGCGCTGCCGATCCGGCGCCCATCAGCGGTCTCGACAGCCTGCTGACCGTTCAGGCCGCCTTTATGGATGACACGCCGCGTCTGACCGGAGCCATTAACGATATGGCGGCTGAGTGCGAGCAGCGCGTTGAGGCTGGCGAGGGCGTGGCGCCCAAGGGCACCAAGCGCATCCTGTACACCGGTACGCCCATGGCCGTGCCCAACTGGAAACTGTTCAACCTTATCGAGAAGGCCGGCGGCGTTGTGGTAGGCGAGGAGTCCTGCACGGGCTCGCGCTACTACAAGGACCTGGTCGACGAGTCCGGCGAGACGGTCGACGAGATGCTCGATGCCATTGCCGAGCGCTACTTTAAGATCAACTGCGCTGTCTTTACGCCCAACGACCAGCGTATGAAGGACATCGTTCAGATGGCCAAGGACCTGCATGCCGACGGCATCGTCGACGTGGCCCTGCAGTTCTGCACGCTCTATGAGATGGAGTCGTTTGCCGTGGAGAAGGCCGCCGAGGAGGCCGGTATTCCGTTTATGCACATCACGACCGACTACGCCGGCGAGGATGCCGGTCAGCTCCAGACCCGCATCGAGGCCTTCCTCGAGACGATTTAGCCGCACCTGCGCCAAGCTGCGCCGCCGGGTGTTCCTATCCACGCGATAGGGATTTCTCTGTTGTCATGCCGGTTGGTGTCCGGATGCACCGCAGGGCGCCGATTGGCTTCGCATAGCTGCCGGGGCGGGGATTTCTGCCGTCCCGGCAGATTCTATCAGTTTGTTCAGACACGAAAGGAACTCAATGAACAACGACCTTTTCAAGGCGGGCGTTTCCCGTCGCGGTTTTCTGACCGGCTCCGCTGCCCTGTGCGTCATGGCGGGCCTCGGCCTCACTGGCTGCGGCGGTTCGGGCGCCGAGAGCGGTAGCGCCGCTGCCTCCGGCCAGGATGTGGAGTATCGCGACGAACTGCAGATCGCGTTACCGGCGAGCCCGGACGGTCTCGATCCGCACGCCACGTCGTCGCTTGTGACCATGGACATCATCTGCAACGTCGTCGAGCCGCTCTTTGGCCTCGATAGCGACTACGAGCCCCAGCCCGTGCTGGCCAAGGGCTATGAGGTCTCCGACGACGGCCTGACCTACACCATCAAGCTGCGCGAGGGCGTCACCTTCCACAACGGCAAGGAGTTTGGCTCCGAGGACGTCGTGGCCTCGATGAACCGCTGGCTCACCGTCAACGACCGCGCCGCGAGCCTGCTGCCCGGTGCCACCTTCGCCGCCTCGGGCGACCACGAGGTCACCTGCACGCTGACCGAGCCCGCCATCGACTTTCTGATCATCCTGGGCAACCACTCCCAGTATCCGGGTATTTTCCCCTCCGAGGTCATCGAGGCCGCGGGCGATACTGGCGTGACCGAGTACGTGGGTACCGGTGCCTACAAGTTTGTGGAGTGGAAGCAGGACCAGTACGTCCATCTCACCCGCTACGAGGACTATGTCGCCGCCCACGGCAAGGCTTCGGGCTACACCGGCAAGGTCTCCGCGCCCACCAAGGACATCTACTATCAGTTCGTGACTGAGGCCTCCACGCGCGTGAGCGGGTTTGAGACCGGCGAGTACGATGTCGCTGGCGAGATCCCCACCGAGAACTACCACGACTTCGACGGCAACGACGACGTCAAGCTCTACACCCATAACGCCGGCGTTCTGACCGCCTTCCTCAACATGAACGAGGGCGTCTTCGCCGACGAGGAGATCCGCAAGTGCGCCCTCATGGCTATCGACTGCGAGGCGGCCGCTCTTGCCGCCTATGGCGAGAAGGAGCTCTTCAATATCGATCCCAACCTTGGCAACCCCGAGAACGCTCAGTGGGCGACCGACGCGGGCAAGAAGTACTTCAACCAGGCCGACGCCAAGGCCGCCAAGAAGGCTCTGGCCAAGACCTCCTATGCCGGTGAGACGGTCAAGTTGCTGACCACCCCCGACTACAAGGATATGTACAATGCCACCGTCGCGCTGCAGGAACAGCTCGAGAAGGCCGGCTTCACCGCCGAGGTCGACAGCTACGAGTTCGCGACCTTCATGGACATCCGCTCCAACAAGCCCGAGCAGTGGGACCTCTTTGTGGCTTCCACCAACTACAAGCCCATCCCGGCCCAGTCCCTCTCGGTCTCCAAGGCCTTCTATGGCCTGTCCGACGAGAAGGCGCTCAAGCTCGTGGCCGAGACCCGCACCGCCAAGGACACCGACGCCGCGGCCAAGAAGTGGGCCGAGGCTCAGGAGCGCCTCTATGAGATCGCCGTCATCGAGCCGCTTTGCCACTACGCTTCCATCACGGGCACCCAGGCAGACGTCGAGGACGTCGAGGTGCTCGACGGCGCCATCGTTTGGAATGCCAAGCGTCCGGAGTAATGCAATAGATGACGTGGCGGCTGGAGGGGTCTGGTCCCCTGCGGTCGCCACATCCTGTCCACGTTCAGAGGGGAAATAGACGCCTCGCATGTTGAAGTACACGCTCAAACGTATAGGCGCGATGGTTCCGGTGATGCTCATCATCTCGGTCGTCGTGTTTTTGATTATCTATCTCACACCGGGCGACCCAGCCTCTTCGATGCTCGGCATGGAGGCTTCGGCCGACCAGATCGAGCGCGTCAACGATAGCCTGGGACTCAACGAGCCGCTGCCGCAGCGCTACGTTGAGTGGATAGGCGGCGTGCTTACCGGCGACTTGGGCGATTCGTATTTTATGCGCCAGCCCGTCACGCAGGCGATCGCCGAGCACTTTGGCCCCACGCTATCGCTCGCGCTTCTGGCACAGCTCATCGCGCTGTTGATTGCGCTGCCCTGCGGCGTCGTCGCTGCCCTCAAACATGGGTCGCGCACCGACGCGGTCTTGCGTGTCGTTGCTCTTTTGGGCGTGGCGATACCCGGCTTTTTGATGGCGCTCATGCTTATGTGGCTGTTTGCTGTCACGTTGCGTGTGTTCCCGGTGGCCGGCTATGCGCCGCTATCGAAGGGCTGGTTCAGCCATTTACGCTATCTTGCGTTGCCGGCCATATCGCTTGGATGCGTGCAGGCGGCCCTGCTCATGCGCATGACCCGTTCGAGCGTTATCGAGGCCATGCAGCTTGACTGCGTCAAGACGGCGCGTGCCAAGGGCGTCTCCGAGGTTCGTGTGGTCCTGGCCCATGCCCTGCGCAACGCAGCGCTGCCGATTCTCACCTCGGTCGGCTATTCTTTTGGCGCCCTGATTACGGGCGCCGTGGTGACTGAGGCCATTTTTAACATCCCCGGTTTGGGTCAGCTGGTCACGAGCTCTATCGAGCGTCGCGACTATCCGGTGATTCAGGGTGTGCTGCTGGTCATCGCCTTGTTGAATTCGGTGATCAATCTGGTCGTCGACCTTGCCTACGGCGCTTTTGACCCGCGCGCTCGCAAATGGGGCGATGCATGATGGCAAACGTTAAGAAGGCTCTTGCCAACAAGGGGTTTGTGGTCGGCGGCTGCATTTTCCTGGCGATTGCGCTGATCGCGCTCGTCGGTCCGCTGGTGTGGACGGTTGATCCCAATGTGCAGGAGATGACGTTGCGACTTTCGGCACCTTCGCCCGCGCATCCCTTTGGCTGCGATGACTTTGGCCGCGACCTGCTTGCCCGCGTCATCGCGGGCGCGCGCGTGTCGCTTGGCGTTGGCATTGCCGTCACGCTCGCGACGAGTGTGCTCGGCTTGGTGATCGGCGCCTATGCGTGCTACAACGAGAGGCTCGATCATATTCTCATGCGCATCTGCGACGGCCTTATGTCCATTCCGGGCGTGCTTTTGGCTATCGCACTCATGGCCATGATGGGGGCGAGCGTATGGAACGTCATCATCGCGCTCTCCATCGTCTATACGCCCAGCATGGCGCGCATCGTGCGCTCGCGTGCGATGGTGGTCAAGGAGGAGCCCTTTGTGGAGGCCCTGCGCGTGCAGGGCGCCTCGACCGCGCGCATCGTGTGGCTGCATATCGTGCCCAACGTTATGGCACCCTTCCTGGTGCAGGCGACGTTCGTCTTTGCCGAGGCCGTGCTCTCGGAGGCCGCCCTCTCGTTTCTGGGCCTGGGTATCAAGGCGCCCGACGCCAGCTTGGGAAACATCCTGCAGGCGGGCAAGAACGTGATGCGCAAAGCCTGGTGGATGATTTTCTTCCCGGCAGCGGCCATCATCGCGAGCGTGCTTTCGCTGAACCTCGCCGGCGACGGCCTGCGCGACGCCCTTGACCCCAAGACTAAGGAGGACTAGCCCATGGCTCAGCATCTTTTGGACGTGCGCGACCTCTGCATCTCGTTTGTGGGCCGTGATGGCAACGCGCTGGAAGCCGTCAACAAACTCAACCTACATATCGATGCCGGCGAGATCGTTGGTGTTGTCGGCGAGTCCGGCTGCGGTAAGTCGGTGTTTGCCCAGAGTGTCATGCGTCTATTGGAGCATGAACAGAAGATGGCCTATACCGGTCAGATTCTCTTTGACGGGGAGGACCTGCTCGCGCGCCCGCTCAAGCGCATGCGCGAGGTGCGCGGCTGCGACATCGCCATGATTTTCCAGGACCCTTTGAGTTCGCTTAACCCCGTCATGACGGTGGGTGCGCAGGTTATCGAGGCGGTGCGGGCCCACCGTAAGGTGAGCCGACGCGAAGCCCGCAACGAGGCTCTATCGCTGTTGGAGCGTGTGGGAATTCGAGATGCCGCGGCTCGCTTCGACATGTATCCGGGCGATTTTAGCGGCGGCATGCGCCAGCGCGTGATGATTGCCATGGCGCTCGCCGGACACCCGCGCCTGCTTATCGCCGACGAGCCCACCACGGCACTCGACACCACCACCCAAAAGCAGATCCTCGACCTACTGCGCGACCTCAACCGCACCGAGAACATGGCGGTGCTTTTTATCAGCCATGATTTGGGTGTCGTCACGAGCATCTGCTCGCGCGTGCACGTCATGTATCTGGGCCAAATCGTAGAAGAGATCGACGCCTGCGGCCTTATGGAGCGCCCGAGCCACCCGTATGCCCAGGGGCTCATCGCGAGCATTCCGCCGCTCGAAGGCGAGCGAGTTGACACGTTGGCGGATATTCCGGGCACTGTGCCGCCGCTTACGGCAATACCCTGTGGATGCCGCTTTGCGCCTCGTTGCGCCCGGGCGGACGAGCGTTGCCGTGCGCAGGAGCCTCCGCTGTTTGCCGTGAATGCGTGCGACCGGTCTAAATGCTGGCTTGTCGAGAAAGGGGAGTGCCATGGCTGTTGATAGCGAAGCCCTGCTTAGGGTCTCACATCTGACTAAAACGTATCCCATGCCGGGCTCAGGTTTTAAGCGTCAGGCCTTTACCGCTGTGGACGATCTGTCGTTTGAGATCGCGCCGGGCGAGGTCTATGGACTGGTTGGCGAATCCGGATCGGGTAAGTCGACGACTGGACGTCTGATCTGTGGTCTCGAGCGTGCGGATTCCGGCTCGATTGTCTATCGCGGGCACGACCTCGCCACGATGTCGGAGCGCGAACGCAAGCCGTTTCGCTGCGAGATCCAGCTGGTATTCCAGGATAGCTCTACGGCTTTTGACCCGCGCAACCGTGTCGGCCGCATTTTGGAGGAGCCGCTGATTATCGCTGGCGTGCGCGATGCGGATGAGCGCCATGGGCGCGCGCTCTCGGCCCTGGCCTCGGTCGGTCTTCTGGCAGAGCATTATGACCGCTATCCGCATGACCTTTCGGGGGGACAGCGTCAGCGACTCAATCTGGCACGGGCACTTATTTGCGAGCCGCGTCTTGTGGTATGCGACGAGCCGGTCTCGGCGCTTGACGTGTCCGTTCAGGCCCAAGTGCTCAACTTACTTCGCGACCTGCAGCGCACGACGGGCGTGGCGCTGCTGTTTATCACGCATGATATGCGTGTGGTTCGGCATATGTCCGACCGGATTGGCGTGCTCTACCACGGTCGTCTTGTCGAGGAAGGCGCGGCCGAGGACGTGATCGCGCACCCGAGCGATCCGTATACGCAGGAGCTTATCGACGCCATTCCCTAGAGGATGCTTCCTTTTGGGTATGGCGTGGGTTTGTTGTTTAATTGTCGGTATATCGGTGCAAGAGAGGGGAACTACTATGGTCGATATCGAGGAACAGCCGTTGCCGTCCACGTTTGAGGAGTTCAACGAGCAGCGCAAGGCGGCGTTTATTCGCGTCAAGGATTACAAGCAGGCCGGTAATCGCCTGATCGGTTTTTTGTGCAGCTACACGCCGCTCGAGATTATCGATGCCGCGGGGGCTGCGAGCGTGGCGCTGTGCGGCACGTCCGACGAGGTGATTCCCGAGGCCGAGAAGGTGCTGCCGGCAAACCTCT
Source organism: Collinsella sp. (assembly GCA_037320555.1). Taxonomy (GTDB): domain Bacteria; phylum Actinomycetota; class Coriobacteriia; order Coriobacteriales; family Coriobacteriaceae; genus Collinsella. Next base: position 71,533 of record JAYBVN010000024.1, on the reverse strand, counting down.
GCCCGCTCATCAAGTCGACGTACGGCTTTGCCTACTCGCAAAAGTGCCCGTTTACGTACTTTAGCGACATGATCATCGGCGAGACCACCTGCGACGGCAAGAAGAAGATGTACGAGCTACTCAACGAGCTCAAGCGCACGCACATTCTGCATCTTCCGCAGGGTCGCGATCGCGCCTACGAGCGTGAAGGCTGGTACGAGGAGTGCCGCCTGCTCAAGGAGGAGCTTGAGGGCTTCTACGGCATCACGATTACCGACGATGACCTGCGCGCTGCCGTCCGTCGTCGCAACCGTTTGCGTGCGGCCCAGCTCGAGATGTTTGCGCTGCAGGCCAACCAGCCGGCGGCCATGAGCGGCGTCGACCTGATGAGCACTATGTTTGCCGGTACGTTCAGCTTTGATATCGAGGCCTATACGCAGCAGCTGGAGCAAAAGGTCGCCAAGCTGCGCGAGGCCTACGACGCGGGCGAGCGCCCGGTCGCGGCGGATGCCAAGCGCATTCTGATCACCGGCTGCCCGGTGGGCGGCGTGATCAACAAGATCGGCCGTACTATCGAGTCCAACGGCGGCGTGGTCGTGTGCATGGACGACTGCTCGGGCGAGCGCACGGCGGCCATGATGATCGATCCGGAGGCTCCCGACATTCTGCGCGCCATCGCCGACCGCTACCTGGACATCAACTGCTCGGTCATGACGCCCAACGACGGTCGTATGGAAAACACGCTGGCTATGTGCGAGAAGTATCATGTCGATGGCGTGGTAGAGAGCGTGCTGCAGGCCTGCCACACCTTCAACGTTGAGAGCGCGCGCATGCAGGAGGCCGTCGAGGGTGCGGGTATTCCGTATATGAAGATCGAGACCGACTACAGCAACGGCGACATGGGCCAGATCGAGACCCGCATCGCCGCCTTCATCGAAACCCTGTAGGTGACGGTATGTGATAAAGGGACTGTCCCTTTGTCACATGTGAGGGAGGATGCCAAGGCGCCTGAACGCGCCGCTACCTTTGATGTTTAGATTGGGAGAGAGCCATGATAGGGATCGGGATCGATATCGGGTCTACGGCGGCTAAGGCTGCTGTGGTCGACGGGGAGGGTTCGGTGGCGTGGACGTGCGTGCAGCCAACCGGGTTCTCCTCGGTCGATGCTTCCGAGCGGCTGCGCGAGGCACTGGCAGCGGCCGGCTATGACGTGACAGCCGACGATGTTCGCGTGATCGCGACTGGCTACGGCCGTGTCGCCGTGCCCTATGCGCACAAGGTCGTGACCGAGATTACCTGCCACGGCACCGGTGCCGTGCGCCTGTTTGGCGACCACGGCACCGTGATCGACGTGGGCGGTCAGGACACCAAGGTCATTCAGCTTAAAAGTGGCCGCGTGGCCAAGTTTGCCATGAACGACAAGTGCGCCGCCGGCACGGGACGCTTTTTGGAGATCATGGCCGACCGCCTAGGCATTTCCCAGCAGCAGATGGCCGACCTGGCGCGTTCCGGTGAGCCCACCAAGATCAGCAGCATGTGCACGGTGTTTGCCGAAAGCGAGGTTATCAGCTTGATCGGTCGCGGTGAGCCGCGCGAGAACATTGCGCGTGGCGTGATCGACAGCGTGGTCTCGCGCGTGGCGACCATGGCCGGGCAGGCGGCAGGCGCCCCGTACTACCTGACGGGAGGCCTGTGCGAGAACGCCTTCGTGGTGGAGCGGTTGGGCGAGCTACTGGGGTCGCCGGTGACCACCTCGCCCCAGGCTCGCTTTGCCGGCGCCATCGGTGCGGCTGTCCGCGCCGCCGCCTTGGCCTAGGGGTGTACCGCGACATGCGCATCCTCAATATCTCGGCACAAAAACCAGATAGCACCGGCAGCGGCACCTACCTTGCCGCGCTCGTGCGCGAGCAGATCGAGACGGGGCATCGCGCCGCCGTGCTTTGCGGCGCGGCACCGGGTGATACCCAAGGCGAGCTGGACCGGCGTGCTGCCGTGTTTGCCGTACCGTTCGAGTCGCCCGAGTTGCCGTTTCCCATCTGCGGTATGTCCGACGTCATGCCCTATCCCTCCACGCGCTATCGTGACCTGACGCCTTCGATGCTCAAGGCATTTGAGCGGGCATTTGCTGCAGCAATCGATCGGGCGATGGCTGAGTTTCGGCCCGATCTGGTGCTCTGCCATCACCTGTATCTGGTGACCGCATTGGCGCGCGAGTGCGTCCGGGGCGTGCCGGTTGTTGCCGTGTGCCATTCGACCGACCTGCGCCAGCTGCGTTCGCATGCGCTCGAACGCGATCGCATCGTACGTGCGGTTCGTCGGCTCGATGCCGTCTTTGCGCTCCATGCTGAGCAGGCTGAGCAGATTGGCCTGGTGTGCGGCGTCGATGCCGATCGCATCCACGTGATTGGGACGGGCTACGACCATCGCGTCTTCTGCCGCGACGCAAGCGTGGCGAGGCAGCCGGGATCGCTTGTGTACGTGGGTAAGATTTGCATTAAAAAGGGCGTCGAGTCGCTGGTTCGAGCCGTGTCATTGCCGATTGACGATGGCGTCCGCTCATCTGGCTTGGTGCTTGTGGGCGGCCGCGGGGACGATGCCGAGTACACGCGTATCGAGCGCTTGACCGCTGCCTCAGATGTGCCGGTGACGCTGGCGGGGCGCCTGGATAGCGATGGGCTCGTGCGTGCCTACCGCAGCTCCGACGTCTTTGTGCTGCCTTCGTTTTACGAGGGTCTGCCGCTCGTGACGATCGAGGCCCTCGCGTGCGGCTGCAAAGTTGTGGCGACCGATTTGCCCGGCGTTCGTCCCTGGATGGAGGCGATGCTCCCCGGTGCTCCCGTGACGTGGGTGGCGTCGCCGCGTATGACGGATGTCGACACGCCCGTGGCGGCCGACCTTCCGTTGTTTGAGCGCGCACTGGCAGATGCTATCGCGCAGGCGCTTGCGGTGCCGCCTTCGACGTTCGAGCCGTCGGCGGTCTCTTGGGAAGCGTGCCTGGCGCGTATACTTAAAGTCGTTGATTTGTTGGAAGGGGGTTCGTATGGCTAAGGACACCATGAGGCTCACGTCTATGACGGCCGCGAGCGGTTGAGCCGCTAAGTTGGCTCCTGGAGCCCTCGCCCAGGTTCTGGGCGACTTGCCAAATGTGCATAACGACAACTTGCTCGTGGGGTTCGATACCTCTGACGATGCGAGTGTCTTCCGCGTAGGGGAGAACCTTGGTCTCGTGCAGTCCATCGACTTCTTCCCACCGATGGTCGACGACCCGTTTCTGTTTGGCCAGATTGCCGCGGCCAACTCGCTGTCGGACATCTACGCCATGGGCGGGCGGCCGAGCCATGCCATGAACTTGCTGTGCATCCCGAGCTGTCTGGGCGTTGAGGTTGCCGGTCAGATTCTGGCGGGCGGAGCTGACAAGTGCGTCGATGCGGGTTGCTCCATCGCGGGCGGCCACACCATCAACGATGACGAGCCCAAGTACGGCCTGTCCGTGAGCGGGTTTGTCGCGCTTGACCGCATGCTCGCCAACAGCGGCGCGCGCGTGGGCGATGCGTTGCTGCTGACCAAGGCGATCGGCTCGGGCATTATCACCACGGCCATTAAGGGCGAGCTCATCGAGCAGGACGAGGCCGCGGCCATGTTTGACTCGATGCGCACCCTCAACGAGGCGCCGATTCGTCTGGCCGAGGGACTCGAGCTTCACGGCTGCACCGACATTACGGGCTTTGGCCTGATCGGGCATGCGTGCGAGATGGCCGAAGGCTCGGGCGTGCAGGTTGAACTTGCGTCGGGGGCGGTGCCGCTCTTTGACCAGGTGCTCGACATGGCGCGTCTGGGCATTATCCCCGCGGGCTCCTACCGCAACCAGGACTTCTTTGGCCCGCGCGTGGCTGCCGACGAGGACCTGGAGCCGGGCATGTTGGATGCGCTGTACGATCCACAGACGTCTGGTGGCCTGCTTATCGCGGCACCTGCTGCCGATGTGGATGAGCTTGCGCGCCGTTTGCATGCCGAGGGGCGCGTTGCTGCCACAATCGGTCGCGTGTGCGAGCCGGTGCCGGGCGGTCCTGCCGTTCGCGTTGTCCGTTAACGACACGTTTATTGAGCTATGTACCGTTCTAAACGATTTATTCGAAAGGAAAAACTATGTCTACCAAGATTGAAGTCAATGCCATGGGCGATGCCTGCCCGCTGCCCGTCGTCAAGACGCTTAAGGCACTCAAACAGCTTGATGGCGAGGGTGCCGTGGTGACCTCGGTCGATAACGAGACCGCCATCAAGAACATCTCCAAGATGGCGCAGGAGAAGGGTTGCGCGGCCTCGGTCGAGAAGGTTTCTGACGCCGAGTGGCGCGTGACCGTGGCGACCTCTGGCGCCGTTGCCGTTGCGGACCCCGAGCAGGACGGTGCCGCTTTCTGCGACGCCAGCGCCGGCAAGGGCAAGCTCGTCATTTCCGTCTACACCGACTGCATGGGCCGCGGCGACGACGAACTGGGCCACAAGCTCATGAAGGCCTTCATCTTTGCCGTGACGCAGCAGGAGGAGCTGCCCGCGACCATGCTGTTCTACAACGGCGGCGCCAAGCTCACCGTCGAGGGCTCGCCGGTGCTCGATGACCTGAAGGGCCTGGCCGAGCAGGGTGTCGAGATTCTCACCTGCGGTACCTGCCTCGACCACTATGGCATTAAGGACCAGCTTGCGGTGGGCGAGGTCACCAACATGTACGTGATCGTGGAGAAGATGGAGCAGGCCGTGCGCGTCGTGCGCCCGTAGCGTGTTGGTTGGAGTTGTCATGAGGGAGAAGCGCCCGGCGCTTGTCATCACGTTTCCCACCACGGCGGCCGCCATGGGTTGCGAGTCCCTGTGCATCGAGCGCGGCCTTCCCGGGCGAACGATTCCCGTGCCCGGGGAGGTCGCTGCCGGCTGTGGTCTGGCGTGGAAGGCGTTGCCTGCCGATGAGGAACTGCTGCGCGGCGAACTCGCCGCGGCGGGCGTTCCCACCGAGGGCTATACCGTGATTGATATGTGGGAGGTCGTGCGATGATCTACCTGGATAACGCGGCGACGACCATACACAAGCCGCAGACGGTCATCGATGCCGTGACGCAGGCGATGCGCTCGCTCGGCAATGCCGGGCGCGGCGCCACGTCGGGTGCCCTCGATGCCGCTCGTACGATTCACGGCTGCCGCGCCAAGCTTGCGCGTTTGCTGGGCTGCCCGCGTGCTGACCATGTCTGTTTTACGCTCAACTCCACGGCGGCGCTCAACACCGTCATCAATGGCGTGGTGCGCCCCGGCGACCGTGTGGTCACAACGGTGCTCGAGCACAACTCGGTGCTACGCCCGCTCAATCGCCTGGCGGCAGAGCAGGGTGTGACGGTTGAGCATGCGGGCTGCGACGCGAACGGCGTGCTCGACTACGACGAGCTCGAGCGGCTGGTGACGTCTGACACGCGCGCCGTGGTGGTGACGCACGCCTCCAATGTGACCGGCAACTCGGTCGACATTGCGCGCGTGGCCGCCATGGCCCATACGGTAGGTGCGCTGGTGATTGTCGATGCCTCGCAGTCTGCCGGCACGGCGCATGTCGATATGCAGACCATGGGGCTCGACGTGGTGTGCTTTACCGGCCACAAGGGGCTCATAGGTCCGCAGGGCACCGGTGGCCTGGCCGTGGCGGAGGGCGTTGACGTGGCTCCGTGGGCCATGGGCGGCACGGGTGTGCACAGCTTCGATGCACTGCAGCCGCTTGAGTGGCCCACGCGCCTTGAGGCGGGCACGCTCAACGGTCACGGCATCGCGGGACTTTCTGCCGGCCTCGACTTTATCGACGCCCAGGGTGGGGTCGAGGCGATTGCGGCGCATGAGCGCGCGCTTGCCGAGCGCTTCCTCGCCGGCGTTCGCGAAATCCCCGGCATTGCGCTCTACGGTGCGTTTGACCAGCCTGTGCGCTCGGCGATCGTCTCGCTCAACGTGGGCGATATCGACTCTGCCGAGATCTCGGACGCGCTTATGCAAGGGTGGGGGATTGCGACGCGCCCCGGTGCCCATTGCGCTCCGCTCATGCACCGCGCGCTCGGGACCGAGCGCCAGGGTATCGTTCGCTTTTCGTTTGGGTATTTCAACACGGACGAGGAAGTCGACACCGCGATTGACGCTTTGCGCGATTTAGCCTGCTAGAGCGTATATACTTGCGGGACGGGTCTTTTGCCCGTCCCGTTTTTGTTTCGACCCGAAAGGTGTGCCTATGGCCTCATCCGCCCCGCGCGGCCTGCGCTCCGACCATGTCGTTACCGTCGGCATTGCGCTGTTCTCGATGCTCTTTGGCGCTGGTAACCTCATCATTCCGCCGTTGCTGGCACTTCAGGCCGGCACGGCCACGCCGCTTGCCATGATCGGCTTTTTGATTGCCGCCATCGGCCTGCCTGTTATGGGCTTTATCGCCGTTGCGCTCGCCGGAACGGCGCGCGAGCTTGCCGGCCGCGTGCATCCTAAGTTTGGCGAATTCTTCGTTGCGGCGGTCTACCTGGCCATCGGTCCGTGCCTGGCCATTCCGCGCACAAGCTCTACAGCGTTCGAAATGCTGGTGCCGCTGCTGCCCGAGGGCGTTTCGCTCGGCGCAGCACGTCTGGTGTTTGCCATCGGGTTCTTCGTCGTCGCGTTTGTGCTCACGCTGCGCCCAGGTGTCATCACGCGCGTGCTCGGCCGCATTACGGGCCCCGCGCTCATTGCGCTCATCGTGCTGGTCGTGGGTGCCGCTGTGATCTCGCCGTTGGGCCCCGCTGCCGCGCCTCAGGCTCCCTATGATGCCGGTGCCGCAGTCCAGGGTTTTCTGACCGGCTACCAGACCATGGACCTGCTTGCGTCGCTCGCCTTTGGCATCATCATCGCCGAGACCATCCACGAGCTGGGCGTTACCGACGATAAGCGCGTGGCCTTCGAGATCTCGCGTTCGGGTGTGATTGCCGGCGTGCTTATGGCCATCATCTACTGCGGCCTGGCGCTTGCCGGCATGCAGCTCGGCACGGTTATGCCCGATGCCACCAACGGCGCCGCGATCCTTGCGCGTTCGGCCTCTATGCACTTTGGCCTAGCCGGCACGGTCGTGGTCTTTGCGATTTTCTTCCTCGCCTGCATGAATGTGTGTATTGGCCTTATCAGCTGCTGCTCGCGTTACTTCTGCGAGACGTATGTGGTCGAAGGGGGAGCGGAGGCTTCCGAGGAGGCCATGCGCCGTCCCTTCGCGATTCTCGCCTTTGTGTTCGCGGCGTTTTCGTGCGTGCTCTCCAACGTGGGCCTCGACGTGATCCTTATGTTCTCGGTGCCTATGCTCAATGCCCTGTATCCCGTTGCCATTGTGCTGGTACTTATGGGTCTGATGCACGGTTTTTGCGACGCGCATCCGCAGGTTTGGGTTTGGGTCGGCGGCGTGGTCGCGGTGCAGAGCGTGATCACCTCGGTCCGCGACGCGTTCTTTACTGGTGCGTGGCTGCCGTTCGATGCGTTGCCGCTGGCAGATATCGGTGCTGCGTGGGCACCAGTCGCCGTGGTGGCGTTTGTGATCGGTCTGCTTCATAGCCGGTTTGTCGCACATTCGAGGAGCTAGGGTATCGTCGCTTGCACAGGCGGGGAGTCTCCCCTATAATTTCCTTCGCTTTGGGACACGCAAGGTTTAGACCTTAGCTGCTCAACACCTTCGGGACGTGGCGCAGTTTGGTAGCGCGCCTGCTTTGGGAGCAGGATGTCGCAGGTTCAAATCCTGTCGTCCCGACCATATCTTGCGGGCGTAGTTCAATGGTAGAACCCCAGCCTTCCAAGCTGATGACGCGGGTTCGATTCCCGTCGCCCGCTCCATAAGATAGTTTTAACGGCTTTGGCTCCATTTGGTGCCAGAGCCGTTTTCATATACATGTCAGGGACCCCACATCCCCTCCTAAGTTGCGGTGAAATAGTTCCTGGATTAGCCGCAATAGCTGTTATCCAGGAACTATTTCACCGCAACTTATTGAGGCCGAGCGGGCTGGGTCGATGATGGGTTCTTTTGTCGAGAAGATGAGGGCGGCCGGTCAGGAGTCTGCGTAGGGTTTTGTGGTCGGTATACCGTAGCCGCGCATCATGGAGCCGAACGCTTTGACATCGTAGGTGTCTGAGAGCTTGAAATGAATGACGTTGTGGCCCATAGCACGCAGGTTCGCGTCGCGCACGAGGGCAGCTCGATAGGTTTTTGCCGCAGTATGTTCCGGATCATTTTGGGCATCGCCCTCAAACTTGCCCAGCCCATGCAGCTCAGCCAGCATCCAAGAGCCGTTTGGCATCTGCCAGCCGTAATCTGCCAAATAATAGCCGGCGTTTCCCGGTCGAGTGATTTCAACCTGAAGTTCGGGAGCGGCAACTCCTGCCATAATCATTGCCGCTCGTGCTTCGGATTCTCCACCGTTATCCGACCTGCCATCCATGTGTTCAAAAACGTCAAATGCGCGCGCGATGCCGTGCAATCCGCGGCAGTTCGCTTGTGCATATGCACGCAATTCTTCACGCTCGACACCGTACTCACGAGCCAACCCGTCGATATAGCCTAGTGCATATCGAAAAGCGCTCGTTCGGGCGATGTCGACCACCGTGCGATATGGATCCGTTAGCGTAAACGGGCCGAGCTGCCATACGTCGCCCGGTCGCCAGCGTCGGTATTCAACGAATTCGTACATATCGCGTCTGGTGGAACGCGGTAGCAGCACTTGCACCTTGTCGAGAAGCGAATATGCAGAACCGATGCCATAGAGCAGCGCCGCCGTTGCTCCACAAAACACGGCATCCGGTTCAACGACCGCAATAGCGGATGCCAATTGAAAGATGCGATCTTCGACGCCGAGGTCATTCCAATACGCGGGATCAGCGTAGACATGGTTGTAGAGTCGAATAATCATCTCTTTTTGCATGAGCGCGTAGGCACAGCGTTCGTCCCATTTTTTGGTAGCTATAAACAGGTGCCCGCCATGATGGGCCTCGAATAACCGGAAGAACAGCTCTGCTTGCGGTTTGGAACAGCGTTTATCATGACTCATTTTCGACCCCATGGTCTCGAGGGGGGAGTGAATGACACTACGCTATCCCATATTTGGTCCGCCAGACCTTGCCATGAACTGACCAAAAGCTTGACGGGGCAGGTCAGAGCCATGAGCCAGAGCCAAACATATCGGCAAACGGTTGATTAGTGCCCCTCGGTGGCACTAAAAACCACCCTTACAGAAAGTTGCGGTGAAATAGTTCCTGAAAAGCTCGAATAAGCCTAAAACCAGGAACTATTTCACCGCAACTCAGATGGGGATGGGGTTAGCTGCGGGGGCGGTGGCGGAGCTTGTCGATGGTGGAGTCGGTGCTGCGGCTGCGGGATTCGGCGGCGCGGTCGCGGGCGTCGGCAGCGGTTTGGCGCTGGCGGCGGTAATCGATCATGCCTTGGATGATGGGCTTGCCAAAGCTCACGACATCATCGTTGTAGATGGCGGTTCGGGCTGCAAGGAGGCAATCGGTAAAGTCCATATGGGTCTTGCCAAAGAGTTTGACGGCAAGGGCGACAACGGTGGGCTCGTCGACCATGACGTCATCGAGCAGCCTTTTCATGGCCGCAGCAATTTCAACGCGGGGAACCTTATAGACGTCGCGCAGCGTGACCACGACGCGCGTGATGATTTCGGGGTAGACACGTGCGGTGCGCGTGGCGATGACCTTGGCGGCGCGCGGTGACAGGACCTCGTCGTCGTCAAGCAGGTAGCGAAGGATGACGGTCTCGTCGATGATGGTGCTACTCATGGATATCTACTTCCTCGGGACCCAAAACCGACTCGTCGCTTTCTGTGGCTAGGTATTCAATCCAGGCATTGCGCTCCTCGGAGCGGCGATTGGGGTCCCCGTATGCTTTGAGCAGTCCATAGGCGGCCGTGCCGTCCTTGGAGCGCACGGCGACCGGTTGAAATGGGAGCTTGCGCACCATAATACTCTGCGCGACAAATAGACGGACAGCCTCGGCGAGCGATGTGCCCATGGCGTCGTAGAGACGCTCGGCATGCTGCTTGTCTTCCTCGCGAATGCGCACCTGCAGGATGGCTCGTTTTTGAGTCGATGACATCACTGGCCTCCCTTAATGAGCGTGCAATTTGAATAGTCAAATACAACATCGGCTAATAATAGCCAATCTTACAACCACTACTTTATTGCACTAGAGTAATTGAGTGTAAACGATATTACAAACGTACTACATCCTTCAGAAACGAGCGTGAAATCTCCCTTGGATGTACGCATGTAATACACTCACCTTTATAGCTTCTAGAGAATAATTCCAACCTGCCAAAACCCCTGCAATACACCCGTATTGCAGGGCCTATGCTCAAGTTTGCCACCTGCAACTGCGTATATTTAGCCTGTATATCGTTGGAGGATCTCTATCGAAGTGCCTGTTTCGCCGCATGCACTCGATACGCCGATGCCGGACCACGGGCGGTCCGGGGCAACGTCGACAGGGTCTCTCCGGCATGGGATTCAGGAGGGAGTGAACAACATGGGCAATAAACGAGTCGTAGCCGATTCCTCACGCTGCATTGGGTGCCAAACCTGTATGGCGGCGTGCATCGAGGCGCACGACATCCCCGGCAACATCGCCGCGCCGCGCCTGCGCGTGACGCGTACGTACGAGATCTCCGCACCGGTGGCTTGCCATCACTGCGAGGATGCCCCGTGCGCGAAGGCCTGTCCTACGGGCGCCTTGTTCTTTGATCCAAAGAACCATCGTATCGGCGTCAACGAGGACAACTGCATCGGCTGCAAGAGCTGCGTCATGGCATGCCCCTTTGGCGCCGTGAGCGTGGCGACCACGCAGGTTCCGGTCTTGATGGGCGACGTTCGCGTGGGTTCGCAGACCAAGAGCTTCGTGCTCAAGTGCGACCTGTGCGTGGACCGTCCCGGCGGTCCGGCGTGTGCCGAGGCGTGCCCGACCAAGGGCCTCACCCTGGTAGACGAGGAACGTTTGGCGGAGCTGACTGCCGAGCGTGCCCGCGCCACCATCGAAAACGAGGCGTAAGCGTCGGGGCGACAGGCCCAATGATTGTCAAATTAGTACCGAGTATTCGGTAGCAGAGAAAGGAAGGAGGGTGTCATGGAGAAGCATAAAGTGATCTGCCCGTACTGCGGCGCCGGTTGCCAGTTTAACCTCTTGGTCCAAAACGGCCAGGTCGTGGGCACCGAACCGCTCAACGGCATCACCAATCAGGGCGAGCTGTGCCTTAAGGGCATGAGCGGCTACGACTTCATCAACGACACCAAGATCTTGACTCCTCGCGTACTGCACCCGATGATCCGCCGCACTAAGGGCGCGGATCTTGAGCGCGTAAGCTGGGACGAGGCACTGGATTTCACCGCATCTAAGATGCAGGCCATAATTGACGAATATGGTCCTAACGCTGTCATGACCACCGGCTCTTCGCGAGGCGGCGGCAATGAGGCGAACTACGTCATGCAGAAGTTTACGCGTGCGTGCATCGGCACCCACAGCGTGGACAACTGCGCCCGTACTTGACACGGCCCTACTGTCCTCGGTCTGATGGACACGGTTGGTTCAGGTTGCATGTCATGCTCCATCCCCGGTATGGAGGATGCGGGCTGCATTTTCCTCTTCGGCTATAACCCTGCCGATTCGCACCCCATCGTCGCAAGGCGTATCGTGCGAGCCAAAGAAAAGGGTTGCAAGATCATCGTCGCCGATCCGCGCCATATCGAAACTGCGCGTATCGCCGATCTCTACCTTCCGATCAAGAACGGTTGCAACGTTGCGTTCCTCAACGCCTTTGCCAACTGCTTGGTCAACGATGGCCTCTACGACAAGGAATTCGTCGCCGAGCACACGAACGGCTTTGACGAGTGGTGGGAGACCATCAAGAACTACACTCCCGAATCCGTACAGGACATCACGGGTGTCGAGCCCGCGTTGATCCACCAAGCCGCCGAGATGTACGCCACGGCGAAGCCCTCTGCCATCATTGGCTGGGGTATGGGCGTATGCCAGCAGAAGCAGAACCTGAAGACGGTGCACACCATCGCCTCCATCGCCTGCGTTGCCGGCCAGATCGGCAAACCCAACTCCGGCCTCGCGCCCGTGCGTGGCCAGAACAACGTCCAGGGCTCCTGCGATATGGGCATGCTGCCCAACCTGTACCCTGGCTATCAAAAGGTCACCGACCCGGCCGCGCGCGCCAAGTTCGCCAAGGCCTGGGGCGTGCCCGAGGAGAAGCTGCCTCTCGAGGAGGGCTACAAGCTCACCGACCTGGGTCACCTGGTCGACGAGGGCAAGGTGCACTGCTTCTACAACTACGGCGAGGACCCGGTGCAGACCGAGCCCGATTCGGCCGGTATGCGCAAGACGCTCTCCGAGCTGGATCTGTTCATTTGCCAGGACATCTTTATGACGCAGACGACCATGCTCGCCGACGTCATTCTGCCCGCTACCTCTTGGGGCGAGCACGAGGGTGTCTTTACCGCATCCGACCGTAGCTTCCAGCACTTTGACGCGGCCGTTCCGCCCAAGGGCGAGTGCCGTCACGACTGGGAGATCTTCGCGGACCTGTCTACGCGCATGGGCTATCCCATGCACTACGACAACACCGAGCAGATCTGGAACGAGTGCATTAGCCTGTGCCCCAACTTTGTGGGCGCGACCTACGAGAAGATGGCTCCCGAGGGCGGTTACGCCCAGTGGCCCGTCAAGAGCACCGATGTGAACGACCACGGTACGCCCGACATGTTCGCTGGTGGCAAGTTCACCACGAAGGACGGCCGCGCCAACCTGATGGCGCACGACTGGGAGGCGCCCTCCGAGCTTCCCGATGATGAGTACCCGCTCATCCTGTGCACCGTCCGTGAGGTCGGCCACTACAGCTGCCGCTCGATGACCGGCAACTGCAAGACGCTGGCGCTGCTTGCCGACGAGCCCGGTTTTGTCCGCATGAATCCCGCGGACGCCCAGGCGCGCGGCATCAAGAACGGCGACATCGTCTCGATTCACAGCCGCCGCGGCCAGGTATACAGCCGCGCCGACGTGAGCGACCGTATCAACAAGGGCACGGTCTATATGACCTACCAGTGGTGGATCGGCAAGTGCAACGAGCTGACCATTCACAAGGTCGACCCGGTCTCGCATACGCCCGAGGACAAGTTCTCCGCCTGCCAGGTTGACGCTATCGCCGACCAGGTCTGGGCCGAGGGCGAGGTCGAGCGTCAGTACACCGAGCTCAAGCAGGCTCTGGTGGACGCCGCCGCTCCCCAGGACGTTGAGCCTGGCGCCGCCAAGTTCGACGACGAGACGCACGTGAACCAAATCGTGTAGTCCCGTTCTCGTTGGCTTTTTGGGCCGGGCGTCCCGTACGTTCGGGAGCCCGGCCCGTTATTTTGAAAGGAAGTGGGGATGAACCGCTTCATCGACATCAACCCGGAGAGGTGCATCGGCTGCGGAACATGCCAGTCCGCCTGTGCCGACGCCCACCGGATGCAGGGTCTTCAGGATACGCCGCGCCTGGCGCTCGTGAAGACCGGCGGTATTTCGGCCGCCCTTGCCTGCCACCATTGCGAGGGTGCCCCCTGCGCCGAGGTTTGCCCGGTGAATGCCATCGAGCACGATGGCGATCGCATCCACGTCAAGGAGCAGGAGTGCATCGGGTGCAGGCTGTGCGCCATTGCGTGCCCCTTCGGAGCCATCCATCCCGATGGCACGTCTATCGCCGGTGTCGCAGGCATGTGCGACCCGACGCCTTCGTATCCTAAGTCCCTGAGCAGCCTGCTTACGTGGGCTCCTGGCCAGTACACCTGCGCTGTCAAGTGCGACCTGTGTGCCTTCGATCCGGACGGCCCGCATTGTGTGGCGGCGTGCCCCACCAAGGCGCTGACCGTCATGGGTGGCGCGGCCGATCGCGAGCTCGACGAGGCCAAACGCCTGCGCTCGATCGAAAACGGTCCGGCCGTCGACGTTACCGCAGTGGCCCAGGGCCTGTCCGAGAAAGCAGAAGGGAGCGAAAACAATGGATAGCATGACGCTGTTTATCGCATCGCTTGCCGTCTCGTGCATCGGTGCGCTCGCCTCGGTTCTGCTGATCAAGGCCGATAACGCCGCCAAGACCGCCGGCTGCCTGATCGGCGCCGTCGCGGCCGTGCTGTCGTTCATCGCGGGCCTCGAGGCCGTGCTTGGCGACGTTTCGTCCCTCAACACGGTCTTCTTTTTCCCGTTCGCCCGTCTCGAGCTCTTGCTCAACGGCCTTGCGGGCCTGATCGTGGTCCTCATCTCAATCCTCGCCTTTGCGGGCTTCATCTACGGTCTGTCCTACTTTGATGAGTACCCGGGCAAGGTCGGGCGCGCCGGTTTCTTCATGAACACCTTCGTCGCCTCGATGATGCTCGTCATCACCGCCGACAACGTGTTCTGGTTCCTGGTCGCCTTTGAGCTCATGTCCCTTACGAGCTACTTCCTTGTCGTTATCGAGGAGAACAAGAACTCCATTAGGGGCGGTTGGCTCTACTTCGTCATCGCGCACGTGGGCTTTGTCCTTATCATGGCGAGCTTCCTGCTCATGACCAACGGCGTGGGCGGTTCCTTCAGCTTCAGTGATTTCCGTACGCATGACTTTGGACCCGCCGTCTCCTCCGCGTGCTTCGTCCTCGCGTTCTTCGGATTCGGCGCAAAGGCCGGTATCATCCCGCTGCACTCCTGGCTGCCCCAGGCGCACCCCGAGGCGCCGTCCAACGTGTCCGCCCTCATGTCCGGCGGCATGATCAAGATCGGCATCCTGGGAATCCTCAAGGTCGGTCTCGACCTGCTCGCGGGTTCGGGCGTCCAGCTCTGGTGGGGCCTCATGGTCCTGGTCTTCGGATCCATCTCGTCGGTCCTGGGCGTCGTCTACGCCCTCCACGAGCACGACATTAAGCGCCTGCTGGCCTACCACTCCGTCGAGAACATCGGCATCATCTTGCTCGGTGTCGGCGCGTCCATGACGGCGCACGCCCTGGGCAACGACGTCATCGCGACGATCGCGCTCATGGCCGCCCTCTACCACACGCTCAACCACGCCATGTTCAAGGGCGAGCTGTTCCTCGGCGCGGGCTCCCTGCTCTATGCCACGGGTACGCGCAACATGGAGAAGATGGGCGGCCTGTTCCGCCGTATGCCGGTCACGGCCGTCTGCTTCCTCATCGGTGCCCTTGCCATCTCGGCTATCCCGCCGCTCAACGGCTTCGTTTCCGAGTGGTTCACCTACCAGTCCCTGTTCAACATCTCGACGCTCTCCGACCCGGTCGTCATGGTGTTCGCCGTCGCCTCCGCGGCCGCCCTCGCCATCACCGGTGCCCTGGCCGTCACGTGCTTCGTGAAGGCCTACGGCGTCTCGTTCGCGAGCAGCCCTCGTTCCCAGGAGGCCGCGAACGCCAAGGAGTCCCCGGCTCCGATGTTGTTCTCGCAGATGCTCCTCGCGGCCATCTGCGTGGTGCTGGGAATCGGCTCTCCCGTCATCGCCCCGGTTCTGGGCGACGTCGCCCAGAGCGTGCTTGCCGGCTCTGCCGTCACAGCCACCTCGGGCGTGTCTCTGGTGAACGAGATTTCCGGTGCCGCCACCTCCACCCCCGCGATCGCCATCGCGCTCGTGGTCCTCACCGGCCTCGCGTTCGTGTTGAGGTCCTGCCTCGGCACCAAGGCCCCCGCTAAGAAGACCGACCCTTGGGCGTGCGGCTACGAGCCCAACGAGCACTTGCCCGTCGTCGCCACGAGCTTCGCGTCAGACGTAGAGCTCTTCATGGGCCCGCTCTACACCCTGCGCGAGGTATGCACCAAGATCTGCTGGTCCATCGCGCACGTGTTCCAGAAGCTCACCGGTGTCGCCCAGGGCGTTGAGCCCCTGCCCGACCGCTTCCTGGTCGATGCACCGAGCGAGGGTGCCGATAAGCTGGCCGGCCTCGCCTCCAAGATCGAGGGCGGCAACTACTCCGTATACATCTGCTACATCGTCGCGGCGCTCGTGGTCTTCCTCGTGCTCGCCGTGGTCATGGTCTAGAGAGGGGAGAGGATATTATGAACATCGTTCTTGCGATAGCGCAGGGCCTCGTGGTCATGCTGGTCGCGCCCTTCTTCTCCGGCCTCGCCCGTGTGATTCGCGCGAAGATGCACAATCGCCGCGGTCCGTCCATCCTTCAGGATTACCGGGACCTCGCGAAGCTCATGGCGCGTCCCGAGTCCGTGAGTTCCGACTCGAGCTTCGTGCTGCGCATCATGCCGCCGCTGTTCCTCGCGGTGTCGTTCATGCTCGCCATGGGCCTGCCCATGTTCACGCTCGAGAGCCCCATGCCCGTCTTTGGTGACGCCATTACCATCATGTACGCGCTCGCGCTGTCCCGCTTCTTCTTCGCGCTGTCCGGCGTGGATTCCTCCAACGCCTACGCGGGCTTCGGCGGTATCCGCGAGCTCCTCATGAGCGTGCTCATCGAGCCGTCCATGCTCATCGCGCTGTTTACCGTCGCCATCGTGTGCGGCTCCACGGACATTGCGACCATGGGTCAGCACATCGTTACGGGCAACGTCTCGAGCGTCGTCGCCGTCATCCTCGCCGGCGTCGCCTTCGCGGCCGCCTGCTATATGGAGCTCGGCAAGCTTCCGTTCGATCAGGCCGAAGCCGAGCAGGAGCTCCAGGAGGGCCCGCTCGCCGAGCTCTCCGGCCCGTCCCTGGCCATGATGAAGCTCGCCATGGGCATGAAGCAGGTCGTGGTCGTCGCTTGGTTCACCTCCATCTTCATCCCCTGGGGAGAGCCCGCGACCATCGGCGTCACCGCTCTCGTGGGCGCCGTCGTCTTCCTTGTCAAGTGCCTGGTCGATTTCGTTGTCTGCGGCGTGCTCGAGAACTCCGTTTCCCGTTCGCGCTTCAAGGTGCTCGGTAACCAGACCTGGGCCGTCGTCGGCATCGCGGTCCTCGCGTTCGTCTTCGTCGTCGTAGGCGTGTAGGGAGAAGGGAGAAACTATGTCAATCGAATCGAGCTTGTCCCTCTTTGCCATGGTGGCGATCGCCGTCCCCATGCTGGGCTCCCTGCTCATCGTCATGCTGCCGCGTCCCTACGCTAAATGGATCTGCGCCTTTGCCGGCGGCATCGCCACGGTCGCTTCCGTTGGCTTGGCCGCGACGTTTGCCGGAAACGGCATGAACGCGGTCGATGTAACCTGGGCGAGTATGGGCCAGACCTTGGTCATGGGCTTCATATTCGACCGGATGAGCACGCTGCTCGCACCCGCGTTCGTTGCTATCGGCCTGCTCGTCGTCATCTATTCGTTCCCGTACATGAGCGATAAGAACAAGGAGCATCCCGACGCGCCCCGTCGCCGCTTCTACGTGTACTTCTCCACGTTCATCGGCGCCATGGCCGGTCTCGCCTACAGCTCCACCATCGTCGGCCAGCTCGTTTTCTTCGAGATCACCGGCGTGTGCTCCTGGGGCCTCATCAGCTACTACATGACGCCCACGGCCAAGAAGGCCGGTATGAAGGCGCTCATCATCACCCATATCGGCGCTCTGGGACTCTACATCGGCGCGGCCTTCCTGTTCGCCGGAACCGGCACGTTCGCGCTGAGCGCGATCTCCCAGCTCGATTCCGGTATGAAGACCGTCGTGCTGCTGCTCATCCTGTTCGCCGCTTGGGCCAAGTCCGCCCAGTTCCCGCTCTACATGTGGCTGCCCTCCGCAATGGAGGCCCCCACGCCCGTTTCCGCCTACCTCCATGGCGCGTCCATGGTGAAGGTCGGCGTGTGCGTGTTCGCCCGCGCTCTTGCGAGTGCCGGCGATATCCCCGAAATCGTCGGTTGGGTCGCCATCATCGACGCCGTCGTGACCATGCTCTTCGGCTTCCTCATGTACCTGCCCCAGAAGGATATGAAGCGCCTGCTCGCCTTCTCGACGATCGCGCAGCTCGCCTACGTGTTCTTCGGCCTGGGCCTCTCCGTGTTCGGAAGCCAGATGGCGTTCAACGGCGCCGTCGAGCACATCTTCAACCACGCGTTCACCAAGACCCTGTTCTTCCTCATCGCCGGCTCCCTCAGCTTCACGCTGGGAACCCGTATGTTGCCCAAGATCCAGGGCCTCATGAAGAAGTACCCGGTCACGGGCGTGGGCTTCGCGGTCGCCGCGACCGCTATCGCCGGCGTGCCCCCCATGAGCACGTTCTTCTCCAAGTTCCAGATTATTTCCGGTGGCTTCGCGGTTGGTGCTTCCAACACGGTCATCTTCGTCCTCGTGTGCGTCATGGTCGTCGAGACCGTCGCCACCTTCGCATGGTTCCTGCGTTGGATGGGTAAGGTCCTGCCCGGTGAGCCGAGCGAGACCGTGGCCGCCGGCCAGCCCCTTCCGCGCGCCATGGCGTTCGTGTTCGTCGTCCTCATGATCATGGTCGTCGTCGCCGGTCCTCTGTCCTCTAGTTGGATGGGTTAGGAGGTAGGACATGGGTTATTCGTTAGTCAATATCCTGGGCGGTCTTCTGATCGTGACCTCCACCATGGTGGTCGTCTCGAAGACCATCCCGTCCGCCATTAAGTGGTACGCGATCCAGTCGGTTGTCCTGGTGGGCGTGCTGCTCACCCTGGGCCTCACCACCGGTGCCACCGAGCTTCTCATGTGGGCCGCGTCGGCCTTCGTCACCAAGGTGATCCTCGTTCCGTTCATTCTCAACCGTGCCTACAAAAAGATGGGTTCGCCTGCCGATAGCACGCTGACCTCCTCCATCAAGCCGGCCTGGACCATCATCCTCACCGGTCTGGAGGTGGCCATCTGCTTCGCGGTGGTCACGCGCCTGACGCTGCCCACCGCCGAGGTGGCTACTCCGGCCCTCGCCATCAGCTTCGCGCACTTCTTCGTCGGCCTCACGTGCATCATCTCCCAGCGCAACATCCTCAAGCAAATCTTCGGGTACTGCCTTATGGAGAACGGTAGCCACGTGACGCTCGCCCTGCTCGCGCCCACGGCCCCCGAGATCATCGAGATCGGCATCGCCACCGACGCCATTTTCGCCGTCATCATCATGTCCGCCGTCGTCGTGAGGATCTGGAACGACACCAAGTCGCTCGACTCCTGCGACCTGACCGAATTGAAGGGGTAGGCCATGGATGTTTCAATGCTGACGGTCGCCCTGCTCGCTTGTCCCCTCGTGTTCTCCCTGATTATGGCTGCGCTCCCCAAGACGACGTCCTACAGCGTCTTTGCGGGGCTCAACACCATCTCCGTCGCGGCGACCCTCGTCCTTTCGGTCGTCACCGCGGGAACCATGCTCTCGAGCGGGCAGAATATCGACGCTTTGGGCCTGTGGCTCCATCTCGATTCGCTCTCGTCGATCTTCGTCCTTCTGGTAGGCATCATCGGGTTCATCACCGGCGTGTACTCCATCTCCTATATCAAGATCGATATCGAGGAGAAGACCATGCCGGCCGAGCGCACCAAGCAGTACTACGCGCTGTTTAGCCTGTTCGTTTTCACGATGCTGCTCGCCTGCCTGTCCAACAACATCATCCTCACCTGGGCGGCGGTCGAGGCCACCACGTTGTCGACCGTGTTCCTCGTGGGCATCTACAAGAACAAGCAGGCGCTCGAGGCGTCTTGGAAGTACGCGATGGTCTGCACCGCCGGCGTGGCCTTCGGCCTGTTCGGCACGCTGCTCATCTACGCGAACGCCGCCGATATCATGCCCAACGCGCATGAGGCAGCCTTCCTCACCTCCATCATGCCCTACGCCGACCAGTTCGACCCGATGCTCGTGCGCCTCGCGTTCGCGTTCATCGTCATCGGCTTTGGCACCAAGGCGGGCCTGTTCCCCATGCACACTTGGCTGCCCGACGCGCACTCCCAGGCTCCGAGCCCGGTCTCCGCGCTGCTCTCGGGCGTGCTGCTCAAGTGCGCCATGCTGGTGATCATCCGCTTCTACTCCCTGTCCATCATCACGGTGGGCGACACCTATCCGCGTACGCTCCTGCTCATCCTGGGCACGCTGTCCATCCTGGTGGCCGCCCTGTGCATCTTTAAGCAGGACGATATCAAGCGCCGCTTCGCGTACTCCTCCGTCGACAACGTCGGCGTGGTCGCGCTGTGCCTGGGTATCGGTGGTCCGCTCGGTATCGCCGCCTGCCTGCTGCACTGCATCTTCCACGGTTTCACGAAGGCGCTCGCCTTCTGCATGGCCGGTAACATCCAGCACATCTACCACACCCGCGACCTGAACAAGATCAAGGGCGTCGTCGAGATCGCTCCCGTCACGGCAGCGCTCACCATCATCGCCCTGCTCGCGCTCGCCGCCTTCCCGCCGTTCGCCCTGTTCATCTCCGAGTTCCTCACCTTCGTGGCCGGCGTCCAGTCCGGTCCCATCTGGGTGGTCGTGCTCGTGGCCATTGGCCTCACCGGCGTGTACTTTGCCCTTACCGGCATCGCGCTCAAGTCCATCTTCGGCAAGGCGCCCGAGGGCATGAAGCGCCACGAGGTGCCCGCCCTCATGATCATCCCCGAGATCGCCCTCGCGATCGTGGTCATGTGGTTCGGTATCGCCACCCCGGTCGCCATCACGAGCGGCGTCGAGGATGCAACGTCCGTCGTTTTGAACCAGAGCGTCGAAGAGCTCCACGAGGCTCCTCTCTACCGCATGGTGTTCAGTTCCCAGACCAAGACAAGCGAGGTGAATTAGCACCATGGCAGAACCTGAAAAGAAGGACTACGCTCGTCGTTGCGAAAGCCACGTCGAGGCCCTGCGCGCCGCAGTGCCGGGCGCTATCGAGAAGGTTGAGTGGCAGTGCGAGGACCAGCTGACGATCACCGTCAAGCTGGACCGTCTGCCCGAGGCCGTCCACTACCTGTACTACGAGCGCTACGGCTGGATTCCCGTGATTGTCGGCAACGACGAGCGCTCCCTGTGCGGCCGTTACGCCGTGTACTACGTCATCTCCATGGAGGGGGAGGACCCCGGCTGGGTTACCGTGCGTGCCGAGGTCGACCCCGCCAAGATGACGTTCCCGTCCGTGACGCCGTTCGTCCCCGCCTGCGTGTGGGGCGAGCGCGAGCTGCGCGATATGTTCGGCCTGATTCCCGAGGGTCTGCCCGACCGCCGTCGCCTGGTGCTTCCCGACGATTGGCCCAGCGGGCTGTACCCGTTGCGCAAGGATTCGATGGATTACCGCTTCCGCCCCGCCCCCGCGAGCGACATGGAAAACTACGAATTCTTGGCCGACACCAAGGGCAAGGAGACCACGCTCGTCCCCATGGGACCGTTGCACATCACCTCCGACGAGCCCGGCCACTTCCGCCTGTTCGTTGAGGGCGAGACGATTGTCGATGCCGACTACCGTCTGTTCTACGTGCACCGCGGCATGGAGAAGGTCGCCGAGACGCGCCTGAACTATGACGCCGTGACGTTCCTCGCCGACCGCATCTGCGGCATCTGCGGCTGCGCCCACTCGGTGGCCTATGCCGAGGCCGTCGAGCGCGCCCAGGGCATTCATGTCCCGCCGCGTGCCCAGTACATCCGCGCCATCATGCTCGAGGTCGAGCGCCTGCACTCGCATCTGCTCAACATTGGCCTGGCGTCGCACTACACCGGCTTCGACTCCGGCTTCCAGCAGTTCTTCCGCGTCCGCGAGAAGTCCATGGACCTGGCCGAGAAACTCTCCGGTCACCGCAAGACCTACGGCCTCAACGTGATCGGCGGCGTGCGTCGCGACATTTTGGCCGAGCAGAAGCTCTCCACGCTCACGACCATTCACCAGCTGCGCTCCGAGGTTCAGGAACTCGTCGACGTCTTGCTCTCCACGCCCAACTTTATCGAGCGTACGAGCGGTATCGGCATTCTAGACCGCAAGATCGCACGCGACTTCTCGCCGGTCGGCCCGCTCATGCGTGGCTCGGGCTATGCCCGCGACGTGCGCTTTGACCATCCCTTCGACGGCTACGCCGATCCGGACGTCCAAAAGATGCATGCTGCCACGGCAGACACCTGCGATGCCTTCGGCCGTACCGCCGTTCGCATCCAGGAGGTCTACGATTCGATCGACATGATCGAGACCATGCTCGAGAACTGCCCGTCGGGCCCCATCCTCACCACGGATTGGGAGTACACCCCGCACAAGTACGCCATCGGCGCCACCGAGGCGCCGCGCGGCGAGGACGTGCACTGGGCCATGCTCGGCAATAACCAGAAGTGCTACCGCTGGCGCGCCAAGGCCGCCACGTACAGCAACTGGCCGGTCCTGCGCTACATGTTCCGCGGCAACACCGTGGGCGACGCTGCGCTGATCGTCGGTTCGCTCGACCCGTGCTACTCCTGCACCGACCGCGTGACGGTGACCGATGTCGCCGCCAAGCGCGACTACGTGCTCGACAAGGAGCAGTTCGAAAACGTCTGGCGCGACAAGTCGCCGCTTGCGGGCGAGGGCACCATGGCCGCCCCGCTCGATGAGGAGGCGCTCTAATATGCTGAAGCTTTGGAAGGTTAACGCCAAGGCCGGCGACGCGACGGTCAAGTACCCGTTTGCGCCGTTCCCCACCAACAAGGACATGCGCGGCAAGCCCGAGCACAATGCCGAGCTCTGCATCGCCTGCGGTGCCTGCGGCGTGGCGTGCCCGGCCGATGCCATTCGCATGGACACCGACCTTGCGGCCGATACCATCACCTGGTCGATCGACTACGGTCGCTGCATCTTTTGCGGCCGCTGCGAGGAAGCCTGCCCCATGGAGGCCATCAAGCTCACCGAGGAGTTTGAGCTGGCCGTCATGAGCAAGGACGACCTCACTAGCAAGAGCGTCTACACGCTCGAGCACTGCTCGCGCTGCGGCAAGCCGTTTGCCCCGCACAAGGAGATCGACTACGCCAAGCGCCTGCTGCAAAAGACCGGCGGCATGGAGGCCATCCAGGCCGCCCGTACCGTCGGTATGTGCCAGGAGTGCAAGCGCGAGCTCGACGCCCTGCGCGCCGCCTCGGCCGTAAAGACCGGCAACGCTGCCGGCATGGCTGCCAACGAGACGCTTGCGTCCGGTGAGCCCCAGGGCCCCGGCATGGAGTATCTGGGCGGCCACGGCGTGAACCCGGAGTATATCGACCGCGAGCTCAACCCCGATGCGCCCGAGATCCCCGCCGGTCCGGCGCCGGTCGAGGGCATCATCATGGATTTTGAAACGAAGGAGGAGTAACCATGGCCGAACCCACGCTTTTGCCCGAGCGGCTTCAGTACCGCCCGACCAAGATCGAGCTCGACGAGAGCATCGAGAAGGCCAAGGCGACCCTTCTTAAGAAGATCAAGCGCTCGGTGTATGTCTACCGTGTTGACTGCGGCGGCTGCAACGGCTGCGAGATCGAGATCTTCGGTTCCATCACGCCCGTCTTCGACGTCGAGCGCTTTGGCATCAAGGTCGTGCCCTCGCCCCGTCACGCCGATGTGCTGCTGTACACCGGCGCCGTGACGCGTGCCATGCGCATGCCGGCCCTGCGCGCGTTTGAGGCCGCACCCGATCCCAAGATCGTGGTGTCCTATGGCGCGTGCGGCTGCACCGGCGGCATCTTCTACGACAACTACTGCGTCTGGGGCGGCACGGACAAGATTCTGCCGGTCGACGTCTACATCCCCGGCTGCCCGCCCAGCCCCGCGCAGACCATCTACGGCTTCGCCATGGCACTCGGTCTGCTGGACCAAAAGCTCCATGCCGAGACCACGGTGGAGGCCGCCGGCGAGCAGGCCGATATTCTGCACCCCGGCGTGCCGTACAAGCTGCGCGTTGCCATCGAGCGCGAGGCTCGCGCCATGAGCGGATACCGTTACGGCCGCGATTTGGCCAACGAGTTTATGGATACGCTCGAGGGCGCGCCCAAGGGCGATATCCGCGGCGCCATGGCGCTGCTCATCGACAAGCAAGATGATCCTCGCCGCGTCGAGGTGTACTCGGCGCTGCAGGATCTGGTGCTGGCCGGAGGTCACTAGATGGAGCTCACGGACCGCTCTGGTTACTTTGCGGGTCCCGGCATGCTCGGCGGCTCTTTTGGCGATGCCTCGCGCGCAAGCGACGAGGCCGCCGAGGGCGTCGCCGACCCTTGCCTGGGCCATGCGCCCGACCAGGTGGTCTTTTACGAGCTCACGCGTAAGTTTGTGGAGACCGAGGAAGACGTTCCCCAGGAGGCCTGCGACGTGCTGTACTACACGCTCGCCGTGGGCCACCACACCGGCGTGCTCGACTGCTTTGAGCCGCGCCTGTCGGTGCCGGTGAACGTGTTCTATTCGCTTATCGACGCGCTGCCGGAGGGGGAGGCCAAAACCAAGTTTGAGGCCATCCGCTCCTTTGGCGAGTGCCAGCTCGACAAGGCTGCGGTGCCGTCGCTGCTCGAGGCCTGCGACACGCTGCTCGACGAGCGCGGTTTTCGCGGTTCTGCCAAGGCCGGCATCTCGGTGTTCGATGACGACTTTGGCCTGCATGCCCAGCAGGTCGCGTTCTTAATGAAGTTCCGCGATTTGGTGGAGCGCGTGCGCGATGTGTCGGGCGTGTATCTGACGGGAAGGTTGCAGTAATGGGTCACGTTGTGGATGGACGTGTGAACGGCGCCCCGTTTGAGGGTATCGTACTCACGGCGGGAAGCGTGCTGCGTGCCGACGATGCCGCCGGCCCCGTGCTCTCCAAAAAGATGGAGGACGCGCCGCTTGATGGCTGGTACACCATCGATGGCGGTCAGACGCCCGAGGACGACATCATCGAGGTCAAGCGCGAGCGTCCGCCG
The DNA here is from genome assembly GCA_037320555.1 of Collinsella sp. Classification (GTDB taxonomy): domain Bacteria; phylum Actinomycetota; class Coriobacteriia; order Coriobacteriales; family Coriobacteriaceae; genus Collinsella. Next base: position 46,762 of record JAYBVN010000024.1, on the reverse strand, counting down.
CGTTTGGTTTTGGTCGATGCCGCCGACATGGCGCTGCCCGTCGGTGCCATCCGCTTGCTCGACAAGCGCGATGTGGCCCGTAAGTCGATGTTCACCACGCATTCGCTTCCTTTGTCGATTCTGATCGAAGAGATTGAGCAATCGTGTGATGATATCGTCTTCGTTGGGATTCAGCCGGGCGACACGGAGTTCTACAACCCCATGTCCCCGGAAGTCTTTGACGCCGTCGACGCCGTGTATGACGCCGTGGCCGCCAACGACTTTTCCCACTTTGTCCGCTTGGGGCAAGAGCAATAGGAGCGCTTGTCCCTGCTGATTAGGAAAGAAGTGATTGACATGGCAGATTCCAAGGCAGAATATCCCGCTCCCGATTGCCTGGCGCCCGCCGCGATCGAGGCCAAGACCGAGGCCGCCGGCGTGACCAAGGCCAACCTGCCGGTCGCAAAGGCCTTTCTGTTGGCAATGTTCGCCGGTGCGTTCATTGCCTTCGGCGGTCTGTTCTTTACCTTGTTCTTGAGCGATAGCACGCTGGGCTGGGGCGCTCAGCGTGTCGTGGGCGGCCTGTGCTTTTGCCTGGGCCTGGTGCTCGTGCTGGTGTGCGGCGCCGAGCTGTTCACCGGTAATTCACTTATGGTCTGCGCGCTCAAGAGCAAAAAGATCACCCTGGTCCAGATGCTCAAGGCTTGGGTCGTCGTGTGGCTTGGTAACTTTGTCGGTGCCCTGTTCATCGTCTTTTTGGTGTACATGGCCGGCATTTACAAGCTCAACGGCGAGGCGGTCGCCAATTCCATGGTGAGTGTCGCCGCTGGCAAGGTGACGGTCGACTGGGTGACGATCTTCTTCCGCGGCATCCTGTGCAACATCTTTGTGTGCCTGGCCGTGTGGATCGGTACCGCTGGCAAGACCGTGGTCGATAAGGTTGTGGGCATTTTGCTGCCCATCGCCGCCTTTGTGGCCTGCGGTTTTGAGCACTGCGTTGCCAACATGTACTTTTTGCCCATGGGTGCCGTGATGCACGCGTGCGGCTATGGCGCCAAGGTCGCCGGCGCCGATGCGCTCAACGCTGCGGGCATTGCGTTTAACCTGTCCGCTGCCACGCTGGGCAACATCGTGGGCGGCGCGGTTCTGGTCGCGCTCGGCTACTGGTTTATCTATGCCAAGAAGTCCGAGGCGTAAGGTGCCGTCTGTTTGACGTTGGGCCTCCCGCGGGGCGTTGCCGTGCGGGAGGCTTTTTGGGTCTGGGGCTCGTTGCCGAGCTTTTTGCCTGTTGTGTTTGACTGATGAAAGGTGTAATCGAGATGGCATCTGCTGTGAAGCGTGACGGTCGCGCCGCGGTGACCACATGCGGGGGATGCTATGCCGATTGCGCCTTTGCGGCACGCGTTGAGGACGGTCGCGTGGTGGCTGAGTTGCCGGTGCCGGGGCATCCGTGCGCGGCGCGTGCCCTGTGCGCCCGCGGGCGCCATCGCATGGCAATGCCGTTTGACGAGCGCGACCGCATCGTGCATCCCATGCGTCGGCGAGCTGATGGCTCGGGGTTCGATGCGATTTCGTGGGACGAGGCGTTTGCTCAGATTGCCGAGCGTCTTTTGGGGATTGTTGACGAGTGTGGGCCTCGTGCGCTGGGCATGACGCTCGGCGTGCCCTCGTTCGACCGTTACTGGGCGTATCGCTTTATGCATGCGCTGGGCTCGCCCAACGTGTACGGTGCCGACGGCGCCTGCGAGGTGAGCCGTCTCACTGGTTGGGAGCATAGCTTGGGCTATAGCCCCGCCTCCGACCTGGCGCATACCGATTGCATTATGTACCTTGGGCGCTCCATTGTCGATTCGTCGACGATGGGGGCCGTTGATGCGCTCAACGATGCGCGCCGGCGCGGGGCGAAGATCATCGTGGTTGACCCCCGGCGCAGCGGCTCGGCTGCGCTTGCCGACCGCTGGCTGCGCGTGCGCCCGGGCTGCGACCTGGCCTTGCTGCTGAGCATTGCCCATGTCTTAATTTCCGAGGGCCTGTATGACCACGAGTTCGTGACCCGCTATACCACGGGTTTTGATGAGCTGGCGCAGGCGGCCGCTGGTTGGACGCCCGAGTGGGCCGAGTCGATGTGCGACGTGCCGGCCGCAGAGATTGTCGCTACGGCGCGCGATCTCGCTGCCTCCGCGCCTGCCGCTGTGGTAGATGCGGGCTTTCATGGTGGCATCGGTATCGCGTATGCCAATAGCACCCAGACCGCGCGCGCGATTTGTCTGGTCGATGTGCTGCTGGGCTGCATCGGACACGCGGGCGGTGCCCTCAACCCGCCCACGCCGCTTGCGTTGGGCGATTTGGACCCTGCGCGTTTCGCGACGCCGTCGATGCCACGTGAGCCCAAGTTGGGGTCCGAGCGCTATCCACTGGTCGATCCGGTGCGCGGTCTGTGTACGACCATCGGTCAGTCGATTCTTGCCGGGGACCTGCGCGGGCTCATCGTCTATGCCAGTAACCCCGGTGCGGGCTATGGCAATGCACAGGCTTGGTTGAGTATTCTGCAGCAGCTCGACTTGCTCGTGACGATTGATATTCACTGGTCCGAGACAGCGCGTGCTTCTGATTTCGTGCTGCCCGACGTGACGTATCTGGAGGCTGACCGCGGCGTGGGAACGGTGACAGGCGCCAACGATGCGCGCGTGTTCTACCGCAACGCCGTGCTGCCTGTGCAGCATGACGACACACGTCCCGGTCGGGAGATTTTTGCCGGTCTGGCGCAGGCGTGTGGCGTGGGCGAGTACTTCCAGTTTACGTCTGACGATCTGGCGGCTGCCCAGGTGGCGCCTTTTGGGATCGATCTGGACGAGCTCAAGGAGCGCGGCTGGGCCGATACGGGCATGGCGCTGCCGACGCGCACGGGTGAGCCGGTGATTCCGCTTGCCGGCGGCAAGATTGCGCTGGCAAGCGACATATGGGAGCGAGCCGGCATGGGTCGTGTGCCCAACTGGATCGCTCCCATGGTGGAGCCCGGCCCGGGGATGTTTCGCCTCATTAGCGGCAACCGTCCCTTTGAGTCGCATACTTCGCGCAGGCTCGCTGCCCAAGGTGCCGCCGAGGCTGGATCGGACCTGGATGCCGTGCAGATGAATGCCGATGCTGCTGCGCATATGGGCATCGCCGACGGCGAGGTCGTCGAACTCGTGAGCGATATGGGCCGCGACCGCGTGCGCGTGGAGACGACGCCGTATCTGCATCCGGCGTGCATCTTCACCTCGGCCGCTCCCGGCGGGCGTTCGTTTGGCGCCGATGCCGGTGGCGCTCAAGCCTTGGGCGTGGGTCCGCTCGACCATACGCCGTTGCGTTGGGACCCGTTGACGGGCGCTGCGCTCACCCAGGAAAACGCCGTTCGCGTGGAAAAGATCGCGGCACGCGAGGATAATAGCGATTGATTGACTCAGCCGATCGAATTGGCTGATAGTTTGACGTTCGAACGATTGATTCACCTTTGGTTTTGAAAGGTCGCACATGAGCGATAGCCAGAACATGTCCGATGAGGTGCGCGCCCGCCTGCGCGCCATTCCCTCCGTCAACGAGCTGCTTGCCGAGTGGCCGGTAGTGAAGGCGGCGGGGGAGACCTGCGACGCGGTGGTCCATGCTGCCGTGACGGCCGAGCTCGACGAGGAGCGCGCCGCGATTCGTGCCGGTGCCGCCCCGCGCTCTAAGCGCGAGCTGGCCTCGGCCATCGAGTGGCGTGCGCATCGCTCCGCGCTGCCGAGCCTGCGTCCCGCCGTCAACGCCACGGGTGTGGTTATCCATACCAACCTGGGTCGAGCCCCGCTCGCGGTGTCGGCCGCCAAGGCCGTGGCCGAGGTCGCGCGCGGCTACAGCACGCTTGAGTACAGCGTGGACACCTGCTCGCGCGGGTCGCGCAAGGAACATGCCGCGCAGCTCATCCGCTCGCTTACAGGTGCCGAGGACGCGCTGGTCGTCAACAACAACGCGGCGGCCGTGCTACTGGTGTTGGCAACCCATGCCGCGGGCAAGGGAGTCATCGTCAGCCGCGGCGAGCTTGTCGAGATCGGCGGCAGCTTCCGTATCCCCGATGTTATGGAGTCCTCGGGCGCCAAACTCGTCGAGGTCGGGGCCACCAACCGCACGCATTTGAGCGACTACGAGCGCGCCATCACGCCCGATACGGCGATGATCCTCAAGGTCCATCCTTCCAACTATCGCATCGAGGGTTTCCACGAGGAGGTGGGTTCTCGGGAGCTTGCGGCGCTTGCTCACAAGCATGGCCTGCTGTTCTACGAGGACCAGGGCTCGGGCGCGCTGCTGCCCGACGACATCCTGGTGCGCGGCGGCGAGGAAACCACGCCGGCTTCGGTTGCCGCCGGGCTCGACATCGTGTCGTGCTCGGGCGATAAGCTGCTTGGTGCTGCGCAGGCGGGCATCATCATGGGCCGTCGCGATCTGGTCCAGGCCTGCGGGTCGCATCCGCTTATGCGTGCCCTGCGTCCGGGCAAGCTCGCACTGGCGGCGCTCGAGGCCACGCTGCGCATCTACATGGACGGTGCCGATGTGGCCCATCGCGACATTCCGGTCCTCAGCATGCTTACGCTTCCTCAGGCTCACCTGGAGCGTCGTGCACGCAAGCTGCGCGAGTTGATGGTGACGGGCCTCGATAAGGCTGGCTGTCCGTGTGCCGTGCATGTGGAAATCGTCGAGGAGTCGTCGACTCCCGGCGGCGGCTCGCTGCCCACCGTCGAGCTGCCCACCATGTGCGTGGCCGTCTGCCCGGTCGACGGGCGCCTGTCTGTCGACGCGCTCAAGCGCTCGCTCGTCCAAGATTTCGACACGCCGGTCGTCACGCGCACCTCGCACGATCGCATTCTGTTTGACGTCCGCACGCTCGTGGGCGACCGCGATATCGAGACGGCGGCGTCGACGCTCGTCGCATGCGTTGAGAAGGCGATTGCTCGATGAGTGAGGTTCAGACGCTGGTGGAGTGCCCCGTTATCGTTGGCACGGCGGGCCACGTCGACCACGGTAAGTCCGCACTGATCGAGGCGCTGACCGGCAAGAATCCCGACCGTCTGGAGGTTGAGCGCCGTCGCGGTATGACCGTGGAGCTGGGCTTTGGCGAGCTGGCGCTGCCGAGCGGCAAGATCGTCGGCCTGGTCGACGTGCCGGGCCATGCGCATTACCTGCGTGCCATGGTGCAGGGTGCGACAGGCATCGACGTTGCCGTGCTGGTGGTCTCTGCCGTTGAGGGTGTAATGCCGCAGACGCGCGAGCACGTGCACGTGCTGGAGCTGCTGGGCGTCACGCATATGGTGGTGGCGCTGACGATGTGTGACCTGGCCGATGTCGAGATGACCGAGCTTGCCGAGCTCGATGTCGATGACTTTTTGTCGAGTACCGTGTTTGCGGGCGCGCCGATGGTGCCGGTGTCGTCCAAGACCGGCGCGGGGATCGATGACCTGCTGACTGCGCTCGACGAGCAGGTTGCCGCTTGCTGGGATGCCTGCCGTGCCCGCGCCGAGCTCACCGATGCCGCACCGCGTCTGCCTATCGACCGCTGCTTTACGATCAAGGGCGCCGGTACCGTGGTGACGGGAACGTTGCACGATGCGCCCGTCGCGGTGGGCGATGAGCTCGTCGCGCTGCCGTCGCGTACGGTCTGTCGCGTGCGCGGGATTCAGGTGCATGGCGATACACCGCGGGCGTTGCCCGGTCAGCGTGTGGCGCTCAACTTGGTGGGCGATGGTGTCGCCGCGCTCGATCGCGGTGAGATGCTCGGCGTGGCGGGCCGCTTTGGCCAGACGATGCGCTTTATGATGACGTTTACGTATTTGGGTCGCGAGGGAGCCAAGCCGCGTGTGCTCGAGTCGGGCGCGCGTGTGCATGTGATGGCGGGTACGGCCGAGGTTGTCGGTCGCATCATGTTCATGGAGGGCGAGGCCCCCATTGCGGTGGGCGAGACCCGTACCGTTCAGGTGCGCGTGGAGGAGCCACTGCCGCTACGTGCCGGGGACCATGCCGTGGTGCTGTCCTATTCGCCCGTGATGCTTATTGGCGGCGGGCGCGTGCTGCTTTCGCGCTGCCGTCGCTCGCGCGAGCTTGCCGAAGGGGAGCGTACGCTGTATGCGGCGCTCGAGTCCGGCGATATTGCGGGCGGTGTGGGCGCTTGGCTGGCGCTGCAGATGCTGCCAGTTACGGCGGTTGATGTTACCGAGGCTTTGGATCTTGGTGTCGGCGAGGCCGATGCCGCACTGCGCGGGTTGGTGGCGCAAGGCTCCGTTCGCAAGCTTGCCGTGGGCGATGCGGACCTCTATGCGGACGCCGTGGTGCTGGACGCCGCGATGGATGCACTTGCGGCGACCCTGTCAGCCATGCACGCGGCGGCCCCCAAGGAAACGGGCTTTACGCCTGGCGCCGTTGCCCATGCTGCGTGGCCTGCCGCTGATGAAGGCGTTGCCGCGGCTCTGATTGCCGAGGGCTGCTCGCGTGGCGTGTGCGCCGCCGAGAGCGCCGAGGTATTCGATCCGCATTCGGCCGCCGCGGCGGCACGCGTGGTGCGAGAGGCTTGCGAACGTATCGTTGCCTTGCTGGACGAAGCTGACCTCGCTGTACCGACGTTGCCCGAGGTGGGCGAGCAGCTGCAGCTCGATCGCGACACCATGACGCGTGCCCTGCGCGAGCTTTCGCTCAACCGCTCGATCGTTAAGGTTGAGCGCGACGTTGCCCTGTCCGCTGCCGCCGAGGCCCATGCGCGCGAGCTTGTTGCCGCCGCCATCGCCGATGCCGGCGGCGCTGCCACCACGAGCGTGCTACGCGAGGCCCTCGGTGTGTCGCGCAAACGTGCCATCAGCATCTTGGAGCACCTGGATGCCGTGCGCTTTACGGTGCTCGACAAGGATGCCGGCGGCCTGAGGTCCCTGCGCTAGATCGGCTGCTCGGTTTGGTAAAATACCTCCGCACTTGGGAACGGATGGGCTCCGGTGGGCTCCGCGGTCCTCAAAACCGTTGCGAGGCGTGCAAAACGTCTTGGATGTGTTCGATTCACATACGTTCCCGCCATACGCTACCAGCGCTTTTGTGCTCGCGGTCTTGCTGCGTGCCGCAAAGGCGCTGTTTTGTTTTTGTACGGGTCCGCCGTGTCGCCTGTCATGCCGTCTACGGTAACTGATCCCGTGCGTTGGGTTTTGAACGTGCCGATGGAGGTGTTTTGCCGTATGACTACCGTAAGACGGGCCGATCTTTCTTGTGTCGTCCAGGCGGGTGGGCTGTCCTCGCGCATGGGTTGCGATAAGGCGCGGATGTTGTTTTGCGGCGAGCCGCTCATCGAACGCGTACTGGGTCGGCTGGCGCAAGTTGCCGGCGAGTTGGTCGTGACGACGTCGCGTCCCAGCGAGCTTGCCTATCTTGAGGAGCGCGCGTTTGGCGGCCTGGTGCCGCGTGTGGTGGCGGACCTTGAAGGCTCGGCGGGCGCAATGCGCGGCATCGCGAGCTCGTTGGCTGCGGCTCGGCTGCCTCTCGTGGCGATAGTTGCCTGCGATATGCCGTTTGTCTCGCCGGAACTCATCGGTGCGCTTGCCGATCGTGTTGATGCCGAGGCTCTCGACGTGTGCGTGCCGCGCGAGGAGCGGGGGATTGAGCCGCTTTGCGCCGTCTGGCGCCGTGACGCGTGTGCGCCGGTTGCCCAAGAGCTGCTCGCCGGTGACCGTCAGCGAATCCGCTGCCTGATCGACCGGGTGAACGCCGGGTATTTGGACGAGCCTCAGATTGTCGCGGTCGCCGGCTCGACGCTCTGCTTCGAGAACGTCAATACGCCCGAGGAGTTTGCGGCGGCCGAGTTACTCGCCTAGACGATTGGAGTTGCCATGTCTCACGATATTTGTCCCGACACGGGAGAACCTTGCACTTGCGACGGGTCCGAACCCTGTACCTGCGGTTGCGGTGGCTGTGGACATACTGCGGAAGAGGAAGCGGCCGCCGCGGCGTATCGCGATGCACACCGCGAAGGCCCGTCCGGTGATGCTCTCGACCATGAACGCAAGATCATCGTTTCGTTCGATAGCACCTTCGATGTGATGGAATGCGAGCAGCTGTGCCTGGATGCCGGCGTGCCCGGGCGCATCATGCCGCTGCCCGGCTCCATCACCGCCGGCTGTGGGCTGTGCTGGGCCATGCCGTTCTCGGGCGATGCACTCGCCGCCTTCCGCGCTGCCACCGAAGGCCGCATAACCCCCGCCGACTACCATCAGCTCGTCCTCTAACCACCAACATCACCACAAAGGTGCCTGTCCCCAATGTGGTGGCTTGGAACACGTGGACGAAACAGCTTCGAAACACGCGATTTGTGCGTCGGGTGCTCAAAAACGCTTCTACCTGCATCGTAATCAAAACGAAACATCCGCCCGTCGGCTTATGCGAAACTTTGCTGCAACAGTGCGATATTATCCATACTCGATAAAGCTCGCGGCGCATGGGGCGCCTCGAACGACACTTTTCTTTTCCATCAATTGGAGGAAGCATGAGCTACACGCAGAAAGTTCTCGACGAGCTCAAGGCCCGCTATCCCGAGCAGCCTGAGTTCATCCAGGCCGCGACCGAGATCCTCGGCACCATCCAGCCGGCGCTCGACGCCCATCCCGAGTACGAGGAGGCCGCCCTGCTTGAGCGCCTCGTCGAGCCCGAGCGCATCGTTATGTTCCGTGTCCCCTGGGTCGACGACCAGGGCAAGGTCCAGGTCAACCGCGGCTACCGCGTCGAGTTCAACTCTGCCATTGGACCCTACAAGGGCGGCCTACGCTTTAACCCGACGGTCACCCTGGGTATGCTCAAGTTCCTGGGTCTGGAGCAGATCCTCAAGAACAGCCTGACCACCCTTCCCATGGGCGGCGGCAAGGGCGGTTCCGACTTTGACCCCAAGGGCAAGTCCAACAACGAGATCATGCACTTCTGCCAGTCCTTCATGACCGAGCTCTATCGCCACATTGGCCCCAACACCGACGTTCCCGCCGGCGACCTGGGCGTTGGCGGCCGCGAGGTTGCCTACCTGTTCGGTCAGTACAAGCGCCTGACCAACGAGTGGACCGGCGTCCTCACCGGCAAGGGCCTCTCCTTTGGCGGCTCGCTCGCCCGTACCGAGGCCACCGGCTACGGCCTGGCCTACTTTGTGGACGAGTACCTCAAGAGCCGCGGCGATTCCTTCGAGGGCAAAAACGTCGTCGTTCACGGCTCCGGTAACGTCGCCATCTACGCGGTCCAGAAGGTTTCTCAGCTCGGCGGCAAGGTGCTGGCCTGCTCCGATACCCACGGCTGGGTCGAGGATCCCGACGGCATCGACTACACCGTGCTCGAGCACGTCTACAACAAGAAGCGCTCTGGCCACGACAAGGGCGTTACGCTCGCCATGTACGTTGACGAGAAGCCCAACGCCGTGTGGCACGAGGGCGACGGCCGCGGCGTGTGGCAGCTGCCCTGCGACATTGCGCTGCCCTGCGCTCGCGAGAACACGCTGCTGCTCGAGGACGCCCAGGCGCTCGTCGCCAACGGCTGCAAGGTGGTCGGCGAGGGCGCAAACATGCCCACGACCATCGAGGCCACGACCTACTTCCAGGAGAACGGCGTCGCCTTTATGCCCGGTAAGGCTGCCAACGCCGGCGGCGTGCTCGTGTCCGGCCTGGAGATGAGCCAGAACGCCGAGCACCTGTCCTGGACCTTCGAGGAGGTCGACGGCAAGCTCGAGCAGCTCATGCGCGGCATGTTCCACAACGTGGACGATACCGCCAAGGAGTACGGCGAGGAGGGCAACTTTGTCATGGGCGCCAACATCGCCGGCTTCCTGAAGGTCGCCGACGCCATGCTCGCCCAGGGCGTCTGCTAAATCTTCGCTCGATATAGCATGTGATGAGGCTCCCAGCCATTCTGGCTGGGAGCCTTTTCTATCCCGGAGGACTCCTCATAACTTGCGGTGATATACGGACTGTTTAGCGTCCCAGAACGGCTAATCAGTCCGTATATCACCGCAAGTTATGTATGGGTGGGTGGATTTTGTCCTAAAACGGTGTGCGGCCCCTCGTTTGGTACACTTAAAAGTACTGGACAAGTGAAGAGATGGGGGAGAACGTGCTCAAGTTCGGTACCTACGTCCGTGTTGGAAACGCGGCCGAAGCCTATGAGCTCTTGCAGAAGAACCGCAACAACAAGATTGTGGGCGGCGGCATCTGGATGCGCCTGGGTTCGCGTCGCGTGGCGACGGCGATTGACCTTTCGGCCTGCGGACTCGATCAGATCGAGGAGACCGAGACCGAGTTTCGCATCGGTGCCATGTGCACCCTGCGCCAGCTCGAGCGTCATGCCGGGCTCAACGCGCTTGTCAACAATGTCTTTGAGTTCGCCGTCCACGACATCGTGGGCGTGCAGCTGCGCAATACCGCCACGGTGGGCGGCAGCATCTACGGCCGCTTTGGTTTTTCGGACGTGCTCTCGGCCTTTTTGGCGCTCGATTCGTATGTTGAGCTGACGGGCGCCGGTCGCGTGCCGCTCGCGGAGTTCGTTGACATGGGCTACGTGCGTGACGTGATCGAGCATGTCGTGGTCGTCAAGCACGATTACCGCGCGAGCTACGAGGCCGTGCGCAAGGCCGCGACCGACTTCCCCTCGCTCAACGTCACCGCTGCCTGGTGGGATAACAGCTGGCATGTCACCGTGGGTGCCCGCCCGCTGCGCGCGACCCTGCTGCAGGGCGAGGCATGTGGCCTGGTGAACGAGCAGCCTTCCGAGGACGAGCTTCGCGCTCTTGCCGCATCCGTGCGCGCGCTGAGCTACGGCACCAACCTGTGGGGCTCGGCCGACTACCGCCGCCGCATCTCGGCCCCGCTTGCCGTCCAGGCTGTGCGTCGCGCCGCCGGCATCGAGCTTTCGGCCGCGCTTGCCCGCGAGCTTGAGGGCGTGCAGATTCCTAAGTTTGCCACGGACGAGTATTCCTGCCGCCGCGTGCCCGGCGTCGATTCTAGTGAGGTGCGCTAATGGCTGCCAAACTCATCGATCTTTCCTTTACGCTCAACGGCCGTAAGGTCAAGGTTCAGATTGCCCCCGACACCATGCTCTTTGCGCTGCTGCGCGAGCAGGGCTGTGCGTCGGTGCGCTGTGCCTGCGAAACCACCAACTGCGGCCTGTGCACGGTGTGGCTCGACGGCGACCCGGTGCTGAGCTGCTCGGTTCCTGCTGCTCGCGTCGAGGGCCACACCATTACCACGCTCGAGGGCCTCAAAGCCGAGTCTGAGGCGCTGGCCCGTGCGATGGCTGCCGAAGGCGCCGAGCAGTGCGGTTTTTGCGCCCCCGGCCTTATCATGAACGTGCTGGCGCTTGCCCGCGCCGCCAAGGAGGACCCGAGCCTCGTCGTCACGCGTGACGAGCTCTCGCGTCAGCTTGCCGGTAACCTCTGCCGCTGCAGCGGCTACGAGAGCCAGCTGCGCGCTATCGTGCGCTTCCTCAACGAATCCGGCGTGCAGGTGGGCTTTGAGATGCCCGAGCTGCCCGTCAACGAGACGAGCTCCGACGGTGTCGCGTACAAGCAGATCACCCACAAGCAGCCCAAGAAGGACTCGAAGGCCCTGCTCGAGGGTCGTCCCGTCTACACCGGCGATATGGTGCCCGCCGGTGCTCTCATCGTCAAACTCAAGCGCAGCCCCTATGCCCGCGCCAAGATCCGCTCCATCGATACGTCGCGCGCACTGAAGGTGCCCGGCGTCGTGGGCGTCTACACCTACGAGGACGTGCCCAAGCGCCGCTTTACCATCGCCGGTCAGAGCTATCCGCAGCCGAGTCCCTACGACCGCCTGATTCTCGAGAACCTCGTCCGTTACCAAAACGAGGAGGTGGCGATCGTCGCTGCCGAGACCGAGGAGGCCGCCGACAAGGCGCTCAAGCTCATCAAGGTCGACTACGAGGTACTCGAGCCGCTGCTCGACTTTACCAAGGCACTCGATAACGACATCGTGGTTCACCCCGAGGGCGACGTGACCTTTATGTTCCCGCAGGGCGGCGACGTGCCCCGCAACCTGGTGTGCAGCGGTACCAGCGATTTTGGCAACCTCGACGAGGCATTCGCCCAGAGTGACATCGTCTTTGAGCGCACCTACACCAGCCAGGCCACGCAGACCGCGCCCATGGAAACCTTCCGCGCCTTCGCGACGACCGACGCCTTCGGCCGCATTTCGGTGACCACCTCCACGCAGGTGCCCTTCCACGTGCGCCGCATGGTCGCGCAGTCGCTCGATATCCCGCAGTCGCAGGTGCAGGTCATTAAGCCGCGCATCGGCGGCGGCTTTGGCTCCAAGCAGACGGGCTGCTGCGAGATCTTCGTTGCGTTTGTGACGCAGCAGACCGGCCGTCCGAGTTACTGCTGCTACACCCGTGAGGAGACCATCACCGCGGGCAACTCGCGCCACCAGATGCAGATGACCGTCAAGCTGGGCGCCATGAACGACGGCACCATCACGGCCATCGATCTGCACACGCTGTCTAACGCCGGCGCGTACGGCGAGCACGCTACCACGACGATCGGCCTTTCGGGCCACAAGAGCCTGCCCATCTACAACCACGTGAAGGCGAGCCGCTTTAGCTGGGACGCCGTCTACACCAATACCAACCGCGGCGGCGCGTATCGTGGCTACGGTGCCACCCAGGGCCAGTTTGCCGTGGAGAGCGCCGTCAACGAGCTCGCCGACATGCTGCACATGGACCCCGCCGACCTGCGCCTTAAGAACATCGTGCGCGAGGGCGAGATCATGCCGCAGTACTACAACGAGAAGCTCAACGCCTGCGCGCTCGACCGCTGCCTGCTGCGCGCGATGGACATGATCGGCTGGCGCGACAAGCCGTTGGCCGTGGACCTGGGCGACCGCGTGCGCGCTCTGGGCTGCGCGCTCACCATGCAGGGCTCGGGCATCTCCAACGTGGATATCGCCGGCATCGACATGCGCCTGGAAGAGGACGGCTTCATTACCATCGGCACCGGTGCCACCGATAACGGCATGGGCGTCGACACGATCCTGGCGCAGATTGCCGCCGAGGAGCTGGGCGTGGAGAGTTCGACGATCGTGGTGCGCGGCGTTGACACCGATGTGTCGCCGTTTGACGCCGGCTCGTACGCGAGCTCGGGTACGTACGTGACGGGCCTTGCCGCCAAGAACGCCGCGACCGAGCTGCGTGAGAAGATCTGCGCCAAGGCCGCCCAGATGTGGGACGTGGACGCTGCCGACGTGGTCTTCGATGGCCAGTACGTGCGCCTGTCCGACGAGCGTGCCGCACGCGAGCAGAACCGCTACCTCACGCTGCGCGACTTTGCCAACCTGTGCGTCAAGAACATCGCGGGCGGCGACGCGCTCACCTCGCATGCCTCTGCCTGCCTGCCCGTTTCGCCTCCGCCGTTTATGGCCGGCATTGCCGAGGTGGAGGTCGACAAGGCCACCGGCAAGGTGACTGTTGTGGATTACGCGGCGGCTGTGGACTGCGGCACCGTGATCAACGAGGCGCTCGCGCGCGTCCAGGCCGAGGGCGGCATTGCCCAGGGCATCGGTCACGCGCTCTACGAGATCGTCGAGCACGATGACCGCGGCCGCCTGCGTACCGGCAACTTTATGAGCTACAAGCTGCCCACGCGCCTGGATATCGGCAGCATTCGCGTGGCCTTTGAGCCGAGTTACGAGCCGACGGGTCCGTTTGGTGCCAAGTCGATCGGCGAGGTCGTCATCAACACGCCGCTCGCCGCCGTGGCCTCGGCCGTCGCACACGCCACCGGCCACCAGGTTCGCTCGCTTCCGATCACGCCCGAGAAGGCCCTGCTGGGGGAGTAGCGGGTTAGCGAACAAGTCGTAATGGGCGGGACGGGACAACTCGTCCCGCCTTTTGTACTCGTGGTGAGGTCGTGAGCGTGTAAAAGGTGTGCGTGCGCTTGCCGTTCGTATCTGCTATCATTCCTAGTCTGTGCGCTCATGCGGGCGTGGCGGAATTGGTAGACGCGCCAGATTTAGGTTCTGGTGGGATTCCCGTGAAGGTTCGAGTCCTTTCGCCCGCACCAACGCATCTGCGTCGGCTTCGGCCGTCGCGACTCTTTGTTGCATAAAGGTACCAGCACCTCAGATAAGCTGGGCAGTATGAGGAGGAACGTGTTGAACATCACCGCTTCTGACGTCAAGGACGCCAAGCTCACCGCTACGGTCACCATCCCGGCCGCCGACGTCGACGCCGCGATCAAGAAGGCCTACAAGGACACCGCCAAGAAGTACCGCTTCCCGGGCTTCCGTGCCGGTAAGGCTCCCCGTCCGGTCATCGACTCCGCACTTGGCGCCGAGGCTACCCTCGCTCAGGCCACCAACGACCTGATCGCAGCCAACGAGCCCGCCGTCCTCAACGAGCTGGACATCGTCCCCACCAAGAGCGGTGACTACAAGGAGCTCGACCTCGCCAAGGATCACGAGGGCTACACCTACACCGTCGAGTTCTCCCTGCGTCCTGCTGCCGAGCTCTCCTCCTTCGACGCCGTCGAGATCGAGATGCCTCCCGCGGAGGTCACCGAGTCCGAGATCAACAACCAGGTCGAGATGCTCCTCAACTACCGTGCCACCTTCGAGGACGTCGAGGGTCGCGCCGTCGAGGCCGAGGACTACGTCACCGTCGACCTCAAGGCCGTCGAGAACGCCGACAACTTTGCCGCCGAGGGCCGCATGCTCATCGCCGGTAGCGACAGCAACCCCAAGGAGTTCAACGAGGCCCTGATCGGCGCTAACGTTGACGACGTCAAGACCGTTACCTGGACCGACGAGGTCGAGGAGGGCGAGGAGGCCGAGACCCACACCGTCGAGGTCACCGTCAAGGGCATCAAGGTCCGCAACACCCCCGAGCTCACCGACGAGCTCGTCAAGTCCGACTTTGGCTTCGACAGCATCGACGCCATGCGCGACGCCATCAAGATCGAGATCGAGCAGGACAAGGCTTCCCGCCTCCCGGCCGAGAAGGAGAACCGTTGCGTCTCCGCTCTTGCCGAGCGCCTGCAGCTCGAGGAGATGGACGCTGACTACGAGCAGTCCGTCTTTGAGGAGCTTGGCCAGAACTTCCTGTCCAATCTCGCTGCCCGCGGCATGACCCTGGATACCTGGCTGCCTGCTTCCGGCCTGACCATGGAGCAGTTCATCGGCGACCTGCACAAGCAGGCCAACGACGTCGCCCGTGAGTCCCTGGCTCTCGACGCCCTCGCCCGTGAGCTCAAGATTGAGGTCACCGAGGACGACATCAACGCCGAGTTCGAGAAGGCCGGCGTCAAGGACGTCGAGGCTTCCAAGGCCGAGTTCATCGCCGATGGCCGCATGCCTGCTGTCCGCGAGTCCATCCGTCGCTCCAAGGCCGTCGACCACCTGGTCGAGAACGCCAAGGTGACCGAGGTCGACGAGACCGCCAAGGACGCCGAGTAATTCTCGCCACCTTGCCCGCGAGCGCATGCGTGCGCCCGTGATGGGGTAAAGTTATACACCGGTTATCCGGTTGCTTCGTACGGTGCCAGCCAATGCATAGCATGCGGGCACCGTACGTTTATCTAGAACCAATTTAGTCCGCAAGAGAGAAATGGAGATGCGTATGATCGCTAAGTTCGATTCCGCCCTCGTGCCATACGTTATCGAGCAGACGCCGCGCGGCGAGCGCAGCTACGATATCTATTCGCGCCTGCTCAACGACCGCATCATCTTCTTGGGCGAGGAGATCAACTCCGTCAGCGCCAACCTGGTCGTTGCCCAGCTGCTGCATCTTGAGAGCCAAGATGCCGAGAAGGATATCTCGCTCTACATCAATTCGCCCGGCGGCGAGGTCTACTCCGGTCTGGCGATTCTTGACACCATGAACTTCATTAAGCCGCAGGTCTCCACCATTTGCGTGGGTATGGCCGCGTCTATGGCCGCCGTGCTGCTTTCGGCCGGCGCCAAGGGCAAGCGCTTCTGCCTGCCGCACTCCAAGGTCATGATTCACCAGCCCAGCGGCGGTGCCCAGGGCCAGCAGACCGAGATCGAGATCGTGGCCGAGGAGATCAAGAAGACCCGTCGCGAGCTCAACCAGATCCTGTCCGATGCCTCGGGCCAGCCTATCGAGAAGGTCCAGGCCGATACCGAGCGCGATAACTACCTGACTGCTGCCGAGGCCCTCGACTACGGCCTGATCGACCGTATCGTCACCTCGCGCGACCTTGCCGCGAAGGACGCCTAGGATGGCCGGTAACATGCAGGACAACTTTGACGAGAACGGCAACCCCATCCGCTGCTCCTTCTGCGGAAAAGAGCAGGGGCAGGTTCGCCGCCTTGTAAAGGGTCCGACCAACATCTTTATCTGCGACGAGTGCGTCGCCGCCTGCTCTGAGATTTTGGAGGAGTCGCTGGCTTCGGACTTTATGGACGCTGCCCGCAACGGCAAGCTGCCGGGCTTCCTCAACGACCACGGTCAGGCTGCGTCCCAGCCTGCCATGGATCCCGAGGCCGAGGGCTTTGAGCTCGAGGACGACGCGCGCCAGGTCATCACGCACGTGCCGACGCCGCACGAGATCTATGACGAGCTTTCGGCCTATGTCATGGGCCAGGAAGACGCCAAGCGCGCCATGTCGGTTGCCGTGTACAACCACTATCGCCGCGTGATCGAGGGCGGCGCTGCGCTTTCGGCCTTTGACGACGGCTTGGATTCGCAGCTCGACGATGATATGGACGAGGTGGAGCTCGCCAAGTCCAACATTCTGCTGCTCGGCCCCACCGGTACCGGTAAGACCCTGCTCGCCCAGACGCTCGCGCGCATCCTCGAGGTGCCGTTTGCCATCGCCGATGCTACTGCGCTCACCGAGGCCGGCTACGTGGGCGAGGACGTGGAGAACATCCTGCTCAAGCTCATCAACGCCGCCGATGGCGATATCGAGCGCGCGCAGGTTGGCATTATCTACGTGGACGAGATCGACAAGATCGCCCGCAAGGCCGAGAACCTCTCCATTACCCGCGATGTTTCGGGCGAGGGCGTTCAGCAGGCGCTGCTTAAGATTCTTGAGGGCACGGTGGCAAGCGTTCCGCCCACCGGCGGCCGCAAGCATCCCCAGCAGGAGCTGCTGCAGATCGACACGACCAACATCCTGTTTATCTGCGGTGGTGCCTTTGTGGGTCTGGACAAGATCATCGCCGATCGCGTGGGCAACAAGGGCGTGGGCTTTAACTCCGAGATTGCCGGCCCCACCTCGGTCGACGAGAACGACCTGCTGCGCCAGGTGCTCCCGCAGGACCTCAACGCCTTTGGCATGATCCCCGAGTTTGTGGGACGTACGCCCGTCGTCACCCAGACGCAGGCGCTGGACGAGGACGACCTGGTGTCGATCCTGACCGAGCCCAAGAACGCCGTGGTGCGTCAGTACCGCAAGATGTTCCAGCTCGAGGACGTTGATCTTGAGTTTGAGGACGCTGCTCTGCACGAGATCGCCCGTATGGCGCTTGCCCGCAAGACCGGTGCCCGCGGCCTGCGCTCCATCTGCGAGGACGTTCTGCAGCAGACGATGTTCGACCTCCCCAGCGAGGAAGGCGTCACCAAGGTCATCGTGACCGAAGCCTCCGTAAAGGGCGAAGAACAGCCCCAACGCATCTACGGTTAAATAGCTTGAATCCAGGCCCCGCGGCAACCACCGCGGGGCCTGCCATTTAGGGACAGGTTTATTTTGGTCGGTTTTATATGGGCAACTGTCGTTTCCCCTGATAAAACCTACCAAAATAAACCTGTCCCTTTTTGGCAGGTATGCCTGTGCTATTCTGTGAGATTGTCAAGTTAGTACCTTCAGACTGAAGTAATCGATACCTAAGGCGTGTCCGCCTGCTTGGTTTTCGTAGATTCCGCACGAGCCGAAGAGCACTAAATGTGCTCTTCGTGCGAGCCAGGACCTGACCGAGCGAAAACCAAGCAGGCGGACACGCCGACGGGCAAGGGAGAGATATATGGAAGAGATGCCCAAGAACTACGATCCGTCGACCAACGAGCCGGCGATCCTGCAGAAGTGGCTCGACGGCGGCTACTACAAGCGCCGTGAGGGCGTGGGCGACTGCACCGTCACCATTCCGCCTCCCAACGTGACCGGCAAGCTCCACATGGGCCACGCTACCGACGACTCCATTCAGGACGCCATCATCCGCATGGCCCGCATGCGCGGTAAGTCCACGCGCTGGGTGCTCGGCACCGACCACGCCGGTATCGCCACGCAGACCAAGGTCGACAAGAAGCTCAAGAGCGAGGGCATCAGCCGCTTGGAGATCGGTCGCGACAGGTTTGTCGACGCCTGCTGGGATTGGACCCACGAGTACGGCGGCATCATCGTCGAGCAGATCAAGCGCATGGGCTGCTCCGTCGATTTCGACAACGAGCGCTTCACCATGGACGAGGATTACGCCCAGGCCGTGCGTAAGGTCTTCTGCGACTGGTACCACGACGGCCTGATCTACCGTGGCAAACGCATCGTCAACTGGTGCCCCAACTGCACCACCGCCATCTCGGACGACGAGGCCGAGTATAAGGACGAGAAGGGCCACCTGTGGCACCTGCGCTACCCGCTGACCGAGCCGGTCAACGGCCAGGACTACATTGTCGTCGCCACCACGCGCCCCGAGACCATGCTCGGCGACACGGGCGTCGCCGTCTCCCCGAAGGACCCCGAGAAGGCCGCCTTTGTGGGCAAGACCGTCAAGCTTCCCATCGTCGACCGCGAGATCCCCATTTTTGAGGATTGGCATGTCGACGCCAACTTTGGCTCCGGCTTCGTCAAGGTCACCCCGGCCCACGACCCCAACGATTACGCCATGGGTCAGGCCCACAACCTGCCGCAGATCAATATCTTCGATGAGCACGCGGTGGTCGTCGAAGGCTACGGCGAGTTTACCGGCATGAACCGCGACGAGTGCCGCGAGGCCGTCATCAAGTGGTTCGAGGAGCACGACCTGCTCGATCACGTCGACGAACTCGATCACTCCGTCATGCACTGCTACCGTTGCGACGCCGCACTGGAGCCGTGGCTGTCCGAGCAGTGGTTCGTCGCCGTCGATAAGCTCAAGGGGCCGGCGCTCGACGCCGTCAACTCTGGCAAGGTCACCTTCCACCCCGCGCGCTGGACGCAGACCTACACCACCTGGATGGAGAACCTCAAGGACTGGTGCATCAGCCGTCAGCTGTGGTGGGGCCACCGCATCCCCGTGTTCTACTGCGAGGACTGCGGCTGGGAGGACGCCCTTACCGAGGACACCGATGTGTGCCCCAAGTGCGGCGGTCATCACGTGCACCAGGACGAGAACGTGCTGGACACCTGGTTCAGCTCGCAGCTGTGGACCTTTGCCACGCAGGGCTGGCCGCAAAAGCCGGAGCTGCTCGAGGGGCATCACCCCACGACGGCGCTCGTCACCGCGCGCGACATCATCGCGCTGTGGGTCGCCCGCATGGTCATGAGCTCGCTGTACTTCCTGGACGAAGTGCCGTTTAAGGACGTCGTCATCTACCCGACGATCCTTGCCAAGGACGGCAGCCGCATGTCCAAGTCCAAGGGCAACGGCGTTGACCCCATGGACCTCATCGGCATGTACGGCGCCGACGCCATGCGCTTCAACCTGCTGACGCTGTGCACCAACAACCAGGACGTCAAGTTTGACGCGAACATCGATAAGAAGACCAAGAAGCTTATCGACAGCCCGCGCACCGAGCAGGCCAAGTCGTTTGTGACCAAGATCTGGAACGCCAGCCGCTTCCTGCTCATGAACATGGAGGGCTACACGCCCGGCGAGCCCGTTGTGGAGACGCCGGCCGATGCTTGGATGTTCAGCCGCCTGGCCAAGGCCGTCCAGATGGTCACCGAGGGCATCGAGAAGTACACCTTTGGCGACATGGCCCGCGGCGTGCAGCAGTTCTTCTGGAACGAGGTCTGCGACTGGTACGTTGAGGTCACCAAGGCCCGCCTGAAGGGCGAGGGCCGTCTGCAGGCTCAGCGCAACCTGATCTTTGTGCTCGACACCTCCATTCGCCTGATGCACCCGCTTATGCCGTTTGTCACCGAGGAGATCTGGGACAACATGCCGGCGAGCGTGCTCGATCTGGACGCCGAGGGCAACGTGAACCGCGCCGAGGCGCTCATGATCGCCAAGTGGCCGGAGCCCGCCGACTACGCCAAGTACGTCGACGAGCCCGCCGAGCGCGCGTTTGAGCTGTGCCGTTCCGTCGTTTCCGCCGCCCGCGCCACGCGTTCGCGTTATCGCTTGAGCCCCAAGGCCGAGCTCGATGTGGTCGTGCGCGCTGGTGCCGAGGACATTGAGAAGCTCGAGAGCCTGCGCTCGACCATCGAGCCGCTGGCGAACACCGCCTCGCTGGTCATGGGTACCGACGTTGAGAAGCCGGCCGCGAGTATCGCCGTGGTCGATAGCGGCGTCGAGGTCTTTGTGGTGCTTGAGGGCAAGGTCGACCTTTCCGCCGAGAAGGCACGTCTGGAGAAGGAGATCGCCGCGGCGCAGAAGGAGCTCGCCGGCTGCGAGAAGACGCTGGCCAACGAGGGCTTTGTGGCCAAGGCCGCGCCCGCGGTGGTCCAGAAGAAGAGGGACCGTGCAGCTGAGCTCAAGGAGATCCTGGCGGCGCTGACTGCTCAGGTTGCTGACTTCTCGTAAGCGTTACTGGGGGACGCGGTTTGGGGCATTGCTCGCTACTGCGGACAGTCCTGCTCGCACGAAGGCCACATTAAGTGGCCTTCGGCTCGTGCGGAACTTGTATCGAGCAAAGCCCCAAACCGCTCCCATTGCGGTTACGTGGTTGTTTGCAACTGGTAGGTTAGGGCCACTGGGTTGTGGCCTTGATCTTGCTGCAAGCGGATAGAGGCTGATATTATCAACGCAAGGGGCTCATTCTTTTTGGTGGGCCTCTTTTCTGTTATGGGGGACTTTGGGTTATGGCTAAGCGTTCTGGGTCGTATGTCGTTCCTTTTTCGTTTGAGTTGCTTTCGTTTGATGATGCCGTTGCTTTGGCTGCTGATACGGGGCGGATTTCTGGGGATGCTGGTCCTCTGCTTGAGACGGTCGTCGATATGCTCGATGAGCTGGGGCGTCCGGACGAGTATTTCGATTGCATTCAGGTTGCCGGTACCAATGGCAAGACTTCGACTACGCGTTTTTCGGCTGCCATTCTTCGTGGTGAGGGGCTCAAGACCGCGCTGTATACGTCGCCGCAGCTGGTGCGCTATCCCGAGCGCATGGAGGTTGATGGGTGCGTCGTGAGCGACGAGGCCTTTGCCCGTGGCGTTTCGGCAGCTGTCGAGGCGGGGCGTCGCGTGAATGCGCACCGTGTGGCGGCGGGGGAGCGTGCCTATTCCATCACGCCGTTTGACCTGCTGACGGCTGCCGCTCTTGTAGTGTTTGCCGAGGCCGCGGTGGATGTTGCCGTGCTCGAGGTTGGCATGGGCGGGCGTTGGGACGCCACAAGCGCGACTGATCCCGTCGCCGTTGCCATTACGGGCATTGGGCTCGATCACACACGCATTTTGGGCGATACGCTCGAAGCCATTGCGGGGGAGAAGGCTGCGGTTATCAAACCCGGGCGCTTGGTTGTTTTGGGCGAGGGCACGCATGAGGCGAGTGTTCAGCGTGTGATGGATGCCCGTTGTCGCGAGTGCGGGGTCGTGCCGCTCGTGGTGAGTCTTGCCACGACTAAGGTGCCGGCGCATGTGGGCGACACGATTGAGTTTAGCTGCACCACGCCGCGTGCGATCTATACGTCGAGTATGGTCAAGCCGGCCTATCAGCCGCAGAATGCCGCGTGCGCGATTATGCTATGCGAGGGCTATCTGGGCCGCGAGCTTGACCACGATGCGCTGGATTCGTCGCTTATGGGCTGCCCCACGCCGGGTCGCTTTGATGTGCTGGGAACCAATCCGCTCAAGCTGATCGACGCCTGCCATAACCCTCAGAGCTGCGAGAACTTTGTGAGCGCGCTGGACGAGATCGATCCGTGTGTGGAGAACCGCCCCACGCTGCTGTGCGCCGCGCTGGCCGATAAGGACGTGGCGGGTATCGTTGACGTTTTGGTTCCGGCGTTCCCCCGCGTGGTCGTGACCCAGACCGATTCCGATCGCGCTCTGCCGGCAGAGGAGCTCGCCGCCCTTGTGGACGCCGATAAGCTCGCGGGCGTATACCCGAGCGTGCCCGAGGCCCTCGCTGCCTTCGATGCCGCTGGCGAGGCTTTCGTTGCCGCCGGCACTATCACCCTAGCCGGCGAAGTAGCCGGCCTGCTGCGCTAATCCCGTCCCCTCATTAGTTGCGGTGAAATAGGGACTGTTTTACAAGCCAGGAGCCCCAAACAGTCCGTATATCACCGCAACTCAAAAGCGGCCAATTTGGGACGGGGCTTTTTTAGCTGCCCTGTGCCCCGAGTTGACTCGCTTGCCACGAAATGGGGCTATCTACTACGTTTTGGCGACTACCCTCGACCACACGGAACATCGCGAAATTAAAACTGCAGGTAGACGGCTTGCTGGTTTTAAAAAAAGACCCGCATGGTCGACCCATGCGGGTTGAACGTAGTAGATGGGCCGTTTTCGTGGCGCGGCGTAATCGCAATGCGGCAAAGGGACAGCCCCTTTGCCGCATTGCCTAGTCTAGGCGGACCGGATCGTGGGGGTAGGCGTTGAGAATCTCGACGCCGGACTCGGTAACTAGGGCCAAGTCCTCGATGCGGACGCCAGTGCGGCCGGGGAGGTAGATGCCCGGCTCGATGGAGAAGGTCATGCCCGGCTCGACAACCTGCTCGTTGACGAGCGAGACGTCTCCCGGCTCGTGGTCCTGCAGGCCGATCGAGTGTCCCAGGCGGTGCGTAAAGTACTGCCCATAGCCCGCGTCCTCAATCACGTCGCGCGCGGCGCGGTCCAGGTCGCACATGCGCACGCCCGGGGCGATGAGCGCCTCGGCGGCCTCGTTGGCGCGGCGCACGATGTCGTAGATATGTGCCGTCTCCTCGTCCGTCTCGCCCCAAAAGAACGTGCGTGTCATGTCCGAGCAGTAGTTGCGGCGACGTCCGCCAATGTCGAACAGCACCACGTCGCCTCGCTTGAGTACGGTGTCGTCGGGCTCGTGATGCGGGTCTCCAGCGTTGGCGCCAAAGCTCACGATGGGCGGAAAGCTAAAGCCCTCGCAGCCGTGATTACGGTACAGACCGAGCATCTGGTCGGCAATTTCGCGCTCCGTTACGCCCTCGTGGACGAGCTTGATGGCGTCGGCCATCACGGCGTCGTTGGCGGCCGAGGACGCGCGCATGAGCTCCTGCTCGGCGGCATCCTTGTAGGTGCGTGCGGCGGTGACGGCAAAGTCGCCCAGGAAAAACTCGCTGGCGGCATGGCGCTCCAGAAGGGGCATCAAAAAGCCGGAGCGCATGACGGTATCGATGCCAAGCGGCTTGGTCGGATCGATCTCGCGCGCGATGGCATCGGCCACGACATCGGTATCGGTGTGGTAGGCAACGCGGGCATTGTCGTACTCGGGCAGCTGATGCAGGGCGTTGACCAAGATTACGGGCTCGTCATCGCGCGCGAGCAGCACACCGCAAAAACGCTCGAACATATCGGCATAAAAGCCGGTCAGGTAATAGATCGACCACGGGTCGTTTACGAGCAGCTGTGCGCCGGGGTGCTGAGCCTCGAGCGCATCGAGCACGCGCGTCACGCGCCGGTCATCGACATGTGCCATGAAACATCCTTTCGCTAGGGTGCCACCATGGTATCCCCAATGCCAGGGTAGTCAATTTGCTACGGTGCTATTTTAGCTGTGTCCAACATGCAGAATGATCGGGCAAAAGTAGTCATAAGAGGGCCGTTCCAAATGGGCTGGTTTCAAAAGTATGGTGGATTACGGGGCTGGACCTGTATTACTTGACCATGAGAAGAATCGCGAAATTAAAACCGCAGGTAGACGGCTTATCAAAAATCGAAAATTGCCGGTATGGATGGGGGTCTCCGAATCAGCCCCGTAATCCGGCATAGTTTTGAAATGGCACTAAAGTAGGCACAAGCTAAATACCAATTCCAAGGATAGTTGCGGTGGAATAGTTCCTGGATGCCGGGGTTTTGGCGGAAATCAGGAACTATTCCACCGCAACTGAGGAGGGCAGGGTGGATGGCAGGGTAGCTTAAAGAGCCCGTCCCTAATTAGTTACTTAGACTCGGTCGATATCCATGCTGGCGACGAGGTCGATGCTGGTGCCGAGAAGGTCTTCCAGCACGACGTCGCCAATGCGGATGGGGGCGTTGACGACTAGGCCTCGGATGAGGTTCATGGCTTGGGCGTGGAGTGCCAGCGGGATGGCCTCAGCCGTGCGCACAGGCAGCAGCGTCTCGTCGCCGCCGGAGACGGCCACGGTCGTCGTGAGCACGCGCATGGGGCAGGTGAGCTCCTGATGTGCGAACTTATCGCCGCGCGGGCAGTTGTTGCCGGTTACGGAGCGCACTTCCACCACGGCGCCATTGGCGTCGCACTCCACCTCTACGGTCAGAAGGCACTCGGATGGGCAGGTCGTGCAGTTGAACTGCAGCGTTTCGATCACGTTATCGCTCATAGTCTATGCCTCCTCGACGGGATCGACGGACAGGAAAATTTCGCTAGCACCTAGGTCGAGTGCGCGCTGAATCACCTTTGCCGGCAGTGGGAAGCTTTCCATAACGCTCGGCTTAAACGTGCGGACCTTGCCGGCGAACAGTTCCTCGCCGTCGGCCAAGATCCTCACGCAGGCGGCATCGACCGGTCGGCGTGCGCGGAAGTTGAGTTTGGTGAGTGTCACAGCCGTAATGCGTCCCGGCAGCGCGTAGCCAGCGTTACCGGCAGGGGAGACCGTGAGCTGGCAGCCCGGGCCCGCAGCGCCCGCATCGGCCCCAGCACCACAGCCCAACGCGTACGCCGCCGCAGCTGCGCCAGCTCTCTCGGACTCACATGTCACGTTGTCGGCCAAGTCGTGCACGTGCAGGACGTTGCCGCAGGCAAAGATGCCCGGCACGCCCGTCTGCAGACTCTGGTCCACCACGGCGCCGCGCGTGCGCGGGTCAAGCTCTACGCCCGCGGCAACCGAAAGCTCGTTCTCGGGAATCAAGCCCACCGAAAGCAGCAGCGTGTCACACGGAACAATGCGCTCGGTCCCCGGAATGGGCGCCAGACGCTCGTCGACTTGGCTCACCTCGACGGCTTCCACGCGGTCATGCTCGATCACGCGCGTGACGGTGGTGGACAGGTGCAGCGGAATGCCAAAGTCGTCCAGGCAGTTCTTGACGTTGCGGCGCAGGCCGTTGGCATACGGCATGAGCTCGTAGACGCCCTCGACGGAAATCCCCTCGAGCGCGCAGCGGCGCGCCATGATAAGCCCGATGTCGCCCGAGCCCAAAATGACGGCGCGCGAGCCGGGTTTGAGGTTTTCGATATTGATGTATCGCTGCGCCAGCCCCGCCGTAAACACGCCGGCGGGTCGGCTGCCAGGGATCTTGATCTCGCTGCGGGTTCGCTCACGGCAACCCATGGCAAGTACGACCGCGCGCCCGGTGAGCCGCAGCATGCCGGAAGGGCTCATGAGCGTGACGGTATGGACCGCGGTGTCTTCCGTAGGCTCGCCTGAATCAATCCCAAGCACCATACTGCCCAGGAACAGCGCAATATCGGTTGCGTGCACCTGGTCGATAAAGCGCTGTGCGTACTCGGGACCGGTGAGCTCCTGTTTAAAGTGCGACAGGCCAAAGCCGGGGTGGATGCACTGGCGCAGGATGCCGCCCAGGTGCTGCTCGCGCTCCACGATGGCCACGTGGGCGCCGGCCTTATGAGCGGCCAGCGCGGCCGCCATGCCGGCAGGTCCGCCGCCGATAACGACCACGTCGAAGGCTTGCGTTTGTACGGCTTCGACGACGTTGCAATCAATCGCACTCGATTTGAATTCCGCCATTCTAGCGCACCCCCTTCAGCGGTCCCTCAACCAACCAAGATCCGGCATCTTCCAGCAGCACCTCGCTGGGGTCGCAGCCCAGCTCGCGCGCCAGGATCGCCACCACACGACTCTGGCAAAACCCGCTCTGGCACCGACCCATGCTGGCACGACAGCGGCGCTTGACGCCCTCGACCGAAACCGCGCCCGGTTGGCGCCGAATCGCGGCCACGATCTCAGCCTCGGGCACCGTCTCGCAGCGGCAAACAATCTGTCCCCACGTGGGATCGGACTCGATCAGCTCCTCCTTGTGCGCGAGCGGTGCGCGGTCAAAGTCGTCCGGTGCGCGGCGAATTGGGTTCCAGTCCGCCCGCTCGTGCAGTTCCACGCCCGCCTCACGTATCACAAGCTCCATGCGCTCGGCAATGGCCGGCGCGCTCGCCACACCCGGCGACTGAATGCCCGCCGCCTGGAACAGCCCCGGCACCACGGCCGACTGTCCAATAAAGAAGTCGTTCGTCCCCTGAATGACCGGGCGTCCGCCGGCAAACGCGCGCACCACGCGGCGCGTGTCCAGATCGGGCACCAGCTTGCGCGCGCCCGCTAACAGCGCGTTGACATCGCTCGCATAGGTCTGCGTGTCGCCCGGCTCGCGCACAGCGGCGGTTGCGGTGATCACGGTGTTGCCGTGTACGGTGCCCGTCACGATAACGCCCTTCGATACCGGCGTCGGCACGGGGTAGAGCGGCATGAGCGTGCGCGGCTCCTTGTCCAACACCACGATGTTGCCCTGACGCCAGACCATCTGGAACTCCTCGGCGCCCGCCATATGCGAGATGTCGGCGGCACCGTTGCCCGCGGCGTTGACCAGGTAACGGCAACGCACGTCTCCGGCGGGCGTTGCCAGCGTAAAGCGCGCGACCCCGTCATCCGAGCCGGCAACTTCAATGGCTTCCACCGGCGCGGACCGCATAAAGGTCACCCCGTTGGCGACGGCGTTCTCCAGCGCGGCGATGGCAACCTCAAACGGGTCGACAAACCCAGTCGAGGGGCACCACAACGCGCACGTTGCATCGGCACTCGCGCGCGGCTCTAATTCGTGGATGCGGTCGGGTCCGACGATTGACAGCTCGGGCACACCGTTGGCCAGGCCATTCTGGCGCAGCTTTTCCAGATGCGCGCGGTCCTCGTCGTTAAAGCCCAACACCATCGACCCGGTGCGGCAGAACAGAAAGCCCAGCTCCTGCGCCCACGTACCGTATAACTCGCAGCCACGGGCGTTGACCTGCGCCTTAACCGTGCCCGGTGTCGGATCGTAGCCGGCGTGCACCAGGCCGCCGTTGGCCTTTGACGCGCCCAGCGCAATATCGTTAGCCGCCTCGACCACGCAAATGGAAAGGTCAAATCGCGCGAGCTGCCGCGCGATGGCGCATCCGGTGATGCCCGCGCCGACAATCGCGATATCAAACGTTTCTGCCACGGTGCCTCCAAGACAAGTTGACAGGCTGTCAATAAGACCATCCTACGGTCTGCGTGCCCTCGGCGCGGCGGCAATGCGGCGAACAGCCCCGCAACACCCGCCAACGGCAGACGAGGGGAGACCCGGCAACGTCGGCAACCTCGTATGCCACCTTCGGTGTCGGAGATTTGTTTCAATCTGTAACATCTGGGACTGTTTTTGGCGAGTGGCTGTTACAGATTGAGACATTCGGCCTGGACGTCTTCCTTTGTCTCAATCTGTAACGGTTAGCTGATGATTTGGGATCTAGATGTTACAGATCAAGACGAACCTTCCGTCGGATTTTGAATGTCTCGATCTGTAACAGTAAGAGGGGAATTTGGTCCCAGATGTTACAGATTGAGACATTTGCCATGCGGGTCATCCGTTTGTCTCGATCTGTAACATCTAGGACCGGATTCCGCTCCCACCTGTTACAGATTGAGATGTTTGTGTCCGCGCCAGCCCCGCCCCTAGCCGTGGTCCCATATAAACAAACCCCGTGGTAAACTTGACCGGACTGTTAATATTCCGAAAGGTACCCGTAATGTCCAAGTACATCTCCGAGCTCATGTCGCCGCAGCTTATGGGCGTCGTCTATGCCTTCGTTGGTTTTATCATCGCCCTGTATGTGCTGTCGGTCGTCTATGTGTTCATCGACGCTCGCCGCCGCGGCGCCAGCGCTTACGTGGCATGGGGCATCATCGCCCTCATCCCGTTTGTAGGCCTCATCGCCTACTTGGTTCTGCGCCCGCACTCCTACGCGTCCGACCGCGAGGAGCAGGAGCTGGACATGGCCCTGCGCGAGCGCCAGCTTGCCCAGTACGGCACCTGCCCGCAGTGCGGCGCGCCCATCGAGAAGGACTTCGTCGTCTGCCCGGTGTGCGATACCCAGGTTCGCAACGTGTGCCCCAGCTGCCATCGCCCGCTCGATGCGCACTGGAAGGTCTGCCCCTACTGCCGAACTCGCATTCAGTAACGCATCCATCGCCGGGCCGGCCGCAAGCCACGCGCGCCCCACACCCCGCCCCACACGATGAAGCATGCGTAGAAAATCGCCCGCCGTGCCATTAAGGTGCGGCGGGCGCTTGTATACCAAGGCAACCTGCCTATAATGATGCAAGTCAAAAACGCCGAGCGCATCGCACGCACTTGCATCAGGCATCCGAGAGGAGAAAACATACCCATGAAGGCACTCTACAATGACGGTTCGGTGGCCGAGCTCCCGCAGGACGAGGTCACGCACGTCATCCGCCACTCCGCCGCGCACATCATGGCGCAGGCCATCAAGCGCCTGTACCCCGAGGCCGACTTTGCCTACGGCCCCGCGACCGACAACGGCTTCTACTACGACGTCGACCTGCCCGAGGGCGTCAAGATCAGCGAGGACGACTTCCCCGCGATCGAGGCCGAGATGAAAAAGATCGTCAAGGAGAACCTCAAGTTTTCCGTGTTCGAGAAGCCCCGCGCCGAGGCCATCGCCCTTATGGAGGAGCGCGGCGAGAAGTACAAGGTCGAGCACATCGGCGACCTGGACGACGACGCCCGCATCACCTTCTATCAGCAGGGCGACTACATCGACATGTGCGTCGGCCCCCACATCTGCTACACCAAGGCGCTCAAGGCCTTTAAGCTTACCGGCGTATCGGGTGCTTACTGGAAGGGCGACAAGGACAACAAGATGCTCACCCGCATCAACGGTGTCGCCTTTGCCACCAAGGAAGAGCTCGACGAGCACATGCACATGCTGGAGGAGGCCAAGAAGCGCGACCACCGCAAGATCGGCCGCGAGATGGACCTCTTTATGATGCGCGACGAGGCCCCCGGCTTCCCGTTCTTCCTGCCCAACGGCATGATCCTTAAGAACACGCTGCTGGACTACTGGCGAGAGATCCACCACAAGGCCGGCTACGTGGAGATCTCCACGCCGCTCATCATGAACAAACAGCTGTGGAAGACCTCGGGCCACTGGGACCACTACAAGGACAACATGTACTCTACCGTCATCGACGACGAAGAGTACTGCATTAAGCCCATGAACTGCCCGGGCGGCGTGCTGGTGTACGCTTCCAAGCCGCACTCTTACCGCGAGCTGCCCATTCGCGCCGGCGAGATTGGCCTGGTGCACCGCCACGAGCTGCGCGGCGCCTTGCACGGCCTGTTCCGCGTGCGCTGCTTTAACCAGGACGACGCCCACCTGTTTGTGCGTCCCGACCAGCTGACCGACGAGATCGTGGGCGTGGTCAACCTCATCGACTCCGTGTACCAGAAGTTTGGCTTTAAATACCACGTTGAGCTTTCCACCCGCCCCGAGGACTCCATGGGTTCGGACGAGGACTGGGCTCGCGCCGAAGAGGGCCTTCGCACCGCTCTGGAGAAGCTGGGTATGGACTACGAGGTCAACGAGGGCGACGGCGCCTTCTACGGCCCCAAGATCGATTTCCACCTGGAGGACTCGCTTGGCCGTACCTGGCAGTGCGGTACCGTGCAGCTCGACTTCCAGATGCCGCTCAACTTTGACCTGGAGTACGTGGACGCCGACGGCACCAAGAAGCGCCCCATTATGCTGCATCGCGTGTGCTTTGGCTCCATCGAGCGCTTCATCGGTATTCTGATTGAGCACTTTGCGGGCAAGTTTCCCACCTGGCTCGCTCCCGTGCAGGTCAAGGCGCTTCCCGTCTCTGAGAAGAGCCGCGACTACGCCCACAAGGTGTGCGCCAAGCTGGAGGAGGCCGGCATTCGCGTGGTCTGCGACGACCGCGACGAGAAGATCGGCTACAAGATCCGCGAGGCCCGCAGCATCGACCGCGTGCCCTACATGCTCATCTTGGGCGAGAAGGAGGTCGAGGCCGGCAACATCTCCGTCCGCGACCGCTCCAACGAGACCGTTCAGATGAGCGTTGACGAGTTTGTTGCGAAGGTTCTCGAGGAGATCAAGACCCGCGCCTAGGGCAAGCTTCACAACAATTAACAAAGGCGACCGTCCACATGGGGCGGTCGCCTTTTTTCATGCTGAAATAAGAAAAGTCGCTGGTTGAGCGGCTTTTTTTGTTGCACAAAAAGGTACAGGTTTTTGTATCTTTCGACAGACGACATTATACGAGCAATTAATTAGCGTTTGCCCAGATTACGCAAAATGTACTGCTAGTAGGTGCATCTCCATACCCCTCTACAAAAACCTGTACTTTTGCGACTGCGCCTAGCTGCGAGCGAGAAGCCTGTTCTAAACGCCCCTGCATTTGCGTGCATCGCAAAGCCAAAAGAGGGGGCGAGAACATGGAACAGACGGCACGGCGCCAAGAGCAGCTGCCGGGCGCATTTAACGGCGCCACCACTAACAGCCAGCACGGCCGTGTTCGCTGGTATCTGGTCCACACCCCCAATGGTAAAGAGCGCGAGACCTGCGAAAAGGTCCGCCGCATTATCCCGCACGAGCTGATGCAGGACGCTTTTGTGATGCAAAAGGAGTTCTGGTTTAAGCGGGACGGCGCCTGGTCGCTCCAAACCAAACCTATGTACAAGGAATATTTCTTCGTCGCCACGCACGATGCCGCTGCGCTCGATAGGGCCCTGGCCCAGTTGAGCTTTGGCTGTCGCATCGCCGGCAGTAGGGAGCGGGCGTACATGCCCATGCCGGACGATGCGCAGGATTGGTACCGCAGCGTGCTGGACGACGACGGCGTGGTGCGCAACAGCGTTGCGCGCATAGAAGGCGGCGTGCTGCACATAGAACAGGGTCCCTTGGTGGGGCAAGAGGCCCGCGTTAAAAAGATCGACCGTCATAAACGCTGGTGCCTGGTAGACGTGGGCGAGGGCGACTCCACATTTAGGGAGCTGCTTGCGCTGGACGTTCCCAGCAAGACGTAAGGGAGACGTTGCACCAGCGATTTATTTGGTTTTTTGGATTCATAGATGGGGGGGGGTTCCTGGGGACAGGAACGTGAGTTTTATTGTGGCTGCTAAGGAAATGACAGAGAGCTGTACATCAATGGGGGATGCACTGGCTTTCGATCGGATAAAGCCGAGCGGTACGCTTGGCTATCGTTTTGTTAAGAGGCTGTTTGACCTTGTGTTCAGTCTTTTGATGAGTGTTCTATTGCTTATTCCTATTGCTGTGGTGTGTGCACTTATTAGCCTTGAATCGCCCGGCAGTCCTATGTATACGCAAGAGCGCGTTGGCAAGGGCGGAAAGACAATCAGGATTTTTAAGCTTCGCAGCATGGTCGCCGATGCTGGCAACGTGCAGAAGTATCTGAGCCCTGAGCAGCTGCATCAGTGGGAAGTCGAGCGCAAGGTCGATGATGACCCCCGCATTACCAAGATTGGTCTATTCATTCGTAAATGCTCTATTGACGAGGTGCCTCAGTTTCTCAATGTGCTGAACGGTGATCTTTCGATTATTGGTCCTCGTCCCATTACGAGAGATGAGCTTGAGCAGCATTTTTCTGATGAAGAAAAGGCTGAATTGCTTTCTGTCCGGCCCGGCATCACAGGTTTGTGGCAGGCGACCGATCGTAATGAGGCGACGTTCGAAAGCGGTCTGCGCCAGCAGATCGAACTCCGATACGTTCAGAATCGCTGCTTCCGCATGGATTTGAAGTGCTTTACCGGCACCTTCGGTGTCATGTTCGGCAAGAAGAAGACGGGGCGATAGATGGATATTTCTATCATCATTCCGACTCTTAATGCTGAACATGAAATTGAGGCGCTTTTAATTGCCCTTGATCGCCAGTCAATTCAGCCGAATGAGATTTTGGTCGTCGATTCCGCATCGGAAGACAAAACTATTGAGTTGGTCCAGAAGCACAAAAGAGTTCGCTTGCTGGAGATTGATCGCCAGGATTTTAACCACGGCACCACAAGAGACATGGCGCTGAATGAATCGAGTGGCGACTTCGTCTGTTTTCTCACCCAAGATGCTGTGCCCGTTTCCGATGACTACTTGAAGCGGCTTGTTGCCCCTATGGTTGAAGACTCGAATATCGCCCTTGTGAGCGGAAGGCAACTCCCCAAGGCCAATGCCCGTCGTTTTGAACAACTTGTACGTTGTTTTAACTATCCTGACTCACCATCCGTGCGTTCGAAAGGCGATCTCGAAAAACTTGGCATTAAGACGTTTTTTGCATCTGACGCCTGTTCTGCCTATCGACGGACCGCATATCTCGAATGCGGTGGATTCGATCATGTTAATACCAACGAGGACATGCTCATGGCCGCCAAGTTTATCGCCTCGGGTATGAAGGTCGCTTACGAGCCGCGTGCCGAGGTCTATCACTCGCATAACTTGACGCCATCCCAACAGTTTGCCCGCAACCGTGCCGTCGGTTTCTTTCTCGAAACGCATGCGGACGATCTCATGCAAGCAAGTGAGATCGGTGAAGGGGGCCGGCTCGTCAGGTCAGTCTCCTCTCAGCTTCTTCGGGAAGGTAATTTCGGCGAGTTAGTTGCCTTCGGAGTTGACTGCTGCGCCCGTCTCCTTGGAAATCGCGCCGGTCGCAGAGCCGCAAGAATTGAAAGGTCATAGCCAATGAAAGGCATCATACTCGCCGGCGGGTCCGGCACGCGCCTGTACCCGCTCACGCTCGTGACCTCCAAGCAGCTGCTGCCGGTCTACGACAAGCCCATGATCTATTACCCGCTGTCCACCCTCATGCTGGCGGGCATCCGGGACATCCTGGTCATCTCCACGCCGACCGACCTGCCCAACTTCGAGCGCCTGCTCGGGGACGGCTCGCGCTACGGCGTGAACCTCTCCTACGCCGAGCAGCCCAGCCCCGACGGCCTGGCCCAGGCGTTCACCATCGGCGAGGAGTTCATCGCCGGCGAGCCGTGCGCCCTCGTGCTCGGCGACAACATCTTCTACGGCAACGGCCTGTCGCGCCACCTGACGCGCGCCGTGCAGAACGCCGAGTCGGGCCGCGCCACGGTCTTCGGCTACCACGTGGACGACCCCGAGCGCTTCGGCGTCGTGGAGTTCGACGGGGAGGGCAGGGCCGTCTCCATCGAGGAGAAGCCCGCCGAGCCCAAGAGCTCCTACGCGGTCACCGGCCTGTACTTCTACCCGGGCGACGTCGCCGCCAAGGCTCACGAGGTCGAGCCCTCCGCCCGCGGGGAGCTGGAGATCACCGACCTCAATCGGATGTACCTGGAGGAGGGGACGCTGTCCGTGGTGACGCTGGGCCGCGGCTACGCGTGGCTGGACACCGGCACCATGGAGAGCCTGCACGAGGCGGCGGAGTTCGTCCGCGCCGTGGAGCACTCACAGGACCTGCCGGTCTCGGTCCCCGAGGAGATCGCCTGGGAGAACGGCTGGATCACCACTGAGGGGCTCAAGCAGGCCGCGGAGGCCTACGGCAAGTCGGTCTACGGCCAGCACCTGAAGAAGGTCGCCGCCGGCGAGATCGTCAACAGCCCGCGCGAGTACTAATCCGATCCAATGGGAGATAGAAACATGTCTGAAGAGCTCTTCGAGCCCAGGAACATCATCGTCACGGGCGGCTGCGGCTTCATCGGCAGCAACTTCGTGCACTACGTCGTGAACAACCACCCCGGGGTGCACGTCACCGTCCTGGACAAGCTGACCTACGCCGGCAACCCCGAGAACATCGCGGGCCTGCCCTCCGACCGCGTGGAGCTCGTCGTGGGCGACATCTGCGACGCGGAGCTCCTGGACCGCATCGTCCCGGGCCACGACGCCATCGTGCACTACGCCGCCGAGTCCCACAACGACAACTCCATCGCCGACCCCGAGCCCTTCCTGCGCACCAACGTCGAGGGCACCTTCCGCCTCCTGGAGGCCGTCCGCAAGTACGGCGTCCGCTACCACCACGTCTCCACCGACGAGGTCTACGGCGACCTGGCGCTCGACGACCCCGCCAAGTTCACTGAGGAGACGCCCTATAAGCCGTCCTCTCCGTACAGCTCGACCAAGGCTTCCTCCGACATGCTCGTCCGAGCGTGGACCCGCACCTACGGGCTTCGCACCACGATCTCCAACTGCTCCAACAACTACGGCCCCTACCAGCACGTGGAGAAGTTCATCCCGCGCCAGATCACGAACATCGTCGACGGCGTGCGCCCCAAGCTCTACGGGCGCGGCGAGAACGTGCGCGACTGGATCCACACCGAGGACCACTCCTCGGCCGTCTGGGACATCCTCACCAAGGGCCGCACGGGGGAGACCTACCTCATCGGAGCCGACGGCGAGAGGAACAACATCACGGTCCTGCGCATGATCCTCGAGGCCATGGGACGCGACCCCGAGGACTTCGACTGGGTCGCCGACCGCCCCGGCCACGACCGCCGATACGCCATCGACTCCACGAAGCTCCAGCGCGAGCTCGGCTGGAGGCCGGCACACACCGACTTCGCCGGGGGCCTGAAGGCCACCATCGACTGGTACGTCGCCAACGAGTCCTGGTGGCGCCCGGCCAAGGAGGCCACCGAGGCCCGCTACCGCGCGCAGGGGCAGTAAGGAGGGGAGAGAGACATGGCAGACATCGCATTCGAGAAGGACCTCTCCGTCGCCGAGACCGGCATCGGGGGCCTGAAGGTCGTCGACCTGGCCGTCCACGGCGACTCGCGCGGCTGGTTCAAGGAGAACTGGCAGCGCGCCAAGATGACCGCCCTGGGCATCCCGGACCTCCGCGTCGTCCAGAACAACGTCTCCTACAACGACAGCCGCGGCGTCACCCGCGGCATCCACGCCGAGCCCTGGGACAAGTTCATCTCCGTGGCCCGCGGCAGCGTCTTCGGTGCCTGGGTCGACCTGCGCGAGGGCAGCGAGACCTTCGGTAGGGTCTACACGACCGTGCTCGACCCGTCGAAGGCCATCTACGTCCCGCGCGGCGTTGGCAACTCCTTCCAGGCCCTGGAGGACGGCACCGCCTACACCTACCTGGTGGACGCCCACTGGTCGCTGGAGCTCAAGAGGACCTACACGTTCGTGAACCTCGCCGACCCCGAGCTCGCCATCGAGTGGCCGATCCCGCTGGACCGGGCCACCGTATCCGAGGCCGACCTGAACCACCCGATGCTGAAGGACGTCGTCCCCATGGCGCCCAGGAGGACGCTCGTCACCGGCTGCAACGGCCAGCTGGGCCATGCGGTCCGCAGACTCGCCGAGGAGCGCGGCGTCGCCAAGGACTTCGACTTCTGCGACATCGACACCTTCGACATGTCCGACCCGGCGGCCTACGCGCAGTACGACTGGTCGCTCTACGGCACCGTGATCAACTGCGGCGCCTACACCGCCGTGGACAGGGCGGAGACCCCCGAGGGCCGCGTGACCGCCTGGAAGGCCAACGCGACGGGGCCGGCGCTGCTCGCCCGCACCTGCGCCGGGCACGGGATCACGCTCGTCCACGTGTCCTCCGACTACGTCTTCGACGGCACGGTCGAGGTCCATACCGAGGACGAGCCCCTCAGCCCGCTTTCCGTCTACGGCCAGACCAAGGCCGCCGGCGACATCGCCGTGGCAGGGTGCCCGCGCCACTACATCATGCGCAGCTCCTGGGTCATCGGCGAGGGCCGCAATTTCGTCAAGACCATGAAGGGGCTTTCCGACCGCGTCGCCGACCCCGAGGACAAGCTCACGCAGGTTACCGTGGTCGACGACCAGCTGGGCCGCCTGACCTTCACGCGCGACATGGCCGAGGCCATCTTCCACGTGCTGGGGACGCACGCCCCCTACGGCACCTACGACTGCACCGGCTCCGGCGCCGTCAAGTCCTGGGCCGACATCGCCCGCGCCGTCTTCGAGGCCGCCAACGGCAACGGGGACAAGGTCGTGCCGGTGAGCACCGCGGACTACTACGCGAACGCCTCGGGCCCCATCGCACCGCGCCCGGTCCACTCTGCGCTCGACCTTTCCAGGCTCGAGTCGGTCGGCTTCCGCATGCCCGACTGGGAGGAAGAGCTGGGGGAGTACCTGGATGCCTTGGATTTGGGAGGTTCTTTCTAAAGATATGATTTCTACAGCATCAAAAGCTGAAGCGCCTCTTGTTAGCATCGTCGTCCCCATCTTCAACGTGGGGCCGTTCGTGCTTCCCTGCATAAGGTCGCTGCTCTGTCAGACGTATCCAAATATTGAGATTCTTATCGTGGATGACGGCTGTACCGATGACACGGTTGAGTTGATTGCTAGCGTCGTCGGGGATGATTCACGCGTCGAGATTCTCCACAAGGAGAACGGCGGGCTCTCATCTGCCCGAAATTATGGCACTCGGCTTTGTCACGGTGACTACTTGATGTATGTCGACGGAGACGATCTCATAGATCCGCGGGCCGTTGAGTTCATGCTCCAGGCGGCTTTGAGATACCATGTGTCGTTTGTCGCGGGGTCCTTTGCCAAGATGCCTCCTCTCGAGAGTTATGAAATGCGGAGTGAGCCTTTGTTCACGTTGGAGAGCGGCTGGGAGCATCTGAGGCGCCTTCTTCTGCTCGAAGGGGAGAGCGGGTCTGCCTGTGGCAAGTTGTTTTCCCGTTCTTTGATGCCCGACCTTGTGTTCCCCGAGGGTCAGCTTTTCGAGGATATGGGCGTGACTTCCGCGATTTGCTCCCGTGTAGAGACCGTCGCTGTCACTGACGCCCCTTTCTATGCGTACGTGACGAGGCCCGGTTCCATCACAACGCTTAAGAAGCAAGGCCCTAAGCATGTGAGGGATATGGATGCTGCCATTGAGGCCGTGCGGCGGGTTGCCGAGGGAAATTTTGATGGCGAGTTCGAGTGCTTCCGAGCGTATTGCATTCTGCGCGTTGCCATGCGGGTTGATCTCGATAGCTTTGCCGACAGGGCGGAGGGGCAGGCGTATTTGAGGCTTGCCCGCGACCTTGCGATGCGCGCCTCAAGGAACACCCTAGCTTCGCGCACCTGGAGACTGAGGTGCGCGCTTTTTGCGCTTTCCCCGAAGATGCATAACGCTTTCTATGCCCTTTATGCCGCGATTTCTGGCAAAGCAATCGGATAATCCCTATGAACAAAGGTTTTTAATGTGAGATTCTCGATAATCATTCCCGTTTATAACGTAGAGGAATATCTCGGACAATGCTTGGACAGCATTGCACATCAGGATTATTCCGACTACGAGGTCGTCATCGTCGACGACGGCTCGACCGACGGCAGCGCGAGTATCTATGAGCGCTTCGCCGCGGAGGCGGATGTTCCCGTCCGCATAGTCAAACAGGAGAACAAGGGGTTGCTGCTTGCTCGCCGTGCCGGGATCAAATCCGCCAACGGTGATTATTATTGGCACGTCGACGGCGACGACGGTCTGGCGCCCAATGCAATGTGTGCGGTTTCCGGGATCATTGACGAACTGGATCCCGACGTCGTGTTGATCTGCCTTAGCGAATCTCCGACGTTCGGCTCTGTGCTCCCTGGGGGACTGCCCGGTGAACAGCGTTTCTATACCGGAGAAAGCCTTAACGATGTACGCTCTGCGTTCCTCGATGGATATATTCCTAATATGGTCACTAAAATCGCTCGAAGGTCTTGCGTCGATGCCGATTCAGATTACTCGCCTTATGGGAAGATGCAGCTTGGGGAAGATCAGCTGCAAAGCCTTTACATTCTCGATAATATGAAGAGCGCCGCATGCGTTCGCGAGCCCTTGTATTATTATCGTCCCAACGCAAGCAGCATTACTGCCAATTATCGCGAAGGCCAGATTGCCCAGTACGCCATGGTCAAGGAAGCCGTCCATCGACAGGCCGTCGCGTGGGATTCGAAATGGCCGGGGAATGGATTTGCTGAGACCGCTCTTGTCGGTTATCTGTCTAACGGTTTCTACGACATGCGCAAGAATGCTGATGGCAAGTGGTTTAAAAAGCAGTTCCAGGAGTTCAGGGATACATCGCTGTACGCGGAGGCCATCGGTCGATGCGGGGATTTGAGGCTTGAGCAGCGGATCTTCTTCACTTTGTTGGAAAAGAAAATGGATTATCTTGCGTATGTGTGCCTGGTTGCCTGCCGCGCTGCTACTCCGCTGGCGAGGAGCTTGGCTCGATGAAGATCTTAACTATCAGTTCGGGAGGCATGCCGCAGAGGACCCTATCGATGGCGGGTAGGGGGAACGCGCTCGGCATGGTGTTCTTCCTTGGCGTATGCGCTATTGTTTCGCCCCTCCTCGCCGTTTTCCTCTCCCTTCTCGTCTTTACCGGGGCCCCTACAAAGAAGATGGCGGTTGCCTGCGCCCTTGGGGTTGGGTTTTCTGCTGCGCTTGTCGCCCATGGTATCGTTTACAACCACCCTGTCGATATGACCCGATGGATGGTTGAATGCGGCTACTACGATGGCAGGAACATTCTCTCGATCGGAACCAGCCTGAACGAGGATCACAACGGCCTGCTCGTCTGGAACTTTCTGTGTTGGGTAACCGGGAATATCGGCGACCTCCGACTCCTCCAGTCGCTCGCCGCGTTTTTCGGTTACGGTCTCATCGCTTGGCTGATGATGGACAGGTGTGCCGAGGAGACGACAGATGCATGGGCTTTCCTCCCGCTCATGGTATTCATCTTTTTTGCCGTCCCGGCGCAGCCCCTGATCGGTAACGTTCGCTCGGCTCTCGGCTGCGTGATTTGTGCGGTCGCGATATGTAAGAGGCGGTCTTACGGGTTCAGGGATTCTCTGCCGTCGCTCGTCCTGATCATCGTCGCATGCCTCATCCACAATTCTATGCTGCTCGTCTTGGTTTTGTTCCTAGTTCAGCCGATTCTCGAGCGTAACCCTGTCAGGAATTCGATTATCTGCGTTGTCGCGGTTGTCACCATGATTTCCGTGGCTTCCGTACTTCTCGCGTCCCATTTGTTTGACGGGGTGCCCGTCATTACGAGCGTTCTGAAGAAGGCGAGTTTCTATACCATCGGCACGGAGTGGGATCAAGAGCAGGCGGACAACCTTCTCAGCAATCTGAGCCATGTGTTTTCGTTGCTGCTGCTCGGGGTCCTGCTGCTTAGGATCTACGCCACGAGACAGCATGATGGACGAACGGCGCTCGTTCTTGTTTTGACGATGTGCGTCATCGCGATGGAACTCACCCTCGTTAACGTCGGCAACCGCTTGAAGTTCATTCCGATCTTGATTGGCTCGACATATCTGCTTAACAACAAGGGAAGGGGCCATGCGGTTGATTCGCGATGGCCGATTCTTGCCGATGCCGTTTTGATGTTGCTCGCTATTGCCGTCTGGTTGATCTCCATGGCAAGTTTCATCCCTTCATTCAACTATGTCGAGGTCATGAAGAGCGCCGTTTTCTATCCGCTTCTCCTTTTCTAGAGGTTAAATCCATGTATCAAACTGTCACGGCGCCTCTAATCACGTTTGTTGTCCCCGCCTATAACGCCGTTTCTACCCTAGAGGCAGCCGTTCGCTCGCTATCTGAGCAGACGTCCGACGATTGGGAGGCCATCATCGTCGATGACGGATCTGTTGACGGTACGGGTGAGATGGCCGATGCGCTCGCGCGGGGCGATGATCGCATTAAGGTTCTTCACCAGGGGAACGCCGGGGTCTCCGCTGCGCGCAATGCTGCTATCGCGGCCGCCAGTGGGGAATATCTCGCCTTCTTGGACGTCGATGACACCGTCGTTCCCAACTTCGTGGAGAAGGCGGGGTCCCTGCTGGGACGCAGGCCTGTCCGCCCCGATGTCGTCGCGCTTGCGTACCGTGCTCTTCCCCGAGGCACGGTCTTCGGGTACGGGCGGTTCCTCGGGAACGCATCGGAGTTCCTCGAGCTATCGCTCGGGAACAGATACGCCACTTTCCCCTGCTGGCTCTTCCTCGTTTCTGCTCGGCTCATCGCGGCGAGTGGGGTCCGGTTCACGGTCGGGAGGCGGACCGGCGAGGACCAGGAGTTCATCCTGAAGCTGCTCTGCTGCGCCTCTATTTGCGAATCTGTCGAAGACAGCGATGTCTACTATCTCTACCGCATGCCTTCCGGGGGCTCGGCCATGGGCCTTAACCTGGAGGGGCAGTTCGATTACCCCCGGGCTATGCGAGACGTTCTCTGCTTCGCCGCCAAGCCTGCCGCAGGGATGTCTCCCGATGGCTTGGAGGCAGTCGACCGACTGCTTACTGACAGGTTTGTAGGGGCCTGCGCCTACGCTGCGGAGACTGCGTTCTCCAACGGCGCTTCCGATTCTGATGTCCTTTCCTGGTTGACAGATAGCCTGGAAGGATTTGATTGCCACGGGGCTCTTGAGAACGGCTGTTGCAGGAGCGAGAACCGGCGGTTTCTTCGCCTCTGGCTCGGCTGCAGCGGCATGATTCCGCTGTATATCCGCTTCGGTTTGTACATCCGGTCTATCGGCAGAACCATTAAGTACTGGATTTCACGCCGAGGCACTCGTTAGTTATCTTTGATTGGAGTTTCATTGAACGACAGGCAGATATATATTCTCAGCATTTTTGACCCCACCAACTACGGGAACAGGCTGCAGGCCTGCGCCCTCGAGGCCGCCGTCGCCTCTCTTACCGGCAAAGAGGTTCTTTCGGTCGATTGCCGCCGACCGGTGAGTAAGCGCGGGGTCTTTAAGATCATGGCGGACCTCAACAGAGTCCGAATCGAGTCGAAGAAGGCGCCCGCCGAGAGGAGGCGGCGTTTCCGAGTTTTTCAGGATGAGTACTGTGCGCCTGTCGTTGAGATTGCCGAGAGGGACGTTCGTAGCATCACTGGTCCCGTCGTGATCGGCTCCGATCAATGCTGGAACCCCGGGTGGGGATTGGGTGCGAGTAAGTTTGGCGCCCAGTGCGCCGTGGGCGTCGACAAGAAAATGGCCTATGCCGCTAGTTTCGGCATCGGCATGTCGGACATGCCTGAGGAGTGGGGTCGGCGCTACTCCGAATGGCTTGGCGGAATCAAGGACATCGGTGTTCGGGAGTTCGCGGGTGCTCAGATTGTCCGCGAGCTTACTGGGCGGGACGTCAAGGTCGTTCTTGACCCTACGATGCTCCAAACTGCCAAGTGGTGGTCCGAGATAGAGGAGCGCCCGATTATTCCGGGCATCGACCTGGAGGGGCCTTTCTGCCTTAAGTATGTCTTGGGAGACGATACAGCTTCGGCAAAGATCGCGGAGCGATGTGGCCGCGACGGCCTGGGGCTGGTGGACTTGACGGATATCCATTTGCCGGTCGGCCCCGCGGAGTTCGTGTGGCTTATTCACCACTCTGCTCTCGTTTGCACTGACAGCTTCCACGCTACAGTTTTCAGTCTCCTTTTCCACCGGCCTTTTGTGATTTACGAACGGCAGGGAAATGCTGGGAATATGTCCAGCAGGTTCGATACCCTCCACGCCTTGTTTGGGATTAACTCCAACCGCGCCGGTAAGGATTGCTTCCGCGAGCGCTGCGTCGATGAGTTCGATTGGACCGGCTTCGAGCGAGAGCTTGAGGAGAAGAGGAATGATTCCGTCGTATGGCTTCGCGCTGCCCTTGCCAGCTTATAGGGTGGTTATGTCCAGTGAAATCTGAAACTCTATCTTCGGGAGATACTGTCCATGGTTAGTCAACGCAAGGCCGGGGCGATTCTCGGGTACGCGAACATCATCGTTAAGAATCTCGTCAACCTCGTCTATACCCCGATGCTCCTCGCTTTCGTGGGTCAGGCGGACTACGGCGTTTACCAGACTGCGAATTCCTTCGTCTTCTCCCTAACGCTTCTGACGTTTGGTTTCTCCGAGGCGTATATCCGCTTCTATACGCAGAAGAAGGCTAAGGGGACGG
The DNA here is from genome assembly GCA_037320555.1 of Collinsella sp. Taxonomy (GTDB): domain Bacteria; phylum Actinomycetota; class Coriobacteriia; order Coriobacteriales; family Coriobacteriaceae; genus Collinsella. The sequence goes on along the minus strand of JAYBVN010000024.1, from coordinate 4,595 downwards.
AGGAAGACGTCCGATCACTCAATGGCATGTACCTTGCGCTATATGCGATGATCAGCTCCATTGCACTGGTGTTGGGACTGCTCTTTGCTGCGAACGTTGGGCTATTCTTTTCTGGCAGCTTTACGTTCGACCAAGTCGGGCTTGCGGGCGAGCTCATGGCTATCATGGCGGTGAACGTGGCGGCGGTGCTGTTCTCGACTGTGTTCGACGCATACATCATGGCCCACGAACAGTTCAAGTTTCAGCAAAGCCGTCAGATGTTCACCACGTTAGCGACACCGGGTATCGCTTTTGTATTGCTCAACTTTGGTATGGGCGCGGTCGGTGTAGCGCTGGCTCAGCTCGCAGTCACCTTGACTCTGCTCGCCCTCAACATGCATTATGCTGTGTCGAAGCTCGGTATGCGATTCAGTCTCAGGAGGTTTGACGGAGCCCTGTTCCACGCGGTCGCAGCTTTCTCGGCCTGGATATTCGCCAACCAGGTTTGCGATTTAGTTAACCAGAGCGTGCCCAATATGATGCTCGGCGCGCTCACGAACGCAGTCACTGTATCTGTTTTCGCTGTGGCGCTGCAAATCCGTCAAATCTTTTACTCGCTCTCGACAACAATGTCGAGCGTATTTGTGCCCAAGATCAATAGGATCGTCGCTGAATCGGATGACAACGGAGTGCTAACTCGGCTCATGACGCGCGTAGGGCGCTACCAGATGTTCCTCTTCTGCTGGGTGTACTGTGGGTTCGTCCTGCTTGGACGATTCTTCATTACCAAGTGGGCGGGTGAGGGCTTCCTTGATACTTACTATCTCATCTGTGCGATGACACTGCCCGTGGGCGTGCCGCTTTGCCAGAACACGGGAATCGAGATCCAGCGCGCTAAAAACAGGCATAGGGCGCGTTCAGTGGTTTACCTCTGTATGGCTTGTCTCAATGTTCTTTTTACATGGTTTGCCTCGCCCGTTCTCGGATACTGGGCGCCCGCTATCGCTTACATCGCGAGCATCGCCTTGGGTAACGGTCTCTTTATGAACTGGTACTATCAGGCGCGTATCGGACTGGACATGGCTTATTTCTGGAAGAAGAACCTGCCTGTGGTCTTGGCTTCCACGGTGGTCTTGGCCGCATGCATGGGGCTGGCTCTGCTGCTGCCCGTAACTAGCTGGCTGCTTTTCCTGGCTTGGGGCGTCGTCTACACCGTGCTTTTCGCTGCCGCAATGTGGCTCTTCGTTCTCGATTCAAGCGAGAAGTCGTCGATCGCGGCTAAGTTGCCCTTCCTGCGTTAGGAGGTTTTTTATGCTTAAGTCCCTTCCGAAGATCACGTTGCTGGGAGATGCGTGCTGTGGTTGCGGCGCTTGCGCCGCGAGGTGCCCGAAATCCTGCATCGGGATGATTGCCGACGGCTGTGGCTTCCCCACGCCAATGGTCAATTTAGATGTCTGCATCGGCTGCGGGGGTTGCGATTCGGTGTGTCCCGCAATGGGGGAGCGCCCCAAGGATGGCGCGCAGTCCGTTCTCTGGGCGAAGTCGAGGGACAGGGGAGAGAGACTTGCCTCCTCTTCGGGTGGGGTCTTCGGGCTGCTCGCCCTTGACGTTCTTGCGGATGGCGGCGTCGTGTGCGGCGCCGCTTGGGATGAGGGCTGCAGACATGTGCGGCACGTGCTCGTTGAAGACGGGTCAGATCTCGATTCCGTCATGCGTTCCAAGTATGTGCAGAGCTCGGTCGGCCGCAAGGCCTACGAGGGCGTGCGGGAGGCTCTGCGCGGTGGCAGGCGAGTGCTCTTCTCCGGCACCGCGTGCCAAGTTGCGGGCATGAGGTCCTACCTTGGGAAGCTCGCCGACTCAGACGGTTTCCTCTCGGTGGATGTCATTTGCCACGGCGTCCCCTCGCCGCTCCTCTGGGAGAAGTGGGCAGCATATAAGGAGGTCGGTGTGGGCGCGGCGCTGCGCGCGGTGAACATGCGGAGTAAGGCAACCGGATGGCTGTCTTACTCCGCATCATACGCGTATGCGCATGATGCGGAGAAAGATGTCGCGAGGGCTTCGTCCGCGGCGGCCGACAGCTGCATCTTCGGGGATGACTGGTACATGAAAGCGTTCCTTGCTAACGCTAGCTTAAGACCCTCGTGCTTTGCTTGTCGTGTCAAGCGCTCGTGCGGCTCAGACGTCACGTTGGGGGACTTCTGGGGGATCCAGTCGTCGCACCCTGAGGTCGACTACGAGGGCGGGGTTTCCGCGGTGCTGTGCAACACCTCAAAGGGCCTTGCTGCAATTGAGAGGCTTAAGTCTGGGATTGAGTGGGGCGAGTCTTCCCTCGAGAAGGTGTTGCCTGGCAATCCTAGCCTGGTTAGGCCCGTTGTGCCTTATGAGAGACGCGGCGAGTTCATGGCCGACCTCGAGTGCGGGAGAGGAATCGATGAGATGATGGCTGTGTATGGCTTTGAACCCTCCCTCGCCCAGCGCGTACGTGACAAGCTCGGGGGAGTCAAACGAAGGTTAAAGAAATTGCTGGGGAAGGCTTAATGAACGGTGACAAAAATATGTCTGTTGGTGATGGAACTGTCATGGTTGAGGACAAAACCGTGTTTACTGGATGCAAGCATGCATATCTCGTCATGGCTCATAAGGATGACGAGACCCTCCGTACGCTTCTGAGGACCCTTGATGACCCCCGGAACGATATCTTCATCCACATGGACGCTAAGAATACCGGATGGGATGAAAACAGAGCGCTGGCTTCCATTGATAAGGCGGGAATCTTTTTCGTTCCCCGTATTAGCGTCACATGGGGAGGCTACTCGCAAATCGCCTGTGAGCTTGGCCTGCTCAACGCCGCTGTTGACAAGGGGCGTTACACCTACTATCACCTTTTGAGCGGGCAAGACCTTCCCATAAAGAGCCAGGATCGGATCCATTCTTTCTTCGATTCCTGCGGGGGCAAGGAGTTTGTTCGTTTCGAAAACCACAATAGGGACTATGGGAGTAGGATCGGCGGCCATGTAATCTGGAACGCCTTCGGGAAGAGCAAGACCCAAATTTTTTTGCGAAAGGTGAACGGTCTTTTGGCGAGGCTTCTGCAACTCTATAGGAAGCCTGCTGAAGGCCTTAAGCTGATGAAAGGCGACAACTGGTTCTCTATAACTGATGAGCTCGCTCGATACGTCGTAGAGAACGCTTCTCTGATACGGTCAGTTTTCTGGGATTCTATGTGCGGTGACGAATTGTTTCTGCAGACCTTTGCTTGGAATACAGGTAAGCGGTTCGATTTCTATCGAATGCCCGGGGAGGACAATACGGACGGCATCATGCGCATGATTGATTGGGGCGAGGACTAGTCCCCGCGAGTGTTGTCTATGGATGATCTAGATTCGATTAAGGACTCAAAGATGATGTTCGCCAGAAAGTTCGACTTCGAGATCGATTCCGATATCGTTCGAGCGGTTGAACAGCTCGTCTGCTAATCCTTCGTGTCTTCTCCGCGCCGGTCCGACAATGGGTTTCTGCCAGTTACTGCCAGCCTCCAGCTTTGCGCTGCCGAGCCGTTCGACTCGTACAGCTGGACGTTCGTGCCGTTCGAGGTCGATCCCCACTTTGCGTCGAGGACCAGGCCGGGGCCGCCCGCGGACGCGATCGTGTAAGCGCCGTCGCCGCGCTGCGTGATCAGCCACCTCTGCGCTGCGCTGCCATTTCTGGCGTATTGCTGGACGTTGGCGCCGCTCGAGAAGTCGGCGCAATCCACGTCGAGCGCTAGCCCCGACGCCGCGCACATGATCTCGTAGGCGCCCGCGCACTCGTCGTAGGAGATCATGAACCGCTGGGCCCCCGAGCCGTTGGCCTCCCATAGCTGGGCGTTGGCGCCGTTGGACCTCGAGGCTCCTGAGATATCGAGCATCGCCGTGCCCAGCCCTCTGTTGCAGATCATGTATTCGCCGTCGGGGACGCTCTGCACTGGCTTTACTTGAGCGGCTTGATATTTGGCAGTGCAGTCGTACTTTACTGTCAATGTGCTGTTCGGCAGAGTAGCGACATTGGAGGTTGCGGCCAGCTCAACCTTGGCGCCTTGGACTTTCCACCTCCTCTGATTCATCGCATAAGCAACAATCCCGTTCTGAATCCCCGAGATGCTCGGCGGGAAGGACTGGTTGTCGGCATCGATGGAAAAGCTCTCTTCCTTGGCATCCAAGTGCTGTTGAATGCGGTCGGCATACTTTTCTGCCCATTCATCGGCCTTGCCGTTTCGCACAAAGTAATTGTTGGATAGATCTGTCGAGCGGTAGGCGTAGTCGTCCTTTTGGTAGTTTGCCGTGTGGTCGGAGTGGGCGATTGCCATGAGCTCGTCGGTCAGGCCAAAGTACAGATGACGCTGGTCCAGGTCTCCGTACCAGTTGTCGCTGGTGTCGTCCCAGGTTAGGTCCATCTGGCACCATTTACCGTCGATCTTTACGGCGTTCCAGGTGTGGCCGTTGCCTGTAATGCGGCCGTTGGCGATGCCCGCGGCGTCAAGGAGCTGTGTTTCGTCAAGAGGATTTGAGCAAAAAGAGCATCGGAAATTGAGCAGTCTGAGCATCGGAAGCGCGCACGCTTTTTGAGCGGCTAGCCCT
>JAYBVN010000023.1:0-7858 GCA_037320555.1 Collinsella sp. | reverse complement strand
CCGTATCTGGCGGAGCTGCTCTACGACACCGCCCTGCATGCCCAGGTCGTAGCGCCCGAACGCTTAGGAGGTGTGCTGTCCGGTGCGGATACGGTGGTGTTTGTGCCTGCGACGGCGGCAGCGTTTCGGCGGCGTGGTTTTGATCATATGGAGGCTATCGCGCGCCCATTTTGCGAGCTGTCGGGTGTTCCCCTGCTCGATGCTCTCGTCAAGTACGGGCATGGCGACCAGCGCGAACTCGGTCGTGAGGAGCGCCGCGAGCGTGCCCAAGGCATGTACGAGACGGTTGAGGATGTGCGGGGCAAGCGCCTGCTGCTTATCGACGACGTTATCACCACGGGTGCGACGATGGCAGCGGCTTCGGCGGAACTCAAGCGCGCCGGCGCCGTAGCGGTCGATGGCCTCGCTATCGCACGCGTTTGGTAGGGGTGGTTTTGTGGCAGTGAAGATTGAGCGGCGCAACGAGCCGACAGACGAACAGCTGGCGGCTTCCGTAATCCTAACAGGCGCCTCGGCGCTACGCATGATGCGCGCCGAGCGCCGAAAAATGGGTTACATCAGCTGGAGGGACCTCGATCCCGATGAAGAGCGCCGTGTGCTGCGCACGTCGTCGCCCTCGACCGAGGATATCTACCTTCCCGACTTGGTGCGGATTGGGGCCGCAAGCGGCGAGGTGCAAGAAGATCTGTGCTTGCTGGTGGGATCTGCGGCGCAGCGCCGCCGCATGCCTGGCGTGGGCTGGTCCGTGTGTTCCGGGTTGCCTGCCGGCTCGATTCTAGAGGTGGAGCCGGGTGTATACAGTCTATCTCCCGAGGCCCTTTGTGCTGCCGTTGCGCGCGAGGTCGGCTGCATCCAGGCATTTGCCCTGGCTCAGGAGCTGTGCTCTAAGATTTCGCTGAGTGACCGCGGGAAGTATCTGCCTCCCTACACCTCGCCTGTTACGAATAAACTTGCAAAGGACAAGGACCAGCCAGCAGATGTGGGCTACTTTGAGGTTGAGCCGGTGCTGACGCCCGATCGTCTGGCAGATTACCTCGCGGTATGCAAGGGGAACGCGGCCAAGCAGCTGCAGCGTCTGTGTCCCTATCTTTCGGAAAACCTGCGCTCACCCATGGAGTGCATCATGCTCGCCCTGTTTTCGCTTCCGTTTTCCTATGGCGGGTTTGCCTGCGGACCTTTTAAGACCGACTACAAGATCGAGTTCGATGACCGTGCGCAGGCAATCTCGGGGATGCCGCATACAGTTTGCGATGCGTATCAGGAAGCAGCTCGGTTTGACCTGGAATACAACGGTGAGCTGGGCCATTCCTCTCGGAGGGGACGTATCCATGATGAAAAGCGCAACACGGGCTTGATTACTATGGGAATCGAGGTCGCGACGGTCAACAACGAGATGCTCTGTGACATGGAAGCGATGGAAGCACTCGCATGGCGCATCCACCAGCGTATGGGTAAGCGATATCAGAATCGCGTAGAGGCTCGTCGAAAGAGGCAAGATGCTCTGCTGAATACGCTCCGAGCGTGCTTTGGGCTCAAACCAGCGTAAAACTATGGCTTTATAGGGGGTCTGTTTATATGCTCTGTGCAAAAACGGCAAATATGAGTACTGTTACTAGATTAGTGACAGCAAAAACAAAGAAACTTGGGCCGATAATCTGGGTTCAGCGAAGAGATAATAAACGAATGTGGAATATCTTGGCGCCAAGCAGGCTGTGCGGAACTCAAAAAGGGCTCGTGAGGCGGTAATACGCTGCTACTAAATTGGTAACAGTACTCATATTTGCCGTTTTTTGCACACGGCACCCTGAGACGGGTGCCCCGGAGCTCCCCGCAGGGGAGCTCCGGGCTTCACGGGGCCACGAACGGCCCGCTTCGACCTGCGAAATCTGTACTCGCGATGCGAATGACGCCCCTAACCTTAAACTTTAGCTTGAACTTAGCTATAATGCGCTACGTTCCTACCAGGCTGTGGTTGCGGACGGACGAAATGCCCGTCCTAGTCCAAGACAGACGCGGTCAAAGGGATCCACGTAAGCGACCGCGTGCGCGCGGCGCGATCATGGCGCGTCCTAGATGTAAGCCGCACCGTCCGTTCTACTTTCTTTGGGGCAATACCGCCTCGCGGGCGAGCGGGCCAGTCGTGAAGGTGGCTGCGGCCTCCCGAGCAAACACCCCGGTGCGCAAGTGTGGGGTCAAATACCAGGTCAGCTGGTGGGAACAACCTGATATTTCGCGCAACGCACGGATCGTATACGACACAGAAGGCAGGGTAGTGGACATGGTGAGGGGCAGCTTGATGCACGCGGCTCGGTTAGGTGCTGGGACCGCAGCGGTCATTGCCGTTTTGGGCCTGAGCGGATGCGCGTTCAACCCGCTGTCTACGTTCACGACTCCCACGATCGACCAGATCGAGTACGAGACCGTCACGCCGGCGGTGTCGGACGATGCCCTGGTCACTCCCGGAACCCTGACGGTCGCCCTCGATACTTCCGATGCGCCGCAGGCCATGCAGGGCGCCGACGGCGAGCTCACGGGGTATGCGGTTGACGCCGCCCGCGCCCTCGCAAGCCGCATGGGCCTTAAGGTCGCCTTCGTCGATGCGTCCTCGGCAGGTTCCGCGCTCGGCGACAAAAAGGCCGATATCTTTATCGGCGAGATTAACTCCACGGACGGGGACATTAGCTCGCTCGGCACCTGCCTGTACGATGCCACTTCCGTGTTCGGTAAAACTAGCGATGGTGGGTCGCTAAGCGTTTCCACCGATACCCTTAACACGTCCACCCTGGGCGTTCAGACGTCCTCGGCCTCGCAGGAGGCGCTTGCTAAGCAGAGCATCACCGCCAACCAAAAGACCTACTCCAACATCAACGAGTGCTTTGAGGCGCTCGAGTCCGGCGAGGTCGACTATGTGATCTGCGACTCCACGGCCGGCGGCTACCTTGCACGCCTGATGAGCGAGGTCTCCTATGTCGGTGCGCTCGAGGCGCCCTCGACGCTTGGTGTTGCGGGCCTCTCGTCCAATGACGAACTGTGCCGTGCCGTGAGCGATGCCCTCGACGGTATTACGGCCGACGGCACGCTCGAGGCGGTCCACTCTGTCTGGTATGGCACGATGCCCTACGACCTCACCACTAAGACGGTTTCGGGCGCTAACGTGCAGCCGGTCGACTCTGAGTCCAGTGAGACCACGTCCTCCGGCAGCGAGTCCTCCGATTCCAACAATGAGACCGCATCCTCCGAGGACAAATCGTCCAGCCAGGAAGGCGCCATCACCGACGACGACATTAACAAACTCAATAGCTAGTTATTGCTAGGGGTGGTGTCTCCTATACGTTGGAAAGGACACCTCTTCACGGTTTCAACACGCACTGCCGGGCTTCCCCAATAGAGGAGCCCGGCTTTTTCATCCCTATAAAACCAGCAGGTCAAAGCCAATTTCAAGAAGAAAAACCAACTCTGCCGACGCCCTCCTATAGCGCACTTTGCCACAGAAAAGTGCGAGACTTCGGTATGCGGTATCAAGCAATCGTTATTCGGGTCTTTGGGAATCCGCGTGATTAAATGCACAGCAATGGGTACATAGCCAGTACAGTAAGTCCCCGAGGCAGATTGGAGCCACGTATGGATATCAAGGTTTCTGGACGCAAGACGACGGTAACCGATGCTCTGCGTGCGCATGTGGATGAGAAGATCGGCGAGGCGCTCAAGGTTTTCGATATCGAGCCCATGACGGTCGACGTTGTACTTCGCTATGAGAAGAACCCCTCGAACCCCAACCCGGCAATCGTCGAGGTTACGGTTCGTGTCCGCGGTTCGGTGATTCGCGTTGCCGAGCACGGTGCAGATATGTACGCCGCCATCGACCTCTCCGCCGATAAGGTCACCCGCCAGCTGCGCAAGTTCAAGACCAAGGTCGTGGACAACCGCCAGGGCGGTGCCAGTGCAGCGGATGTCGCACCGGTCGAGCGCGTCGAGGATCTGGCCGACCTGCTGCTGCCCGAGGAGGAGGACGACCTGCTCGTCCGCGAGAAGGTCATCGATGTCACCCCGATGACTGAGGAGCAGGCGCTGGTGCAGACAGATCTGCTCGGCCACGACTTCTACGTGTTCGAGAACGCGACGACTGGCCTCATCAATGTGGTGTATCACCGTAAGAATGGTGGATATGGCATCATCAAGCCCCGCATCGAAACACTTGACGAGTAAAATACGTTAACTTGCATGAGTTAACGGTTGGCGGCCATCCCATGCGGGTGGCCGCCTTTTTACGTAAGGAGTCGCTTTGATGGACAAGGCCGCATCCGCCGGTCATTCGGACCGTTGCCGCATCGTCGTCGATACCTGCTGCGACTTTAGCCCCGAGGTCGCCGCGAACCTCGATGTCGATATCCTGGGTTTCCCCTTCATTATCGATGGCGAAGAGCGCACGGACGACATCTGGTCGAGCATCACACCCAAGGAGTTCTACGACCGGATGCGCGCCGGTGCCCGCGTGTCCACCTCGGCTGTGTCGCTCGGTCGCTATATCGAGTTCTTTACCGAGTGCGCCAAAGAGGGCACGCCCACGGTCTACCTGTGCTTTACCTCGGCGCTGTCGTCGAGCTACAACTCCGCGTGCCAGGCGGCAGATGCCGTGCGCGCCGAGTATCCCGATTTTGAGCTTTACGTGGTCGACAACGCTCTGCCCTGTGCGACCGGCGCGCTCTTGGCGCTCGAGGCCGTGCGCCAGCGTTCGGCGGGACTGACCGCCAAGCAGCTGGTCGATTGGGCAAACGAGGCAAAGACCTACGTCCACGGCTACTTTACGCTCGAGAGCTTCGACGCACTGGCTGCCGGCGGCCGCATTCCGCCCGCGGCGGCGCAGCTCACGGCAAAGCTCGATGTCAAGCCCGAGCTCTCCTACGACCTGGCCGGCTCGCTGTCGCTGATCGGCGTCAACCGCGGCCGCAAGAAGGCGCTCAAGTCCATCCTCAAGTCGTTCCGCGAGAACTACGTGCCCGATCGCACCATGCCCATCGCCATCATGACGGCCGATGCCGAAAAGGATGGTGACTGGCTCGAAGCCGCCATCCGCAAGGAGGAGGGTTGCGCCGACGTCACGATCATTCGCGGCTCCGTGGGTCCCACCATCGGCTCGCACGTGGGCCCCGGCATGGTGGGCTGCGCGTTTTGGGGTAAGAACCGCGCCGACAAGGCGTCGCTTTCCGACCGTATCGCCCGCCGCGTGCGCGGTCAGTAGGCAAGCGCTGCGTCCGTAATCGCCCTCGACTCACAGCCCAAACGCTGGCACCGAGTATTTAACCTGGTAACAACACCCAACCCAAAAGGAAAGGTTTCATGGCAAACAAGCTCTCCGTCGCATTTATCGGCACCGGAATCATGGGTGCCCCCATCGCCGGCCACATCCTGGATGCCGGCTATCCCGTCACGGTCAACAACCGCACCAAGTCCAAGGCCGCCGCGCTTATCGAGCGCGGCGCTGTCTGGGCCGATACGCCGGCAGATGCCGTGGCGAACGCCGACGTCGTCTTTACCATGGTGGGCTATCCCTCCGAGGTCGAGGAGCTCTACCTGGCGGGCGACGGTCTGCTCGCGTGCACTAAGCCCGGCGCGGTCCTGATCGACCTCACCACGAGCTCGCCCGAGCTCGCCCGTGACATTGCCGAGGCCGCCCAGGTTTCTGGTCGCATGGCGTTTGACTGCCCCGTCACCGGCGGTGAGTCGGGTGCTATCGCCGGCACGCTCACGGCTATCGTGGGCGCTACCGAGAACGACATCGCCCCGGTCCGCGACATCCTTGCCACCTTTGCGGCAAACATCTGCTGCTTCGACGGCGCCGGCAAGGGCCAGGCTGCCAAGCTCGCCAATCAGGTGTCGCTGGGCGCCTGCATGGTCGGCATGGCAGACGCCATGGCATTTGCCGAGCTGAGCGGCCTTGATCTGGAGAAGACCCGCGAGATGATCCTGGGCGGTACCGGCAAGTCCGGCGCTATGGAGAGCCTGGCGCCCAAGGCGCTTGACGGCGACTACAAGCCCGGCTTTATGGTCGAGCACTTCATTAAGGACCTGCGCTTGGCGCTCGCCTATGCCGACGATCGTGAGCTCGCTCTGCCCGGTGCCGACGTGGCCTTTACGCTCTACGACATGCTTGACGCCATCGGTGGTGCCAAGCTGGGCACCCAGGCCATCACGGTACTCTACAAGGAGGAGGCCGACGCCATCGCCGCCGGTCTGGACTGGTCGCAGTATCGCCCCGAGGAGCACGGTGCCCACGAGGACGGCTGCGGTTGCGGCGAGCATGGTGACGACCACGAGTGCGGTTGTGGCCACCACCATGGCGAGGACCACGAGTGCTGCGGCGGCCACGGCCATGATGACGGCCACGAGTGCTGCTGCGGCCACCATCACGAGGAGTAGCGCCCATGAGCTGGACGTTCGTGGTGCTTGCGCTGGTGCTCTTTCTCTTTGCGATCTACATCGGCTTTTTGTGCGGCCAGTGGGCGTGCGAAAAGCGCGTCATCACCAAGCGCGACTACTGGATCGCCAACTTTGCGGGAGCGGCGGCAGTCGTCCTGCTGACCTGGGTGTTTTCGCTGTTCCCGCTGGTGCAGTTTGCGCCGATCGGCTGGCTCGGCGGCTTTATCGCCGGCCTTAAGATGAGCTTTGGCGAGTCCGTCGGCCCGTGGCGCAAGCACGATGAGGTCTTTAACGTCAACAAGGCTCACCGCGCCGCCGCCGACGCGGGCGATGCCGAGGAACGCCGCCGTGCGCGTCACAATGGCGCGGCCGACCGACAGCTCATCTCGGTCACCGATGACAGCAAGGGTGCTGGCAAGCATGCTAAGAAATAGTAAGAAGAGGTAACTATGGCAGAAAACAAGGAAGAACAGCTCACCGACGAGGAGCTGGCACAGCTTCAGCTGGCAGAGGAGAACGAGAACGCCGTCGACCGCCTGGTCAAGGAGCTCGGCTGCCCCACGCGCCGTATCCGCCAGTTTGCCGCCCGCGTGCTGCACCTGCTTGCCGAGCGCGATCCGCAGCGCGTCGTGCCCTGCGTGCCCGCGCTGATCGAGGCACTTGACCGCCCCGAGGCTCAGACCCGCTGGGAGGCCCTCGATGCCCTGGCGGCGCTCGCCACCACCTGCCCCGAGCAGCTGGGCGATGCCTTTGAGGGCGCCGAGACTGCGCTGTTCGACGAGATTTCGTCCACGCTGCGCTATGCCGCCTTCCGCCTGCTGTGCGTGTGGGGTGCCACGAGCGTCGAGCGTTCGCGCGAGGCTTGGCCCATCCTGGACGAGGCCATCCAGTGCTACCACGGCGATCTCGAGTATCGCGACATGCTTGGTTGCCTGTACGAGTTTGGTCAGGGCGAGATCGACGCCGAGGTCGCCGAGAAGCTTGCGATGCGCCTTAAGTTCGATGCCGAGAACGGCAAGGGCAGCTATCTCAAGGCCCGTTCGAGCGAGATTTGCGAAATGCTTGTTAAACGTTTTGGCCTGGATCTCTCCAAAAAGAAAAAGCGTGCTAGCGTTAAAAAATCTGAGGCCGCCGAAGACGAGGAGTAACAGATTATGGCGCACGATGTAGTCCTGATTCCCGGTGACGGTATCGGTCCCGAGATTACGCAGGCCATGCGCCGCGTGGTCGAGGCCACCGGTGTCCAGATCAATTGGAACGTCCAAGAGGCCGGTGCCGGCGTCATGGACGAGTTTGGCACGCCACTGCCCCAGCACGTGCTCGATGCGGTCGCCGAGACCAAGGTTGCCATCAAGGGCCCCATCACCACGCCGGTCGGCACGGGTTTCCGCAGCGTCAACGTGGCCCTGCGCAAGCACTTCGACCTGTACGCCTGCGTGCG
>JAYBVN010000022.1:0-10037 GCA_037320555.1 Collinsella sp. | reverse complement strand
ACCCCCGGCAGGGTGCGGATCCCGGCATCATCGCAAGGCCTGTGGTCAAAAAATGGCAAATATGAGTACTGTTACCATTTTAGTTACAGAGATTTCATGCCTTCAGAAGGCGATTTAGCCGTCAGGCGTCCTACGGCGGAAAAATTGCAGACGTTTATCGGCTAAGTACTTGGGCATATGTTGCGTAACACTACATATTTTGCAAATAAATAATGTACAGGACTTGTGACAGTACTCATATTTGACGTTTTTTGCCCATAGCCCTTTATACCTAGGCAAATCGGCGGCAAAACGGGCTTCAAAGCGTCCTTCGCAAACAAAAACCGGGGCCCGCATGATGCGGGCCCCGGCTCAATACCGTGACGATATGTCAGTTACGCCCTACACGTAGAACAGGATGTCGTCGTAGGTCGGGACCGGCCAGTAGTCGGCGGCCACGATCTCCTCCATGGCGTCCACGGCGGCACGCAGCGCATCCATAGCGGGAACGACCTCGTGCGCGTACACGTTGGCCTGCTCCTGGCCATCGAGGGCCTCAGCCTTCTGATGCACGGCGTCAAGCGCCTTGATGGAGTCGTTGATGGTGGTGATACCGTTGCAGAGCTTGTTGAGCGTGTTCTGCTCGCACTGCATGGCGGCCTCGGCACCGGCGGCACGAATAGTCTCAAGGCCCTTAGCGACCTTGGTGGCATAGGCGGTAATGACCGGGCGATAGGTACGACGCGCCTCGCGAACCATCGTGGTGGCCTCGATGTTCATGAGCTTGTTGTACTTCTCGAGCTTGCAGTCGTAGCGGCACTGAGCCTCGGCCTTGGTCAGGACACCCGTCTCCTCAAAGAGTGCGATGGCCTTATCGGAAACAAAGGCGGGCAGGGCGTCGGCCGTGGTCTTGTTGTTGGCAAGACCACGCTTCTCGGCCTCAACGGGCCACTCATCGGAGTAGCCGTCACCGGAGAACAGGATGCGCTGGTGGTCGGTCAGGACCTTCTTGCAGTACTCGAGCGCAGCGTCCTGGAACTCATCCTCGGGCGTACCCTCAAGCGCGTCGGCGAAGGACTTGAGCGACTTGGCCACGGCGGCATCGAGCACCAGGTTGGAGTCGGAAACGTTCTGCTCGGAGCCGCAGGCACGGAACTCAAACTTGTTGCCGGTGAAGGCGAACGGGGAGGTGCGGTTGCGGTCGGTGTTGTCCTGCATCAGTTTGGGCAGGGTATCGGCGCCCAGGTCGAGCACGCCGCGCGTGGCATGGACGGAAGCCTTGCCATCGATGATCTTCTCGACGACCTCGGTAAGCTGGTCGCCCAGGAAGATGGACATAATCGCCGGAGGAGCCTCGTTGGCGCCCAGACGATGGTCGTTGCCGGCCGAGGCAACGGAGGCACGCAGGAGCTCCTGATAGTTATCGACGGCCTCGATCACCGCGGTGAGGAAGACGATGAACTGCAGGTTGTCGAGCGGGGTGTCGCCCGGGTCGAGCAGGTTCTCGGACTCGGTGCCAAGCGACCAGTTGTTGTGCTTGCCCGAACCATTGATGCCCTCGAAGGGCTTCTCGTGCAGCAGGCAGACCAAGTCGTGGCGGGAGGCGATGAGCTTCATCTTCTCCATCATGACCAGATTCTGGTCGATGGCCTCGTTGACTTCGCCATAGACGGGGGCAAGCTCATGCTGGCAGGGAGCAACCTCGTTGTGCTTGGTCTTGGCGGGAATGCCGAGCGCCCACAGTTCATCGTCCAGGTCCTTCATATAGGCCGAGACGGTGGGGCGAATAGCGCCAAAGTAGTGCTCCTCGAGCTCCTGGCCCTTGCAGGGAGCAGCACCAAAGAGGGTGCGGCCGGTGATGACCAGGTCCTTGCGCTTGCGGTAAGCGTCCTTCTTGATCAGGAAGTACTCCTGCTCGTCACCCACGGAAGGAACGACCTTCTTGGGGGTCTTACCGAACAGCGCCAAAACGCGCTTAGACTCACGCGAGAGCGCAGTCATGGAACGCAGCAGCGGGGTCTTCTTGTCCAGGGCCTCGCCCGTGTAGGAGCAGAAAGCCGTGGGGATGCACAGGACATCGTCCTTGATAAAGGCGGGGCTAGTGGGGTCCCAAGCGGTGTAGCCACGGGCCTCGAAGGTAGCACGCAGGCCGCCGTTGGGGAAGCTCGAGGCATCGGGCTCGCCCTGGATGAGGTTCTTGCCCGTAAACTTGGTAATGGCGGTGCCGTCGTGGTTGGGCTCCAGGAAGCTGTCGTGCTTCTCGGAAGTAATGCCCGAAAGCGGCTGGAACCAGTGCGCGTAGTGCGTCGCGCCCTTGGAGATGGCCCAGACCTTCATGGCATGGGCAACGGCGTTGGCCACATCCAGGTCGAGCGGCTCACCGCCCTCGAGGGTTGCAGCAAGGCGCTTCCAAATGTCCTTGGGGAGGTAGTCCTTCATGACTTCCTCAGAGAACACCATGGTCCCGAAGCGGTCAGTAAGTTCGGCCATACGGAACTCCCTTCGTATCGGCACCGCGTGAGAAGCGGTGTTGATTACTAACGAACGAGTCATAGCTTAGACTCGCCGTGTTTCCGCGACATTACCGTTATGTTGCTGTCGCGAAACCAATCAATGAGGTTACCCTATCGAGGCGGCGTTGCCACCCTCAACAGCCAATCAACTGTATAAATAGCAGACCTCTCCCCATGGTTTAAGGGCGGTCAATTTGGGATGGGGCTCTATTAACTGGTATTTTGCATCAGATACCAGTCTTTATAGTCCGTGCCTAGATTAGCCGCTCTGTTATAGAGAAAGCCGATAGCAAGGCATCTTTGATTGGTATCCTCAAATAGCGAGTGAAACTCCACCGTGGCACAGTGGTGCTGTAGAATCCTTACACAACACATCACACTATTACGTATCTAGAGGAGCACGATATGCGCGTCGACGAGGTTTTTAAGCAGGCAGCATCCCAGGGCACCGCGCCCATTTCGTTTGAGATGTTCCCGCCCAAGGGCGAGCTCACCCTCGACACGGCTCGCGAAGTGGCAGGCAATCTGTGCAAGCTTTCGCCGAGCTTTGTCTCGGTCACCTGCTCGGCCGGCGGCTCGGGCAACGGTGCCGCCACCGCCCCCATCGCGCATATGATTTCGAGCGAATTCGACACGCCCTCGGTGGCACACCTTACCTGCGTGGGCCGCTCGCACGCCGATATCGCCGCCAAGATCGACGAGTATCGCACCGCCGGCGTGGAAAACATCCTGGCCCTGCGTGGCGATCTCCCTGCCGGCGCAACCGAGGACGACAAGCCCGCCTCCGACTACGCCTACGCCCGCGACCTCATCCCCGAGCTCGTCGACGCCGGCTTTTGCGTGGGCGCCGCAGCCTACCCCGAGGGCCACATTGCCTGTGAGGATCTCAACCTCTCGGTCGAACACCTCAAGCAAAAACAGGACGCCGGCGCGAGCTTCTTTGTGACGCAGCTCTTCTTTGATAACGAGTGCTTCTACCGTTTTCGCGAGCTCGCCGACAAGGCCGGCATCACCGTGCCCATTACCGCGGGCATCATGCCGTTTATGGGCAAGTCGCAGATCAGCCGCATGGTCTTTATGTGCGGCGCGTCGCTGCCCTCCCCCGTCATCAAGATTCTCGCCAAGTACGAGAATGACCCCGAGAGCCTGCAGGCAGCTGGTGTAGATTATGCAGCCCGCCAGCTTTGCGACCTCAAGGAGCACGGCGCCGACGGCCTGCACCTGTACACTATGAACCGTCCTGCGATCGCCGCGACCATTATGGAGCGCCTGGGGTAATGGAAAAACCGCACATCGATACAACCACTGTCGAAGTGCCGGCCGACCTTGCGTCGCCGACGCTTTACCGTGTCGATGCTGCGCACCATCCCCGTGTCGACCGTGCCGAGATGCTACGGTATCTGGGTTACGGCGGCCAGCAGATTGAGCCCGAACTGTCACGACGTATTGAGCTTGTGGTCGAGCGTCTGGAACTTGACATTGAGCCCCGTGGCGTGCGACGCGTGTTTGCCGTCGATGCCACGGGCGTGGACGAGCAGGGCAAGCCTTGCATCCGTCTGGTCGGCACCAACGTTGAGTTGCGCGGTCGTGATATCTATCGACATCTCAAAGACGCCCGCTTTGCCGCGCTCATGGCATGCACCCTCGGCATGGACGCCGAGCGTCGCCTGCGCACCACGGGAGCCCAGCAGCCCCTAGAGGGAGCTGTACTCGATGCCGCGTGCTCTGCCTATGTGGAAGCCGCCGTCGAGCAGATGGACCAGCAGGTCAAGGCTGCGGCCGCCGCACACGGACTCGCCGGCAACTGGCGCTTCAGTCCCGGATACGGCGACTGCCCGCTTACGGCCCAGCGCTCGATCGTGGATGCACTCAACGCCACGCGGCTCATCGGGCTTACCGTCACGCCCACCAGCCTGCTCATGCCCACCAAAAGCGTGACCGCGGTGATCGGTCTGTTTGACGGCGAGGTCCACGACGCCCAGAGCCGCCCCACCTGCAATATCTGCCGCATGCGCGAGCACTGCCGCTTCCGCGCCGCCCACACCACCTGCTATTCCAGCCATTAGGAGCCCTCGATGTTTACTCCGCTTATCACTCATGATTCTGACGGCACTGCATTGGCGGCACCCGTTGATGCCGCACGTCGCAACGGCGCCACGTACAAGACGCGCACGATCGACGATCTGCGCATTAAGGACGATCGCCTGCGCGCCGCCATCGAGGGCACGGGGCACCTGCTGTTCGACGGCGGCATGGGCACCATGTTGCAGGCCGCCGGCATGAAGGCAGGCGCCCTGCCCGAACTGCTCAACTTTGAGGAGCCCCAGGTCATCACCGATATCCAGCGTCAGTACGTCGAGGCTGGCTGCGACGTGATCACCGCCAACACCTTTGGCGCCAATGCCCACAAGCTCGACGGTGCCGCCACCGTGGCAGACGTCTTTGCCGCGGCCGTCACCTGCGCCCGCGAGGCCGGCGCCCGCTACGTCGCCGGTGACATCGGCCCCATCGGCGCACTGCTTCGTCCCTTAGGCACCCTCAGCTTCGACGAGGCCTACGACCTCTTTGCCGAGGAAGTGCGCGCCAGCGTCGATGCGGGCGTCGACCTCTTTATTATCGAGACCATGACCGACCTGGCCGAGATCAAGGCGGCGGTCCTCGCCTGCCGCGAGAACTCCGACCTGCCCGTCTTTGCCACCATGACCTTTGAGGAAGACGGCCGCACCTTCCTGGGCACGAGCCCCGAGGTCGCCGCCATCACGCTCGACGCCATCGGCACCGACGTTTTGGGCATCAACTGCAGCCAAGGACCAGCCGAGCTTCGAGGACTCGCCGCGCGTATGCTCACCGTTACCGACAAGCCCATTATGGTGCAGGCCAACGCGGGACTCCCCCACGTGGACGATGACGGCAATACCGTCTTTGATATCCAAGCCCCCGAATACGCCGAGGCCGTCGCCGGCATGATCGCCGACGGCGTGAGCGTCGTGGGCGGTTGCTGCGGCACCACGCCGGCGCACATGGCGGCCTTGCGCACGCTTATCGATAACCACACGCCCAGCCCGCGCCACCGCAAGCCCAGTATGTCGGTCACGAGCGCCCAAACGGTCGTGGACCTTCCCTGCGACGGCCACAAGATTGCCGTCATCGGCGAGCGCATCAATCCCACCGGCAAAAAGCGCCTGCAACAGGCCTTGCGCGACGGCGACCTGGACTACGTCGTGAGCCAGGGCATCAGCCAGCAGGAACAGGGCGCCGACATCCTGGACGTCAACGTGGGCCTGCCCGAGATCGACGAGGTCAAGATTATCCAACAGGCGACCGAACAGCTCCAGGGCTCCACGCTGCTGCCGCTGCAGATCGACTCCACCGATCCTGCAGCCGTCGAGGCCGCCGTGCGCCGCTACGCCGGCAAACCCATCATCAACTCGGTCAATGGCAAGCAGCAGATCATGGATGAGATCTTTCCGCTGGTCGCCCACTACGGCACCAACGTTGTCGGCCTTACGCTCGACGAAGGCGGCATCCCCGATACCGCCGAGGCCCGCTTCGCCATCGCCGAGCGCATCGTGGCCGAGGCTGCCCGCTACGGCATCGGACCGGACCGCATCCTCATCGACTGCCTGGTCATGACCGCCTCGACCAATCAACACCAGGCCGAGCAGATCCTGCGCGCCATGTCCCTGTGCAAGGAGCGCCTGGGCGTCAAATGTGCGCTCGGCGTGTCGAACATCAGCTTTGGCCTGCCTGCCCGCCCGCTGCTGGGCTCGGTCTTTTTGGCTGCCGCCTTCGGCGCGGGCCTGGACGCCCCCATCATGAACCCGGGTTCCAAGCGCTTTATGGATACCGTCTACAGCTATCGCGTCCTGAGCGTTGAGGACGAGGGCTCGACCGGATACATCGAGCGCTACGCCGGCTGGACCGATCCGTATAAGATCGCCGCCAACCCGGCAGCGGCTCAGGCCGCATCGACCGACGCTGTGCCCGCTGCTGGCACCGCCGGCACCGACGGCAACGACGACCCGATTCGTCGCATGGTCGTCTCGGGCCGCAAAGGCGAGATCGCTGCCGAGACCGAGCGTCTGCTGGCAGACCACGACGCCATGGACCTCATCAACAATCACTTTATCCCCGCCCTCGACGAGGTTGGCGTCCTCTTTGACCGGGGCAAGTTCTTCCTGCCGCAGCTCATGGCCTCGGCCGAGGCCGCACGCGTGGGCTTCGACACCATCAAGCGCCTGATGCCCGCCGGCGAGATTGCCGACAAGGGCAAGATCTGCGTGGCCACCGTCAAGGGCGACATCCACGATATTGGCAAGAACATCGTCAAGATGCTGCTCGATAACTACGGCTACACCGTCTTTGATCTGGGTCGCGACGTCGACCCGCAGGAGGTGCTCAAGACCGTGCAGGAGCGCGACATTAAGCTCGTCGGCCTCTCGGCGCTTATGACCACCACGGTCGTCGCCATGGAGGAGACCATCAAGCTACTTCATGCCGAGGTGCCGGGCGTCAAGATCATCGTGGGCGGCGCCGTGCTCACCCCCGAATACGCCAAGCAGATCGGTGCGGACTACTACGCCAAGGACGCCGCCGAAAGCGCTCGTATCGCCGAAGAGGTCTTTGGGCAGTAACACAACGGAAACAACCGAGCACCAAAACGTGCCGCATGCGCCACTTGGCACGTGCGGCACGTTAGAATAGATAAGACTATGCTCGTTTTGGCAGATAGGAGCGCAAGGATGGCGATCACGCCCGCAGAAATCGCGGAAACCCGCGGCATGGTTGAGGAGCAGAACCTCGACATCAGGACCATCACCATGGGCGTTTCGCTCATGGGTTGCGGTGACGAGAACCTCGACCGCATGTGCACGAAGATCTACGACCACGTGACGCACACGGCTGAGCATCTGGTCGAAACCGCCGAGAACCTCGAGCGCGAGTACGGTATCCCCATCGTCAACAAGCGCGTTTCCGTCACCCCGGTGGCGCAGATTGCCGCATGCTGCAAGGATGAGGACCTCACCCCCATCGCGCATGCCCTCGACCGCGCGGCTGAGACGCTCGGCATCGACTACCTGGGCGGCTTCTCCGCGCTCGTCCAGAAGGGCATCGGCGACGCCGACCGCCGCGTCATCCAGTCCATCCCCCAGGCGCTCGCCACCACGAGCCGTGTCTGCTCCAGCGTCAACGTCGCCAGCCTGCGCGCCGGTATCAACATGGACGCCGTGCTCATGGCCGCCCAGACCATCATCGATGCCGCCAAGCTCACGGCCGACCAGGACTCCGTCGGCGCTTCCAAATTTGTCTGCTTTGCCAACATGGTCGAGGACTCCCCGTTTATGGCGGGCGCCGTCCACGGCGGTGGCGAGGCCGACGCCGTCATCAACGTTGGTGTCTCGGGCCCCGGCGTTATGGCTGCTGCCCTGGAGACGCTCCCCGACTCCGCTTCGATGATGGAAGTCGCCGAGAAGATTAAGCAGACCGCCTTTAAGATCACCCGTGCCGGCGAGCTCATGAGCCGCGAGGCCGCCCATCGTCTGGGTGTCGAGAAGGGCATTGTCGACCTGTCGCTGGCTCCCACGCCTGCCATCGGCGACTCCGTTGCCCGTATCCTCGAGATCATCGGCGTGGGCACCTGCGGTGGCCCCGGCACGACCTGCGCGCTCGCCATGCTCAACGATGCCGTCAAGAAGGGCGGCGTCATGGCCAGCTCCAGCGTGGGCGGCCTCTCCGGCGCCTTTATCCCCGTGTCCGAGGATGCCGGCATGATCGCCGCCGTCGAAGCCGGCGCGCTTTCGCTCGAGAAGCTCGAGGCCATGACCTGCGTGTGCTCCGTTGGCCTAGACATGATTGCCATCCCCGGCGACACCCCGGTCGAGACCATCGCCGGCATCATCGCCGACGAGATGGCCATCGGCGTCATCAACAACAAGACCACGGCCGTCCGCGTGATTCCTGCCATCGGCAAGGGCG
The DNA here is from genome assembly GCA_037320555.1 of Collinsella sp. Classification (GTDB taxonomy): domain Bacteria; phylum Actinomycetota; class Coriobacteriia; order Coriobacteriales; family Coriobacteriaceae; genus Collinsella. The sequence continues at coordinate 1,569 of JAYBVN010000022.1, read as the reverse complement.
TGGGCGACTGCGTCGAGTACGGCGGCCTGTTCGGCCGTGCGCCCATCATGCCGGTGAACCCCAACGCCGGCACCGTGCTTGCCCACCGTGGTGGACGCTTCCCGGCGCCGTTGAACTCGCTCAAGAACTAGCTAAGGGGTACTGGCGAGGAGCCCCGGGGAGGGCAAATATATAAGGTCGCCTGCTCGAACAGTCCTGACTCGCACGGAGAGCACATTAAGTGCTCTCCGGCTCGTGCGGAACTCGCGATCGACCTTATATATTTGCCCTCCCCGGGGCTCCCGCACAACGGGACCTCGGTTGGGTTCTATCCCGGTTGCAGTTGCTTCGCTCCTGCACCACTTGGCTGGTGCGGCGGTTTGGCGTTGGAACGGTTCTTTTTCTGATATATGCTTGTTGCGGCTCTTCTTTTGGGAGGGGCCGCTTTTTTGTTGCTAGGAGGTTGGCCCGTGGTTGATGGGGAGAATCGTTCTGAGCTGCTTTCCACAGATTGGAACCAGGAGTGGATGCAGATGCAGGCCGCTCGGCATCGGGCTGATGATTCTTTTGAGTGGGATAAGCGGGCTCGACATTTTCGGCCGCTTGAGACTGCCCCTTATGCTCGGGATTTTATAAAGCTGTTGGCACTTGAGCCCGGCGAGTCGGTGCTTGATATGGGGTGCGGGGCTGGATCGATTGCTATTCCGCTTGCGCAAGACGGGCATCCCGTGATTGCCGCTGATTTTTCCCCTGCCATGTTGGGCACCCTTGATGCTGGTATTGAGTACTATGGACTCGAGGATCTCATTACGCCGCTTGAGCTTGCTTGGGATGATGATTGGGATTTGGTTGGACCCGTCGCGAAAGCGGTGGATGTTGCCTTTGCCAGTCGGTCAGTTACGACGACCAATCTAAAAGGCGCGCTTGCCAAGCTTGATCGTACGGCTCGTCGGCGTTGTGCTGTCACGATGGTCGCCAACTCCAGCCCGCGCTACGACCTGCACGTGATGAACGCCATCGGCGCCTCGGTTACCTGCAGTAATGGCTTTGTGTACGCCTTCAACATCCTCATTCAAATGGGCGCCCTGCCGCAGGTTACGTACTTTGAATCGCCTCGTCGCGATACCTTCGATAGCCTTGAGGCAGGTGTGGCAGACTTCTCCCGCATGCTTGAGCATGGCAACGAGGATAAGGTCGACCGTCTGCGCGACTACATCGCCCAGCACATGATCGAGAATCCCCATGCCGGTGAGCCGGGCTCCAAGGGCGTGCCGCAGGGGCGCTATATGCTCGATCATGTCCGCAAGGTTCGTTGGGCGTTTATTGCATGGGAGCCGGTCTCTGCGCTCAGCTCTTAGCCCGTTCGCAGCCCGCACCGCCCACTCACTCGGCATCCGCATTCTTTTTGAACTGGGCAAACGCGCTCCACACCACGCCGTTCCTGCGCTATCGTGGGACAGCTCACGTAGATTAAGGCCCCGTCGCGGGGCGCCCCATACATAGAAAGCGAGAACCCATGGCACTGACAGGAGCACAGGTCAAGCAGCTTCGCAGCATGGCCCATCACCTCAACCCCGCCATCATCATCGG
>JAYBVN010000021.1:0-4406 GCA_037320555.1 Collinsella sp. | reverse complement strand
CCTGCCGAGACGCCGGTCACAGTCGAAAGAATCAGGCTCATGTACTCGGCCTTCTTCTCCTCGGCCATCTCGTCCTGGTTCATACGCACCTCGCGAAGGGCGCGGACCTGGGCGATGGACAGGGCGTCGACGTAGGGGTTGCGCACGCGGACGGCGCAACCGAGCACGCGGCGACGCTGCAGCGGCCACTCATCACCGACGATGGCAAGGACCCACTTACGCGTGAGCTGCATCTCGGTGAAGACCTTCTCGGACAGATCCTGGCGATCGCCCAGGTGCAGATACATCTTGGCGATGCGCTGGTCGGTCTTGGCGATCGACATCTCGATGTTGTCGATAAAGGTGCGGAAGAACGGCCACTCCTGGTAGGCAGCCTTGAGCTGGTCAAGATCGCCAAGCTGCTCGCAGGCGGTGCCCAGACCGTACCAAGCGGCCAGGTTAATGCGCGCCTGGCTCCAGCTGAAGATCCACGGGATGGTACGCAGGTCGTCGAGCGACTTGGCACCCAAGCCGCGCTTGGCGGGACGCGAGCCGATCGGCAGCAGACCGACCTCGGTCAGCGGCGTCACGGTCGAGAACCACGGTGTAAAGTCCTCGGTGTTCAGCAGGTCCAGATAGCGCTCGTGGCTTGCGGTGTTGAGCTTCTCGGCCATATCCCAGAACTTCTGCGTGGTCTCGGTGTTGGTCTTCTCGACACTCGGGGCCGACTGCAAAAGCGTTGCGGCAGCAACGGACTCAACATGGCGCTGAGCCAGCGTGCGGTTGCCGTAACGGGCAAAGATGACCTCGCCCTGCTCGGTGAGCTTAAAGAAGCAGTTGACCGAACCCTTGGGCTGCGCCAGCACGGCCTTGTTGGCCGGGCCGCCACCACGGCCCACGGCACCGCCGCGACCGTGCATGAGCACCAGGTCGATATCGTTCTTCTCGGCCCACTTGGCGATGCGCTCCTGCGCGGAGTGCAGCGCGAGCATGGCCGTGGTAGGACCGGCGTCCTTGGAGGAGTCGGAATAGCCCAGCATGACCTCCATGCGGCGGTTGGTCTGGGCAAGGCGCTTTTGCACCACGGGCAGCGTAAGCATCTGGTCGAGCACGTCGATGCAGCCCTCGAGGTCCTCGAGCTGCTCGAACAGCGGGATCACGTCGAGCTCGGGGACATCCTCCTCGTGTGCAAGGGACAGGTGGGCAAGCTCAAAGACGTCGGCCACATGCTGGGCGCTCTTGGTGAACGAGATGATGTAGCGGTGCGCCATCTTCTTGCCGTAGCGCTTTTGGATGGAGCCGATAGCGCGGAAGGTATCGATGACCTCGCGCGTCATGGGCTGCAGGTCGCCATGGATACCGTTCTCGTGGATATCCTTGAGGGCGCGGGCGTGCACCACGGAGTGCTGACGGAACTCCATCTCGACCATATGGAAGCCGAAGGACTCGACCTGCCAGATGATGGTTTGGACCGGACCGTAGGCGGCACGGACGGCACCGCAGGCAGCAAGCGAACGCTGGACGACGCGCAGGTCATCCAGGAACTCGTCGGCGCTGTGGTACATGGTGTCGGTGATGCGGCGCACGGTGGCGTTCAGGCGGTCGCCCATGACGAGCATGACGGCGCGATGCGGCTCGTGCTCGGAGATCAGCTCGGCGCGGGCCGTGTACCGAGGGCTCATCTCGACCTGATGGTTCCACAGGTTAATGAGCTCGGCCGACGGCTTGCTGTAGGTAGCCTCGAGCGTGAGGTTGCGGCCGATGTGGCGGCACTTGTCCTCGAGCTTGAGCACCATGTGCGTAAAGTACTTGGCGGCGACCTCACGGCTCACCTTGGCGGTGACGTTGGGGTTACCGTCGCGGTCGGAACCGATCCAGCTGCCGGGATGGAAGAACGCCGGGCACAGCGGCGGCACAGTACCGGCCTTGTCGCCCAGCACCCAATCGTCAAAACGACGATAGATAACGGGGATAACGTCGAACAGCGTGTTATCGAAGATGTCGATGATGGTATCGGCTTCCTCGACCGGCGTGGGCTTCTTGAGCGCGATGGGGCTCGTACGCACCAGGGCGTCGATCTCCTGCAGCATATGGCGCTCGTTCTCCACCAGGTCGGAGCCGCCCAGACGCGGACGCTCCTCCAGCAGGTTGGAGATACGGCGGATCTTGCCCTCGACGGCCTTACGACGGGCCTCGGTGGGATGTGCGGTAAAGACAGGGTGGAACTCGAGCTTGTCGAGCAGCTCGTTGGCACCCTCGACACCCAGCTCATTCACCAGCTGGTGATAGGCAACGGTAAGCTCGTTGGCAGGATCGACCTCGGTATCGGTCGACGCACCGGCCTCGCGCTCGCGCAGCTGCGCCACACGGTAGTTCTCCTCCGACAGGTTTGCCAGATGGAAAAAGCTCGTAAAGGCGCGAACGATGACCTGCTGCTTATCGAACGGCAGGCTGTCGATCAAATCGACGACCTCACGAAATGCCACGGCAGTGGGCTCGTCGGCGGTGGGCACGCCCTGCTCGTCGACGGCTTCGTCGGCAGCGCAGGTACCGGGGTTGCCGGCATTGACCACAATCTCGGCTGTCAAAATCTTGTCGAACAGGTCCGCGATCTCGGGATCATACTCGCTAAGCACACGGCGCTCCAGGCGCAAGAACAGCGCCAGATTGTCGCGCAGCTCCTCGGGGATCTCGATCTCGGCGAGACGCTCCCTGGACTCGGCATTCGAGCCGATTCGGTTAACGAGGCGGTTGACCACGGCAGCGACGCGCGCCGCGGCTTCGGGTACAGACTGGTTGCTTAGGTTCTCAGCCACGTTTCCTCCCATTCCTCCTTCTATGCACGTAACATGCGGTATTCATTATAGGCGCTTGAGAAATACTTTCGACACTGATTGCGCTTTACCACACAAAAGTATTTTCTGCATTGCAAAGGTTTTTGCCCTAAATGGTCGTATTTCTCGGTGGGCGGCATACGTAAACGGGGGCATTCCGCATAAAAGCGAAACACCCCCGTAACAATCGCTCTCCATGAGCAGGGCACGTTAGCAGGCCCGAAGCTCAAAAAGATGCGCTACAGGCGCTCGCGAACCGCCTCGACGACGTTGTCCAGATCGGCGAGCACCTCGTCATGGCTCTGCATGTCGCGCACTTTGACCTTGCCGGCGGCAAGCTCGTCGCCACCCAGGACCAAGATGAGCTTGGCGCCTACCTTATCGGCTTGCTTAAACTGGGCCTTGAGCGAACGACCCTGATAGTCGGCCTCGGTCACGATACCTGCGGCGCGAAGCTCCTGCGTAATGGCAAAGACGTTCTGACGCAGCTCCTTGCCGGCGTTGGCGACATAGACGCACGGGGCCTCATCGGCACCCAAATCGCTGCCAAAGGCCTGCAGGGCCAGCAGGGCGCGCTCAAAACCGACAGCAAAGCCGACGCCCGCCGTGGGCTTGCCACCCTCGAGCTCGACCAGGCCATCGTAGCGGCCGCCGCCGCCGATGGAGCCGACGCCGGCGCCAGGGGCCTCGACCTCAAAGACAGTACGGGTGTAGTAGTCCAGGCCGCGCACCAAGGTGGGATCCTCGACATACTCGATACCGGCGGCATCCAGATAGCGCTTGACCTGCTCGTAGTGCTCGCGGCACTCATCGCACAGGTTGTCACCCATCAGCGGAGCCTCGGCCATGATCTCGCGGCAGTGGTCGTTCTTGCAGTCGAAAGCACGCAGCGGGTTGAGCTCGGCGCGCTCGCGGCACTCGTCACACATCTCGTCTGCGTGATCGAGGATGAACTGCTTGACCTGCTCGCGGTAAGCCGGACGGCACTGGGCGTCACCCATCGAGTTGATGAGCAGACGAAGCTTGGAAAGATCGAAGCCCAGGCGCTTGTAGAACTCCATGAGCATGATGATGCACTCGGCGTCTGCCGCCGGATCGGGAGCGCCGAGCCACTCGATGCCCACCTGGTGGAACTGGCGCAGGCGGCCCTTCTGGGGACGCTCGCCGCGGAACATGGCCTCGGCGTAGTAAGCCTTAAACGGCGTGGAGCCCTGGGGCACCAGATTGTTCTCGACGACGGCGCGCACCACGCCGGCCGTGCCCTCGGGGCGAAGTGCCAGGCGCTGCTTGGGCTTGAGTTTGGTGTCGGTGCCCTCGGTAAAGACGCGCTCCAGGTTGGCACCGCTGAACACGCGGAACATTTCCTTGCGCACGACGTCGGTCGACTGGCCGATACCGTGGACAAACACGTCAACCTGCTCGATCGCGGGCGTCTCGATGGGTTTAAAACCAAACGGCTCGAACACGCCGGCCGCAATCTGCTGCATCTTTTGCCAGGCGCGCATCTCGGCGCCGATAAGGTCGCGGGTTCCCTCCGCCTTCTGTGCCTGCATGGGCAAACACCTTTCTTTTGTATCGCGTCATAGGTAGTGG
>JAYBVN010000020.1:0-36216 GCA_037320555.1 Collinsella sp. | reverse complement strand
GGTTCCCGGTTCCACCGGGCCGCGCGGCAAGGAGATATATTGCCAGACCGGAGGGGCCCCGGGGGCGGGAATCTGGACGTACACATTTCCTACACATCTTGGGATCCGACTAACGTTTGCCAGCCGTTACCTACCGCTCGCCGAGCATCTCTTTATATAAGGCAGTCTCATGGTTAAAGCGGATACGTCCCCCTAGCTAAAGCACAGCCAGCATCGAGCAACTCATCACGTTCTTCCACCGAGAACCCCTCGGCGTAGACGCGCACCACCGGTTCGGTCCCGCTAGGACGGACCAGCAGCCACGTGTCATCCTCGAATGCCAAACGCAAGCCATCCATATGGCTAACGTTTTGCGGCACCTTGCCACAAATCGACTTGGGGTTTACGCCCGGCAGCAGGGTTCGTAACGTTTCGGCATCTTCGGCCTCAAGGCGTAAATCGCGTCGACCGTAACTCGTCTTACCAAAACTGTCCTCGAGTTGGTCGACCAGAACGCCCAAAGGCGCGTCCGTCTTTGCCATAAGCTCACACAGAATCAGACAGGCGAGGATTCCATCGCGCTCGGGCATATGCGCGGCAATGCCGATACCACCGGCTTCTTCGCCGCCTATGAGGACGCCGCCCTTCTTCATCTCCGCCGCTATATATTTGAAACCGACCGGTTTGACGGTCACGCGGCAGCCAAGCGCCTCGGCAATGCGACGCACGAGCGTCGAGCACGAAAGATTGACGACGACGCGCCCCTCCAAATTACGAAATTGAACCAAGTCGCCCAAAACGAGCGCCATGATCTGATGCGGATGTATATATCTGCCGCGCTCGTCAACCGCGCCGATGCGGTCGGCGTCGCCGTCGGTCACCAGGCCAGCGCAAGCTCCGTCCTCGATAACCGTGCGCTCGCAAGCGTCCACCCAAGGCTCAACGGGGTCGGGGCAGATATCTTCTTGGTCAGACGCCTGCCCGGCGTGAATCTCGTGCACCTCAACGCCAAGCTCGCGCAGCAAGTCGGCTAGATAGCCTTGGGCTGCGCCGCCCATGGGATCGACGACCACGCGCAGGTGCGCGGCGCGGATGGCTTCGGCATCGACAAACGATGCCACCGCCTGCATATAGTCAGGAATAATATCCGCGGTGCGATATTGCCCTTCGATCCCCATTGGCTCGGGAGCCATGGTCTCTTCGAGCTCTTCGATGACATCCTGGTTGGCGGTCGAGCCGTCACCCATGCGAATCTTGAGGCACAGATAACCCTGCGGATGATGGGACCCCGTCACCATGAGCGCGCCGCACGCCTCACCGTCATAAGCCGCCGCCCACGTAAGGGCAGGGGTCGGAACAGGTCGCGAAGCGAGCACGGCGTCCAGCCCGTGCGCTGCTAGCACGCCCGCCGCAAGCTCAGCGAACTCGCTCGCGAGGGGCCGGGTGTCGAACCCTATATATACCGTTTTGCCCGGATTGGTCTTTTGCCACAACTCGCCGACGGCATCGGCGATACGGGCAACGTTATCGGCAGTAAAGTCCTCATCGACGCGAGCGCGCCAACCGTCAGTTCCAAAATGAATTATCGCGCACACGCGCAGACACCTCACAGTGTTTGGATCATGGTACGCATGGGGTATACCCGCAACATGCACTCGGCAACCTGCCGGCACCAGCATTCACCATTTGGGCAAATGCTGCCGAGGACATGCAGGCAATAAAAAAACCGCCCCGTATGGAGCGGTTTTACCCTTTATATATCGAGCGCCTCGGCCATCGCTGCCGTAGTGATTGCCGTGGTTCCACAACAACTGCCCACCATTGCGGCGCCGGCATGTCTCCATTCGATGCATGCGCGCGCGAAAGCTTCGGGGTTCTCGTGCCATACGGGGCCATCCTGAGTCTGGACCGGATCGCCCACGTTGGGACGCACCGTGACGGGAGTAGTCGCCGATGCAACCATCCTGGGCACCGCCGCGTTCGCGGCCGCAAGCGAACAGCAATTAACACCAACCGAGTTTGCGCCGTGTTTTTCGGCGTACAAAACGGCTGCCTCGATGTTGAGGCCATCGCCCAACAGGTCGCCTTTATCGTCAACGACAAAACTCACCAGAACAGGCATGCCGTCGGCGGCATCTCGAGCGCCGGCAAGCATGGGCTGCAAATTACGGATAGACGTCACCGTCTCGATCAGCAGACCGTCAACGCCGGCATTGAGCAAGGCGTGCGCCTGTTCGCGCGCAATGCCTCGGATTTCACGATACTCGGCAGAGTCCTCGGCAAACCACTCAATACCGATCGGGCCCATCGAGCCCAGCAGCAGCTGAGGGTGCGCCTGGCGGGCATCGTCGACGGCCCCGCGATTGACCTCCGCCACGGACGGCGCAATCTGGTCGTGTTTGAGGGCATAGCTTGATGCCTGAAAGGTGTTGGTAATGAGCACCTGCGCGCCGGCGGCGACATACAAGCGATGGATACGAGAAACGGTCTGCGGCTCTGCCAGATTCCAAAACGCCGGTGGAATGTCGGCGGCATCGTACTCACTCAACAGAACACTGCCCATGGGGCCCTGCGCCAACAAGGTCTCGCTCGACAAGCGGCGCGTAAGTTCCTCGGCACCAAAGCGGTTGTAATAACTCGTATCCATATATATCCCGCTATTCCTCGACGCTGATTCCCTGCTTTTCGAGATAGGCGAGCCAGCGGCTCATCGTGTCCTCGGATAGCGCATGCTCCATCATGCAGGCCTCGGAATCGGCTCGCTCAAATTCGACACCGAGCTCCTGAACCAAAAACGTGCGGATGAGGCGATGACGGTACCAGATAGCCGTGCCAACCTCGCGGCCGCGATCGGTCAGGATCACCTTGCCGTAGTGCGATTGCTCGACAAGCTCGGATGCCTTGAGCGCCGAAACCGCTTTATTGACCGATGCCTTGGAGACGCCAAGGCGCTGCGCGATGTCGACCGATCGCACGCCGTTGGTTTCCCCCTCTTCGCTTTCAATGCGAACCATGCACTCCAAGTAGTCTTCGTTCGCCACCGTCAGATGTAGTTCGCGCGAGCTATTTGTCGTATCCATGATCTTCCGTCCCTTCTGCATTCAATGGCTGATTCTACCCCATCCAAGCGTCGTGGTATGCCGTGGCATACCGTGCTAGAGTTCTTGTTGCACACGACGACCAAGATTGGAGCGGTCTTTATGGAAAACACCACCACGAGCCCCGATGTCCTCGAACGCTTTTTGCGCTACGTCCAGATCAACACGCAGTCCGAGGATGCAAACTGCGACCAGGTACCCTCGAGCGCCGTTCAGTTTGACCTTGCCAACGTGCTGGCTGAAGAGCTGCGCGAGCTTGGTGCGGAAGATGCCCACGTGACCGAGCACGCCTATGTCTGCGCGCATATCCCCGCAAGTGCGGGCGCTGAGGACAAGCCCGCCCTGGGCCTGATCGCCCATCTCGACACCACCGAAGTTGCACCGGGCGCCGGCGTGAAGCCGCACATCGTACACTACGAAGGCGGCGACCTGGTCTGCGGCACGGTTGACGGTAAGCCCGTTGCCATGAGTACCGCCAAGCTTCCCGCCCTGAATGACCTCGCGGGTGAGGACCTGGTCTGCAGCGATGGCACCACGCTGCTGGGCGCGGACGACAAGGCAGGCGTCGCCGAGATCATGTCGCTTGTCGCGCGTATCGCTCAGGACCCTTCTCTGCCCCATCCCGCACTCGGCATTTGCTTCTGCCCTGACGAGGAGATCGGCCACGGAGCCGAGCTGTTGGATATCGATACCTTTGGCTGCAAGTACGCCTACACGGTCGACGGCGGCCCCATCGGCGAGCTGGAGTGGGAGTGCTTTAACGCCGCCGAGGCGACCGTCCGCTTTGAGGGCCAGTCCATCCACCCGGGCGACGCTAAGGGCCGTATGGTCAACGCAGGCAATCTGTTCTGTGACTTCAACGCGTTGCTCCCCTACGTGCAGCGCCCGGAGTATACGGAAGGCTACGAGGGCTTTTATCACCTTGAGGGTGTATCTGCGACCGTCGATCACGCCACAGCGCGCTATATCGTCCGCGACCATGACGCCGCCAAGTTCCAGCAGAAACTCGACCTTGTTGATGCCGCCGCCTCGATGCTCAACCAGCGTCTGGGTGAGGAGCGCGTGACGGTCGAGATTAAGCAGCAGTATCGAAATATGGCCGAGATCGTTCGTGACTATCCCGAGCTTATTGATGTTGCCAAGGAAGCCTACCTTGCCTGCGGCGTTGAGCCCCAAGTGCTGCCGATTCGCGGCGGCACCGACGGCGCTCAGCTGTCGTTCCGCGGTCTGCCCTGCCCCAACCTTTCCACCGGCGGCTATTGCTACCACGGCGTCAACGAGTTCGTCCCGGTCAGTTCGCTCGTCAAGATGACCGACGTGCTCCAGGAGCTCGTCGCCCGCTTTGCATAAGCCTGGCTGCACAAGTCCAAAAGACGAATCGCCCCGTCCTCAACCAAGAACGGGGCGGTTTTTTTACTGCAACGAGAATAGGTTGACGCACGCCAGCCTCTTAACGCAAGGAGTGTCCCAAACTGCCGGCACAAAAGGAACGTCCCCAAGTGCCAAGTGTTCCGGCAACGCCGATGTTTTGGCAACGACAGCGAGCGGGTCGCATTTGAGACAAGGTGACGTGAAGCGAAAGGGCGCTGACCTTCTGGTCGCGCCCTTGAAGTTGAACGTCAGATTGTCCAAATGCGGCCCGCGCAGCGTCGAGTCGTTACGGCGTTTGGTAAAACGCCGTAACTCTAGTAGTTAGCTTCGTAGCCGTTGCCGTCGCCGGTGGGCTCTTCGTAGTAGTCCGAATCGCTTGAATCGCTTGAGTCATCGGAATCGTCAGAGCTGACCGATGAGGTTGCGGTACCGTTTGCGTAATCGTCAGACGTGTTGTTGTTCAGGTCGCCAATCGTAGAGCTGGAACCATCGGAAAGACCCATGGTGTTGGGACCCTTGGGATCCTTGCCGGCATCGACGCGCTCCATCATTTCCTTGAGCTCGTCCTCGTAGACAAAGACGTAGCTCACACCGTCGATCATGGTGCTGTCGTCGGCGTACGAGGGCAGGTTGGCCGAGTAGATACCGTCGACATCCATACCGCGCATGGCGTTGACCGTAGCCACGATATCCTGAACGCTCATATCGGTTACGAGCATATCGGACAGCGAATTAACCAGGCCAAAGATCTTCGTGGCATCGAAGTTATTGAGAATCTGGTTGGCAAGGGCGCCAAGCACCTGGCGCTGGTGGCGCATGCGCGTGTAATCGCCGTCGGCATAGGTGTAGCGGCAGCGGGCATAGGTAAGGGCGGTGGCACCGTCCATATGCTGCTGGCCAGCGGTAATCTTAATATCCAGGTGCTCGGGGTCGTCAACATCATCGGTTGCGTTAATGTCGATACCGCCAACCGAATCAATCAGCGCCTGCATACCGTCGAAGCTGACCTCGGCATAGTGGGAAATCTGAACACCGCACAGCTCGTTGACCGCCTCGACCATGGCCTCGGCGCCGCCAACGGTATGGCAGGCGTTGATCTTCATGGTCTCGCCCTTGTACTCGACCTTGGTGTCGCGCGGAACGGAAATGAGCGTCGTCTGCTTTTGCGTGGGGTCGATGCGTGCCAGGATAATCGAGTCGGCACGATACGTATCCTCGCCCGGACGGCCGTCGGTGCCAAGAAGCAGCACGTAGAACGGATCCTTTGCCTCATCGGTGTCAACCAGAACCCGACGCAGATTGTCGGTAATGACATTAGAATCGCCGAGCTTGCCCATAATGGTGGCAAACCACAGGCCGGCAGCGGTAGTGGCACTCAGCAGCACGCCAAGCACGACAATGAGCGCGACGTGACGAATCGTGTGGCTACGGCGACGTTGACGAGCGCGCTCGGAATAGCGAGCCACGTTATCGCGACTGTAGATCTTGGCCTGCGCACCAGTTGAGGGTCTTCGGGTGGTGGTATCCGCGAGGGGTTTTTTATTAAACATAGGCAACCTGTATTAGTAGATGACGGGATCGGGGACGGTAGCATGCTCGACATGCGCGCCGAGCGCCTGCAGCTTTTCGACAAACCGCTCGTAGCCGCGCTTGATGTGATGGATGGCCGAAACCTCGGTCGTCCCGTCGGCGATCAAGCCCGCTACGACGAGGGCCGCTCCGCCACGCAGATCGGGCGAGGTAACCTGTGCACCCGAGAAGCCCTTGACGCCATGAATCATGGCATGATGGCTCTCGATACGAATGTCGGCACCCATGCGCACCAGCTCAGAGGCAAACATAAAGCGATTCTCGAAGATGTTCTCGGTGATAACGGAGCTACCATCGGCAAGGGCGGAGAGCACCATAATCTGCGCCTGCATGTCCGTCGGGAAGCCGGGGAACGGAAGCGTCTGGATGTCGACCGGCTTGATACGCTCGGCACGGTTTACATGGACGCCATCCTCGACGCGCTCGCAGTCGATACCCATGAGCTCCATCTTCTTGAGCACCATGCCCAAGTGAATGGGGCAAAAACCCGTGACGTCGACACCGCGATCGTCGGCCATCAACGCACCGGCGACGATAAAGGTGCCGGCCTCGATGCGGTCGCCCACTACGCGATGGGTAACGGGATGCAGCTCTTCCACGCCCTCGATGGTCACGACAGGCGTACCGGCGCCGACAATCTTGGCGCCCATCTCGTTGAGCATGTTGGCGAGATCGACGATCTCGGGCTCGCGGGCGGCATTGTCGATAACCGTGGTACCCTTCGCGCGCACGGATGCCATGATGAGGTTCTCGGTCGCACCGACACTGGCGAACTCGAGCGTGACGGTGGTACCGCGCAGACCTTGGGGCGCATTAGCGTTGATGTAACCGTGGGCGGTATCGAACTCAACGCCCAGGGCCTCGAGACCAAGAATGTGCATATCGATCTTGCGAGCACCCAGGTTGCAGCCGCCCGGCATGGCGATCTTGGCGCGATGGAAGCGACCCAGCAGGGGTCCCATCACGGCTGTGGAAGCACGCATCTTGGCAACGAGCTCGTAGGGGGCCTCCCAAGAATCGACCTGAGAGGTATCAATCTCGAGCGTGTGCTCGTCGAGAACATCGATCGTAGCGCCCATGCCCTTGAGCACCTTGCCCATCACGTGGACATCGGAAATATCGGGCACGTTCTGCAGCGTCGTCTTGCCCGGCGCCAGAAGCGTTGCCGCCATGAGTTTGAGTGCGGAGTTCTTGGCACCCGAGACGGGCACGGAGCCTCCGATGGCGTGGCCACCCTCAACGCGGATAATATCCAAGGTCTACCCTTTCAAAAAGCATGCCCGGGATGGCTGGGCCATCCCGGGCATGATGTGTTCGCAAATGGTCGAACGCTAAATCGTTTGACTATTGGGCAAGCTTGAGCTTACACCATGCGATTTCATTATAGAGGTAGGCGCGGCGTGCATCATCCTCCGACAAATTACCCAGCTTCTCTTCAAAACCTTGAATATCAGCTTTAAGCTTGTCGGCATCGACGGTCGCCAAATCGCAAGCGCGCTCGGCGAGAACGGTCACGACATCGTCCGCAACCTGGGCATAGCCGCCGGCCACGGCAAACGTGTGGTCGACAGTGCCCATGGCCTTATCGGAAACGCGAACGTAACCGCGGTCGATCGTGCAGATCTCGCTGGAGTGAGCAGGCAGAACGCCAAACTCGCCATCCGTGGACGGAATCGACACAAACGCAGCGTCGCCCTCATAGGCGCAGCTCACGGGGCACACGATGCGGATACGCATAACCTACTTCTCCCCCATCTTGCGGGCGCGCTCGCGCACGTCCTCAATCGTGGAAGCATAGCGGAAAGCCTGCTCGGGCAGGTCATCGGCCTTGCCGTCGACAATCTCGGCAAAAGAGCGGACGGTATCCTCGACGCGGACGTAGACACCGGGGTTGCCGGTGAACTTCTCGGCGACGTGGAAGGACTGCGAGAGGAACTGCTGAATCTTACGGGCACGGTTGACCGTAAGGCGCTGCTCCTCGGACAGCTCGTCCATACCCAGAATTGCGATGATGTCCTGAAGGTCGGAGTACTCCTGCAGGAGCTCCTGGACCTTGACAGCGACACGGTAGTGCTCCTCGCCGACGATCGAGGGATCGAGAGCGTCGGAGGAAGACGCGAGCGGGTCGATAGCCGGGAACAGGCCGAGCGACGAAATGCTACGCGAAAGAACCGTGGTGGCATCGAGGTGAGTAAACGTCGTGGCAGGCGCCGGGTCGGTCAGGTCGTCTGCGGGGACGTAGACAGCCTGGACGGAGGTAATGGAGCCCGTCTTGGTCGAGGTAATGCGCTCCTGGAGGTCGCCCATCTCGGTTGCCAGCGTGGGCTGGTAACCAACGGCGGACGGCATACGGCCCAGCAGTGCGGAAACCTCGGAACCTGCCTGGGAGAAGCGGAAGATGTTGTCGATGAACAGCAGAACGTCCTGGCCACGATCACGGAAATACTCAGCGGTGGTAAGGCCGGCCAGACCGATGCGCAGACGCGCTCCGGGCGGCTCGTTCATCTGACCGTAGACCAAGCAGGTCTTGTCGATAACGCCAGACTCGCTCATCTCGAGGAACAGGTCGGTGCCCTCGCGGGTACGCTCGCCGACGCCGGTGAACACCGAGGTGCCGCCGTGCTCCTGGGCGAGGTTGTTGATGAGCTCCTGAATCAGAACGGTCTTGCCGACGCCGGCGCCGCCGAACAGACCTGTCTTGCCGCCGCGGATGTAGGGCTCGAGCAGGTCGACGGCCTTGATGCCGGTCTCGAAGATCTCGGTCTTGGTGGTGAGCTCGTCGAAACGGGGCGCTGCATGGTGGATGGGGTAGAACTCCTCCACCTCGGGCATGGGCTTGCCGTCGACGGGCTTGCCCATGACGTTCCAAATACGGCCGAGCGTCTTGGGGCCAACGGGCATCTTCATGGGCTCACCGGTATCGGTGGCGATGAGGCCGCGCTGCAGGCCGTCGGTCGAGGACATGGCGACCGTGCGGACGACGCCGCCCGGAAGCTGGCTCTCGACCTCGAGGATCGTGCTCAGATGACCGATCGGGGTCTCGGCCTCGACCGTGAGCGCGTTGTAGATCGGGGGCACCGCGCCGTCAAACTTGACGTCGACGACAGGGCCGATGATTCGCACGATGCGACCATCACCGGCAGTCGTCTTCTTGGTGGCTTCCTCGACCGCAAGCTTTACGGTGTTATTAGCCATTACTGTTCCTCCAATGCTGAGGCTCCGCCGACGATCTCGTTAATCTCGGTCGTGATCGAAGCCTGGCGCACGCGACTATACGTGCGGGTAAGGGTCGAGATGATCGCGGTGGCGTTTTCCGTCGCGGAGTGCATGGCCTTGCGGCGTGCACCCTGCTCAGCAGCCGCCGAATCGATCAGGGCCTGGTAGATGACCGTCAGGATATAAGACGGCACAAGCTTGCCGAGAACATGCTCGGGAGAGGGCACGAACTCGAACGTGGACGAGATGCGCTTAGGGGCGTCGGTCTCGTTCTTACGCGGACCGTGGGCCATAGCGATCATCTCGGGGTCGAGCGGCAACAGATGCTCGACGCGAAGCTCCTGATCCACGCGGTTCTTGGCGTGGTGGTAGACAAGCTCGACACGGTCAAGCTCACCGGCACGATACGCATCGCAGATATGAGAGGAGATCATGCGGGCCTGATTGAAATCGGGCTCAGAGGAGTTGCCCTCAAAGTGCATGACGACGTTTGCGCGGTCACGGAAATACGTGACCGGTTTGCGCCCACACGCGATGATCTCGCACTCGATGCCGTCGTTCGCCCAAGAAGCGGCGAGCTTTTCGGCCGTGCGCTCCACCGTCGTATTGAAACCGCCGGCAAGGCCGCGGTCCGAGGCAATAACGACAATCAGGCCATGCTTGACGCTCTCATGCTTCTGCAGCATGGGATCGGTGCCCGAACAGGAGGCGTCGCCGGCGACCGTCAACATGACGTCGGTCAGCGCCTCCTTATAGGGCTCGGCCTGCTTGGAGCGATCGAGGGCACGACGGATCTTGGCCGTAGAGACCATCTCCATCGTGCGCGTGATCTGCTTGGTCGTGGTAACCGAGGAGATTCGCTTCTTAATGTCGCGAAGGTTGGCCATGGGGCTTAGTTCTCCTCTGATCCAGAAACATCCGAATGGTGCTTGGCCATGAACTGCTGCTTGAAATCGCCGATGACGCGCAAGAGCTCAGCCTTAGTGTCATCATCGATCTTCTTGGCGCGAACCTTGTCGAGCAGCGAGCCAAAGCCATTGTCCATGTACTCGATGAGCTCGGCACGGAAAGGCAGCACGTCGGCGATCTCCAGGTCATCCAGGAAGCCCTCGTTGCCAGCGAACAGCGTAACGATCTGCTCGCCAACCTCAAACGGCTTGTAACGCGGCTGCTTCAGGAGCTCGGTCATGCGGGCACCATGGGTCAGCTGCTTCTGAGTAGCCTCGTCGAGGTCGGAGCCGAACTGCGTAAAGCCGGCGAGCTCCTGGTACGAAGCGAGGTCCAGACGGAGGTTGCCGGCGACCTGCTTCATAGCCTTGGTCTGCGCGTCGCCACCGACGCGGGACACGGAAATACCCACGTCGACTGCCGGGCGCTGGCCCTGGAAGAAGAGCTCGGACTGCAGGTAGATCTGACCATCGGTAATGGAAATGACGTTGGTCGGAATGTAGGCCGAGACGTCGCCGTCCTGGGTCTCGATGATCGGAAGAGCCGTCATGGAGCCATAACCGTTCTTCTTGGACATCTTGACTGCACGCTCGAGCAGACGAGAGTGCAGGTAGAAGATGTCGCCAGGATAGGCCTCGCGTCCGGGCGGACGATGCAGCGTCAGCGACATCTGACGGTAAGCCACAGCCTGCTTGGACAGGTCGTCGTAGATGACGAGCACGTGACCGCCAGGGTTGGTCTCGCTGGCGGGCTTGCCGTCCTCACCGTTATACATGAAGAACTCGCCGATAGCGGCACCGGCCATAGGCGCGATGTACTGCATAGGGGCGGAATCGGCAGCGGTGGCCGAAACGATGATGGTGTAGTCGAGCGCACCGTGCTGAGCGAGGGTCTCGCGGATGTTGGCAACCGTGGAGGCCTTCTGGCCGATGGCGACATAGATGCAGACCATGCCCTTGCCGCGCTGGTTGAGGATAGCGTCGATGGCGATGGCGGTCTTACCGGTCTTACGGTCGCCGATGATGAGCTCACGCTGACCGCGGCCAATAGGCACCATGGAGTCGATAGCGAGCAGACCGGTCTGAACCGGCTCACACACCGGGGTACGGTCGATGACGCCGGGGGCCTTGAACTCGATGGGGCGACGGTGCGTGGCGACGATGTCGCCCAGGCCGTCGATGGGCTGGCCGAGCGGATTGACGACGCGGCCGAGCATGGCGCGGCTCACAGGGATATCCATAATGCGGCCAGTGGTGCGGCACTCGTCGCCTTCCTTGATGGAGTCGACGGCACCAAACAGAACGGCGCCGACCTCGTCACGGTCAAGGTTCTGGGCAAGGCCGAAGACGGTCTCACCGGTATCGGAGCTCTTGAACTCCAGAAGCTCGCCTGCCATGGCGCTCTTAAGGCCGGAGACGCGCGCGATGCCGTCGCCTACCTCGTCGACCGTTGAAACCTCATGCGTATCGACCGTCGCGGAGAGGCTCGTGAGCTGCTCCTGCAGTTTCTTGGCGATATCCTGGGCATTGAGGGTTTCGGACATTAGGCTTCACCTCCGTACGAATTAGCAGAGTTTGCGAGGGTCTCCTGCGCGATGCGCAGCTGCGTCTTGACGGAAATGTCACGACGCTCGCCGTGGGCCTCGAGCACCAGGCCGCCCACGATAGACGGGTCGACCTGCTCGATAAGGAATACCTTGCGGCCGAAGTCCTGCTCGCATTTCTTAGTGATGGTTTGACGCAGCTCGTCGTCGAGCGGGATCGCCGTGGTGACGGTCACGCCCACTACATCCTCGTCTTCCTCGGCAACATACTTAAAGGCAGCTGCCACCTTGGGAAGAAGGTCGAGCTGGTCGCGCTTGGACATGGTGTCGAGCACGGCGATGATCTCGGGGCTGGCAGAAGCCAGGCGCTCGATCATCTCGAGGTCCTCGAACACATGGTTCTCGGCCTTAGCGGCTTCCAGAAGGGAGCGCGCGTAGGTCTCGAGCACCTTGTCCTGATAGCGGCTAGTCGGCATTCAGGCTACCTGCTTCCTGGATGTAGCGCTCGATGAGCTTCTTCTGCTCGGCATCGTCCTCGAGTGCCTCGCCCACGATCTTGGTGGCGACGGCAACGGACAGGTCGGCGATGGAGCTCGCGGCACCGGCGTAGATGGACTTGCGCTCGTCCTCGACGGTCGTATGGGCCTTGGCAATGATCTCCTCGGCCTCCTTGTGAGCAGCCTCGATGATACGGGCGCGCTCGGACTCGGCGTCCTTACGGGCCTCGAGAACAATGTCAGCAGCCTGACGACGGGCGTCGGTGACGATCGAGTCGGACTCAGCGCGCTTGGCGATAGCCTCCTGCTTGGTCTTCTCGGCCTCGTCGAGGCTCTCCTCGATCTTCTTGCCGCGCTCCTCCATGGTCTTCATGATGCCCGGCAGGGCGACCTTGGCCAGCACGATCCAGATAATCAGGAAGGCGATAAGCGCCGGGATGAACTCCGCCATCTTAGGGATGAGGATGTCCGCACCGGCAGCGCCGTCCTCAGCGAACGCGGAAACCGGCATGAGCAGCGCGGCCGCGGACGCGGAGAGTGCGATCGCGCTCTTCTGGGATGAAAGATTCATACTTGACGCTCCGTGCTATTTAACGATCAGCGCGACAACGAAGCCGATCAGAGCCAGAGCCTCGCCGAAGGCGGAGCCCATGATGAAGACGGTGAACACGCGGCCCTGGACCTCAGGCTGACGGGCCATAGCACCCGTAGCACCCAGAGCAGACAGGCCGATAGCAAGACCAGCGCCGATAACACCGAGACCGTAACCGATAACTCCCACGATTCCTCCTTTGTCGTGCGTGTCTTATTTCACGCAGGATAACCTTTTTATAACTGCCGGGCTCCATGGGTACGGGCACCGGCGGTTTAACGAATTACCTTACCTTTAAGGCGCGAACGGAAGACTACTCCTCCTCCGCGACCTCCTCTGCCTCGGAGACATACACGGCGGTAAGGACCGTGAAGACGTAAGCCTGGATGGCGCCGACCACAAGCTCGATCGCATAGATCAGGATGAGGATGGCAAGCCAGGCTAGCGAAGGCAGGGCGCCGACGGCGTGGGCCGCGGAAACCTGCTGAAGCAGCGGCTGCATGAACATGCTCGCCATGATGGCGAACGAGCCCATGACCACGTGGCCTGCGAACATGTTGCAGAACAGACGGACGGCGAGCGTGATGAGGCGCAGGAAGGTCGAGAAAAGCTCGACGACCCACACGAGCACGTTCATCGGGAAGCTCACGCCCTGCGGGGCGAGGCTCTTGATGTAGCCGATCACGCCGTGAGCCTTGCATCCGTAGTAGATGAAGTACACGAAGGCGAAAATGGCGAGTGCGGCGGTGGAGCCGATTGCGCCGGTGCCGGGCTTCATTCCCGGGATCAGGCCGATCATGTTGTTGATCAGGATGAACAGGAAAAGCGAGCACAGGAACGGGAAGTGCTTCTTCCAGTTCTCACCCACGACACCCTTGCCGATATCGTTCTCGACGTACTCGATGATGTACTCGAAACCGTTGACGAAGAAGCCCTTGGGAACCAGGGTCTGCTTCTTCTTGAACACGGCCAGGACGATCAGGAGCACGATCGTGGAGACGATCAGCCAAAACGAGTACTGCGTGATGCCGCAGCTCAGATCGCCCACGACAGGGGTGGAGCTGAACTCGCTGACCAGATGATTAATCTCATCAGGCAGCTTTTCAAAAATTTCCACGACTTACCTTTCGACCTCATGAGGATCTCGCAGCGCCTTGGCGACGCGAACCGTGCAGGCGGCCATAAAGGCCACGAAGCCGATCGCCTCGCCCAGGAGGAACATGCGAAATGCCTCTCCGAACAACACAAACACAACCAAGGTAAAGACGAGCAGGGCGATTGCCGAGACCGCCAAGCTCACCATACCCTTGAGCATGTCCGCATTCTGTTTATCGTCAAGAACCGGCTTGAGCGTAAAGACAAAGGGAAGGAAGGCAATTGCGCCCGCGATGGCGCCTGCAACGATAGCGAGCAGATCGGCTATCTGAAACACTGGCGTCCTCACTTTCCTTTTTAACGCTTCACAGAACAGTTCCCGCCAAACATTGGTGACTATTGTACGAGCCAATCGCTAAAGTACAACCGAAAAAGCATCGGTTAATACGCACCTGTTCGTTTTCTTAAGACCTTCTTTATGCCGCAGGTACGGTAATACGTTTTTCTCGAACCCTGCAAGGCAAAACGTCCGTTAACAGGAGTGCGCGCGGTCGCCTTTTGTTCGTCCGCGCGCACCGTTTCTTCGTATTTGCAGCCGCGGCCGTTTAGCCCAGCGACTAGAGCGTGCCGTAGATGCGGTCGCCGGCGTCGCCGAGGCCGGGAACGATGTAGGCAGCCTCGTTGAGATGGTCGTCGATGGCGCAGGTATAGATATGCACATCAGGGTCCTTCTCAGTCAGCGACTTGAGGCCCTCGGGGGCCGCGACGATGCACAGCATGCGGATGTCCTTGACACCGCGCTCGCGCAGGTAGCTGATGGCCATCTCGGCCGAACCGCCCGTGGCGAGCATGGGGTCGACGACCAGGCAGATGCGCTGGTCGATATCCTTGGGCATCTTGCAGTAATACTCGTGCGGCTCGTGGGTGACCTCGTCGCGCTCCATGCCGATGTGGCCCACGCGAGCGGAGGGCACCAGGTCGAGGATGCCGTCGACCATGCCAAGGCCCGCACGCAGGATGGGCACGATGGCGAGTTTCTTGCCGGCAAGCTGTTTGAACGTGGCGGTAGTGATGGGGGTCTCGACCTCGACGTCTTCCATAGGCAGGTCGCGCATGGCCTCGTAGCCGTCAAAAAGTGCGAGTTCGCGCACGAGCTGACGGAACTGGTTGGTGCCGGTGTTTTTGTCGCGCAGGATCGACAGCTTGTGCTGGACGAGCGGGTGATTGACAAGCGTCACACGGGACGCATCGTAGGTGACGGTCATGGATTGATTGCCCCTTTCGTTGCGGCCGCAAAACGGCCTTGCTGACAAGGCGTGCAGCAATGTTGCCGCCGCGCGCCATGCATTAGTTTAGCGGTTTGTTGTATCGAGCAGCCCATCGCAGCCCTACTGTGCGGTGCTGAGCGAGCGCCTGACTGCATCACGCCAGCCCGCAAGGTTTTGCTCGCGGCGCTCGGCGGACATGTGGGGAAGGAAGGTCCTAACGATCTGGGCATTTTGCTCCAGCTCTTCTAGGTCTTCCCAATAGCCGACGGCAAGACCCGCCAAGTACGCGGCGCCGATTGCCGTGGTCTCCACCGTCTCGCATTGCAGCACGGGGATATCCAGCAGGTCGGCCTGGAATTGCATGATGAACTCGTTGCGCGAGGCACCGCCATCGACAGACAGGCGCTCGATCGAAAGCCCCACGTCCTGCTCCATGGCGCGCAGCACGTCGTAGCTCTGATATGCCATGGATTCGCAGGCGGCACGTACGATGGTCGCACGGCTCGAGGCGCCGGTCAGACCGCACACGATACCGCGGGCATGCGGGTCCCACCAGGGAGCACCCAATCCCGCAAAGGCGGGAACGAAGTAGCAGCCCTCGTTGTCGCTAATCGAAGCGGCGAGTTGTGCCGACTCGCTCACGCTCGAGATGATGCCCATGTTGTTGCGAAGCCAGTTCATGGTGGAACCGGCAGCAAAGATGGAGCCCTCGAGCGCATAGCTGACTTTGCCGTCCGCAGCGATACCGATGGTGGAGACCAGGCCATTCTTGGATTCGACGATCTCGTCGCCGGTGTTCATGAGCATAAAGCAGCCCGTGCCATAGGTGTTTTTGGTCTGGCCGGGACGGAAACAGCAGTGGCCGAACAGCGACGCCTGTTGGTCACCTGCCACGCCCATGATGGGCGGCATGTTGGTCATGATGTCGCTCGCGACGCGGCCGTAGTCGCCCGAGCTCCAGCGAACCTCGGGCATCATGGAACGTGGAACGTCAAAGAGCGCCAGCAGGTCGTCGTCCCAATCGAGCGTATGGATATTAAAGAGTGCCGTGCGGCTGGCATTGGTGTAGTCGGTGGCAAAGACCTGGCCGCCGGTGAGGTTGTAGATGAGCCAGGTGTCGATGGTGCCAAACATGAGGTCGCCCGCCGCCGCGCTCTCGCGTGCGCCGTCGACGTTGTCGAGAATCCACTGCACCTTGGAGGCCGAGAAATACGGGTCAAGCGTAAGTCCCGTGCGGGAGCGCACCAGCTCCTCGCAACCCTGTTCAACCAACGCGTCGATCGCCGGCGCGGTACGACGGCACTGCCATACGATGGCGTTATAGATGGGCTGGCCGCTCACGCGGTCCCAGACCACCGTGGTCTCGCGCTGGTTGGAGATGCCGATGGCGGCGATGCGATCGGAATGGATGCCGCTCTTAAACTGAACCTCCATCATGACGGCAATCTGGCTGGCAAGGACCGTCATGGGGTCTTGCTCTACCCAACCGGGACGCGGAAAACTCGTTTTGACGCTGCGACGTGCCTGCGCGACGATGCATCCGTACTCGTCGACGATGGTCGCAAGTACCGAGGTGGTGCCGCAGTCGAGCGCCATGATGTAGGAACCGCCAAAGTCAAACGAGGCATCTTCCATGCCCAGGCTGCCCAGATTCAACGACATCGCTTACACCTTTCTATTGCATCGGGTCGGACAGGACCCGCTCGATCTCTGATGCGGGAAGTGCGCCTTGGCGCAGGATCTGGAGCCCGCCGTGCTGGAACGACACGATGGTCGAGGCGTCGCGACACGGGGTCTCACCGGCGTCGACGGCAACATCGACCCCCTCCAGGATGCGACCCTCGACGGCGGCAAAGCTTGCCGGCGAAGGCGCGCCGTGTGTGTTGGCGCTCGTGCAGGCAAGGGGACTGCCACAGGCGCGGATGAGCGCTTGGACCACGGGAGAGGCCGAAGCGCGCAGGGCCACGGTGTCGTCGGCAGCGCGCATAAAGGTCGGCACGCAGGGGGCTGCCTTGACCACGATAGTCAGGGCTCCCGGCCAGCATCGTCGCGCGAGTACGCGGGCATCTTCCGGGATATCCACGCCATAGCGGTCGAGTGCTTCGACGCCATCGACCAGCCAAGCGACGGTTTGCGTGAGCTCACGTTGCTTGAGAGTGAAGATACGGCGATAGCCGGTGCCGAGCGCAGGAACTGCGGCGCCATTGACGGCAGCCTGCGCATCGCGCGGCCACGATGGGAATTCGCTTGTATCTTGGGGCACGGCGTCCGAGAAGGCGTTGACTGCCACGGCGACACCGTAGACGGTCTCGGTCGGAATCAAGGCCAGGCCGCCGCGGCCGAGCACCTCGGCCGTGCGCTCGACGGCAAGCCGATGCGGCTCGCGCGTTCCCTCGTATACCCGATAGACCGTCTGCATGTGTATGCCAGCCCCTTACGCTCCGGTGCAAGTTTGTTTACTGTGGGGCATTCTCGCACGAAACATTCAACCTATTTGCCCAGAGCGCATGTTGGTTTGGTGAGCGGCTCTAGTAGTCGGTGAAAGTGAGGGGGTTAATTGAAGATTTTTAGCGCGCAAGCGTAACGGTACGATCGGGAAACTCGATGCTTGCAACCAGTTTTCCGCCGAGGCTCTCTGCGTACCTGCTCAGCGTGTCGAGCCTCATCGAACCCAACTCCCCACGCTCGAGCTCGGATACACGTTTTTGAGAAACGCCCATCGACTGGGCGACCGACGCCTGTGTTAGATCTTTTAACCTGCGAATCTGAGCAAGCTTATAGGCTTCGATACGATCGCGAGTCCTCTCCTGCTCGGCGGTAATGGAGTCGCGTGTTATCCCGCGAGATTCCATATACTCATGCAGTTCCATCTCGATCGAGCCTCCTTACGTGGCGACGGTATATTTGCTCGGCCCTTGGAATGTTGATCGCATACCAACCGTTCCATTTTGCCCTTGACGATCCCGCTCGCGACTTATCACCCGCCAATAGCAATACCGCCTGGCGCTTGGGGTCAAAGGCGAAGAGGATGCGAATCACCTGCCCACCACACGACGTCACTCTCAGCTCCTTTAAATGATGAAGCTTCGAGCCCTTTACGCGGTCAACCAGCGGACGACCAAGGCTGGGACCTTCCTTCTCGAGCACCAAAAGGTCTGCATAAATCTGCTTCAGCGTAGCTTCATCCTGCTCATCAAGCCAAGGTTCAATGTAATCAAGCACGATACGGTACCGATACAGCTGATTTGACATACCTTTCTCCTTCTATAGTAGAAGTTTTACGATATATTGCAAGGACAAATTTGCGCAAATGTCTATTTGTTCAGCTTAAATACGCTGTTTGGGCTCGGTGACGATGGCTCGGACGATGCGGGGGCGATCGGTGAGGTCGTGGACGATGCGCACGTCCGAAAGGCCTGCCTGGCGACAGAGCTCGGCCGCGGCGTCGAGGGCACCCTCGTAGAGCTCGCAGGCAAACAGGCCGCCGGCGCGCAGCATGTAAGGCGCCGCGTTGAGCAGGCGGCGGAAGATATCGAGGCCGTCGGCACCGCCCTCGAGCGCCAGGTCGGGCTCAAAGTCCTTGACCTCGTGCGGCAGCGAGCGCATGACGCCGGTCGGGATGTAGGGCGGGTTGGAAACGAGCACGTCGAAGGTGCCCCACTCGTCGTGGGGAATGGAGCTCACCAGGTTGGTGAGGCTGAAGGCGACCTCATCTGCCGTGAGGCCGAGCGCGTCGCGGTTTTTGGTGGCCAGATCGATGGCGCGCGGCTCGATATCGGTGGCGGTGCAGGTAACGTGGCCGCGGCGCTCCCAGGCAAGGGAGAGCGAAATGCAGCCCGTGCCGCAGCCGACCTCGAGAACGCGGGCAGTGCAGGGCTCGGTTGGGGCAGGCGCAGCGGCATCCTGAGCTGAAGTCGTCTCCTGGCCGGCACCCTCGATGGCGATGCCGTATTCGTCGAGCTCGGACTCGGCGGCTTCCGCGGCTTCGGCTTCTGCTGCCTGCGCGGCGGCTTCCTCGGCCTCGCGGTCGGCCAGTTCCTTGGCATAGGCACGGCTACCCAGTACGTCGCCGCCTAGCGCCGCCTCATCGGCAGCCGTCAGGTTAGCGGCGCGGCGCTCGGCGGTCGCCCGTTCGTCTGCCAGCGCGGCCTCGGCCTTGCGTGCCTCCTCGACCTCATCGTTCCAAGGCAGCTCAACACGCTGACGGGCGGCAGCCTCGGGGCTCAGCACCTCGGCATCCAGATAATTGAGGACTTCCTCGACGAGCATCTCGGTCTCGGGACGCGGAATGAGCACGCCGGGGGCGCACGCGACGTCAATCATGCGAAACTGCGTGCTGCCGGTGATGTACTGTAGCGGTTCACCTTTAGCGCGACGAACAACGGCCGCGTGCATGGTCTCGAGCTGGGCCGCGTTAAGCGTCTCGTCCATGCGCATATATAGGTCGATGCGTGCCAAACCCGTGGCAGCGCAGAGCAGCCACTCGGCAGAAAGACGGGGGTGCTCCTCGCCGCGCTCGGCCAGGTACTCCTTGGTCCACTCGAGACAACGCTTGATGGTCCAAATCTCGTTTGCCATGGGGCCCTCCCCTCTTAAGCGCCGGGCGGCGCGCGAATGTCGGAGCAGATTGTACGCGAGGCCAGCGCTTGGCAAGGGACGATTGAAGGCAATTATCGAGAATCAGCCCAGAATTTTGCTTGGAACCCATCTGAAGTGCCCATTCGTCGACGTCTAAATCTGCATCCGTCAAGCTTTTGGCAAGGTTGACCCAAAACTGACCAATATCTAACCAAGAACTTGCCACATCGCTTGACGCGCGACGCATCAAAAATCGCCCCGCGACTTCTTGAACGATTTTTCGAGCAATATTTTCAATTGCAGATGCATACCGTTAATTGCTTTAAGCAGGTAAGCAGCTCAAAGGCCATCAAGACGGATTGAATAACATCTCAAAGCAATGTGCCCAACCTAGTCGTTTAAGAACGTCCCCAATGACTACATCTAAGGCGCCGCAGGTAGAGGACGGACAGCGAGCGACGTCCAGAGCGAACAAGTTGGCATGAAAAAGGCAAGGCATAGACCTTCTGGTCATGCCCTGCCTTTTGAATGACAAATTGTCGCTCTGGACGTCGCGCAGCGTCGAGCCGTTACGCGGTTTGGTAAAACCGCGTAACCCACTACACAGCCTGTGCCAGCTTCTCGGCTCGCTCGGCGGCGGCGAGCGCCTCGATGACGGTACCGAGCTGATCGCCCAGAAGGACGCCGTTGTAGGTAGAGTTGAAACCGATGCGGTGATCGGTCACGCGGTCCTGGGGCTGATTGTAGGTGCGGATCTTCTCGGAACGGTTACCGTGGCCAATCTGGCTCTGGCGCTCGGCACCGAGCTCTGCCTGCTGCTTCTCGAGTTCCATCTCGTACAGACGGGCGCGCAGCATCTGCATGCAGACCTCGCGGTTCTGGATCTGGGAACGCTGCTCCTGCGACTGCACCACGGTGTTGGTGGGCAGGTGGGTGATGCGCACGGCGGAGTAGGTGGTGTTAACGCACTGACCGCCAGGGCCGGAGGCGCAGTAGGTGTCGATGCGCAGGTCAGACTGGTTGATCTGGACGTCGATTTCCTCGGCCTCGGGAAGCACGGCAACGGTAGCCGTTGAAGTCTGGATGCGGCCCTGGGACTCGGTCTTGGGGACGCGCTGGACACGGTGCACGCCGGACTCGTACTTCATAACGGAGTAGACGCGGTCGCCCTCGACCTTGAACTCAATGGACTTAAAGCCGCCGGCCTCGCTGGGGCTGGAGTCGAGCACGGTGGTCTTCCAGCCGCGCGACTCGCAGAAGCGCTGGTACATCTTGTACAGGTCGCCGGCAAAGATGGCCGCCTCGTCGCCACCGGCGGCGGAGCGGATCTCGACGATGGTGTTCTTGTCGTCGTTGGGGTCGCTCGGGATGAGCATGTACTTAATGTCTTCCTCGAGCTGGGGAAGCTTGGCCTCGTTTTCGGAGATGTCCATCTGGAGCATCTCTTTCTCATCGGCATCGGTGGTATCGTGGAGCATTTCCTTGGCGGCCTCGATGTCATCGAGCGCGCCGATGTACTCGCGCGAGGCGGCGATGAGGTCGGACTGGTGCGCGTACTCCTTGTTGAGACGCGTGAACTCCTTAATATCGGAGGCGACGGCCGGGTCGGAGAGCTTCTTCTCGAGCTCCTCGTAGGCCTTGATGATCTTTTCGAGCTTGTCGCGCATGGCGGGACTCCTTTATATGCGTGAAGGTGAAAATCGGCAGAGTTGATGGGGCGCGCGGCGCCGCTGCGGGGGTAAGCCCGGCTAGAACATGTCGATCTTCAGATACATGCGCATCCCTTCGCGTATGGGGTACATAGTTGCGGTCTAACCCATACATGATAGCGTGCGCAGGCAAACCTGCATATAACCCGCACGGATTGATTGGTGCAAACAAACCTGATCCCATTGCACCAAGGGCTTGCTTTTTGGCTAGAGCGTGTGGAGCAGGGCGATGAGGAAGCGGATGCCCTGGAGGTAGGCGCGGCGGGTGATGCGCTCGTTGGTGCCGTGGACACCGCGCTCGCACTCGTCATCGTCTACCACAAACGCCGAGAAGCGAATGCACTCAGGGCAAATGTGCTGGTAGTTGGCAGCGTCAGTCGCACCGATCACGGTCGAGGGCACAATTGCCACTGGCTCGAATGATCCGTTTTCCTCCGTCCCCTTTGGATCACGGAAATAGCGGGCGGCGATGGAGCGAACCGCCTCGAGGCCGGGACCACCGATGCGCGGGGACGGCGAGGGTTCGGAGCTGCCGGGGCCCAGCTCCACTTCGACACGACCGGCAAGGTCCGTTGCGGCGATTGCCTCACGGCAGCGCGCCACAACGTCGGCCACGCTCGTGCCCTCGAGCATGCGGAAGTTAATGTTGGCCCACATATCCTGCGGCATTACGTTGGCGCCGGTGCTGCCACCCTCGATTTGCGTGGGCGCGCAGGTGGTCGTCACCAGCGGATAGAGCTTCTTGCTGGCGAGGCAATCGCGGACAATGGCATCCCCGTTGGCGGCAATTTCATCGGCCGTGTAGAGCCCCAACTCGACGAGTTGGGCGGCAAGCAAGTCGGTCACGCGCGTCGGCCACTCGATATCGCAGATTGCGGTGATGGCACGGCTGAGCACCTCGAGCGACGTGCCGCCGTAGGGGTTAGAAGAATGTCCACCCTCACTCTTCGTCTTGAGCACGATATCGGCATAGCCCTTCTCCGCGAGGTCGGCGTGCATGAGCCAACCCTCGCCCGCGCTGTACTCGGCAGCCGGAACGATGCGGTAGTCGCCCTCGTCGATCAGGTACTCAAGCTCAATGCCGCGCTCCTCGAGCGCGCGGCCAATGGTGCCTGCACCGTACTGCGCGGTTTCCTCGTCCTGGCCAAAGGCCAGGAGCAGCGTGCGCTCGTGCTGCCAACCGTGCGCCAGCGCATACTCGACAGCCTCGAGAATGCCTGCGACCTGGTCCTTCATGTCGATCGCGCCGCGGCCCCAGATGTAGGTGTCGTCCACGCGCCCGCTAAAGGGGGCATGCGTCCAGTCGGCCTCGGTACCGGGCACCACGGGGACCACGTCCATGTGGCCCATGAGCATAACGGGCTTAAGAGCCGGGTCGCTGCCGGCAAGCGTCACCAACAGCGAATGGTCGATAAGCTCGACCTCGCCCGCCGCAAACACGTGCGGCCAGGCCTGCTGCATATAGGCGCGCAGGTCGTCGAAGGGCTGCCAGTCCACCGCCTCGGCATCCATGCTCGAGATGGTCGAAAACGACAGCACGCGGCCCAAGCGCTCGCACGCACCGGCCTCGTCTATATCGGCAAAATCGTCCTCATGCGCAAAGAAGCGCCAAACCTCGGCCATGACATCCTTTCGATTGTGATGACGAGGGCCGCCCCACCGGAGCGGCCCTGCCACATAAGCGTTTGCGGTCGGTTATTTGTCCTCGAGATAACGCGAGAGGAACTCGCGGGTGCGCTGGTGTTTGGGGTTGCCGAAGAGCTCGGCCGGCGCGGCGTCCTCGAGCACCACGCCCTTGTCCATAAAGACCACGCGGTCGGACACCGTGCGGGCAAAGGCCATCTCGTGCGTGACGACGACCATGGTCATGCCGTCGGCCGCGAGCTTGCGCATGACCTCGAGCACCTCGCCCACGATCTCGGGGTCGAGTGCCGAAGTCGGCTCGTCGAACAACATGATCTGCGGATTCATGCACAGGGCGCGCGCGATGGCCACGCGCTGCTTTTGGCCACCGGACAGGCGACCCACGGCGGCGTGCGCGAACTTTTCGAGCCCCACGCTTGTCAGATGCCCCATCGCGACCTTCTCGGCCTCGGCCTTGCTCATCTTTTTGAGTGTGACGGGCGCAAGCGTGCAGTTGTCGAGCACATCCATGTTGTTGAACAGGTTAAAGCCCTGGAACACCATGCCGATGTCCTCGCGGAGTTTATTGATATTGCAGCGCTCGGCCGTAAGGTCCTGGCCGTGGAACCAGATGTGGCCCGCGTCCGGGGTCTCGAGCAGGTTGAGACAGCGCAGGAAGGTCGACTTGCCCGAGCCCGAGGCGCCGATAATGGTAACGACCTCGCCGGGGTTAACGGACAGGTCGATGCCCTTGAGCACCTCGAGCGAGCCGAAGCTCTTGCGCAGGCCCTCGACGCGGATAAGCGGCTCATTGGTCTGTGCGGCGGCCGCGGTGCCGGTAGTGGCGATATCTGCCATGATGATTCTCCTCGTCTTGAGCCTAGTTGGAGCTGGGCAGCGTTGCCGGAGCCTCGGCGCCGAGCTTTTTGCCAAAGGCCTCGAGCAGGCGGCTCGCCACGAGCGTCAGGATCAAGTAAACCACGAGCGCCACGCAGTAGACCTCCATCTGACGGTAGTACACGCCGGCGACGGTGGTGGTGGCGTACATGAGGTCGAACACGCCGATGACCGAGAGCACCGACGAGTCCTTGATGTTGATGATGAGCTCGTTGGTGAGCGCCGGAATCGCGTTTTTAATGCCCTGGGGGAACACGACCTTGCGCATAGCCTGCCACTGCGAAAGACCCAGCGAGCGCGCTGCCTCGGCCTGGCCGGGGTCGATGGACTCGATGCCGCCGCGCAGAACCTCCATCATGTAGGCGGTGGAGTTGAGCGAGATGGTGACGAGGCCGGCGGTGAAGGTACTCCAAATCTGGTTGGCCTGGGCGGTCTCGAAGCCCATGCCGCGCAAAACGGTGAAGCCCGCGTAATAGATGAGCAGGCCCTGAACCATCATGGGCGTGCCGCGCACGATGGTGGAGTAGACAGTCGCAAAGCCGCGGCCGATGCTCTTAAAGAAGCGCACCAGGTCGTTGTCCACGCGATCGAAGGTCTGAATACGCAGGAACACAAAGAGCAGCGCCAGGAAAAAGGCGATGACGGTACCGAAGGTCGCAAGTGCGATGGTGATCTCGATGCCGCGGATAAAGAAGTCGCCGCTCTTGTAGGTCATGTAGACCAGGCTCGACAAAAAGTCGCTGGGGTTGGAGTCCGAGACAATGCTCACCTGCACCAGATCGATAAACGACATGACGCAACGGTCCACGAAAAAGATTGCCGCGATGGCGGCCACGACGTAGCTGCCCAAGCGTGCGCCGCGACGGAAACGCTCGGATGCGAACGGCGACGTTTCGCGATAGTCGTTCCAGTGCATGAGTTTGGTGACCAGCGCCGCCGCCGACACGACAAGCCAGGCCCAAAGGATTGCCCAGAGGCAGTCTTGGAACACGCCCGTAGGCGCCAAGAAGCTCAGCGGTGTGGGATTGCGCTGGCTAAACGCCAGGCCGAGTGCCGCGATGACGCTCGTGCCCAGGTACACATAACGGTGGTCGGCCTTGATAAAGGAGGCCAGACGATTGATGGTTTTCATGCTGCCTCCCTATGCCGGCTGACGGTCGAGGCACGCGTCCCACATTTGGTCGCGCTCCTCCTGGCTGACACCCTTGAGTGTCTTGTCGATGAGCTTGAGCAGCTTGTCCGAGCCCTTGCGGCAGCCGACGTTTGCCGCGACCTCCTGCTTAAAGCCCTCGCCCTCGGCAAAATGGATGGGGACGATACCGGGATTTTGGGCCATATAGCCCTTCTCGTTCTCGGTGTTGTAGGTCACGGCGTCGCACGTGCCCTGCAGCAGATTCGAGAACACCGTGGGGACCGAATCGACCGGGTTCTTGTGGACGACGCCCGGGATCTCGTCGATGACGGTATCGAGCATGGTGTCCTTTTGGCCGAGTACCGTGGCACCGCTAAAGTCGCTGAGCTTGGTGGCGTTTTGGTAGGGGGAACCCTCTTTTACGAACAGGCCAAAGTAGCCAATGAAGTACGGGTCGGAAAAGCCGACCGACTCCTCGCGCTCGGGCGTGGCGCTCATGCCGGCAATGATGAGGTCGATCTGGCCGTTGTTGAGCGAGTCGATAAGGCCCGAGAAGCTCTGCTTGACGGCAACGGGCTCGCCACCGAGGGCCTTGCAGACGATCTTGGCGATCTGCACGTCGTAGCCATCGGCATAGGCGCCCTGCACGTTGTCGATGGGGATGGTGTACTCACTGGCTTCGGAAACCTGCCAGTTGTACGGGGCGTAGGCCGCCTCCATGCCAATGCGGATCTTGTCCTTGCCAATCACGGAATCGGACAGGTCATCGCGACCGCCGCCCGTCGTGGGCTGAACTACTTCCAGCGTGGACGGACGCCGACAGCCGGCGAGCGCGCCGGCGACGACGGAAGCGCTCGCAGCGAGAGCGCCACCCAAAAAGATGCGACGGCTGCATACCGGCTGGGTCTGCGCATCGCACTGTTGGGGAGAATGCATAATCTGCCTTCCCTGTTGAATCGTATGCTGACGACTTAACAGGATACCGCTCAGCGCTATCTCCAGCAAATGCATATGTAAATGCATATATGCAAGTTTACGAACTGAAAATGATTGGTAGTCGTTGGGGACGTTCTTAAACGACTAGTCAAACAAGAACGTCCCCAACGACTAGGCATGAAAAAGGCAAGGCATAAACCTTCTGGTCATGCCTTGCCTTTTGAATGACAAATTATCGCTCTGGACGGCGCGCAGCATCGACCGAGCGGCGGAACCTCTAGAGCAAGGTAACGCTAAAGCTGCGCTTGTCCGTCTCGCCGGGAGCCAAGGTGATGGTGTTGACCTTGTGCTCAAAGACGTCGTCCTCGGTGTCCGTGGTGGTATGACCGGTCCAGGGCTCGAGCGCCACAAACGGGGCGTCGTTGGCGGCAGACCACACGCCGATGTACTTAAAGCCCTCAAAGTCGATCTTGACGCCGTGGCCCGACTTGCGGCCGCGCAGCGTGAGCGTGGAGCCCGGGGTATCGGTGAACATGATGGCGTCGTTATCGAAGCTGCGGTGCGTGATGGGCAGTACGTCCGAGTTATCGGGAGCCTTGTAGCTACCCTCGAACGTCATGAGGCCATCGGGCGTGATGATGGGGGCCTCGTTGGTCCAAGCCTCGGTAAATGCCAGCTCGTAATCCTCGAACGCCTCGTCCTCGGCACCGGGAGCAGGTACGTTAAATGCGGGGTGGCCGCCCACCGAGAACGGCAGGTCCACGTCGCCGGTATTGGTGACGGCAAAGGTCTGGGTAAGTGTGGCGTCACCAGTCAGGGCATAGGTCATGTTGAGCTTAAAGTGGAACGGAAAGGCCTTGAGCGACTCGGGCGTGTCGGTGATCTCGTACGTTACCGAGGAGCCGTCCTCCGAAACCTCGACCAGCTTGTGCTCGACGATGCGCGCGAGGCCGTGGCGCGGCATCTCGCAGGTGCCAGCCGCAGACGTCGCCGTGTTGTTGCGCAGCGAGCCCACAATGGGGAACAGGATGGGCGCATGCTTGCCCCAAAAGGCGGGGTCGCCCTGCCACAGATACTCGTTGCCGTTGAGGGCAAGGCTCGTGAGCTGAGCGCCCATGGAATCGATGGCCGCGGTGAGGCTGCCGCGCTTGATGGTAGTGACGGTAGACATGCTACTTCCTCCAAAAGTAAACAATAGTGTCGAGGGCTATTGTCCCACTCTTGGCGGCGGGGTTGAGCGACAGGCGCAGTTATTGAGCAATAGCGTAAAGGTCAAACCCGCCCTGCGGAGTGCTATCGACCGTATCGGGCGCCTGCGAGTTAAAGCTCACGGGAACCATGCGCTTTGAGGCGCGGAAGCGCGTGCCGTCGGTGGCGACGGGCGGTTCGTCGACGGTGAGCTCGTAGTCGCCGGGCTTGAGCTCGATGCCGTCACCAGCGGAATTGACGTATTGATACTCGTCAATCGTCTGCCCTTTGAGCGTACGCCCCACGATGTGGATGAGCATTTGGCTGTCGCCACGCGCGGTGTCCCACATCGCGCCGTCCTTGACCTCGACCGACACATGTACCGAGCGCGTGCGGCTGAGCGATTGCTCGACAGACATCTCGACCTTGGCGGCGTCTTGACGCTGCTGCTCGACATGGCTCCAAACGCTACCGATTGCCGAGCAGGCGATAACGCCGGCCATGAAGGCGATGAGGATGGGGCCGAGCGGAGAACGGCGGCCCGCGTCTTCCTCACGAGCCAGGTCGGGGCGATGTGTGGGCGCAGGCGCCTGGGCGCCTTGCGCGGGCACGTCGAGAATGCTGAAGGATGCCGTGCTGTCGGGGTCGATGGTGTGACGCGGCTGCGGGATCTTTGCCGGCGAGATGGACATGTCCGCCGGCTCACCGAGTGTGGCCGTGGCATCGGCCTTAGCCTCATCGGCCTCGGCTTGGGCCCAAGCCTGCTCAAAGGTCAGGGGCTCGGCGGCATCGGAGGCGGCATCAGGCTCGACAGCGGCATCGTTGCCGGTCTCGTCCTCGTCGCTCGACACGTCACGCGACGCGGGCTCGTCCCACTCCTCGTCCGGAGCCTCGCCCTCGCTATACCACCATTCAAAGTTATCGATATCCATACGGGGCGCCCCTTAGGCCTCGCAAATAAACACTCGCTAGTCTTATACCCCCAGACGGCACCGAAGCTCACCCGCGCCGGACACGAAAACCGTCACAACATTCGACGTTTTTCCTCGTTTTCGAGATTTTCATCGAATGTTGTGACGGTTTAGGCGGCAGCCACGCCGCGAATGTGACAAAGAGACTGTCCCTTTGTCACATTCTGTTAGAGTTGCAGGGATTGAATCCCGCTTATTCACGCGACATTGGAGTGACAACCTTGACCGCCGCAACCACGCCAAAAAGTAAGTCAACCGCCGCCGCGCTCTCCCCCGCGCGCACCAAGCTCTGCCTGGCGCTGCTCGTGTTGTTAGGCTTTTCGCTCGGCTGTTCGGAGTTCGTGGTCATCGGCATCGAAAGTGACTTGGCGACGGAACTCGGCGTATCGCTTGCCACCGCAGGCCAACTTATTAGCGTGTTCGCACTGATCTACGCTATCGCGACGCCGGTGCTCGCGCTCAGCACGGGGCGCTTCCGTCGTTACCAACTGCTCGTGTGCTATAGCATCGTCTTTGTGCTCGGCAATCTGGTCATGGCGCTGGCACCCAACTTTCAAGTGCTGTTCGCCTCGCGCATCATCTTGGGCTCCGTCTCGGGCGCACTGCTCGCCGTGGGCGTGACGTATATCCCCGAGCTGCTGTCCCCGCAGCAGACCTCACTCGCCATCTCGGTGGTGTACGGCGCGTTTTCCGTGGCAATGGTCTTTGTCACTTCGATCGGCAAGTTTGTGGCCGACACGCTCGACTGGCACGTGGCCATGTACGGTACGCTGGCCTTTGCCGCTCTGATCTGCGGGGCGCTCGTGACGTTTATGCCGCGCGCTGGGCAAACCGACGAGCCCGCCACTTTTCGCGAGCAGGCGGGTCTGCTACGCGAGCCGAGCATCGTCACCGGCATGCTCATCTTTTTGTTTGGCGTGGGGTCGGTCTACGTTTTCTATGGCTACGTGACGCCTTATCTTGAGCAGGTGCTGGGCATGGGCACGGTCGAAGCCAGTACCACGCTCATGGCCTACGGCGTGTTCTGCCTGATCTCGAACATCCTGGGCGGATGGATCGATGCGCGCTTTGGCATGAAGGCGCTGCTTGTGACGTTCGTGCTGCAGGCTGCGGCGTTACTCGGGCTGTTTGCTGTGGGCGGCACCATGCCGCTCGCGCTGGCCTTTGTCTTTAGCTTGGCGCTGCTCATGTACTTGTTCTCGGTGTCGTGCATCACGCACTTCATGGACGTGGCACGCAGCCGCCATCCCAAGTCGATGGTACTCGCAAGTTCGGTTGAGCCCATGGCGTTTAACGTCGGCATCTCGTTTGGCACCGCAGTGGGCGGCGCCGTGGTAAGCAGCATTGGCATTGCGCACGTAGGCGCAGTGGGTGCCGCGTTCTCGCTTGTGGCCTGGGTGCTTACGCTGGTGACGATTAAATTGGCTCACTGGGAGCGCAGGCGGGCAAGGGCGCAGGCGTAGATGCGATACTCGAGCTCGATGATGGCGATCGAAAGGAAACCGCATATGCAACGTGTACTGTTTATCTGCCATGGGAACATCTGACAGTAAGGACAAACTGCCTCATAAATGAGTGGTTTGTCCTTTTCGTTTAGTCAAGTTGCAACTTTTTTGCAACTTCTAAGGGCTCTAATTAACTCTCATTCCGTCGTTTCGCCATCGCATCTCGCAGCGCCCGAAGCACCTCAATTGCTACAGGCAGCTCATCGACCTCGAACGAGTCAAGAATTTCCTGCACTTCCGCAGAAAGCGCCGCTTTATCGGGTTTCGATGTATCCGTCAACAGGGCGTCTACGCTTACAGATAGCTCCTCTGCAATCTTACTGAGAACAGGAAGACTAAGCTTCGTGTTGCCTGTCTCGATGTGGCTCATATGGGTGATGGAGATTCCTGCCCTTCCCGCCAGCGCCTCCTGCGACAACCCGCACGCCTTGCGGTAGCGCCGTATACGCTGGCCTATCTCGAAGTATCTCATTCAATCACCGCCTATACAAAACAAGTCATCTTGAATCGTATGGGCGATTGCTCTCAACTATAATAAACTGTATAGGCTAATTATTGCCTATAGGCTTATAGTTTTCTGACAAGCGCAGAACCGCGCCGAGGGATACGGGAACTGAAACATAGGAGGATTAAACATGAAGCAGTACACGAGAAGGAGCGCCCTGAAGCTGCTCGGCATCGGAACGGTTACTATAGCGGGCTTTGGGCTGGCTGGATGTAGCGGTTCAGGCGAAGGCGTCAAGAACGCGAGCGAGCCTGTGCCTGCCTCGCAGGCTTTCGGCCAGGCGGGCGTGTGGATGGTCTACGACGGCGACAAGCAGATAGGAAAGGACGTGGCAATCGAGGAAGTCCTATCCTTCGACGGGAACGGCAACGTTGCGAGCTACCAGTGCAAGAGCCTGACCTTCGGCGACCTCGACGGTCTGTCCGACGATGAAATCGTCGAGCTGGCGAAGCAGCAGGACGAAGCAGCCTTCAATGCTGCGAAGCAGACGGCAATCGATGCTACCGATGAAGCTATCCAAGCATGGCAGCCATGCTATGACACATTGAAGGCAGAGGCGGACGCCGGTACGTACGATTCGATAGGCTACTACGGAGACTATGGCATTGAGAATGTGCCCGAGGAAGACCGAGCCCAGGTCGTCGAGACGTACCAGACCACGTTGGATAACACGCAGGATGCTCTCGACGCTGCAAACAAAGGACAGGCATTCAATAAAGCTGCCGCCTATCAAGGACCCGAGGCGAAGCCCTATACGCTCCGTCTCGAAACAGATGGCAGCGGTAA
The DNA here is from genome assembly GCA_037320555.1 of Collinsella sp. GTDB lineage: Bacteria > Actinomycetota > Coriobacteriia > Coriobacteriales > Coriobacteriaceae > Collinsella. The sequence continues at coordinate 5,189 of JAYBVN010000020.1, read as the reverse complement.
TGCGGCGGCGAACGAGTCGCTTGTTTTCCAGCTCGCAAAGTTCTCCTTCTACCAAGCAAACATCAATGCGGATGAAAACGACCTAACAAGCGACAGAACACGCTTTCGCATTTTAGTTGACTACGGTTGGGACAATAATGCCGAGATTCCCGACAGCGCGTTCGGCTCGACCAAAAAATCCATCGAACTCTGTTCACCCACCTACTCGACCACCCAGACCGTCTATGGCACGACCTTCGGCGGTTACTCCGGCCTCGCCACCGTCGTGAACGAGGGACACGCGGGCTTCACGTGGGACACCCCCGATACCGAAGGGATAGAGGTGGACTAGGCAATCGATACGCACGGATATAGCCCGATGGCAGCTCGGGCTATATCCGTGAAATAGAAAGGAGACCAGCTATATGAAGTCAAGGGCTAAACCGTAAGTTTTCGAGAACAGTTAATTGTCCGAACGTTGCAGCTTGAGAACCGAATATCGAATGCTTTCCGGGCATGGCGAAGCAGGCGGCGGGGCCGCCTCCGATGCCCTTTGCTTGGATTGCCCTATTCCCTCCCTGGGTCGTACGGGACCTGGTCGCGCATCACCGCGAACACGATGTGGCACAGCTTCCTCGCCACGGCCGTGACGGCCACGCGGTGGGGCTTGCCCTCGGCGCGCTTCCTGTCGTAGAAGGCGCGCAGCCCCGGGTCGTACTGCCTGGCGCGGTTGGCCGCCAGCCACAAAGCGCGGCGAAGGTACGGCGAGCCGTGCTTGGTTATGGGGCCGCCGCCGCTGTCGAACTGCCCGGACTGGCTCACCGACGAGTTCAGCCCGGCGTAGCTCACCAGGGCGGGCGCGTTGCGGAAGCGCGACACGTCGCCTATCTCGGAGACTATCTGGGCGCCCGTGACGTAGGACACCCCGGGTATCGTCAGCACGAGCGGCTCGACCTCGTCGAGCAGGGACCTCAGCCTCGCCTCGACCCCGGCGCACTCGGAATCTGCGAACTCGATCTGCCTTATCAGGGACTTGACCTGGAACGAGGCCGCCTCCTGGCCGAGCCTCACGCCGATCGACGACTTGGCCGCGGCCTTGATCTTCGCGGCGTAGCCGGACGACTTGCCGCCACTCCTGGACGCCTCGGCGATGTCGCGGGCGAGCGAGTCGGCGCGCCTCCGCGCCAGCTCGAAGGGCAGCGGGGACTTGGACAGCACCGCGCGGCTGCCGGCCCCGAACATGTCCGAGAATATCCCGGCGTACTCGGGGAAGTGGGCGTCCATCAGGCATATGCACTGGGTCTTGAGCTCCGCCACCATGCCGCGCAGCGACTGCAGGTAGCGCGACAGCGACCTCAGCGACGCCACCTCGTCGGTGGCGAGCCTGGTCTCGTCGTACTGGCCTATGCGCAGCGCCTCGGCTATGAGCCCGGCGTCGACGCGGTCGTTCTTGACCTTGTCGAGCCCCTTGAGCTTGCGCACCGCCTTGACCTGCATGGGGTTTATCACGGCGACCGAGTAGCCTCGGGCGACGAGGAACGAGTAGCACGCCATCCAGTAGTGGCCGGTGGCCTCCATGCCCACGACGACGTCGGACGGCGACCCCGCAAGGCCCTCGAGCCACGCGACGGCCCTCTCGAGCCCGGCCTCGGTGTTCTTGAACGGCATCGGCGGACACATCTCCGCCCCGCGCTCGTCGACCGCCCCTATGACGTGGTCCGTCTTGGCGATGTCCACACCCGCGTAGATCATTCCCTGCTCCCTTCTGCGATGCGGCGGGGCCTGCCCGAGCGCCCGGGACCGCAACCTCCCAAAAGAGATCCGAGGTGGCGCGTCGCCCCTCATCCAGCTAATTCGCGGCCTTTCCCGAACGGGGCAGGATGCCACTCTCCTTTGCGAGGTCGCACCCGTCGCCTCAGCCGTCATGTCGGCATCCCTGCCCGCCAGAGTCTGCATTGCATCTGAAAGCATTCGATATTCGGCTCCCAAATGCAACAACTAAAAGATAGGAGCGAACATGGAGGAACAGGCAAATTTGTTGCCAGGCGTTGCCACGGCGCACGATTTGATGCATAGGGTGGTTGACCTTCAGGGACGAATCAACCAACTCACCACTCAGTTTGCCACCAAGACGGAAAAGAAGACTAAAAGGCACCCTGTTCTCTACGCAATCGGGGGCTTCCTTATCGCGTTCACGCTTATCACGAGCACGCCACTTAAGGCAATAACGTATCTCCCTACCCTTCCGTTCTTCTCAATGGGAGGCACGGAGCTTCAATTGGCGGTTTGGAATATCGTGAACCTCATCGTCTCAGCTATCATCGGTGCGATTCTATACAAGGTCATAGCGAAGACGGCGGACAAAAGCCGCTCCCAGATAAATGCCGCGATTGACCAAAGCAACCAACAAGTTGAAGTCAACAACCAAGCCCTAGCCCAGAGCATCGAGCAAACCAAGCAGGAGATTTTCGCCGTACAGCAGCAATGGGCTTCGCAGGTCGCCCCGTGGTACCCCATGGATTACGACAGCATCGAAGCCGTGGATTTCTTCCTTACTGCCGTGCGCAACCATCGCGTCACCACCGTACAGGAGATGGTTAACCTCTATGAGACCGAGATGCACCAGCGCCGCATGGAGGCTGGGCAGCAGCAGATTCTCAACCAGCAAAGAATCGGGAATATGCTGCAATTGGGCAATCTGTTCATGCAGGGGCAGATTCTCAATCAGGCTCAGCAGATTAACGCAAATACCGCCAGTGCGAACAGCAACCTCGACTGGATGGCTCGCGCGATGGGAAAGCGCTAAGTAATGACGCGGTTGACATAACGAGGTAACTCGAAACCACCATGAAAGAAAGGGGGATGGATAATGAACGGATTATCCCAGTGGGCGCGCTCGCATAAGCCCCAAGTCGCAGCGATAGCCGCTGCGATCGTTGTTGCGATCGTTGTTGCGATAGCCGTGGCAAGCGGGGCGCTCGCAACGTCCGAGCAACAACCAGAACAGCAGGAGTCAGGAACCGTCGATGTGACCCTCAACGTCACGGCCGACAACGGTTGGGACGAGAACTCCACGCCCGCCATCGCCCATATCGAGGGCAACGATGTGGACTTCTACCACGCGGTGGCCCCTGATGCCGATGGCAACAAGGGCACTTCTACGGTCGCACTCGCCGAGGGCGACTACACCGTGAGCTTCGTCAGCCCCGTCAACTCCGACGGTTCCGCCTTCGACATCTACGACACGGGCGCTCCCGTCGACATCACCGTCGACGCCGACGCGAAGACCGCACCTGCGGTCAACTGCCTTATGGCGCAGATTCCCGCCGACAAGGTCACGGACGAGATGCTCGCGGACATCGTCGACAAGACCAAGGACGCCATCAAGAAGGGTGACGAGACCTTGAAGGGCGATAGCGGAAAGGCCATCCTCGGCAAGCTCGACGGCAACGTGAGCGCCAACCCGAACGTCTCCGACGAGACGAAGGAGGACGTATCCAAGGCCGATGAGGGTGTCGATATCGACGGCAAGCCCGCCGACACCATCGGCAAGCCCGCCGACAAGCCTTCCGGCGGAAACGCCAACGCTTCCGGCTCCAACACCGGAAACTCCAACTCTGGAAACGCCGGCGGTTCCGACAAGCCGAGCACGCCTGCCCACCAGCATTCGTGGACACAGCACACCGCGCAGAGGTGGGTATCCAACATGGTGACGGTCCCCGACTACGAGACGCAGACAGTCTACGGAGCGCGTTTCTATGTCCCAACCGGCACTCCCGGCCAATACATCGCAAAAGGACCGGAGTACTGGTTCGAGAACGGATTCACTCGGGACGACCTCAATGCCATCATCGTCAACGCCCTGCGCAACGCCGACGAGAACGGCCTGTACAACGGCGTGGATTACTCCAGCTACCAGAACATCGAAAAGACCGTGCAGGTTCAGGTCGGTTCCCATCAGGAAGACCACGGTTACTACGAGGACTACGTGGACTACGTGTATTGCAGTTCGTGCGGTGCTCGTCAGTAACGACGAAACCATAACGGCACGTACTGTGTTCGGGCATAGCCTTCATAGACCCGCGCGCTCCCTCCGGTCGCGTGCAGGTGTCCGTTTCCCGAACGAGGGGAGCATCCGTATAACGGGTGCTCCCCTCGTTTTTTGCCCAGATGCTCCGGAATACCGCGAAGTAGGATCAGCAACAGCGCACCGACCTTTGAAGGGCTTTTCGAGGTCTTTCGGTGGGCTGTGCTGAGCCCATTTCGCGCCCCTGCCCGAACAGGGCCCCTGCGAAGGTCTTTCGGAGGTCTTTCGCTGGGCTTTGGATGGGCATGCGTGAAAGACGCCTGCGGCGTCGGGTGCCTCTGAAACGAAGATAAGGAGGTACACGATGGACAAGGAGCGTCTTGAACCCAACAGCCCCCAGGAGGAGGTCATGTGGAGGGCGCAGGTGCTCAGGCGCACCGCCCGCATCTGCTCGGCGAAGGCCAAGGAGCTTGAGCGCATGGCGAAGGTGGACAGGAACACCCCCATGCGCGACAGCGGCACCCTGAAGGACGTGCTCAAGCGCATCGACAACGTGATGGAGTGGCGGTTCGTGAACGCGCTGGGCGAGGTCGTGCTCGACGGGGACATCCTCGCGGAGAGCATCGACTGCGAGGCCCTGCGCACCATGCGCTACTGCGTGGCGGAATACCTCAAGCGAATCGAGGAGCGGGAAGCGGAGGGGAAAAGCGATGAGTGACTACGGCATCAAGACCTACGCCGACCTCGCCGAGACGTGCGGGGACATGGTGCTCGCAAACGAGATGGGAAAGCGCCCGCTTGAGCTTGTGAGCGGGGATTGGGCGCCGTGGGAGGAGATTTTCCAGTGGTACATCATACAGGACCCGTCGTTTGTCATGGAGCACACGGGCGAGCCGGTGTTCTACGACGAGGAGCTTGACCTGTACGTCCTTGGGGTAAATCATCTAGGCACAGCTTGGCAGCTCGTGCCCGCTCCGATAATCTACGACTGAAACGACGCCGAAGGGCGCAGCGAAAACAATCGCTGCGCCCTTATTTTTTTTTGCTCCGCGCGCACTCAAGACGCACTTTCTACACGTCGTCACTTTACGCCTGAACTTGTAGAAAATCCTTCGAGAAGATTGCCCCTGTTAGCGTCGGAATAATTTAGCCAAATATAGTCGGCCGAGATTGACCAATCCCG
>JAYBVN010000019.1:0-52562 GCA_037320555.1 Collinsella sp. | reverse complement strand
ATATAGGAACACAAGGTCAAAGGCGGCACCATGATCCTCCTGGTCGACAAGATCGAAAAAAGCTTCGGCGCGCGCGTCCTCTTTAGTGGCGCGTCCTTCCAGATCAACCCCGGCGAGCGCTTCGCGCTCGTGGGCCCTAACGGCGCCGGCAAAACAACCATGCTCAAAATCATCATGGGCATCGACAGCCCCGACGCCGGCCAGATCCAGTACGCAAAGGGCTGCCAGGTAGGCTACCTAGAGCAGGAAACCAACCTGGAGCACAAGGACACCACCATCCTTGCCGAGGTCATGGCGGCCGCCAAGGAAATCCGCCGCATGGGAGAGCGCGCCAACGAGCTGCAGGCTCAGATCACCGACCTCTCCGAGCAGGGCAAAGACGTCGACGCACTCCTCAACGAGTACGGACAGGTCCAGGACCGCTTTGAGCACCTGGGCGGCTACGAGCTCGAGAGCAACGCCCGCAAGATCCTATCTGGCCTGGGCTTTAAGGTCACCGACTTTGAGCGCCCGTGCTCCGAGTTCTCGGGCGGCTGGCAGATGCGCATCGCGCTCGCCAAGCTCTTCCTGCGCCACCCCGACCTGCTGCTGCTGGACGAGCCCACTAACCACCTGGACCTCGAGAGCGTCCAGTGGCTACGCGGCTTTATCGCCAACTACGACGGCGCCGTACTCATCGTCAGCCACGACCGCGCCTTCATGGACGCCTGCGTCGACCACGTGGCCGCGCTCGAGAACCGCCGCGTGACCACCTACACCGGCAACTACAGCAGCTACCTCAAGCAGCGCGAGGACAACCTGGAGCAGATGCGCGCCAAGCGCGCCGCCCAGGAGCGCGACATCGCCCACATGCAGGTCTTCGTCGATAAGTTCCGCTACAAGCCCACCAAGGCCGCCCAGGCGCAGGAACGCATCCGCAAGATCGAGCAGATCAAAAAGGAGCTCGTCATCCTGCCCGAGGGCCACAAGCACATCGACTTTAAGTTCCCTGACCCGCCGCGCTCCGGCGACATGGTCGTGGGCCTGGAGGGTGTCTCCAAGTCCTACGGCGACAAGCACATCTACAGCGACATCGACTTCAAGCTCTACCGCGGCGAGCATGTGGCGCTCGTCGGCCCCAACGGCGCCGGCAAGTCCACGCTCATGAAGATTCTCGCCGGCCTGGAGCCGCCCACCACCGGCACCCGCGATCTGGGCACCAACGTCGGCATCGCCTATTATGCCCAGCACGCGCTCGAGGGCATGACCGAGTCCAATACCGTCCTGCAAGAGATCGACACCGTCACGCCCAAATGGACCGTGCCGCAGCAGCGCAGCCTGCTGGGCGCCTTCCTGTTTAGCGACAACGATTCCATCGAGAAGCAGGTCCGCGTCCTCTCCGGTGGCGAAAAGGCGCGGCTAGCGCTCGCCAAGATGCTCGTGGCCCCCGAGGCGCTCCTGTGCCTGGACGAGCCCACTAACCACCTGGACATCGACTCGGTGGACATGCTCGAGAATGCCCTGCAAAACTTCCCTGGTACCATCGTGCTGATCAGCCACGACGAGCACCTGGTACGCGCCGTTGCCAACCGCGTGATCGACATACGCGATGGCAAGGTCACGGTCTACGACGGCGACTACGACTACTACCTCTACAAGCGCGAAGACCTCGCAGCCCGCGCCGCCGCCGAGGCGGCAGGGGAGAGTGCACCGGCCGCGACCAAGTCCGCTAAGGTCACCGCGGCCCAGCCCGACGCCCCCGCCACCGCTTCCAAGCCTGCCGAAGGCAAAAAGACCAAGGAGCAAAAGCGCGCCGAGGCCCAGGCCCGCGCTGCGCTCAACAAAAAGCTCAAGGGCGTGCGCAACCAGCTCAAGAAGATCGAGGCGGAACTCGACAAAAAGCGAGCCCGCTATGACGAGCTTATGGAATTGATGGCAAGCGAAGAGCTTTATGCCGATCAGGATAAGTTCAACGCCGCGCTGGGGGAATATAACGGCCTTAAGCAGGAGCTGCCCAAGCTCGAGGACGAATGGCTGGAGCTTTCCACCCAGATCGAAGAGGAGACCGCGCGTGAACTCTCGTAAGGCCGCTGCCGTGGCGATGAGCATCATCGCCATCGCGTGCCGCATCTGCGGCATCTTTATGAGCGTGATGACCGTGCTGCTGTGCTTTAGCGGCCTCACCGCCAAGCTGCAGATTGTGGGCTTTGTCGTTGAGCTTTCGCGCGCGCTGCCAAGCGCCATCGCCGGCTACGGCGTCATTACGTCGCCCTTTGGCGGCGTGTTCCGCCTGGATTACGCAATCGTGGCCGTCATCCTGTTTGTCGCCGACTACTTGCTCACGCGCGCCTCGCGCCGCGTCCGCTAGGGGAGCGCCATGTCCAGCAGCTATATCATGAACCTGCTCGCCAGCGCCGTCGCCGTCATTGTGGGCATCGTCATCCACGAGAGCGCGCACGCCGCCGCGGCCTGGGCACTCGGCGATAAGACGGCCCGTTCGCGCGGTCGTGTCTCGCTCAACCCGCTCAACCATATCGACCCATTCGGTACCATTCTCCTGCCGCTGCTGATGCTCGCCGCCGGAGGCCCGGTGTTCGCCTTTGCCAAGCCGGTGCCTGTCTACCTCAACAACCTCAAGCACCCCAAGCGCGACGAGGTCCTGGTGAGCGTTGCCGGCCCCGCATCGAACATCGCGCTCGCCTGTCTTGCCGCGGTCCTCATGCGCCTAGCCTATGGCAGCCTCTACACCAGCATGTCCTTTGCCCTGGCGTCACAGATCATGAACTTCGGAGCCACCTTTATCGTGGTCAACCTGTCGCTCGCGTTCTTCAACCTCATCCCGATCCCGCCGCTCGATGGCTCATCGATCATCGTGCCCTTCCTCAAGGGCAAGGCGCTCAACAACTATTACCGTCTGCAGCAATACGCTATGCCCATCCTCATCCTGGTGCTGTACCTGCTGCCCATGTGGACCGGCATCGATGTAATCGACCGCTATTTCGACGTTACCGTGTATCCGCTCGCTGAGCAGCTGCTCAACTTCGCAATCGCCGGCATCTAAGGTAAACTTACAGGTCGACCGTGCAAAACGGTCGTAACATGCACTCAAACCGCGCCGCGAAGGCGCCGTCAAAGGAGGTCGAAGATGTCGTATCGCGTGTCGACGCAGGTCTACAGCGGACCGTTCGACCTGCTGCTGCAGCTGGTAACCCGCCAAAAAGTTGATATCGGCGCCATCTCGATCAGCGAGGTGGCCGAGCAATACCTGGCCGAGGCCGAGCGCATCGAGGCGCTGGACCTGGACGTGGCGAGCGACTTTTTGCTGGTCGCGGCAACCCTTTTGGATATCAAGGCCGCCTCTCTGGTGCCGCAGGAGGCCCCACGCAAAGTCGATGACGACGATGACGAGTTCGACGAAGACCTTGAGGAGCTCAGCACGCTTGACGGCGACGCGCTGCGTGAGGTCCTGATCCAGCGCCTGATTGCCTACAAGCAGTTTAAAGGCGCGGCTGCGGCCCTCGGTGCGCGCATGCAGGCCGAAAGCCGCATGCATCCGCGCGTGGCCGGCCCCGACCCCGAGTTCCTAGGCCTTATGCCCGACTATCTTGCCGGCATCACGCTGCGCGGTCTCGCCGTCATCTGTGCCGACCTGGACGGCAAGCGCCAGACCTTCCTGCTGGAGGCCGAGCATGTGGCGCCGCATCGCGTGCCGCTCGACCTGACCGTGGCCTCAGTCGACCGCTTTACCATGGCGCACCAAACCTGCACCTTCCGCGAGCTACTGGACGGCGATGCCACCACCGAGCAGCTCGTCGTCACCTTCCTGGCCATGCTGGAGCTCGCCAAGCGCGGCTCGCTCACGCTGAGCCAGGACGAGATCTTTGGAACCATCTGCATCAACCGAGTCGAGGGCGCCGAGGCATACGTGCCCGGCGAGGGCCCCGAGCTCACCGAATAGGAGCCGCAACCATGTCAACCCTTTCCACGCTGGAGGCAAACAGCCTCAAAGGCGCCCTCGAGGCGCTGCTGCTGGTGTCGAGCGACCCGGTGAGTGCGCCCGCGCTGGCCGGCGCACTGGATATCGCCCCCGGCGAATGCGCATCGCTGCTCGCCGAACTCAAGGTTGAGTACGAGGAGGCCAACCGCGGCTTTCAGCTGCGCGAGGTCGCCGGCGGCTGGCGCCTGTTTACGCACCCCGCCTACCACGACGTGGTCGAGGCCTATGTGTTGAGCTGGGACACGCAAAAGCTGTCGCAGGCGGCGCTCGAAACCCTGGCCGTCATCGCATACCACCAGCCCGTGACTCGCGAGGTGGTCAAGGGCATCCGCGGCGTCAATTCTGACGGCGTCATCGCGTCGCTCGTGGACAAGGGCCTGGTGCGCGAGCTCGGCCGCGACCCCCAGCGCGGTCAGGCCATCATTTACGGCACGACCAACGCCTTCTTGGAAAAATTCGGCCTGCGCTCAACCCGCGATCTGCCCGATCTGGAGCAGTTTGCCCCCGACGAGCAGTCGCGTCAGTTTATCCGTGAGCGCTTGAGCGGTCGCAGCATTCAGTCCACGCTCGAGGAGCAGGCCGAAGACCTGGACGAAGAGCGCGAGCTGCTCGATACCGATGTTGTGAATGTTGAGGCAGTCGAGGGCGAGGACAACCTGGTCGTCGACAAGACCTCGGAGGATATGCATGACGAGAACTAACGAAGCAGGGGAGACGCGCGCCATGGGCAACGCAGTGCCCGCAACCGACGCCCAGCCCGTCTATCCGCACACCATGCGCCTGCAGCGCTTTTTGGCGCGCGCGGGTGTGGCGAGCCGCCGCGGCTCGGAGGACCTGATGACCGCCGGCCGCGTGACCGTCAATGGCCAGGTCGCGACCGAACTGGGCACCAAGGTCGACGTCGACCGCGACCATATCGAGGTCGACGGCATGCCCGTCAAGCTCAACCAGGGCGCCGTGTACCTGATGCTCTACAAACCGACCGGCTACCTCACCACCATGAGCGACCCGCAGGAGCGCCCTTGCGTGGCCGATCTGGTCCCCCGCGACCGCTTTCCGGGACTTTTCCCGGTGGGCCGCCTGGACCGCGACACCACAGGCCTTTTGCTTTTTACCACCGACGGCGACCTGTCGCAGGACCTGCTGCACCCGAGTAAGCACGTCTACAAGACCTACCAGGCACTCGTGGACGGGCAGCTGACCGACCGCGATCTAGAACCGCTCCGCCGAGGCATCGAGCTCGACGACGGCCTGTGCCAGCCGGCTATCTGCCGCGTCATCACCCCACGCGAGGCCGAGGCCGTAGCTCCCCAGGGAGTCAAGCCCGGCACCACCGCCGTGGAGGTCATCATCCGCGAGGGTCGCAAGAATCAAGTTAAGCGCATGCTGGGCAAGATTCACCATCCGGTAATCCGTCTGCATCGCTGCAACTTTGCCGGCCTGGAGCTCAAGGATGTGGCCAAGGGTTCATGGCGCGAGCTCACCGACCGCGAGGTGCAGATCCTCAAAAGCGGTGGCATCCCTCCCAAGCAGGCCAGCGCCATGCGCGGCGGCAAGCCCCAAGACACGCCCGCCAGCCGCACGCGTCACCACGGCAGCCACGGCTCCGCACCCAAGCGCAACACCTACCGCGAGCGCTACACAGGCTAAACAACCCGCCGCGCCCCAGCGCCCGCGAACCATACCAGCACGTCAACCATCGAAAGGAAGCATTGCATGATCGTCGCCATCGACGGCCCCGCCGGTTCCGGCAAGTCCACCATCGCCAAGGAGATCGCCCGCCAGCTGGGCTTTAACAAGCTCGACACGGGCGCCATGTATCGCGCCGTCACCTTCGCCGCGCTCGACCGCGGCATCGATCTGGACGACGAGGCGGCCATCGACGCCCTCGCCGAGAAGATCGAGATTCGCTTTACCAACGGTACCGGCGAGGACACGCGCCTGACCATTGACGGCCAGGACGCCTCGGCTGCCATTCGAACCCCGCAGGTTGACGCCAACGTGTCCAAGGTCTCGGCCTACCCGGGCGTGCGCGCCGCAATGCTCATCCATCAGCGCCGTGCCGCAGAGGACCGCGATATCGTGGCCGAGGGTCGCGACATCGGAACCGTCGTGTTCCCTAACGCGCAGGTCAAGGTCTTCCTGACCGCCGACCCGCGCGAGCGCGCCCGTCGCCGTGTGCTGCAGCGTCACCAAAACGATGCCCAGCCGCTCACGTCCGAGCAGCTCGAGGCCGAGGTCGACGAGACCCTCGACGCCCTTAAGCAGCGCGACAAGCTCGACAGCAGCCGCGAGGTCGCCCCGCTCGTGCCCGCCGAGGACGCCGTGCACGTCGACTCCACCGCTCACACCATCGACGAGGTCGTTCGTATCATCGAGGACCTCATCAACCAAAGGAGGTAGCCCATGCGCCTGTTTAAGCAGACGCCCGAGGACTATTACAACGCCCCCTACGCCGAGTTCCCGGCGCTCATCCGCGGCACCGTTTTCGTGGTCATGGCAATCCTTTGGGCCTTCTCCAAGCTCATGTGGCGTTGGAAGGTCGAGGATGCCGATCTGCTGTTTGAGCGCCAGGACGGCCGCGGCAGCGTGGTCATCTGCAACCACACCTCGATGGCCGAGCTCTTGGCCGTGGAGACGGCGCTGTTCTTTGGGGGGCGCCGCATTCGTCCCATCTTTAAGTCCGAGTTCGCCAAGAGCAAGATTGTGCGCTGGGCCTTTAGCCGCGTAGGCGGCATCCCCGTGGAGCGTGGTACTGCCGATATGAAGTGCCTGCGCGCCGCCCAGCATGCGCTGCAGCGCGGCGAGGACGTTCTGATCTTCCCCGAGGGCACGCGCATCCGCTCGCGCGAGATCAAGCCCGAGGTCCACGGCGGTTTTGCGCTCATCGCTCAGATGGGCAAGGCTCCTGTGAACCCGCTCGCCATCTGCGGCTGGTCCGACATCACGCCCGCGGGCAAAAAGATCATGCGTCCCAAGAAGTGCTGGATCCGCGCCGGCAAGGCCGTCTCGCTTTCCGACGCACCGGCCGGGCTTAAGCGCACGGAGCGCCTGGAATGGTTTGAGTCCGAGGCAATGAACCGCGTCTACGCCATGCGAGATGAGCTGTGCGACGAACATCCGGGCAGGTTTTAGCCATGAGCGAGAACGCGACAAACATCGCCACGACTGCGTCCGACCAGGCCACCGCGCCTACCATCGAGATCGCCGCCCACGCCGGCACTTGCTACGGCGTACAGCGTGCGCTCGATATGGCGCTGGCCGCCGCACCGCAGGCAGGGGAGTGCACTCAGGTCCATACTTTGGGTCCGCTCATCCATAACCCCATCGTGGTGCGCGAGCTCGCCGAGGCAGGCGTAGGTCTGGCCGACACCTTGGACGACGCCACATCCGGCACCGTGATCATCCGCGCCCACGGCGTGGTGCCGCAGGTCATCGATTCCGCTCGCGAGCGCGGCCTCAACGTGGTCGACGCCACGTGCCCCTACGTGAAGAAGGTCCACGTGGCCGCCGAGCGCCTGGTGCGCGAGGGCTACCGCGTGGTGGTCATAGGCGAGCCGGGTCACCCCGAGGTCGAGGGCATTCTGGGCCACGCCGGCAATGATGCGCAGGTCGTGAGCTGTGCCGCCGACGTCGATGCCCTGTCGCTCAAGGGCAAGGTGGGCCTCGTTGTGCAGACCACTCAGACCGCGCAGAATCTCGCCGAAGTCGTGGCCGCTATCACCACGCGCGTGCAGGAGCTGCGTGTGATCAACACCATCTGCGCCGCCACGAGTGAGCGTCAACAGGCAGCAGCCACACTTGCCAACCGCTGCGACTGCATGGTCGTGGTGGGCGGCAAGAACTCGGGCAACACCCGCCGCCTGGCGCAGATTTGCGCAGACGCCTGCGAGCGCACGTATCACATCGAGGAAGCTTCCGAGCTCCAGGCCGCGTGGTTTACCGACGCTCACCACATCGGCATCACTGCCGGAGCCTCCACCCCACAAGAACACATCGAACGCGCCGTCACGCGCATCAAGGAGCTTTGCCGCTAACCATGGACCAGACCGTACCCGCATACGCCGACGAGGTGGCCGATTACGGGCGCAGCCGCGACCCCGAGCCGGGTGAGGGCGCGCTCGTTAAGAACGTGCGTCCCGAATCGCCCGCATGGGATGTGGGCATCGAGCCGGGCATGCGCGTGCTCACGGTCAATGGCGAGCAGCTCACCGACATGATTGTGTGGCTCTGGGAGGCCGACGATGATACCGTCGACCTGGAGGTTTTCGATCCGCGCGACAACACCGTCACCTCCGTCGAGCTCGACCGCTTCCCAGGAGAGGACTGGGGCCTTGAGTTCGATGGCCCTATCTTCGATGGCATGCGCACCTGTGTGAACGCCTGCGTGTTCTGCTTTATGACGATGCTCCCCAAGGGCGGCCGCTCCACGCTCTATATTCGCGATGACGACTATCGCCTAAGCTTTTTGCAGGGCAACTTTGTCACGCTCACGAACCTCACCGACGAGGACGTGCAAAACGTCATCCAACGCAACATGAGCCCCATGAACGTGTCGGTCCACGCCGTAAGCCCCGACGTCCGCCGCCGCATGATGGGCCGCAACGCCCAGCGCGGCATGGATGTGCTCGAGGCCATCATGGCCGCCGGCATAGAGATTCATGCGCAGATCGTGTTGTGCCCCGGCATGAACGACGGCGAGGAGCTGGAAAAGACCCTGCGCTTTTGCGAGGAGCACGAGCAAATCACCAGCCTGGGCATTGTGCCGCTCGGTTTTACCAAGCATCAGAACCGTTTTAGCTGGTCCTACAGCGACAAACCCGAGCTAGCGCGCGAGACCATCGCCATGATTCGACCGTTCCAGGACCGCGCCTATGAGCGCTTTGGCCGCCACACCTTCCAGATGAGCGACGAGTTCTATCTGGACGCCGGCATCGATCCTCCCGAGGCGGACTTTTACGACGGTTACCCGCAGTACTACGACGGCATTGGCATGATCCGCTCGTATTTGGACGAGACCGACGACGTGCTTGCCGCCGACGCCGAGCGTCTGGCCCGCGTCCGCGAGGCCATCGCCGAGCGCAACCAGCACCTGCTGTGCCTCTCCGGCGCCAGCGCGCGCGACACCGTGGCGCGCTTTGTGGAGTCGCCGTATGGTCTCGCCGGCACCGTCACAGCCATCAAGAACCGCTACTTTGGCGGCAACGTGGACGTAACCGGCCTCATCGTCGCGTGTGACATTCTGGAGCAGCTGCCCCAAGATCTGTCGGGGGTTATGCTCTTTGTGCCTAAGCTCATGTTCAACGCTGACGGCATGACGCTTGACGAGTATCATCGTGACGATTTACTCGCAAGCCTTACCAGTCGCGGCGCCGAGGTTCATGTGGTGTCAACCATGCCGCATGAGCTGCTCGATACCCTGGAGCACATCCTTGACATAATGCCTGCCGACTCTAACACTTCCACTGACCCTACCCATTAAAGGAGAGCAGATGAAACCTATCGTCGCCGTCGTCGGACGCCCCAACGTGGGCAAGTCCACGCTCGTTAACCGCCTGGCCCAGACCTCGGACGCCATCGTCCACGAGTCTCGCGGCGTCACGCGCGACCGCTCGTATCACACGGCCGATTGGAACGGCCGCGAGTTCACCATTGTCGACACGGGCGGCATCGAGCCGCTCAAGAGCGATGACGTGTTTGCCACGTCCATCCGCGACCAGGCGCTCGCCGCCGCCGAGGAAGCCGCCGTCATCCTGTTTGTGGTCGACGGCCGCACCGGCGTCACCGAGGAGGACGAGTCGGTCGCCCGCATGCTCAAGCGCTGCGACAAGCCGGTCTTTCTGCTGGTGAACAAGCTCGACAACCCTGATCGCGAGAACGACAGCATCTGGGAGTTCTATTCGCTCGGCATCGGTGAGCCCACGCCGCTCTCGGCCCTGCACGGCCACGGCACGGGCGACCTGCTCGACGACATCGTGGCCCTGCTTCCCGAGGAAGAGGACGAAGTCGCCGACGAGTTCCCCGACGCGCTGAATGTGGCCATCATCGGCCGACCCAACGCCGGTAAGTCGTCGCTGTTCAACCGCATCCTGGGCGCCGACCGCTCTATCGTGTCCAACATTGCCGGCACGACGCGCGACGCCATCGACACGGTCGTCGAGCGCAACGGCAAGCACTACCGCATGGTCGACACCGCGGGCATCCGTAAGAAGAGCACCGTGTACGAGAACATCGAGTACTACTCCATGGTCCGCGGCCTGCGCGCCATCGACCGCGCCGACGTGGCGCTGCTCGTCGTCGACGCCTCCGTGGGCGTTACCGAGCAGGACCAGAAGGTCATGGGTCTTGCCATCGAGCGCGGCTGCGCCATCGTTGTACTGCTCAACAAGTGGGATCTGCTCGACGACGACCGCAAGCGCGAGGCCTGCATGGAGACCATCGACCGCCGTCTGGGCGTCATGGCTCCCTGGGCCCAGTACCTGCGCATCTCTGCCCTCACTGGCCGCAGCGTCGAGAAGATCTGGGCGATGGTCGACGCCGCCGAAAAGACGCGTTCGCAGAAGATCAGCACCTCGCGCCTCAACACGTTCCTTACCGACCTGCGCGAGTTCGGTCATACCGTGGTGGACGGCAAGCGCCGTCTGCGCATGCACTATGTGACCCAGACGGGCGTCAACCCGCCGACGTTTACGTTCTTCGTCAACCACAGCGACCTGGTCAACGACACCTACCAGCGCTACGTGGAGAACCGTATGCGCTCTACCTTCGACTTCGCCGGCACGCCCATTCGACTCTTCTTTAGGAAGAAGGAGCAAAAGGATGCATAATCCGATTCTGCTGACCGCCATCTGCGCCGTGGTATCGTTCTTTATCGGAGCGATTCCGTTTGGCCTGATCTTGGGCCGCGTGTTCAACCATACGGATATTCGCAAGGCGGGCTCCGGCAACATCGGCACCACCAACGCGCTGCGTGTGGCCGGTCCCAAGGTCGCCGCGCTCACGCTGCTGCTCGACTGCCTTAAGGGCGCCATCTGCGTCCTTATCGCCCGTCCGCTTATCGCGGGCGTGGGCTATGGCTTCCCTGTGAGCATCATGGCGCCTGGAGCCCCCGGCGATTGGATGCTCGGCGTCATCTGCCTGGCAGCGGTGTGGGGCCACATCTTCTCGCCCTACCTCAACTTCCATGGCGGCAAGGGTATTGCCGTGGGCTTGGGCGTCATCCTCGCCTGGTACTGGCCCATCGGACTTTCGCTGTTGGGCATGTTTATCGTGGCCGTCGCCATCACCAAGTTTGTGTCGGTGGGCTCGCTTGCCGCGGCCATCGGTCTTCCCATCGCCGCTTGTGCGGTCTTTCCGTACAGCAGCCTAGGCCTCAAGTTTTGCATGGCGATGATTGGCATCACCGTGGTGTGGGCCCATCGCGCGAACATCAAAAAGCTCATGACCGGTAAGGAGTCCAAGCTCTCGTTTACCAAGCGCGTCACCGAGCCCGACGATAAGTAGGAGAGAGTCATGAATGTTGCGCTGATTGGCTCCGGCTCCTGGGGAACCGCCGTCGCCGGCCTTGCCGCCGCGCGAGCCGAGCGCGTGACCATGTGGGCCCATAGCGAGCAGACGGCCGCCGGCATCAATGGCGAGCACCGCAACCCTCGCTACCTTGTGGGCTACGAGCTGCCGGAAAACGTGGTAGCAACGACCGAGCTCGCCCAGGCGCTCGACGGCGCCGAGGCCATCATCTTCGCCGTTCCTTCGACGCACCTTCGCAGCGTGTGCCACCAGGCCGCGCCCTTTATCGCCGCCGATATCCCGGTGCTCTGCCTCACCAAGGGCATTGAGCCCGAGTCCGGCCTGCTCATGAGCGAGGTCATCGCCAGCGAGATCGGCAACGAGGAACGTGTTGCGGCTCTTTCTGGCCCCAACCATGCCGAGGAAATCTGCCGCGGAGGTCTTTCTGCCGCCGTCATCGCCAGCGAAGATACGCAGGTAGGGGAGACCTTTAAGGACTTGCTCCTGTCCACGGCCTTTCGCATCTATCTGTCGCAAGACATGACCGGTGTCGAGGTCTGCGGCGCCATGAAAAATGTCATCGCCATCGTGTGCGGCATCTCCGCCGGCACCGGTGCCGGCGACAACACGCTCGCCCTTATCATGACGCGCGGCCTGGCCGAGATTAGCCGTCTGGTGCATGCCCGCGGCGGTCAAGCTATGACCTGCATGGGACTTGCCGGCATGGGTGACCTCATTGCCACCTGCACCTCCGAGCATTCGCGCAACCGCACCTTTGGCTACGAGTTTGCCCACGGCGTTTCGCTCGACGAGTACCAGACGCGCACGCATATGGTTGTCGAGGGCGCCGTCGCCGCCCGCAGCGTGAGCGAACTCGCCCGTTCGCTGGGCGTAGACATTCCGCTCACCTTTGCCGTGGAGCAAACGCTCTACAACGGTGTTACTTTGGATAGGGCGCTCGAGATTCTCACCGACCGCGTCCCTTCTCAAGAGTTCTACGGACTCACCGACTAGCGCAGAAAGGCTACTACCATGGGTTCCATTAAAATCGCTCCGTCCATCCTTTCGGCCGATATGGCCAACCTCAAGGGCGAACTCGACAAGATCGCCGGTGCCGACCTTGTGCACTTCGACGTCATGGACGGCCACTTTACCGGCAACCTCACCTTTGGCGTTGACATCCTTAAGGCCGTCAAGCGCTCCACCGATGTGCCGGTCGACGCGCACCTGATGGTGTCGAACCCCGACGAGACGGTCGATTGGTACGCCGACGCCGGAGCCGACATGATCACCGTGCACTACGAGGCTTCCACGCACCTGCACCGCACGCTCACCCATCTGCAGCAGCGCGGCGTCAAGGCCGGCGTGGTGCTCAACCCCGCCACCCCCGTGTGCGTACTCGAGAGCATCATTGACGTCGTCGACATGGTGCTGCTCATGAGCGTGAACCCCGGCTTTGGCGGTCAGAGCTTTATCCCGGGCACCATTGCCAAACTGCACGAGCTCAAGGCCATGTGCGAGCGTCACGGCGTTTCGCCTCTCATCGAGGTCGATGGCGGTATCTCTTCCAAGAACATCGCCGAGGTCGTCAAGGCTGGCGCCAACGTGCTCGTCGCAGGTTCCGCCGTATTTAAGTCCGAAGATCCCGCTGCCGAGGTTGCGCTGCTGCAGAAGCTGGGCAACGAGGCCGCACAGGAGGCATAAAACCTTATGACCGCAGGTCAAAACCGCATACCCGTGAATCTTGACTATGCCGCCTCGACGCCCATGCGCGCCGAGGCGCGCCTTGCGCAGCGCGAGTACGACGACAGCGAGCTTGCCGGCGTCAACCCCAACTCGCTGCATTCGCTCGGCCGCAAGGCCGCTGCACGCCTGGAAGTGGCGCGTCGCGAGATTGCCCGCAGCTTTGGCGCGCGCGTTCGCCCGTCCGAGATTGTTTTGACCAACGGCGGCACCGAAGCCAACCAGCTGGCGCTGCTCGGTCTTGCCGAGGGCGCTCGTCAGCGCGATCGCAAGCGTAACCGCGTGATCGTATCTGCCATCGAGCACGATTCGATTCTGGACAACCTGCCGCTGCTGCGTGCTGCCGGCTTTACCGTCGACCTGGTGCAGCCCTGCCGTGCAGGTTATATTGAGCCTGCCGCGCTGAGCGACTTGCTCGGCGACGACGTGGCGCTCGTGAGCATCATGGTTGCCAACAACGAGACCGGCGTGGTGCAGCCCATCCGCGAGCTGGCCGCCGCTGCACATGCTGTCGGCGCCCTGTTCCACACCGATGCCATCCAGGGTTATCTGCATATTCCGCTCGATGCCGCCGAGCTGGGCGTCGACGCCATGTCCGTCGCCGCTCACAAGATTGGCGGTCCCGTGGCATCCGGCGCACTCTACCTTAAGAGCCGCACGCCGCTGCGTCCGCGCATCTTTGGTGGTGGACAGGAAGCCGGCCGTCGCGCCGGCACGCAGGATCTGCGCACGCAGCTGGCTTTTGCCGCTGCCGCTTCCGTGTTGCTGCCGAATGTGGGCCGGGAGCGTGCGACGCTGCAGACCCTGTCCGACAAGCTCTACGCCACGCTTACGGCCCATCCTCGCATTCACGCCACGATGGGCGACTACGTGCAGGCAGACCGTCTGCCGGGTATGGTTTCGATCTACGTTGACGGCATGGACTCCGAGGAGCTCATCATCAAGCTCGATGCCGCCGGTTTTGAGGTTTCGGCCGGATCGGCTTGCTCGAGCGGCAGCATGGACCCCAGCCACGTTTTGAGCGCGATGGGCATCGGTCGCGAACAGGCGCTGGGCGCACTGCGCATTTCCTTCGACGACCGCGTGAATCCGGGCGATCTGGACGACTTTGCCCAGACGCTGCTCTCGATCGTAGGCGCCGCATGATCGTCTCCGAGCTTGAACGTGCGCTGCTGGCGCGCTACCCTAAGGCGGACGCCGAGGGCTGGGACCACGTAGGCTTATCCGTGGGCGACCCTGCCGCCGAGATTACCAACGTGGCCTGCGCGCTCGACGCGACCGAAGCCAACGTGCACCGCGCTTTGGAGGCCGGCGCCAACGTTCTGCTGACGCATCATCCCATCTATATCAAGGCGCCCAAGGCCTTTTGTCCGCCCAGCGCGACGCGCCCCCAGTGCAGTGCGGCGCTCTACGAGGCTGCCCGCTGCGGGGTGAGTATTATCTCGCTCCACACCAATCTGGACCGCTCGCATGAGGCTCGCGTTTGCCTAAGTACGCTGTTGGACGCCGCACCCGCAAGCTCGCTGGAGCACGTGGACGACCCCGAAGCGACCGGCCTGGGCGCGCTTGCAACGCTCAACGACCCCTGCAGCCTGCGTGACCTTGCCGCGCGCGCCGCAGCGGCGTTCGGCAGCGACCCGCGCGTGTGGGGCGAGGCCGATCACCCGTGCCGCACCATCGCCATTCTGGGCGGCTCCCTCGGCGACTTTGGCGAGCTTGCCATCGCCGCCGGTGCGGATGTTGTCGTGACGGGCGAGGCGGGCTACCACGTGGCGCAGGACCTTGCCTTGCGCGGGCTGCCAGTGGTTTTGCTCGGCCATGACCGCTCCGAGGAGCCGTTCGTTGATATATTGATGAACTCTGCAGTTAATGCCGGGATCGACCCCCGTCATGCGATTAAAATACTGAACCCTTGCCAATGGTGGACTGTGACAAAAGGAGAGAACTTATGAGCGCCGGCGCTACGCTACTCAAGCTGCAACAGATCGATTTGGAGCTCGCCCGCAACAAGAGCGAACTTGCCAATATGCCGGAGCTCAAGGAGCTCGCTTCCAAGCGCAAGACCTACGTTAAGCTCAAGGCCGAGATGACTAAGCTCTACGCCCAGCGCAAGGACCTGGATATTGAGCTCGACGATCTCAACACCACCGAGATCCAGACCAATAACGCCATCGAGGCCGCCAAGAAGCGCCACGTTGACGGCTCTGACTACCGCGAGGTTCAGGACCTGGAGAACGAGCTCGCCACCCTGGCCAAGCGCCTGGACAAGATCGAGCACACCCGCAAGGACGTCGTCATCGCCCATAAGGAGGCGCTCGACCGCGAGGCTCGTGCGCAGGCCATCATCGCCAAGTTCGAGGAGGGCGTGAAGGCCGATACCAAGGCCGCCCGCGCCAAGGCCGCCGACCTCCAGGCACAGATTGATGCCGCCACCAAGGAGCGCACCGCGCTTGCCGCCACGCTGCCGACCGACGTCCTCACCGATTACGAGCGTCTTCTCAAGCAGTTCCGCGGCCTGGCAGTCGAGACCATCAAGGGCAACATCCCCACAGTCTGCCACACCGCGCTGCAGGCGTCGTCCATGAGCGACCTCAACCACGACGGTAGCGAGATCACGCACTGCCCGTACTGCCACCGCCTGCTCGTGCTCCCCAGCAAGGAAGCCTAACGATGACGGCGGTACCCAACAATTCAATGCAACTTGAGGGAAAAACGATCCTGCTGGGAATTACCGGCGGGATCGCCGCCTATAAGTCGTGCAATATCGTGCGCCTGCTGCAAAAGCGCGGCGCGCACGTCAAGGTTGTCATGAGCGAGCATGCCACCGAGTTTGTGGGCCCGCTCACCTTCCGTGCGCTCACCAACGAGCCGGTTGCCGTGGGCCTGTTCGACGACCCCTCCGACCCCATCCACCACATTTCGCTGGCGCAGGAGCCCGATCTGGCGGTCGTGGCGCCCGCGACGGCCAATATCATCGCCAAGATGGCAAACGGTATCGCCGATGACCTCATCTCTACTACGCTGCTTGCCACGCCGCGACCCATCGTGCTCGCCCCCGCCATGAACAACGGTATGTGGAAGGCGCCGGCAACGCAGGCCAATATTGCCGCGCTGCGCGAGCGCGGTGTCCATGTGGTGGGACCCGGCAGCGGTTACCTTGCCTGCGGCGACGTGGACACGGGACGCATGAGCGAGCCCGAGGACATCGTCGAGGCCGTCTGCGAGGTGCTCGACCCCGCGCCTCAGGACCTGGCAGGTAAGCGCGTCGTGATTACCGCCGGCCCCACGCAAGAGCCGATCGACCCCGTGCGCTTCATTGGCAACCGTTCTTCGGGCAAGATGGGTATCGCCCTGGCGGGGGAGGCCGCACGTCGCGGAGCCGCTGTCACGCTCGTGCTGGGACCGACATCGCTCGACGTTCCCCGCGGTGTGGAGTGCGTGCGCGTACAGACCGCAGCAGAGATGCTACAGGCGGCTCTGAGCGCCTTTCAGACGGCCGATGTGGCCATTTGCGCGGCCGCCGTCGCCGACTACACGCCTGCCGCCCCTGCGGACCACAAACTCAAAAAGGCCAACGAGCGCCTGGATTGCATCGAACTGGTCGAGACGGTCGATATTTTGGCTGAGCTCTCGCGTCAGAAGGGGGAGCGGTGCGTGATCGGCTTTGCGGCCGAGACCGATAACGTCGTGGAGTACGCTCAGCGAAAGCTCGCCCACAAGGGTTGCGATGCCATTATCGCCAACGATGTCTCGCGCGCCGATTCGGGCTTTGGAACCGATACCAACAAGGCCTGGATTGTGAGCACAGCGGGCACGCAAGAACTCCCCGTGCTAACAAAACCCCAGCTCGCAGATACAATTTTGGACTTGCTTCAAAATATTTAAAAAAGTTCTTGCACAAGGGCAAAGTTTCGGGTTAATATACTCCCTGTTGCGAGCGAGAGCAGAGCAACAAACAAAAGCTTCGGGACGTGGCGCAGCTTGGTAGCGCACTTGACTGGGGGTCAAGGGGTCGCTGGTTCGAATCCAGTCGTCCCGACCAGAAGTTTGCAGGTCAGGCACCTAGTGCCTGACCTTTTTTGTTTTAAGTAATTGCTTAAATTTGATTCATCAACAGGGTGCCAAAAATCTACCTGCGCGATAATCGCTTTTTGCGGTTACTTGCGCGTTTTGCACGCGCTTAAGCCGATTTATTAACGCGACATGAATCTACATACGCGTAGCTGGTATACAGACGAGTACAGACTGTATTTATCGCGGCGATTTACGCAGATATGGCGACTGTAACGAACTAGTGTGTCGCTGTATTTATTCCAGCAGTTCACTTGATCTGTGGACAAGTGGACTGTTGCAACGAAACGCCAAGCAGGATGGGCTCTATACGAGGACGCCGCAGAGGCAATGGCGGGGGAGTGCGGCAGGCGCTCTGAGAGCCGCTGTATGACCCCATTTCTCCTCAACCCGATTACCTGTGCTATGAACCTCGAATTGTTCGAGTAATCGCCAAAAGAAAAGCCCTCGCAGGATTGCGAGGGCTTTGCGTTAAAAGAGATCAGAAGCAGAAAGCGGGGAGAACATAAAACGAGTCCGTCGCGCTGTAGCTGTAGCAAATACCGCCGCTTTGAACATAGCGAAAGGACGTGGAGCTGCGCGGTCTCACGGAGCGAGTCCAGTGGCTATAGCCTGATGCACCGGAATAGTTCGACCCCGTCACGCCCTTGGATTTGTAGCACTCGTACTGGATGCCGTCGGATTGCATATCCCCGTATACTTCGGTTGCCGAGAGCAGAAAAACCTTGTCGGTCGTCGCTGAGGGGGCACCGCCCCAGTTACCGCCAACGTTATCGGTTGTCTTTGTGACGGGTTTCACCTTTGACTGGAAGAACCTCTTGCCTTATTAAAGAAATACGCCGAATACAACGGATATAAAGCGGAAGGAGGCGACATCGAGTAACTATCAAAGGCCAGATTAAGGAGCCAGCCATGAAGAAGTGCCTGCCCTCCATCTCTCAGCAGCTCTTTGCCTCTCCCTTGTCATGACACCATTTGTGCCCGTTGCGGCAGCCCATGCCGACGAGGGATCTCCCGCCGAGAGCAGCGAGATCTACGTCGGAGACAACTACGACGAAAATTACGATATATCCCCTTTTGAGCGCGGGCGCTGCACGGATTCATATTCCAAGGCGTGGTGCGATTCTCACGGATTTGCAAATAACCGCACCGTCCCTCACAAGGTCAAGCTGGACGCGAAGGAGGAGGCTTGCCTGCGCGATCCCTACCTTGCTGGCACCGCAGAAGTTATCGCCGGTCTCGTGACAACCGGTCCTGGCGGCGGCTTTTTTGCAACCGCAATGACATCGTACCGACTTTTCACTTGCATGTTCTGAAAGGAAGTTGCCATGTTGTCGCAAAACCAATCGAGATACTTGACCACAATCGGCTTTGCCCTGCTTGCATTACTCTTTGCTAGCGACCTTTTGCTGAAACCGCCCAAGGAACTCGTTTTGCTTGCCATAGACTGCATTTCCGCCCTTTACTTTACGGCAACCCTAATCGTCGGACTAAAGGAGAGGAAAAAAGGCGCAGTCGTTGCGTCCGCCGTAGGCGTGATCACAGCCATTGCATCATTCTTTATCTGACACATTGGTGATTTAGGGGCGATATCGTAGGAATACGACCGGGAAAGCCGGGACCAGATTGCCCGGGTTGCCCGGTCGGCTCGCGCGACGGCGCGGCGGTTTCACAGAAAGCTCTCCGGACTTCACGCTGTTTCTGATCGCATTGTAGACAGCCATCTCGTCTTCGCAGTCGGCGAGCACGCGGCGTGCGTCGTCGTTTTGGATGTACAGTAAATCTCGAAGGTCCTCCATGCACCAGCGTCCGAGATTTGGCCATGCGCGTCGCGCGAGCTGATAAGTGTCGATCGCGATGTTGTAGTTAAAGTCCAGACTAAAGCCGTCCCAGGCAGAACGGCATTGTTTCCTTGATTATCAACTTCATCCGGACACTTCCCGCATTCATCCGTGTGTGTACGGATGAATGCGGGGTTCGATACCCCGGCGGCCTGATCGGCAGACCGCCGGGAATTCTCACTCCTCGATAAAAGCCGGCACTCGGTTAGTCCTGCGCATCTTGAAATCGCCAGTCTCATGGGAGACGTAGAGAATGCCGTCCATCCCGTCTCGTGATGCATACGACAGGTGAACTGAACCGCAATCCGATCCATCATTGTCGAGAAGATCGAACGAATTCGGGTCGCTCGTTGCGGCCAAACGACCACTCATGCAAGAGCCATCGTCATTACAGATTTGCCATTCCATATCTTCGCCTGCAAGAATCGCCATAGACGGCTTGGTCGCGCCATCGTTGACATACATCCCGTCTATGCCAAAACCGTTTTCAGCGCCATCGATGAACGACTGCTCGGACCTAAACCTCGCAAATGATGCACATAGCACCATTGCAAGACAAAGGACAAAGCCAACAATCGCTATCTTTGCATAGCTCTTGCCTATCATGTCATTCACCTCCCTCGTATGTATCGAGGTATTCCTGCTTGAGCGTCTGCGAGGACGACTTGATCTTTTCCACGAGCGTGCCGGCCTCGATGAAGTAGAACGAGTCGGTGAGGTCTGCCAGGTCGTCGAGCAGATGGCTTGAAATGAGCACGCTTCGTCCCCGCGCCGCTTCGCTGCGCATCGCGTCGCAGGAGGTTTTCCGCTTTCCCGGATCGAGGCCGTTCAGCGGTTCATCGAGGATGAGGTACGGGCAATCGGTCGCTATCGCCATGGCAAGCTTTACCTGCTGCTTCATTCCTGTCGAGAGTTTACGGGTCGGCTTGTCGAGATATGGGGAGATTCCGAGGGAGTCGCAGAGCGAGTCGATGTCGGCGGCCGATTTCCACGCCTCCCTAACGAAAGCAAGGTGCTCGATGGCCGATAGCGTGGGATAGAGATCCGCGCCGCCCGAAGAGCTCAGGTAGACGAGTTCTGCAAATTCGGCTGATCGACGTTGGCTGATTCCGTCTGCCGCCAGGCTTCCCGAGCGGATGCGGGTGGGAAATTGGCCCGACAGCGCTTCAAGAAGGGTGGTTTTCCCCGAGCCGTTGGGAGCAACGAGGCCCGCCGCCGTTCCCGGGCTCAGGAAAAGCGACCCGATTGAAAGTATCGTCGTGCTTCCGTATCCCACGCTCGCGTCCAGAAGCTCGAGCCCATGGTGCTTTTTCGCGGGTCCAGCCTGTTTGGGCGAACGCGTCACAACGGCGCCGACCGCGAAAAGGACCGCGACGTATACCAGGGCCACGGCAAGCATCGATGCGCCGCCCGAACCGGAGCCGATGAATTCCGTCGGGAAGCATCCTACGTAACCCGTTGCCTCGATAGGCGAGAACACGGCCAGCGGCAGGAGCTTGAGCGCGGCGTTATGCCCTAGTGCCGAATCGGACAGTAACGGGAATGCCGGGGCCGCGACAAGCAGCGCTGAGGCAAGGGGGCCCGCGAGGACGCGCCTCGTTGCGGTCGATAGGACGGCGGAGCAAACGGATATCAAGGTTCCGCCCGCAAGCAGCGCGAGAAGCAGGGCTGTGAAGACGTTTCCCGCGGTCGTGGTGGTAAGCGCGCCGTCATGGAAGAGGGCGATCGGGTACCCGATCTGCCCGAAGCCGTTTAGGGCCAAGGCGTAAATGCCCCCGGGTGCGAGGCCGGCGAGGAGCATCGCGGTCCCCGCGGCGATTATCGAAAACACGATCTGGATAAGGCGCCGGAATTTGGGCACGGGCGCCTTTGCCGCCAGGGTCCCGGGCCTTGTGGCGCCGAGCACGAGTATCGACGAGAGAAGGAAGGGGATGAAGGGAAGGAAAGACGGCGCCGCGGCAATGGCGTAAGGCAGGAAGGAAAGGAATGGCAGGTCGTTTGCGGAGGCCGGGATATCCGTGATGCCGGAGCTGCTCAGGGCGCGGCAATATGCGAGCTCCGCGTCATTGGTCTCTCGGTCTCCCACGATGGACCCGGATTGGAAGCCCTCGCCCATGAGCGCGTAGTAGCTCTCGGCAGAACCGAGAAAGGCGGCGTCGGTTTGAGCGGCGAGGGCGGCGTTCGCGTATCTTGCAAGCTCAGCGTCATCTTGCTGCTCTGGCGATAGGTCTGTGCCGCTGGCCTGGGGCGCGCGCGTATTGAATGCGTCGACAAAGCCCTGCATGCCCTGCTTCATAAAGAAGGGGCCGTAGATGGGTGAATTGAACGCAATGGGGACGGAAAAGGCTGCAGCAAGAACGAGCGTGGAAATCCATACGGCCTTGTCTCTTAGGATTAGTTTGAGAAGAAGTCGACAGTACATTCAGAAGCACCTGCATTCCTCAAAGAATTGTTAGATTAATGATGACAGACCGAATGAAGATGCGTGCGACGGGGGCGAGGCGAATGGCTGAACGGTATCGATATGCGGGTTTAACGGCATATCGACCACATAGATTATTAACTTGCATTTCTAACAGTTAAGGAGACGGGTGCTTTCCAGCACGCTCCTTCGATGATGCCTTCCGCTAGTTGCTATGCAGGTTTCAGCCAACAAAGAATGTGCCCGGGCGCTCAGGTTCACCGTTAGCGTTGGCAACATATGAGATGGGCCAGACCCTTGCCGCGCGCCGATTGCGCGAGAGGTGTCGGGCTCCATGTTTATTCCACCTGCTTGTTATCAACCAGCTTCGTTCAACGTTAGACATTCAAGATGTCAGACGTCGAACCTGCGCCAAAGACGCAGCTGGGGCTACTAGTTGCCTACAATCGCTCGCGAAGCTCGCCTGTTCGTGCGTGAATATCTGACAGCTCCGTCAGACATTGTCGGACATTTGATTATTCGACAAATGCGCACGTGGTCGCGTTCGCAAAGATTACTGAACGGTCGATGGGTACGTTGGGACCGGAGCAAACGGCGGATGCCAGAAAAATGGCCTCACAGAATCGCACCCATGGTTGATAAAATTGACCGCCCGGGCGCAAATACCCGGGCGGTCAATTCATCCCCTCGTTCGCGATCCTGTTGGGTTTTGGGGCTTTGACATGTTGTTGACGGATGGATCAGCCGTACAGCTTGATCTCCCGGGGTTCCATGTGGTCGTCCCCCAATAAGACGTCCCTGATGTAGCTCTGCGGCAAGAACTCGACGGGCAGCACTGGGTCGTCGACGTAGCCGGGCACTGGGAGTAGGCGTGACCTTTGGACATAGCGTGGCCGCCTGCCGGCGGTCGGACTGCCACTTCAGCCAAAAGCTCAGGCGCGCGCATTAAAATAATGGATATATCGCTTGATGGGCTTTTGACCAAGCATGAACATCGCAGGTAAATCCGTGTACCAATTTTTGGTACACGGATTTACCTGCGGTTTGTTGAAAACTCTGACATGCGCCGCCGACTTCATTAAAATCGATTGCCGATCAAGTCTTCCTATATATGCGGGCCCTGAGAAGCTGCGCTGTGAACCTGAGACCGCTATCGATCGGCCCGGTGCACCGGGCCGCTGTCCTCGAGCCGGCATCAGCTTGCCGGTCTCAAAACGTATACTTGATTTAAGGCGGAGTGGAATGTGGGCGCGCAAGGAGATGCGGAATCGATGAGAGCCTCAAAAAAAATTACTGCAGTGTTATCATCTTTCATCCTCTCTATTCTTCCATTTCTGATTCTATGGGCGGCTTGGTCAGTCCTCCCTGATACAATTCCCGCTCATTGGAGTGGGGGTGTGGTTGATCGATGGGGTAATAAGCTTGAATTGCTGGTTGTTCCGCTGTTTTCTCTGATTGGTTCTATTGCAATTTCTGTGTACCTTATTGTTTCCACGCGGCGAAGAGAGTTCGCGGATTTCTCTGTTCGAATGCGACGGGACTTTGTTGCGTGCTATATTTCTAGTCTTCTTTTATCGACAACCTGCTCAGTGATAATTGCCGTTTGGGTTCAGTTGATTCTTACGCAAAACACTGCGGTTGATGGGGGGCTTGGACTATCGATCCTGTATTCCCTTCCCGGGCTATATGTGATCTTGTGCGCTTTGCCGCCTTTTTATGCGAGCGGCGAGAGCAAAAAGGCAGAGCGCCTGATAACAGTTCTTATTGGCGGCGCGGAGATTGTTCTTTGTGGAATAGTGCTTGAAGGTTCGGCTGCCTCTTATGCGATGATTGGACTGATGATTCTGTTCTGTGCGTTTGAGATTGTGTCACAGGTAAGGGATAGCCGGTCCTTATGAGTTGAATTACGCGCGTGCGGATATAAAGGGTGGCATGTTAAATTTGTTGAAAACTCTGACATGCGCTGCCGACTTCATTAAAATCGATTGCCAATCAAGTCTTCCTATATATGCGAGCCCTGAGAAGCTGCGCTGTGAACCTGAGACCGCTATCGATCGGCCCGGTGCACCGGGCCGCTGTCCTCGAGCCGGCAACAGCTTGCCGGTCTCAAAACGTATGCCGTCCGGCACGACCGACGGCCGAGTCTTGCGCCCCGTTCGGGCAGCGCCAGAACCCCGTGCCGGAACCCATGCGGTCGATTGCAGGGGAATTCAGCCGAGGCCATCGAGGAGCCGACCTAGGGACGGTGCCCTCAGTCCTCGAAGGATTTCAACCGCCCCTTAAAGGCTCGGATTGATTTAACGGTTGATTCAATCCGGCAGAATATGCCGGTCATGGACCGGTTGACACAATGTAAGGTAAAAAGCAGATGCGGCCGTACGCCGGTGCGGGGTTCGGGTGATGTGATAGAAAGAAATATACGTATTACATCTAACCAAGAGGTGCGTCATGGCAACCGCCACCGCAGCCCTGAGAATCCCCGAGGACCTTGCGAACAGGTACGACCGCCTGGCGAAGTCGACGGGCCGCACGAAAAACTTCTACATGACGGAGGCGCTTGCCGCAGAGATAGGCAGGCTCGAATACGAGTACGGCCTCATGAATTATCCGGGAAGCGTTTGGTTGCGAGGTATGCCAGTGTGAGGGCCTGATTCGTCAGGCCCCGCACAGGGGGACCGCGATGGTGGCCACCGCGCCGCCCGAGGGGCTGTTGGCGAGCGAGACGGAGCCCCCGTGGGCGCTCGCGGCCTCGGAGGCGACGTGGAGGCCGAGCCCGTAATGGCGGCCTCCGTCGCGCGAGGAGCGAGAGGAGTCGTCTGTGAAGAGGCGCTCGCAGCCGCGTTCGAGGGCGGCGGGAGAAAAGCCCGGTCCGTCATCGGCGACCTCGATGACGAGGTATCCACCAGCGACGTCGCAGGAGACCACCACGCGCGAGCGCGCGTGCTCGGCGGCGTTGGCCACGAGGTTCGCGGCGGCTCGCGCCAGGGTGGTTCGGTCGAGTGGGGCCTCGGGCGCGCCCGCGACAGCGGGGCCCGTGGCTGCGTCGAGCGTCACGCCTCGCGCCCGGGCGATCTGGGCGGCCTCGGCGAGGACCTGCTCGCAGAGCTCGGCCGGCCGCATGGGGGCCCTCTCCGCCCCGCCGGACCCGCGCGAGGCCTCGATGAGCAGGCACACGTAGCCGTCGAGCCTTTCGACACTGCCGGCTATGTCGCGCGCGGCGGCCGCGAGGTCGGCGTCTTTCTCGTCTTCCAGCTCCTCCGCCACGAAGTCGGCGTTGGCGCGCAGCACGGTGAGCGGCGTCTTGAGGTCGTGGGCGAGCGACGCCACCTGCTCGCGCTGCCCCCGCTCCGCGGCCCAGCGGGCCTCGAGCGACTCGGCGAGGGAGGTCCGCATGGCGTCCATCGCTGCGAGGACGTCGTTCACCTCGCGCACGTTGGTGCTGCCGACCGCGAAGTCAAGCTCCCCAGCGCCGACGCGCCCCGCCGCCTCCGCGAGCGGCGCCATCTTGCGCGAGATCACGCGGCTCGCGCGGCGCGCCACGAGCGCGAGCGCGAGCGCGCTTCCCGCAGCGGCGCCGACGAGCATGAGGCTCTGCGGGTTGGGAAGCAGGCCCGCGAGATCGCGCGAGACCCACTGCGGCAGGTACTCGCTGACGAGCGCGCAGGCCCCGCCGCCCTTGAGCGGGAACGCGGCGTAGGTGAGGCCCGAACCCCCGCCCTCGATCTCCACTGTGCCCGGATCAGCGGCGAGTGCCGCACGGGCCATTTCCGTCGCGTCCTCGAGCCGCGTGCCCTCGAGGTCTGTCATCAGCACGTATCCGTCCTTGTTCAGGATGAGGTAGCGGTACGCCGTCGGCACGTCCTGCTGCCCGCAGACGCCGTCGCGTGCCAGGCCCTCCGCGACCTCGCGCGCATTGGCCGGCCCCCAGCTTGCCTCATAGACGAAGCCCGCGTTGATCGCCACGGAGAGCACCATGAACGAGGCGAGCCACGCCGTGGCGACCGCCGCGAACGCGTAGGCGAAGTAGCGCGCGATGACGAAGGAGAGCGGCATGCCCCCGCGACCTCGCGCCCCGGTCCTCAGAGCTGCCACTTGTACCCCATCCCCCAGACGGTCGCGATCGGATCGGCGCCGGCCTCGGAGAGTTTCCTCCGGGCGCGGCTGACCTGCATGGATATGGCCGCGTCGTCGGCGTCGCTCTCCCAGCCGAGCACCGCCTCGCGCATCTGCGCGCGGCTCATGACCTGCCCGGGGTGACGAGCGAGGTACTCACAGATGGCGTACTCGGTGGGCGTGAGCGGCACGGCCTCGCCGCCCACGGCGACCTCGCGCGCCCCGAGGTCGATCCGCACCTCCCCGAAGGAGAGGGCGTGCGAGCGCGGCCGGCGCTCACGGCGTAGATGGGCCGCGACCTTGGCGCGCAGCTCCGCGGCCCCGAAGGGCTTGCGGACGTAGTCGTCGGCGCCCAGGCCGTAGCCGGCCACGGCGTCCTCCTCGGCCACGCGAGCGGTCAGGAAGATGATGGGCCCGTCGAAGTCCGGGCGGATCTGCCGCACGAGCTCGAAGCCGTCGAGCCCCGGCATCATGACGTCGCAGAGCACGAGGTCGAAGCGCGAGAGGTCCATCCCCGGGACCGCCGTCGGGTCCGCTGCCTTGACGACCTCATGGCCGTCGCGGCCGAGGACGCGCGCGAGCGCGTCGAGGATCGCCCGTTCATCATCCACCGCCAGTATCCTCGCCATGTTCGACCTCCTGAAACTCTCGTCGGAATTGTACTAGCGCCGCGCTCAGCGGTCCAGAGCCCTGCGCGCAGCCGCGGGCGCCCACATGGCGATCTCAGGGTTGGGCAGCACGCGGTCGGCGATCGAGCGCAGCGCCGACTCCCAGCCGGCGTCGAGCAGGGCATTCCCGCCCAGGACGAGCGCTGCGGAGAGGAGGACGAGCATGGCGGCGAGCGGCCTCCTACGCATCTGCCCTCCCGTCCTCGAAGCGGCGGAACCAGGCGAGAAGGACGGCGTCGGCTGCCAGGGTGAGCACGAGGCTAGCGAGCGCAGTCGTGAGGAGAGGGCCCGCCGCGCGTGCGGCGTCGATGAAGGCCTCCACCCCGAGCGACCCCAGGCGCGCGGGCCAGGCGAGCGGCACCCAGCTCAGGGGTGTCGTCAGGGCACCGGTGAGCTCGCCGGTCATGAGGCCGTGCGCAAGTCCGCCCACTGAGAAAAACGCAAGGAGCATCCCCGGCGCGCCGGCGCCGATGGCGGCGTTGCGGCCGAGGCGCAGGGCCACGCCGAGCCCCAGCGCGTAGAGGGGCAGGCTGCCCAGCACGATGCCCGCCCAGGCGGCCGCAAGCGGAGCGGGCCCGAGCGGCAAGCGCCCGGCGACGGCGAGTACGGCCCCGAACACGCCGAGCGCCACGGCCAACGCGCCCGCGCCGAGCGCCGCAAGGGCGAGCAGCTTCGCCGCGACGGCGCGCCCGCGCGAGGGGACCGCCGTGAGGTTGGCGAGGCGCCCGGCAGCGCGCTCCTCGTCCACGGCGAGCCCGCAGACGATGGCGGACATGAGCGGCATGAGGGCGCCGAGGAACTGGACGTAGGCGTCCGCGCCCAGCGCCGGGTCCCATCGGGTTACGGAGAAGTACTCGCCGCAGGCAAGACCGGCTGCCAGGCCGCAGACGAGGTGCACCGCCGTGAGCGGGGAGCGCGCCAGGCGCAGGGCCTCTGAGAGCAGGGCCCGCGGGAGAGTCATGCGCGGCGTCGGGTCGGAGAGTCGTGTCATGGCCATCACCTCTCCTCGGAGCGCGCGAACCAGGCCGCGCCCGCCGCCGTGAGCGCGGCGAACGCGAGCGCGCAGACCGCAAGGCCCGCCAGTGTGAGCATGCCGTCCGCCGTGAGCGCCCCGCCGAGCGCCATGTCCGCCGCGAGTGGCTCGCCGCTCGGCAGCACGGGGATGAAGCTCGTGGGGATGACCATGCTCGCCGACGGCGGAAAGAGCTGCGGCAGCGGCACCAACGACCAGGCGAACCCACCCACGAGCTGCGCGGCGAGCGGGCAGAAGATGCCCGCGAGCATTCCGAGCCGCGCCGTGAGAAAGAGCCCTGCGGGGATCATCCACGCCGCGGTCACCGTGTTGACGAGCGCGCAGAGGAGCATCGTGAGCGTGCCCGCGGCCGTGAGGCCCTGCGAGGAGAACGCCGATCCCGCGAGGTAGATGCCGAAGACCACGAGATTCGAGAGCGTGCAGAGCGCGAGGCACCAGAGCGCCTTGGCCCACCAGGCGCGCCCGAGCGGGAAGCCCAGGCCCAGAAGCCCCCGCATCCGCGTGCGAGCGTCCGCCCGCGCGACGCACGCCACCACGAGCGAGAGAGACACGGGCAGGAAGAGCGCGTACCAGTAGTTCCACGCGCTGAAGATCTGCACGCCCCGGTAGGGCATCGCGCCGAGCAGCGGCATCGGCAGCGCCATGAGCACGGCCAGGCGAACCGGTGCCGCGTGGCGCGACTTCAGGGCCTCGGCGCGCAGTCCCGCGAGCAGGCCGCCTTTCTCGCCCGTCATGCCGCCACCTCCCCGCGCGCTCGTCGCCCCTCCCGGCAGACGCTCATGAAGAGTTCCTCGAGGTCCTGCCCGGGCCGAAGCGCATCCTCGTAGGCGAGGCGCCCCCCGTAGATGATGCCGATGGTGTCCGCCATCTGCTGCACCTCGGAGAGGATGTGGCTCGAGACGATCACCGTCGTGCCCGCCGCCGCGAAGCCGCGGATCTGGTCGCGCAGCTCCTCGATGCCGATGGGGTCGAGGCCGTTGGTTGGCTCGTCGAGCACGAGCAGGCGTGGCCGGGCGATCAGCGCCAGCGCGAGCCCCAGGCGCTGCCGCATGCCCATCGAGAAGCGCCCGGCGCGCTTCTTCCCGGTGTCCGCGAGGTCCACGGCGGCGAGCGCCTCATCTACGCGGCTCTCGGGAAGGCCCAGCAACGTGGTGCGCACGCGCAGGTTCTCGCGCGCGGTGAGGTTGGGGTAGAGCGGCGCCTCCTCGATGAGGCTGCCGATTGCGTAGAGGTCCTCGCGGCGCCAGGCGTGCCCGGCAAAGAAGATCTCCCCGGCCGTCGGCCGCAGCATCCCGCAGATCATCTTGAGCGTTGTCGACTTGCCGGCGCCGTTGGGGCCGAGCAGCCCGTACACCTCGCCCTCGCGGATATGAAGGCTCACGTCGGCCACGGCGTCCTGCGCCTGGTCGCCGCGGCCGAAGCGCTTGGTGAGCCCGCGCGTCTCGAGCATGTAACCCATGGGTTTATCCTTTCTCTTCCGGGCGCGCGGGCCGAGCCACCGTGCCCGCTCGCCTTATCTTTCGGGTTCACCATCCATGGTGGGGCGCGTTTCTAACGAAGCCGTAACGGTCGTTGGGCTCTTTTGGCGCCAGCCCTTCTCGACCCGTACGCATTTGCTTAAAGCAACAACTTTCCCGATCGATGTAATCACCGAATCAAAACGTGTACACCAGCCACCAAAGATGCCGAAAAATGTCGCTTTTGGAGGCTGATGTACACAAATGCAGAATCCAGCGCAGCCCAGAGGCGCCCTCCACATGTCTGGACTCTCTATGGCTGCGCTGGATAGACATCGCCGGAACGGGTATAGTATCGAAAGTTTTGTCGTTAACCAGCGGGGGAGTCCTGTGGGCATCAAAAAGAAGATCAAAAAGGAGCTTATCGGCACTTCCGATTACCCGTCGAATAAGATCTTTACGATCTCCAATTTCATCACCTTTACGCGCCTGATCCTCACCCTGGTATTTCTGTACCTGTTTGTGACGGATAACAACCGTGTCATCGCCATCGTTATCTACGCCGTTGCCGCCTCCACCGACTGGATGGACGGTCAGATCGCCCGCATGACTAAGACGGTCTCGTGGCTCGGCAAGGTCATGGATCCCATTTGCGACCGTGCGCTGCTGTTCACCGGCGTACTTGGACTGGTGGTCCGCGGAGAGCTGCCCATCTGGGTCTGCGTACTCATTATTGGCCGCGACATCTATCTGGGCATCGGCACGCTTATCGTGCGTCATTATCACCGTCGCCCCATCGATGTGGTCTTTCCCGGAAAGATTGCCACGGCGCTGCTCATGACCGGCTTCTCACTCATGCTGCTCGGTTTCCCCGTTATTGACGGCCTGCACCTTTTATCTTCAACCCTTACGGCCTTCCCGGGCCTCAACGGAAGCTCGGTGCCCCTCGGCATCTTCTTTGTGTACGGCGGCGTGATCTTCTCCATGCTCACGGCTGTCATCTACTCCATTAAGGGCGGAGTGGCCATTAAACAGGCTCTCGCGCATCCCGAGGACGAGGACATCGACTTTCTGAACCCTGAAATCGAAGACTGATTCGTTGGGGTATGATTACGTACGGTTCATTATTTGCGGCACGTCCGCGATAAGTTAGGGGTTGTCATGGACAACATGGTTAACAATATGCCTCAGAATGATAAGACTGCTGACGCTACCTGCGTATTCCGCGTGCCTTCAAGCGACGTCACCGTTCCCGACCTCATGGCCAACGTGCGCATCACCGCCCCCGTCCTGTCCATCGTCAAGGGTCCGCAGACTGGTGCCGCCTTTGAGCTCGAGGACGACGTGACCACCATCGGCCGCGATCCCGCGAACGGCATCTTCCTTAATGACATGACCGTTTCGCGCAGCCACGCGCGCATTATTCGCGAGGGCCTCGGCGCTCGCATCGAGGACCTGGGCTCGCTCAATGGTACCTGGGTCGACGGTGCCATTGTCAATGCAGCCCCGCTGCACGACGGTTCTTCCGTTCAGATCGGTACGTTTACGCTCATCTACCACGAGAGCACGCCGGAGCGCATCGAAACCGGTGAGTAGGGCATGGCCGAACGCAACTATCTGAGTATCGGCCAAGTCGTCAACCTACTTCGAGGCGCATACCCCGATCTTTCGAACTCAAAAATTAGATTTCTAGAGGATGAGGGGCTCATTACCCCTCATCGTACGCCTAAGGGATACCGTCAGTACTCTAAGGAGGACGTTGATCGTCTGGAGGTCATCCTGCACTTGCAGAAGACCCGCTACATGCCGCTCAACGTGATTAAGCAGCGCTTGGAAAACGCCACGGACCTGTCAACGCTCGCCTACGAGGTGGGCTTGCTATCCGAAGTTCCGCTCAAGACGGAGCCCAAGGAGACTAAGCAAAAGCTGCATCCCATCGAGACCATTCCCGATATGTTGGGCGTCGAAATTTCGTTTATCCGCTCGCTCGCCGAGAACGACCTCATTCGCATCATCAAGAGTCCGCAGAATCGCGAGCTTGTCGATGGTCGCGATTTTCCGATCATCCGCTACTGCTCCGAGCTGTCGCGCTTCCATATCGAGCCGCGCAACCTGCGTCAGTACGTGTCTTCCGCCAACCGCGAGTCCTCGATGTTTGAGCAGGTGCTTGTGAGCATGCTCGGCATGGATACCTTCGATGACGAGCGCGACGCCAAGCTCGAGCGTGCGTTTAAGAAGCTTCACGACCTGACGGAGGGCGTGCACACCGCGCTGCTCAAGAACCGCGTTTTTGAGTCGCTCAACGCCGTGGTCGAGGACGCCGACATCGATGCACTCGATGAGGAAATCACTCGCTCCGAGTCCACCAAGGCCAAAAACGAAGAGACAGTCGCGCCGGCTTCACACGAGGATTCTCTCGTAAAGCCGCTCAAGGTCGTCGCCCCTTCGCAATCCGGCACCGTCACCGCGGGCAAGTAACAGCTACCGCTTATCCGGCAACCCATTGAAAGGTCATGCAATGTACGACTTCGAATCTCAAATCGTCGACATCCCCGACTATCCCGAGCCCGGAGTCATCTTTAAAGACATCACGCCGCTCTTCGGCAATCCCGAGGCGCTCAAAGCCATGACCGATGCCCTCGCCGAGCACTTTGCCGGCATGGGAATCACCAAGGTCGTAGGTCCCGAGGCTCGCGGCTTTATGGTGGGCGTTCCCGTGGCCGTCGCTCTGGGCGCCGGCTTTGTTCCCGCACGTAAACCGGGCAAGCTGCCGCGCGAGACCGTAAGCCAGAGCTACGAGCTCGAGTACGGCACCGATTCAATTGAGATCCATGCCGACGCTATCAGCTCTAAAGATACCGTGTTGATTCTGGACGACTTGGTCGCGACGGGCGGAACCGTCGAGGCAACAGGTAAACTGGTGCGAGATATGGGCGCAAAGCTTGTGGGCTACGGGTGTATCCTTGAGCTTGCGTTTCTCAACCCGCGCGAGAAGCTCACGTCGACTGACGACGATGTTGAGCTCTTTAGCCTGGTGACGGTGGACTAGCCGTTACCCTTAGTTACTGGAAAGGAAGCTACATGCGCACAGCAAACACGCACAAAAACATGGCACGCTGCGCTGCTACGGCAACCCTCGCTTGTGTTTTGGGCTTGGGCCTCGCGGCTCCTGCCTACGCCGATACCGCATCCGACCTTGCCGCTGCTCGTACGAAGCTCGAGCAGATCGGTACCCAAACCCAGCAGATTTACGATGAGCTCGCCACGCAGACGCAGGCGCTCGATCAGACTGCTGGCGAGATCACGCAAAAGCAGCAGGAGATTGCTGACGGTCAGGCCAAGCTCTCGACCTATGTCGCCGGCGAGTACAAGACCGGCGGTCTGAGCCTGCTTCAGGTTCTAACGGGCGTTGACGACCTGAGCGATATGCTCAACCGTCTGTTCTACTACGGCAAAGTCTCCGATAAGCAAGCTCAGACCATTCAAGAGGTCAAGGAGCTTAAACAGCAGCTCACCGATAAGCAGTCCGAGCAGGAAAAGAACGTCGCAGCCACGCAAAAGAAGGTCGACGAGCTTAACGCCCAGCAGGCTGAAGCCCAGAACGTCGTAAACTCCCTGGATTCGCAGCTGCAAGCCGAGCTTGCCGCAGAGGCCGAGGCCAACGCCGCGCTGCAGGCCGGCATCAACGCCAGTACCGCCGAGAAGGCCACGGTGAGCAACGAGACTGCCGGTACGACCGAAAACACCAACAACGGTGGCCAGACCAGCAATAACAACAACCAGGGCGGCAACACTCCGGCTCCTACGCCGGCACCTGCTCCGACGCCGCAGCCCTCCACGCCTGCTCCGGCTCCGACGCCTTCTGCTCCGAGCCAGTCCGTCGACGGCGGTTCTGTTGTCTCGCGTGCATACAGCAAGCTTGGTTGCGCCTATTCCTGGGGCGGAATTGGCCCGAACAGCTTCGACTGCTCTGGTTTTGTAAGCTATTGCCTTACTGGTCGCTATTGCCGCCTGGGCACCACGGGCACCTTTATGGGCTGGACGCGTGTGTCCGATCCGCAGCCCGGTGACGTTGTAGTCAACTCGTACCACACCGGCATTTACATCGGTGGTGGTCAGATGATTCATGCTTCTGACTACAACACGGGTGTTATCATCAGCTCCGTTGCCGCCGGCATGAACAACAACTACATTTTCGTGCGCTACTAAGTATTCAGATAAAGCAAACGGATATGGACCTCGTGGCTTTGAGTCATGGGGTCCATTCTTTTGCCTTTAGTGCAGTCCGCTATCTAGTTTTGAATACTAGATAGCGGCCCAATCGGTCTGCAAGATGGCTATAATTGAATGGGAACGATTAGAAAGGACCCTCTATGAGCTGGGCACTTATCTCCGATTCAAGCTGCAACCTCCGCGATTGGCAACCGACCGCGCCCCATACCACCTTTGCATTTGCGCCCCTCAAAATTCGAGTGGGGGAGCATGAATTCGTCGATGACCTTTCGCTCGATGTTCATGAGCTCAACTGCGCTGTTCAGGCGGAGACGAACGCTTCTTCGAGCGCTTGTCCCAGCGTAGGGGAGTGGGCCGAGCTCTTCAAATTGGCAGACAAGACCATCTGCATGCCGATCTCTGAGGGCGTGTCGGGCAGCTACAACGCGGCAGCCACGGCTCGCGATATGGTTCTTGCCGAGGAGCCCGACCGACAGATTCATCTAGTCAATTCACGCGCAGCTGGCGGCAAAATGGACCTCATTTTCTTGCTGTTCGACCGCTATCTTGCAAGCAATCCGAATGTCTCACTCGAGGATGCTTGCGCATACTTCGATAGCCTTGAACAGAACAGCAAAATCCTCTTCAGTTTGTGCAATTACGAAAACCTCGCCAAAGCCGGACGTATCCCTAAGGCAGCCGGCGTCATTGCCAACAAGCTCAATATCCGTATTTTGGGCACAGCGAGTGAGGCCGGTAAAATCGAACTCGTCGGGCACACGCGTGGCGAAAAGAAGATGCTCAACAAGATCATCGACACTATGGAAGCCGAGGGCTTTACGGGCGGTGAGGTCGTCATAGATCACGTTGAGAACGAAGCTGGAGCCCAGGCGCTCACTGACCGCATAGTCGAGCATTGGCCCGGCTCCAAGACCATCATCATGCCCTGCAACGGCCTGGATTCCTATTACGCCGAGATGCACGGCCTCATCATCGGCTACGGCATGGGCGTAGCTTCGGGCAAATAAAGTCCAACCAAGCAAAAATACGGGCGGGACAAAGCGACAGATGGCTCTTTGTCCCGCCCGTTTTATACGTCGGCTAGCTATTAAACCCGTTGAACTTGAGATAGCTCATCAAGTAAGCCTTCGAAACGAAGGACGATACCGCGCTACGCACAAGCAGCGACTCACGCGTTACCTGATGCGCCGTATCGGGCACGGGAGTCTGCTCGACGGAAAACGCCGCACGAATCGATGCCTCGAGCTGATCGACCACATAATCAAAGGCCGTCGGGGCATCGTAGCTCAAACGCTGAATGTTAAAGAGTGCCTGCACCGCAGCAATAGGTAGCACCTGCTTAAAGATGCAGATAGCGATCAGGCGGGCAATCTGCTCGCGGCCATATTGCTTTTTGACCGGAGCAGGCACTAGGCCGACCTTTACGTAGTTATTGATCATCGATGGCGTAATGATAGGCTGCTCAACGCAAATGGACAGCGGCTCCATCCAAAGCGCAACATACTCAATAACCTGGTCGCGGTAGAGTGTCACATTGGGCAACTGGTCATAGCGCGGCAGACTCAACGTATTGAGTTTGCGCACGATATCGGACTGAATAAATGCATCGGGCAGCACAGTGGGCTGAATATCCTCAGGCTTAATGCTGATCGAAGAATCAGACATCGGAATGACGTGTTTAACGTGGTTCATAAAGGTCCTCCGTTCATATCTATATTGTATTCTACGTTATCTAGTTTTGCATACCACATAGCCGGCAAGTAAAAGTGGTTGGACAGCACATTGATGCACCGTCCAACCACTTTGTTTAAAGATAACAACCTTACATAAGATATATTATCGTACTTATCCGCGTAGGAAAGCGTATGCGCTGGTTGCCGCTATGGCTCCGTCTGAAACGGCGGTCACAACCTGGCGTAAACGCTTGGAGCGGATATCGCCGGCTGCGAATAAGCCGGGCGTACGGGTGGCCATCGAATCGTCGGTAACAATGCCGCCGTCCGGAGCCAGATCGACGAGATGCTCAACCAGCTCGGTGTGTGGCTGCGTGCCCGCAAAGACAAAGATGCCAAATGAGCCAGGTTCAAAGGACTCAGCGTGCATTTCACCAGTCGCATTGTCCTTGAATGTAATTGTCGTAGGCATCGCTTCACCAGAAAGCTCAACAATACTAGTTTGGTACCTAACTGAAATATTGTCGTTAGCAAGCACCTTATTCACAACACCCTCGGGTGCACGGAATTGATCGCGACGCAGCACGATGGTCACGCTGCTGGCGATTTCTGACAAGAACAGGGCTTCCTCGCAGGCAGCATTGCCGCCCCCAATAACAAAGACCTGCTTGCCGCGGAAGAACATGCCGTCACATGTTGCGCAATACGAAACGCCACGACCGCGATACGTATCCTCGCCAACAAAACCAGCAGGACGCGGCGTGGCACCCATGCACGCAATGACGCTCTTGGCCGTTGTGTCGCCCATATCATGATGGATGGTAAATTGAGCCGCATCGGCATCGTAATCGACGCCTGTCACCATACTCCATTCAACCTGAGCCCCCAGGCCTTCAGCATGCTGTTGGAATCGCTCACCAAGTTCAACACCGCTCAGCAGCGGAATGCCAGGATAATTCTCAATCTCGTTGGACGTGGCGATCTGTCCGCCAGACATGCCCTGCTCAAGGACAGTCGTCGTCAGGTTGGCGCGCGCCGCATAAATGGCGGCAGCATAGCCCGCAGGGCCGCCGCCGATAATCGCAACATCGATTGTCTGATCGGTAGTCATGAAGAGTCCTCTCGTCGAAACGTTGTCGTTCTTTGCGCTCATACCCAAATTTACGTGAACGTGACACTCATGCACTACAATGATAAATCCGTGTTACAACGTCGAAGGGGAGTTATCGATGGATCAGACGCAGACGAGCGACGACGCTCCCCTGCTCACGCACAGCGCTCCCCAATCGGAGCAAACCACGCTCTTGACACAGCAAAAACCTCTCGTGACCATCGTGCACGCCTCGGTCGGCTCGGGCCACAAGGCCGCCGCAAATGCGATTGCGCAGGCATTCGACCTCATCCGCGGCACCAATGGCATCCCCGAGGACGTTGAGATTGAAGTGCTCGATATCCTTGATTTTGGACGTATTAAATTCGACGGCAATAAGACCGCGGCTTCTTTTACGGGAGCCACGCGCCCCATTTACGACCTGACCTGGCGATATACGCTTACGGGACATCTTCTCTGGGGCGGCGGCACGGCATGGTCGCGTATTATGTTCCCCGCCTTCAACGAATATATTCGCAGCCGCAGGCCCATAGCCGTAGTCGCAACGCACATCACAGCAGCCAATGTTGCCGTGGGCGCTCGCGTAATTACGGGTATCGATTATCCGGTCATCTGCGTACCGACCGACTACGAAGTCGAGGGCTGGTGGCCCCACAAGGACACCGACCTATTCTGTGTTGCCAACGAATTTATGGCCGAAACGCTGCGTCCGCGCAAGGTACCCGAGTCAAAGATTCGCATTACCGGCATTCCTATTCGCACCGGATTCGACACGGATTACGATCGCGAGGAAGAGCTAGCCAAGTTCAACCTCCCCACCGACAAGACCGTCGTGCTGGTAATGGCCGGTGCCAGCTTGCCTCAGCCTTACGTCCGCTTTCGCGCGGCGATGGACCACACCCTCCCCTTCCTGCGTAGCTTCGAAGACATGCACTTTGTCTTTTTGCCCGGCAAAGACGCGGAGTATGCCACCCGGCTGAAGACGCTCTTCGATGCCATGAAGCTCGAAAACGTCACGGTGTTGGACTATGTCGACGATATGGCGGCCCTCATGCACGGCTGCGACCTGGCAATCCTCAAATCGGGCGGACTCACGGTCACCGAGTGCCTATGCGCGCATCTTCCAATGATCCTGCTGGGCAAGTCCTATGGCCAGGAAAAGGCCAACACCACTATGCTCACCGGCATGGGCGCCAGCATGCACGTCACCACGGCACGAGAGCTCATCGTAACCCTACGCCACCTGCACGACCATCCCGAATCACTCAAAGCCCTACTCATCAACGGCGAAGTACTACGCCGCCCCCGCGCAGCCGAAGACATCGCCATTGCCACCATGGAACTCGTAGGCAAACCCCTAAAGCGCAAGCGAGCCTTCTGCCGTTTCTATTGGGGCGGGAAGCCTGCGCATATCCGCTAGCATTGGACTGTCCGCTTGCCTGCGGGAGGCCCCTATATATCAATCCCGTGCTCAAACATTCTCGCTTCGTCCCGCTCGCTGCGAAACTGCGCGCGGGACGATATATAGGGGCCTCCCACAGGTAAGCTACGTTTACGTACTAGCAACTACACCAGAATTCCTACCATTAGAACCTGCTAAGGCGAAACCAGAAAATACAAATACAGTAAGCCGATGCGACAAAGGAGGTGTCCCTTTATCGCATCGGCTTACTAGAAAAGTAAATATTGTTTCAAGCGAGTAGCCGCCCGCCCGCCTCTCACACATATCGTTCCACGCGCAGTTTCGCAGCGAGCGAAGCGAAGCGAGAATGTTTGAGCATGGAATGATATGTGTGAGAGGCGGGCGGGAGGGATACGAGCACCCCTAAGCTACGCCGCTAGAACCGAAACCGCCGGCTCCTCGGTCGGTTTTATCTAGTTCTTCTACTTCTACGAGGTTGACCGTGGGGACTTCTTGGATGACGAGTTGGGCGATGCGGTCGCCTTTGTTGATTTGGATGTTGTTCGTGGGGTCTAGGTTGATGAGGATGACTTTGAGCTCTCCTCGGTAGTGGGCGTCGATGAGGCCAGGAGTGTTGACTATGGACAGGCCTTGCTTAATGGCCAGGCCGCTGCGGGGCTGGACGAAGCCGGCGTAGCCGTCGGGCAGGGCGACAGCTAGGCCCGTGGAGACCAGGCGACGCTCAAAAGGCTTGAGGGTGCAATCCTCGTTGGCTCGGAGGTCAAGACCGGCATCCGTGGGATGGGCGTATTTGGGAAGCTCGACGGTTGGGTCGAGACGCTTAATGTTAACGGTAATGTTGGACATGAAATCACCTTAGCTTGTCGAGCTCTTGCAGAAACTCATCGACGTCTTTGAAATCGCGATAGACCGAGGCAAAGCGGATGTAGGCCACTTTATCGATCTTGGCCAACCGCTTAAGAACCATATCGCCCAGCTCATGGGACGTAACAGCCGTGAGCGTACGGGAACGAAGCTCAACCTCAATATCGTCAATGATCTCGTTGAGCTTTTTAGTGTCGATATCTCGCTTGATCGTGGCGCGCATCAAACCGACCAGCAGCTTATTGCGATCGAACCGTTGCTTGGATCCGTCTGACTTAATGACCTCGATAGGGTCTTCACAACGCTCAAATGTCGTAAAGCGATAATTGCATGAGCAGCATTCGCGACGGCGCTTGATGGTGTTATTTGATTCCTGCATGCGGGAATCAACGACGCGGGTATGTGCCTTGCCGCATTTGGGACAGCGCATGGTACCTCCTCTAAAACGATTACAAGGGTACCATGCGACGGTACTTAAATCTTATGAACGTGCGGGAACTTTAAGATGCGCACCGGCATCGAGCGAGCCATGCTCCAGGTGATTGACGTTGCGGATCATATCAGAGGTCTCCTGCGTGGAAAGACCCTCAATCGGATGCTCCTGGGCTAGCGACCACAAGGAATCGCCAGACTGAACACAGACGGTCTCGTAGGTAACGTTGGATACCGACTCGGCATATGCGGCGTGACGAGCGCTGAAGATCGAGGTGGCAAGTACAAAGAAGAGCGTGAGCGCAACGGCTAGGGCGACAATCGTCGAAGCCTTTAGGGCAACGGGGGCCGAAGTCGTGGCGACGCACTGGCTGCGGACGGGCCTGCCAGGCAGTGTTTGGAAACCAGATCGGCCGCCTTTAACAACCGTGAAAGCCGGCGCCGCAGGCGTCTCGAGCTTAAGGGCGAGGTTTCCCTGGACCATATCCGTTGCGTTCATCATGTTCTCCTCTCGCGTGTTTTGCTGAGAACAGTTTTATCAAGCCGCGCGGACAAAAATGTCTAGCGCGAGAACGAATGTTCGGTTATTATTATCTTCGAACAGTTGTTCCTGTCAAGCAATAATCGAACATTTGTTTGACATTGGCAGAGAGGATCCCCTGATGGCTCGCAAAATTACCAAGCGTCAGCAGCAGATTTACGACTTCATCAAGGAATATCAGCAGGAGAAGGGCTATCCGCCCAGTGTGCGCGAGATGGCATCGGCCGTAGGCCTCTCCTCCCCCAGCACGGTGCATGCTCATCTCTCTGCCCTGGAGGCTCGAGGGCTGCTCAAGCGCGATGCCACCAAGCCTCGCGCCCTAGAGCTTTTTGATGAGGACGGATCCTCCGTCTCGATTTCCAAATCCGATGAACCCACAGCGCCCCGCGGAACGGTCTCACTGCCGCTCGTCGGTCGCGTCGCGGCTGGGATTCCCATTCTGGCCGAGCAAAATATCGAGGACACCTTTACCATCCCGACCGAAATCGCCACAGACCAGGGCTCCTTTATCCTTGAAGTGCACGGCAACTCAATGATCAATGTCGGCATCTACAACGGTGACTACATTATCGTTCGCGAGCAAAAGAGCGCCATGAACGGCGAAATCGTCGTGGCCATGATCGATGGCTCGGCGACCGTCAAGACGTTCTACAAG
This sequence comes from Collinsella sp., assembly GCA_037320555.1. Lineage (GTDB taxonomy): Bacteria > Actinomycetota > Coriobacteriia > Coriobacteriales > Coriobacteriaceae > Collinsella. The sequence continues at coordinate 12,800 of JAYBVN010000019.1, read as the reverse complement.
GAGCAGGGGCGCGTGCGCCTGCAGCCTGAGAACGACACCATGGAGCCCATCTATGCGACGAACCCCGTTATTTTGGGTAAGGTTGTCGGATTAATGCGCCGGTTCTCGTAATGCAAAAACGCATCACCATATTTGATACCATCCGCGGGTTTACGATGCTATCGATGGCAGGTTTTCACGCCTGCTACGATTTGGCCTACCTATATGGATGGGATATGCCATGGTTTACCGAAACGGTTTTCCAGGATATCTGGCGCGCTAGTATCAGCTGGGTATTTTTGTTTATCGCCGGTTGGATGTGCACGCTCTCGCGCAATAACGTTAAGCGCGCCCTCAAATACGCGGCCGCAGCTTTGGTCGTATGGATTGCAACTACACTAGTATCAGTCGACGATTCGGTAAACTTTGGCATCATTTATTGCATGGCGGCGTGCACCGCGGTGGTTGCACTCACCCGTCCGTTACTCCAAAAATTACCGGGCACGTGGGGCATCGCAGTATGCCTTGTTCTTTTTACCCTAACCTGGGGCATTCCAAAGGCGGTCTACCCACTCCTCTACCTGGCATGGCTTGGATTCCCGGGCCCGGATTTTGTTTCGGGAGACTACTATCCGCTCATTCCATTTGTCTTTATGTACCTTACCGGCTTCTTTACTGCCCAGGCAGCACAAGCATCAAGCCACGAAGCGCCGGCATGGGCATACGCCAATCCCATACCGGCGCTCGCAGTCCTCGGTCGGCATGCCTTACCGTTCTACCTACTCCATCAGCCTGTCATTCTAGGCGTGCTAGAGCTCGTTTACTCCGTACGATAGCGCTCAAGACGCGGCGCGATTCGGGCCGGCATCTTTGCCACAATGCGAACGCCGTCCTCTAGATATTCCTCATGCAGAAGGGTTCCCTGCTCATGCACCAGCGTAATGAGGGCGCCCTCGCGATACGGGATATCAGCGGAGAGCAACACATCGGTGGCAGCCGCCTCACGAGCAATTCGGTCGACGAGATCGTCGAGCCCCTCGCCTGTCTGGGCCGAGAACAACACGGCCTCGGGATAGCGACGACGGAAACTCAATCGATCGACGCTATCGAGTAGGTCGATTTTATTGAACACCGTAAGCGTCAAACGCTCGCCGGCACCGATCTCGTCAAGAACGCGATCGACTGCCTCGAGCTGGCGCTCATAGTCCTCGTCGGAGGCATCCACAACTTTAAGTATCAGGTCGGCACCAAGGACCTCAGACAGCGTGGACTTAAAGGCATCAACGAGACCATGCGGTAGCTTTTGAATAAAGCCAACGGTATCGGTAATGGTCATACCACGACCACCGGGTAAGCGATACGAGCGCGTCGTCGGATCGAGCGTGGCAAACAATTTGTCCTGTGAAAACACCGTAGACCCAGTCAGGCGATTGAGCAACGTCGACTTACCGGCATTGGTATAACCGGCTAAGGCAACACGAAACGCCGGCGACTCGATACGACTCTTTGACTGGACATCGCGGCGCTGTTCAACCTGCTTAAGCTCGCGACGAAGCGCGGCAATCTTGTTGCGAATCAAACGTCGGTCAACCTCGAGCTGGCTTTCGCCCTGGCCAAAGCGCGAACCAATGCCACCACGCGTCTGCTCCTTGGCAAGATGGCTCCACATGCCGCGCAGACGAGGCAACAGATATTGAAGCTGCGCCAGCTGTACCTGCAGGCGTCCCTCACGCGTCTGAGCATGCAGGCCAAAGATATCCAGAATCAGTGCTGTACGATCGATAATCTTAACCGGTTCGCCCACGGCTTTCTCAAGATAAGACTGCTGCGAGGGCGTTAAATCGTCGTCGAAGATAACAACATCGACATCCATACGATGCACGAGCCCGCAAAGCTCCTCAACCTTACCGGAGCCGATAAACGATTTTGGATATGGCTTAACCAGACGCTGCGACAAACGCGCCACGCACTGGGCGCCAGCCGTATGGGCCAGGCGCTCAAGCTCGTCAAGCGAACGATCGAGAGGCCAGGCGTTATCGCGCCACTCAACTCCGACAAGAACGGCACGTTCGGGCTCAGGCGCCGTGGGAACGAGGGGAAACCGAGCCATTAGGCCGCCTCGATACGGTGAAGGATGTCATCAACGACCTCATCGATCGTAAACTCGTCCATATCGAACCACACGATGCGGTCATCGCGTTTAAACCACGAAAGCTGACGCTTGGCATAGCGACGCGAACGAATCTTGATGAGTTCGCGAGCCTCATCCATAGAAATCACGCCGTTAAAGGCATCGATAATCTCTTTATAGCCAATCGCCTGCATCGAAGTCAGGGCATCTCCCAGCCCCTTGTCCATAAGACCACGAACCTCATCAACAAGACCCTGCTCAAACATCAGATCGACGCGAAGGTTAATGCGCTCGTAAAGCGCCTCGCGATTACGCATCAATCCAAACCACAGAGCGTGATAATGCTCGCGCGGAACACTAAACTGCAACTTTTGCTGCGCGTAGGACACGCCATCATCGTGCATTTCCAGCGCGCGAATCACGCGACGAACATTATGGGGGTGGATGACCGCGGCGGACTCGGGGTCACGCTCGGCAAGCAGCGCGTGCAGCGCTTCCTCGCCAATGCGCTCGGCAAGCTCCTGATACCCCGCGCGGCGATCGTCCTCAAGTTCGCCCGAGGGAAAATCCATCTCATCCAGGGCCGCCTTGAGATACAAGCCCGTACCCCCGCAAAACACCGGTAGGCGGCCCTCGCCCAGCAAGCGCTCAACATGTACACGAGCGTCTGCCTGATACAACGCTGCAGAATATGCAACGCCCGGTTCAACAATATCGACCAGGCGTAGAGGCGCCGCGCATTCCTCTGGTGCCATCTTGGCAGTGCCGATATCCATGCCTCGATAGATTTGCATCGCGTCACACGACAGCACTTCGGACGAAAGACGAGCCGATAAACGATCTGCGACATCACTTTTACCAACCGCGGTCGGACCGACAATCGCAACGGCAGAAAGGCTTGCCCCGTGAGAAATCATTAGCGCGGCTCGCCCACAACGGATCCGGACAGATACCACGTCTTGGCAACATCGATGTCAACATCGACAATCTTGCCAATCAACTGATCGATGCTGTAGCCCTCGGGAATCGGTGCATGAACGGTCTGATTCTTAGGACTCTTGCCCAGCAGCACCGCGTCATTCTTTTTGCTCGTACCCTCAATAAGCGCCGGCACGACGGTGTGAAGCTCACCCTGGTTATACTCGTGCGCAGTGGTCTCGATAACCTTCACCAGACGGTTGAAGCGCTCAAGAATCACCTCATGCGGCGTGGGATCGTCAATCTCGGCGGCCGGAGTACCGGCGCGCTTGGAGTAGATAAACGTATAGGCCTGAGCATAACGGACCGTCTCGGCGAGCGAGAGCGTCTGCTCAAAGTCTTCCTCGGTCTCGCCGGGGAAACCCACGATGATATCGGTCGAAAGCGCGATATCGGGCATGCGATTGCGGATGCGATCGACCAGGCCCAGATAATCCTCGCGCGTATAGCGACGATTCATCTCTTTAAGGATGCGAGTTGAGCCCGACTGAACTGCCAAGTGCAGCTGCGGCATGACGGCAGGCGTCTCAGCCATAGCGTCGATAGTCTCGGGCAGCAGGTCTTTGGGGTGCGAGGAAGTAAAGAAGATACGCTCTACACCCGTATCGCCCACGGCACGCAGCAAATCGGCAAAACGAGGCTTGCCAAACAGATCGCGACCATATGAGTTAACGTTTTGGCCCAGCAGTGTGATCTCGCGCACGCCCTGGCGCACCAGACCGGTAACCTCGTCGACAATCTCCTCGAAGGGGCGGCTCTTTTCGCGACCGCGCACGTACGGCACGATGCAATAGGTGCAGAAATTATTGCAGCCCGTCATGATGGGCACCCAGGCGTGATACTGGGTCTCGCGATGCCACGGCATGCTCATGGCATCCGTATCCTCATGCTCATTGGTGCGGATATGACGCTTACCATCAAGGAACGCCTCGGCAATGAGCTCGGCCACATGTGCGATGGAATGCGTGCCAAAGATGACATTGACGTTATCGACGTTGGTGAGCAGGCCCTCTCCATCACGCTGCGCGATGCAGCCGCCCACGGCAACCACACGCTTGCCCGAAGGCGAAGGCGGCAGGCTTTTGCAGGAATTGCACTGACCGTACAGGCGAGTATCGGCGGCCTCACGCACACAGCATGTCATGAAGACAACGATATCGGCATGCTCGGGATCGAGCGCCATGAGGCAACCATACGAATCGAGCAGACCGCTCACGCGCTCGGAATCGTGCTGATTCATCTGGCAGCCAAAGGTGCGGATAAAGTAGGTTTTACCGGCAAGAATATCGCGTACGGAACGCTGGTCCATGTGCATAAGTCCTAACGATGGGGAGCAAAACGAGGCAATCAGAAGCTATGCCACAGGCTTAACATCATCCATGACGACGTTATCCATAGCAGCTCGATTGATCTGGTGAACGTAGATAGAAAGGCGGATGGCCGTGCGCGACTCCCCGTTAATGAGGATGTCGGAGAACACGGGCGCGCAGGAAATATCAAACCCAGTTGGAATCAAAAAACCGCGCGCGATAGCCACGGCCTTTATGGCCTGGTTGACCGCACCGGCGCCGACACACTGAATGTTGACGGGCACACCATCCTTGACCATGCCGGCGATGGCGCCGGCAACGGACGCGGGCGATGATTTGCTTGATACCTTCAGGCAATCCATGAAGAAACTCCTGCGTTTAAAAGTACGTTTTAACTGCAATAACTTTATCGTACCGAGTGGACTCGGTAAAGGCACTATTCCTCTTTGGCAAGATCGAAGGTCACGGTGATTCGATCACGCGAAACGCGAATCTTTGGGTCGCCGCAAAGGTTGAGATAGTACCGGGCGGCAAGATCATTAAAGTCGCGCTCCACAGCACGCGAAAACTGTGCCATGTCATCCTTGGCAATACGTAGCCCGCGACGATCCTTCGCGAGATCGACAGGAGCCGGCGCATGCGAGGACGAATCACGCTCGCGCAGCAGACGCGCGGTCACACCGCGAACGGGCTTAATCTGCCCTGCCAAAATGCGATGTGCCGTGCGCTCGGACATCTCAAGACCCAAACCCGAGCAGATACGGATAAAGTCCTCGGCATCAGAGGCAAGGCCTAAACGATCGACAACCGGAAGCTCGCTCTCGTCGTCAATGAACAGGAGACGAGACGTATCGAGCCGACTTGACGCCTGAGCATAAAGGGTCGCGGCAATCTCAGACGGAGAACCAAGATAAACATCGCAACCACGCAGCTCCTCGAGCGCAAACTCACAGGCAGCGCGAATAATATTATGCGGGCCGCGAGCACAGACATAACGTCCGTCCTCATCCTTGACGGCCTGGGGCCAGCTGGACTGATCGGCACGCTCACTAAGGCGGTCGGTCGCAACGCTCACCTTAAAGGCTGAACCAAGATCGACGCCGGACGTGACCACACGGGCCTCGTCGGTGTTCTGCTTGATCGAAAACAATGCCATGCCACGACCGTGAACGCCCCAACGGTCCATCTTCATGCTCTCGAGCTTTGAGGTAACGCGAGCATCGAAAATTCGCTCTTGCATATCCTGCGGAACACCCGAGCCGTTATCCAGAAAGACAAGCGTGCGGACGCCATCTTCCTTGGTCGTGGCGAGATAGACCTTGTCGGCGCCGGCATCGCGAGCATTACGGAGCATTTCGATGACGATATCCTCGACATGCTGAATGTCGTGCTTTGCCTGGCGCCGCTCGGCCTCCGAAACGCGGAGGCGGACATACCCCTCGCCAAGGTTCTCCTCGACGCGAAGGTTGCCCTCCCCCGACATCGACGCGATAAATGAGATGAGCTCGTTCGCGTCGCTCATGTTATTTAGCGATATCGACAGCGCGGCTCTCGCGAATCACGACGACGCGCACCTGACCGGGATACTCCATCTCTTCCTCGATCTGATGGGCGATATCGTGAGCCAGGACCGTGGACTGGGCATCGGAGATCTTGTCCGGCTGAACCATGACGTGGACCTCGCGACCAGCCTGCATGGCATAGGTACGCTCGACGCCGTCATGGGCGTTGGCGATCTCCTCAAGCTTCTCAAGACGCTTGATATAGTTCTCGGCAGACTCGCGACGGGCACCGGGGCGAGAGGCAGAGACAGCATCGGCGGCCTGGACCAGGACATCGAGCACCGTGTTGGGGTCGACGTCGGCATGGTGAGCCTCGATAGCGTGGACGATAACGGGCTTCTCGCCATAACGGCGGGCAAGCTCGGCGCCGATGACGGCATGCGGGCCCTCGACGTCATGGTCGATTGCCTTGCCCAGGTCGTGCAGCAGGCCGGCGCGCTTGGCGGTAACAACGTCCAGGCCAAGCTCGGAAGCCATTACGCCGCACAGGTCAGAGACCTCGAGGGAGTGCTGAAGCACGTTCTGACCAAACGAGGTACGGTAGCGCAGGGCACCAAGGGTCTTGACAATCTCGGGGTGCAGGTCGTGAATGCCGGTATCGAATGCAGCTTGCTCGCCAGCCTCGCGCACGCGCTGCTGAACCAGGTCGGCAGCCTTGTGATACATCTCCTCGATGCGGGCGGGGTGAATGCGGCCGTCGGCGATGAGGTTCTCCAGAGCAACACGGGCGGTCTCACGACGGACCGGATCGAAGCTCGAAAGAACGACGGTCTCGGGCGTGTCGTCGATCACGAGGTTGACGCCGGAAACCTGCTCGAAGGTCCGGATGTTGCGACCCTCGCGACCGATGATACGGCCCTTGAGGTCATCAGAGGGAATGTGCACGGAGGTAACGGTGACCTCGGCAGTGTGGTCGGCAGCGCAGCGCTGAATCGCCAGGGACAGAATCTCCTGGGCGGTCTTGTGGCACTCGGCGCGAACCTGCTGCTCGGACTCGCGAATAATCGTGGCGGCCTCGTGGGTGACCTCGCCGCGAACCTTATCGAGGAGCTCCTTGTGGGCATCCTCGCGGGTAAGGTCGGCGATACGCTCGAGCTCGGAGGTCTGCTTTGCGCAGAGCTCCTCGAGCTCACGGGAGCGCTTCTCGACCTGACCGGCCTGACTGGACAGCTGATGCTCGCGCTTGTCGAGAGCGTCGTTGCGGCGATCGAGGGATTCCTCGCGCTGCATCACGCGGTTCTCGAGCGTACGAATCTCGCTCTTGCGCTGCTTGTCCTCGGCCTCGGCGGCCTGCTTGTTCTTGATGATCTCCTCTTTAGCCTCGAGCAGAGCCTCTTTTTTGAGGGTCTCGGCCTGACGCTTTGCATCACCGATCAGGGACTCAGCCTGTGCGTGTGCCGACTGGATCTTTTCGTCGGCCTCGTGAAGACTACCCTGCTTGGCGGTGCGCATGTAGGCAATGGCGGCGATGGCACCCAAAACGATGCCAACGAGCGCTGCAATGATAGGCATGCTCACTCCTTTTTATGGATTCGTTACACAACAAAGCGAACCGTCCTTATGAACGGCTCGCGACATTTGAGTAATATGGGCGCAGCTTATGCGGGTCGGATACAGATAAACATATAAACAAACTCATCACAGATGAGCACATATCACAAAACAAATGACAGTGTTTATCGTACGTTGAACCACAACAACTGTCAAATAAATGGCCCCAGTACGGCGGCTAAAACGCGGTGAGCGGCGGGGCCACAAAACGCATACGCCTAAAGCGCACATTCCTCGCATTCGGCATCGAGACGTGCCTTAACGGCATCGGCGGCGATGTGATACGAGAAGCCCTTGCCCATCAAAAACCGAACCAGTTTTTCGAATCCGCGCGTCTCTGGAACACGCCGCTTGGCGAGCAGGGCTGACGCACGCGCCAAATCGTCTTCGACGGCAAAATAATCCTCGGGATAACCGGGAATGTCATCGAGCACAACATGACGTCGCTTGAGCTCGGTCTCGATTTTGCGCTGTCCCCAACCGCGCCGCTTGCGTTCCTCGATAAAGTACGAGCAAAAGCGATTCTCGTCTAAAAAGCGATACTCGGTGGCGCGCTCGACGGCGAAATCGATCGCGGGCTGGTGAAAACCGTAGCGAGCCAGCTTGTCACGGACCTCACCCGTCGCATGGTCGCGGCGCGATAACATCTCAGTCACCATGGTAAGTGCACATTTACGCTCGATGAGCTGCACCGCCTCACGAAAGTTATCCCAATCACAGGGAAGATCGGGGCGGTTTTTGACATACAGGCGCGCGACCCGCACGGGAATCCAAATGGACCGCTCAAAACCGCCCTCAAGCTCACAATCGATATGTGCGCAAGGCTTTTTGGACGCATACCCGCTCGAGAACGAGGAGGCCGCCTTCTTATCGGGAAAGACGACCGTGGCCTCGGTCACCGTATACGACATGAGCGTAACCGCTACTCGTCGTCATCATCGAGCATGGCGGAACCATCGATGGCGTAAAGCTCGTCAAACTCCTCAGGCGCAGGCTGATCGGTCAGCTCTACCTCGGACGGAGCATCGTCATCAAACTCAAGCCCGCAGGCAAGACGGACCTTATGCTCAATCTCGTCGGCGCAATCGGGGTGTTCGCGCAGGAACGCCTTGGCGGCCTCGCGACCGTTGCCGAGCTTGTCCTCGCCATAGGCAAACCAGGAGCCCATCTTCTTGCAGATGCCGCACTCGACAGCCATGTCCAGAATCGAGCCCTCCTTAGAGATGCCCGTACCGTACATAATGTCGAACTCAGCAGAACGGAACGGAGCTGCCACCTTGTTCTTAACGACCTTAGCGCGCACGCGGTTACCGATAACCTCGTCCTTAAGCTTAATGCTATCGATACGGCGAATGTCGATACGCACCGAAGAGAAGAATTTAAGGGCGCGGCCGCCCGTCGTGGTCTCGGGGTTGCCGAACATGACGCCGATCTTCTCACGCAGCTGGTTAATGAAGATGCACGTCGTGTTGGACTTAGACAGCGAGCCGGCGAGCTTGCGGAGCGCTTGGCTCATCAGGCGAGCCTGAAGACCGACCGTAGTGTCGCCGATTTCTCCCTCGATCTCGGCACGCGGGGTCAGCGCGGCGACGGAGTCAACAACGATGGCATCGATGGCGCCGGAACGCACGAGCATGTCAACAATCTCGAGCGCCTGCTCGCCCGTATCGGGCTGAGAAATGAGCACCTCGTCGATATCCACGCCGATACGCGCGGCATAAGTGGGATCGAGCGCATGCTCGGCATCGATAAATGCCACAACGCCACCCATTGCCTGGGCCTCGGCCAGGATCTCGAGCGAAAGCGTCGTCTTACCGGAGGACTCAGGACCGTAAATCTCGACGATACGGCCACGCGGCACGCCGCCGATACCCAGCGCGGCATCGAGTGCCAGAGCGCCCGTAGGGATGGCCTCGACCTCGAGCTCGGGGCCACCGTCGCCGTACCTCATGATGGAACCCTGGCCGAATTTCTTCTCGATCTCAGCCTTGGTGGTGGCGATCATCTCATCGCGCTCTTTACCCGTCGTGCGAGCATGAACGGTACGTACGGGACCTGAATTCTTGGCCATGAATAGCCCTCCTCTTAACAACCTGCATCGATAATAAACGAACGGCTGTTCGTGGTCAACCGTTCAGATAAATCATATGCAGCCGACCTTTCCAAAACCCAACCAAAAGCCGACCAAACACTGACCAAATGCTTGACCATAAAGGGCCAAATAAGAACAAGGCAGGCAAAAATACACCTATGAACAGCACAAACGCTAAATTCTTCTGAGGTCCCCATCTCCACAATTAAGGGGCCCGGAGGCCCCTTAAAACACATCTATTCCATAGAATCGAGCACGCAGACAATGCGACCCAATGCCTCCGTGACCGCATGGGCACGAACACACGAACGGTCGCCCTCATAGTGGCAGCGCACAGAGTCCACGACCGGCACTCCCCCATCGGCGGAACGATGTGCCCAGCCAATATAGAAAGTGCCAGCAGGATCGTCCTCAGTACCACCGCCGGGGCCGGCATAACCCGTTGCGCTCACTGCAATATCGCTCTGGTACAGCTCCAGCGAACCCGACGCCATCTCGCGCGCAGTTTGATGCGACACCGCGGTGTAGCGGTCGAGCGTCTCCTGCTCAACACCCAGCACGCGATGCTTAATCTCATCGCAGTAGGTCACCGCACCGCCACGCAGCACCGCCGAGGCGCCCGGGATATCCGCAATCGTCGAGGCGATCATACCCGCCGTCAGCGACTCAGCCGTCGAAACCGTCGCACCCCGAGCGCTCGCGCGCTCGACGATATCGCGCGCCAGTTCCTCGTTATGTGCGGAAATCTGCTCAAAAGAGTCCGTCATACCCACCAGGACCTAGACCGAAAAGACGATCTTGCGGCAGTTCCAGAAGTACTGGGCGCCCGAGATAACGGTCAAGACAACGGCAACGGCATACAGGAAGCGCGACACCGAGTAGATGCCGAGCGTCAGCGCCACCGGGCCAAGGTGCAAGCCGGCCATAGCAAAAACGCACAGGTAACCGCAGATGGAGACCATCGTGGTCGCTGTCTTGTACTTGCCGAGCTTATCGGCCGCAACGACCACACCGGCCGCACTCGCGACCATGCGAAGGGCGCTCACCAGAAGCTCACGGAACAGGATAATGAACACGGACCACACGGTCACCGCGCCAAAATCCAAGAACAGCAGCAGGGCCGAAAACACGAGCAGCTTATCGGCGATGGGGTCCAAGAATTTACCGAAGTCGGTGATCTCGTTGCGCGAACGCGCCAGATAACCGTCGACCTTATCGGTACACGACAGGATCACATACAGAATGAAGGCAGCGGCGGCGAGCGGGCCGTCGAAGGTGCTCCAATCCGTACCGGCAACACTCGTGTGAGAAAGCGCCGACACGATCATGAACACCGGGATAAAAACGATGCGAACGCACGTCACGATGTTGGCGGGCGTCCAAACACTCGTCAGTTCCTTATTGCTCTCGTTTGCCACGACGCTCTCCTACTCCACAACATGACCGATAAGCTCATAGCAGAAGCTATCGGTAAACTCGACGGTCAGAATATCACCCACGGACGCCTCGCCGGCGTCCAGATGCACCGCGCCATCGGAATCGGGCGCCTGGAACCAGGCATGGCCGATCAGCTCGGCGCCGTCCTCGGTTTCTTCGATACCGTCGACGATCACCTGGGCGCGCTCGCCCACATGCGCGGCAGTCGCAGCAAAACCGAGCGATTCGGCCAGGTCCATGGCCTCCTGGGCGCGCTCGAGCTTGACCTCCTCATCGACCTGACCCTCCATCTTGGCGGCCAGGCTGCCCTCCTCACGCGAGTAGGCAAAGACACTCGTGTAGTCGAAGCCGACGGTGTCCATAAAGTCGATGAGGTCGCGGAACTCGTCGTCGGTCTCGGTCGGGAAGCCGACCATAGCCGTGGAACGGATCACGATGCCGGGGATACGCTCACGCAGATCGCGGAACAGGTCCTCGAGCTCCTGGCGCGAACCGGAGCGACGCATGGCCTTGAGGATGCGCGCGTCGCAGTGCTGCACGGGGATATCGATATAGGGCAGCACCTCGGGCGTATCGCGAATCGTCTCGATGAGTTCGTCAGTCATGCCCTCGGGCTGCAGGTAGAGCACGCGAACCCAGACGTTGTGCGGGCGCACGGCCTCGGCGACGGCACGCAGCAGCTGCGCCAGATTGCGCGGCGAGCCCTCGGCGACATCCTCGTCAGCAAAGTCGGTGCCCCAAATACCCGTGTCCTGGCCGATCAGCACGATCTCGCGCACACCGCCGGCAACCAGGTCGCGCACCTCGGAGATAATGCTCTCGGCATTGCGCGAATGATAGCGACCGCGAATATAGGGGATCATGCAGAAGCTGCAGAAGCGGTTGCAGCCATCGGAAATCTTGACGTAAGCAACGGCGCCCTCGACGGTACGCTTGACCTGCGGGATATAGGCTGCGATCTCACGCTCGACACCCAGCGCGCCATCGATGACCGCCACGATGCCGTCCTCCTCGTCGGCCTTCACAAAGGCAGCGACCTCGGGCAGCTCGTCAGGCAAGTCGTCGCCATAGCGCGACGGCACACAGCCGCACATAACGATGGGGCAAGAACGAACGCCGTCCTGAACCTCGTTGGCGAGCTCGAGCGTGGTCTCGATGCTCTCGGACGTTGCGGAGGCGAGGAACGAGCATGTATTGACGATGGCGATATCGGCATCCTGCGGGTCGAATGCCTCTTCGTAGCCTGCGGCGGTCAAAAGAGAACGCATGCGGTCGGTGTCAACCTCGTTCTTAGCGCACCCGAGGGTGATGTAGAGCACGGAGCCCAACGGTGTATCCATGTTGGAGAGCAGTCCTTTCGATTGATATTAGCGGTAGTTGGTGAACTGCAGTGGCTGACCGTAGTCCTGGTCGCGCAGGAACTGGATCACGGTCTGCAACGCGTCCTTCGAAGCAGAGGAAACACGCAGCTTGTCGGCCTCGATGGTCACCTTGACCTTGAGCTTTTGGTCCTTGATGTCCTTGTTGATCTTCTTGGCGGTCGCCTGGTCGATACCCTCGACGATATGGCCGAGCACGCGCACGGTGCCGCCCGACGCCGCCTGCGGAGCATCCCACGAGACAGCCTTGAGGTCGATACCGCGCTTGATGAGCTTGGAGCTCAGCACGTCGATAATCTGCTTAGAGACAAAGTCAGCCGGGGCGCTGATCGTAAAGAGCTTGTCGCCCTTCGAAAGCTCGATCGTGGCGCCGGAATCCTT
>JAYBVN010000018.1:0-5359 GCA_037320555.1 Collinsella sp. | reverse complement strand
GCTCGGTCAGCTCCTTGATGCGCTCGGACAGGATGGCGACCTGAACCTTGGGGTTGCCGGTGTCGACCGGGGTGTTACCGAACTGGGCAGTCAGCTCCGCCTTGCGCTCTTTGGAAACAGTCATTGTTTCACCTTTCGTTTTACGTCGCCCGCGGGCGACTCGATTCGCCTCGGACTGGGAAGCCGCCGGTGGAGCGAGCAACCAAGGTCGAGGTACCAACAGGTCGGCATGATACCACAAGCAGCCCGCGCCTGCGCATCATCACCGACCCAACATGAATTCCATCGCACGGAGGCGTTGATCGGTGTGCGTCGCAGCCCACACATGCGAAAGCCCGAGCAGGAATGCCGCCGTATGCGGGTCGATTCGCTCGGCCATGAGCGCATCGAAGGTCATGGACATGAGGGCGCGCAGCCATGCTGTCTCACCGGTCGACACCAGTTCGGCACCTGGAACGCTCGACGCGCACGACCCGCACATGAGACCGCCCGCCTGGGGTGAAAAATACGACAGCATGGGGTCTCCGCACAGCACGCAGGCCGAAAAATCGGGTCGATAGCCAACGTGCGACAGCAGCTTAAAGACATATGCCGCCACAAGTAGGTCCATATGCGCCGTGTCAAGCCCGCTGCCCACCAGGGCAAGCGCTCGCTGCGTGATGGCAAAGGTAAACGGGTCCTCGGCGTCCTCGAACGAGCACACGCGCGCAACCTCGGCGATCGCGCTTGCGGCGCAGGTCGTCTCGTAATCGGGCGCAGCGCCGAGCGGCGCCTCCATAAGCTCGGCCTGGGAAACCACGTCGAGTGACCGTCCATGTGCGAGCAGCATATCGACCGTACAGAACAGCTCGCAGCGCGCAGCCAGGCGTCCGCCGGGTTTGCGGGCGCCCTTTGCCACGGCACGAACCTGCCGCCCCCGCTCGTCAAGCATCGTCAAGATCAGGTCGGTCTCTTTGAGCTTCGTCTTGTCGAGGACGAGCACCTTGGTGCGATATGTCCGGGAGCCTGCCATGCGCGCCGCGCGTCCTTAGTCCTCGGCGTTGTAGCCAAAGCGGCGAATCTGGGCCTCGTCGTCACGCCAGCCGGCCTTGACCTTCACGTCCAGCTCCAAAAAGACCTGCGTGCCAAAAATGCGTTCAAGATCGCGTCGGGCGTCGATACCGATATGCTTGATCATCTCGCCGCCCTTGCCGATGATGATGCCCTTTTGGCCCTCGCGCTCGACGTAAATGGTGGCGTGCACGCGCAGCACCTTCTTGGTCTGCTCGAGCGCATCGCAGATCACGCCAACGGAGTGCGGAATCTCATCACGGGTGCGGCGCAAGACCTTCTCGCGCACAAACTCGGCAACGAGCGTCTCATCGGAAGCGTCAGTACCCATGTCCTCGGGGAACCAACGCGGACCCTCAGGCAAAAAGTGCGCAACGGTCTCTATAAAGGCATCGACGTTGAAGTTCTTAACCGACGACGTCACAATCTCGTCGTCATATTCCATAAGCTCGTGGGCAGCCTTAAGCTGCTCCATGACCTGTGCGGGGTCGGCCTCATCGGCCTTGGTGAGCACCAGGACCTTCTTGCAACGAGCGCATCTGACACGCTCGGCAACCCAGGCGTCTCCCCTGCCGATGGGCTTGGTGGCATCAATCAAAAACGCGACGACGTCGACATCGTTCAACTCGAACAGTGCGCTCTTGTTGAGCTCGGACCCCAGGCCGTCCTTGGGCTTATGAATACCCGGGGTATCGACAAAGACCAGCTGGTAGCCGGGACGGTTGACGACGGCGCGCATGCGACGGCGGGTCGTCTGTGCCACCGGCGAGGTGATGGCGACCTTTTTGCCATAGCAGGCGTTGAGCAGCGTGGACTTGCCGGCGTTGGGGCGTCCGACCAGGGCTACGAAGCCGCTGCGAAAACCGGGTTCAACGTCGCCAAAGCCCGCGAGGCTATCGTCCTCGTCGCACAGGGCGTCGAGCTCCTCGTCGCTCATGCCCTCAAACGGATCGAATTCCTCGACTTCCTCGTATGCTTCGGCCGCTTCGGCATCCGCCGCATCCAGGACCTCGTCGTCCAAAATTTCATCGATAGGCTGCATAGTGTCGGACATGAAAATCCCTTTCTAGATAAAGCCGAGCGCGTGGGCAAATACCAGCAAGCCCACAATCGCGGCGGTGATGGAAAGAACGTATACGGAGGCGGCGGCGATATCCTTCGCGCGCTTTGCCAGCGGATGGAGCTCCTGGGTCGCCAGATCGACAATCGCCTCCATGGCGGTGTTGCATAGCTCGCCGTGAATCACCAGGCCACAACAGATGATAATCGTGGCCCACTCGGCAATGTCGAGCCCCACGATGCAGCCGGCAATGACGGTGCACACGCCCGCAACGAGCATGACCTTAATATTGCGCTCGGTCTTGACGGCGGTGACGAAGCCCTCCATGGCGTAGGAGAACGACTTTAAGAAGGACGGATGGTCCTTGTTCGATCCGGGAATCATAGACGGCTCCTAGTCGTGGGCGTGGTTGGTGATGGGGCCGACGTGGACCAGCTTGGGGTCCTCGCCGCGCTCGAGCGCCAGATCGCGCAGGATGGCGTCCTCGCGGGCCTCCATGACCTCGGCCTCGTCGTCCTCGATATGGTCATACCCCAGCAGGTGCAGCATGCCATGCACGAGCATCAGGCGGCACTCGTCGGCAGGGGCATTGCCAAAGCCGGGGGCCTGACGGGCAATGACTTGCGGGGCCAGGATGATATCGCCAAGCTCAAGCGTCTCGTCGGCGGGAATATCCTCGTCAAAGGCCGAGTCGCATTCAAACGAGAGGACATCGGTGGTGCGGTCGATACCGCGCCACTCGTGGTTGAGCTCGTGCATCTCGTCCTCGTCGACATACGAAAGGGAAATCTCGACTTCACGCTCAACGCCTTCGGCGGCAAGCACGACCTCGCAGATGTGTTCTACCTCCTGCGCGTCGAGCAGCGTATCGAGCTCGGCATCGTTGCTGATCAATACACTCAACGGGACTCCTTTCGGTCGCGCGGGCGCTGCTCGCGCACGTCATCATAAGCATCATATGCCTCGACGATACGTCCCACCAGGGCATGGCGCACCACGTCGGCACGCTCGAGGTGAGAAAATGCGACATCGTCGACACGGCCCAAAATCTTCTCGACATCCGCCAAGCCACCACGACGGCCCACCAGGTCACGCTGGCTCAGGTCGCCGGTAATCACAAACTTGGAGTTAAAGCCCAGGCGCGTCAGAAACATCTTCATCTGCTCGGGCGTGGTATTTTGGGCCTCGTCGAGCACCACGAAGGCGTCGCTCAGCGTGCGGCCGCGCATGTAGGCAAGCGGGGCGATCTCGATCACGCCGCGCTCCATGAGCTCATCGGTGCGCTCGCGATCCATCATGCAAAATAGGGCGTCGTAGAGCGGGCGCATGTACGGATCGATCTTTTCCTCGAGGGTGCCGGGCAAAAAGCCCAGGTTCTCCCCCGCCTCGACAACCGGACGCGTCAAGATCAGACGGCCCACCTCGTGACGCTTGAGTGCGGCAACAGCGAGCGCCATGGCCAGATAGGTCTTACCGGTACCGGCAGGACCCAAGCCAAACGTGATGGTATTTGAGCGGATGGCATCCACATAGCGCTTTTGACCGAGCGTCTTGGGGCGAATGACGCGACCGCGATACGAAAGCAGCACGTCATCGCGAAGCGACGTAGCCTCGTGCTCACCGTCGCGCAAGACGGCCAGGCAGCGAGAGACATCGTCGGCAGAAAGCGTGCGCCCGGAAGCAGCCTCACGAAAGGCATGTTCGAAAAAACGCGCGACCAGTTCGACCTCGTCCGGGTCACCGCTCACGGCGATGCTGTCGCCACGGGCGACCACGTGGGCGCGAACTGAGCTCTCCAGCGCACGAAGGACGCCGTCGCCGGCACCCAAAACGCGCGAGGGGTCAATACCCTCGGGAACGGTAAGTCTAATCTTCGAGGCTTCCATGAACCTCCCTGCGTGCATGGACCAAGCCGGAATCATCGACTCCGATGATAGCAACATCGAGCAGGCACGGGGCTGTAAGTCCACAGGTATCGTCAAGACGGGCATGATGGAACGAGCCAAGCGTCAGGTTGTCACCATACTCGAGCACGGCACGCTCGACCGTGCCCACGCGACGGCGAGCGTCGGCAATAGCGAGCTCCTGCGCGGCGGCCCGCATACGGCGGCTGCGCTCGGCCATAACCTCGGGCGGCACTTGGTCGGGCATGTCGGCAGCAAGGGTACCGGGACGCTTGCTGTAGCGGAACACGTGCATACGCGAGAAACCCACACGGCGGCACAGCGCCAACGACTCCTCGAACTCCTCGTCCGTCTCGCCGGGGAAGCCGACAATAACGTCGCAAGAAAGTGACGCCTGCGGCAGATTGGCGCGAATCATACGCACCGTGTCCTCAAAGACCTCCGCACTATAGGGACGGCCCATGCGATGCAGGGTCGCCGTGCAGCCGGACTGCACGGGCAGGTGCAAAAACGGGGCGATACGCTGCGGGTAGCGCGCCATAACCTTAAGCAGGCGCTCGGAGATATCCATGGGCTCGACCGAGGAAATGCGCACATGCGGAATAGACGTGCGCTCCATGATGGCCTCGAGCAGCTCATCGATTTCGACGTGCTCGTCGGTCGCGCTCTTGCCATCGTAGGCACCCAGGTTCACACCGGTCAGCACCACCTCGGGCACGCCGGCCTCCTGGGCCTCGCGAACTTGCTCGAGCACGGACTCGACGGGCACGGAGCGCTCGGGGCCGCGCGCCTTCCACACAATGCAATAGGTGCAGCGATGGTTGCAGCCATCCTGAATCTTCACGCCCAGGCGAGAGCGACCGAGCGCATCGACCACCTCGCCATCGCTGCAGGCGGGAACGCTATCGGACTCAACACCCAGCACCTCGCAAACACGTTCGGCGACATCTATCTTGGACGGCTCGGCGATCACGCGATCCGAAAGCTCCGACAGCTCCTCGGGATGCAAATTGACCACGCATCCGGTCACGACCACATAGGGCTCGTTTGGATAGGCCAGCGCATGGCGAACGGCCTTACGGGTCTTGGCCTCGGCCTCGCCCGTAACGGCACAGGTGTTAATGACGATCAAATCGGCATCCTGGGGCTCCACAATAGCAAAGCCCAGGCGCATAAGATCGGCAGTGATACGGTCAGACTCAACCCGGTTGACACGGCAGCCGAGGTTGACGACGGAAATATGGGGTGCGAGCACGCGGGCTCCTTAATCGAGGATATCGTCGAGGGCACTCTTGATACGGTCGGTCACCGACTTCTTACCGGAAGCGACGTCATCGCCCATCTC
>JAYBVN010000017.1:0-40769 GCA_037320555.1 Collinsella sp. | reverse complement strand
TGGGAGGCCAGGGCGCCGCTGACCGGTGGACGGCACCGAGCCGTACGCTTGAACTGAGAAGGGGGAGGCCTCGCGGCCTCCCCCTTTTTACGTTATATACACGTTGTACTTTGAGACCTAGTTCCCCCGTATGCGCTCTTACTGTTTGGCTGTATTTTGAGTCCTTCTAGT
Organism: Collinsella sp.; assembly: GCA_037320555.1. Taxonomy (GTDB): domain Bacteria; phylum Actinomycetota; class Coriobacteriia; order Coriobacteriales; family Coriobacteriaceae; genus Collinsella. Next base: position 40,598 of record JAYBVN010000017.1, on the reverse strand, counting down.
GTATTTGAGCGATAATTACTCGCATTGGCGTTAGGGAGGGCTTGATGTTTACCGTATTTGTCTTGGGCAATATTGCTTCGGGTAAGTCGACTGCCTGCCGCTATTTCGAATCTCGTGGCGCTATGCTAATCGATCTGGATGAGCTTGCAAAATCGCTGTATGTTCCGGGCTCTGATATCGTCAATGCTCTCGCGGATGAATTCGGTTGGGACATTTTGGATGAGGATGGCGGCATTCGCCGCAACATCCTCGCTTCTCGAGCTTTTGCTTCTCCTGATTCGGTCGCACGGCTCAATGGCATTGTGCATCCCGTTCTGATTGAACAGCTTTCGCTTAGGATTCTCGATCCGGTTTGTTGTACGGTTTCATCTCCTCGTTATCGCTTTGCAGTGGTCGAGGTTTCTGCTCCGACTGGTTTTGAGGATGCATTTGGCTTGGCTGATGAAATTTTGGTCATCAGCGCCCCTTTGTCAGTTCGTCGCGAGCGCGCTATTCAACGTGGCATGGAGCCATCTGATTTCGATGCCCGTTCTGCTTGCCAGCCCGAAGAGTCTGCGCTGTGCAATCTCGCTACAACTGTGATTGACAATGCGGCAGACGATAACTCGCTCTTTGAACAACTGGACGCATGGCTTTCGCGCCATGGGTTCGGGGATGTAGTGGATAAGGAGGAGGCCGATGCCTAAGACACGTTTCCTTACGTGGTATCGCCTTATACCGCTGGCTGCCGTTTTTGCCTTCGGCCTTATCTCATTCGTTTACTCGTATGCTCCTGCCGCTTTCTTTAAGCCGCTGTATCCGATTGACTACGAGGCGTATGTAAAGCAATCCAGTATTTCGCATAATCTGGATCCGTATCTGGTGTGCGCTGTCATTAAGTCTGAATCGAATTGGGATCCCGAGGCCGAGTCGAATCAGGGTGCTCAGGGATTGATGCAGCTGATGCCCGAGACTGCCCAGGATATGATCGCCAAGGGCCTTGTCGACGGTGGCGAGTATTCGGCCGACAACCTTAACGATCCGGCTACGAATATCGAGTTTGGCTGTGCGTATCTCTCGTATCTTCTAGCGTATTTTAACGGGTCGACTGACAGTGCCATTGCCGCCTATAACGCCGGCATGGGCAATGTCGACGGATGGGCGCAGCAGAGTACGTCGCTTCATAATGCAATCACCTTTCCCGAGACGCAGGCGTATCTGATTCGTGTCAATAATGCCTGGGTTCGCTACAAGACCCTCTATCCCGATCGGTTCGTATAGGACTATGCCTGCCGCCTGCGTATACTGCAGATATATGAGTTAGGAGTATCCATGGCGGAATTTGAAGTAGAACGCGTTGGTGGTGAACTTAAGCGCTTTGGCGTTGAAGGCTCTGACGTGCCGTTTAAGGTCGTGTCTCCCTATGAGCCTGCCGGTTCCCAGCCTAAGGCCATTGAGTCGCTTGTGCAGGGCGTGAGGGACGGAGACCGCTATCAGGTTTTGTTGGGCGTGACTGGTTCGGGCAAGACCTTCACGATGGCAAAGACTATTGAGGCCCTGGGAAAGCCGACGCTGGTCATGGCTCCGAATAAAACGCTCGCCGCTCAGCTTGCGAGCGAGCTCAAAGAGTTCTTTCCCAACAACGCTGTGGTCTACTTCGTCTCGTACTACGACTACTATCAGCCCGAGGCGTATGTGCCGCAAAGCGATACATATATCGAGAAAGACTCCTCGATTAACGAAGAGGTTGAGATGCTGCGACATCAGGCGACCGCATCGCTGCTCTCTCGACGCGATGTGATCGTTGTCGCATCGGTCTCGTGTATCTATGGCATTGGCTCTCCTGAGGACTATGCGGGTCTGGCTCCAAACGTCGACAAGAAGGTGCCGCTCGAGCGCGATGACTTTATCCATGCACTTATCGACATTCAATATGATCGCAATGACTATGACCTTGCACGCGGCACGTTCCGCGTGCGCGGCGATGTTGTCGACGTGTATCCGCCTTATGCCGAGCATCCGTTGCGGTTTGAGTTCTTTGGCGACGAGGTCGAGCTGATTGCCGAGATCGATGAGGTCACCGGTGAAATGCTGCGTGAGTACGAGGCCATCCCCGTATGGCCGGCATCGCACTACGTGACCGAGAAGCCGAAGGTCAAGGCGGCTCTGAAATCGATCAGCGAAGAGTGCGAGAAGCGCGTGGCGGAGCTCAAGGCGACCGACAAGTTGCTCGAGGCGCAGCGTCTGCAGCAGCGCACCGATTATGATCTTGAGATGCTCGAGACGATGGGCTTTTGCAACGGCATCGAGAACTACTCGCGTCATCTGGACGGTCGCAAGCCGGGTGAGCCGCCGTTTACCCTAATCGATTACTTTCCCAAGGATATGCTCTGCATCATCGATGAGAGCCATGTGACGGTGCCGCAGATTCGCGGCATGCACGAAGGTGACCGCTCGCGTAAGGTGACGCTGGTGGAACACGGTTTTCGCCTGCCCTCGGCGCTCGATAACCGCCCGCTTCGTTTCGATGAGTTTGAGGCAAGGATACCCCAGTTTATCTATGTTTCGGCCACGCCGGGCGATTACGAGCTGCGGGTGAGCCAAAACGACGTGGAGCAGATTATTCGTCCGACCGGTCTGCTCGATCCCAAGATCGATGTGCGTCCGGTTCGCGGTCAGATTGACGATCTTGAGGACGAGATTCGCGAGCGCGTTGCCCGCAAGGAGCGCGTGCTGGTGACCACGTTGACCAAGCGCATGGCCGAGGACCTGACCGACCATCTGCTTGATGCGGGCATTAAGGTCAATTACATGCATTCTGATACGGCGACAATGGACCGTGTCGAGATCCTGCGAACGCTGCGCGAGGGCAAGATCGATGTTCTCGTTGGCATCAACCTGCTTCGCGAGGGCTTGGATCTTCCCGAGGTCTCACTGGTGGCAATTCTCGATGCCGATAAGGAAGGCTTCTTGCGCAACCGCCGTTCGCTGATTCAGACGATTGGCCGTGCGGCCCGTAACGCCGATGGCGAAGTCATCATGTATGCAGACGTTGTGACCGATTCGATGAAAGAGGCCATCGAGGAGACGCAGCGCCGTCGCGAGATTCAGATGGCATATAACGAAGAGCATGGCATTGTGCCCAAGACAGTGCGCAAGGCCATCAACGACATCTCAAGTTTTATTGCCGAGGCCGAAAAAACCGTGGGTTCCAAGGGGCGCTCGAAGGGCGACTCCCTTGGCCATGGCGCATTCTATACGCCCGATGAGTCGGGCGAGGGCGGCGTGCCGGAAACGGTGGCACCCGAGCAGACACTTGCGGAGCAGTTGGAAGAACTGCCGCATGACGAGCTTGTGCGGATCGTCGAAACCATGGAAGAGGATATGCGCAACGCTTCTGCCGCCATGGACTTTGAGGAGGCGGCGCGCCTGCGCGATGCCGTCGTTCAGATTCGGGCGATGCTCGAGGGCGCGTCTGAGGACGAGACGATCGAGCGCTTACGTTCGCAGGCCCGCAAGGGTTCCACGTTCGCATCGGGCAGAAAACGCCAGGGTGCACGGTTTAAGAAATAGCGAACAGGCCCCGAGTTCTCTGTGGAGCTCGGGGCCTATGTCTTTTGCGCGCTGGAATTTGTGCGTTAGAGGTCTGCGATCAGGGCTTCGGCACAACGGATGCCGTCGGTGGCCGCGCTCATGATGCCGCCAGCATATCCAGCTCCCTCACCACAAGGGTAGAGGCCCGGGGTCGACACGGCATGGCACGTTCGGTCTCGGGTGACAGTGACAGGTGAGCTCGAACGAGTCTCCACGCCGGTAAGAACGGCATCGGGACGGTCGTAGCCTCGTAGCTTTTTTCCGAGTAGGGGAAGTCCCAGGCGGAGCGACTCGACGATATGCTGCGGCAGGGCTTCGTCAATTGCCGTCCAGGTCACACCGAGCGGATAGGTGGGCTTTACCTTTCCGGGCGCCTTGCTGGCGCGTCCTGCGAGGAAATCTCCGACGAGTTGTGCCGGTGCGTTCCAGTTGGAACCGCCCAGGCGATAGGCGGCCGCCTCGCAGGCACGCTGGAGCTCGATGCCGGCGAGCGGGTCATCGTTGGGAAGGTCCTCAGGCGTGACGTTAACGAGCAAGGCGGCATTTGCGTTGCGTCCGTCGCGGGCATTGAGGCTAGCGCCGTTGACGCACAGGTGGCCCTGCTCGGAAGAGGCGGCGACAACCTGTCCGCCGGGGCACATGCAAAACGAGAACACGCTGCGGCCGTTGGGAAGATGGGCGACGAGCTTGTAGGGGGCTGCTCCGAGGGCAGGATGTCCCGCCAAGGCTCCATATTGGGCTCGGTCGATGTCGCGCTGCGGATGCTCGATGCGAACGCCCATGGCAAAGGTCTTTTGTGCGAGGGCCACGTTGTGGTCCTTAAGGAGCTCAAAAATATCGCGAGCAGAATGCCCGCAGGCGAGGATGAGGTGCTTTGTCTCGATTGGCTCGCAAGCGGCGTCTTGGGACGATTGGACATCAATACCGGTAATGGCGCCAGACGCGTCGATGTGAATGTCGACGAGCTTTGTTCGATAACGGACGACACCTCCGAGCTGCTCGATGCGCTGGGATATAGCGGTGACAACCGTGGGAAGGATGTCGGAGCCAATGTGCGGCTTGGCATCCCACAGAATATCGCGGGGCGCGCCCGCCTCGACGAAGGTTTCGAGGATAAGGCGATGGGCGGGATTTTTGGTTCCCGTATTGAGCTTGCCGTCCGAGAAGGTCCCCGCGCCGCCTAGGCCAAACTGGATATTGCTCTCGGGGTCGAGAATGCGCTCCTTTAGAAAGAGATCGATCGCATGCGAGCGGCGAAATGCTGGGTCGCCGCGCTCGATGAGCAAGGGCTTAAGACCCGCTTCGGCAAGGGTGAGTGCAGCGAAAAGGCCAGCGCATCCGGCGCCGACAACGACAGGGCATTCTTGAGGTGCGTCGGAGACGGGGGAGGGGAATGAGGGCCCATCGTCCTCTATCGCGCGTACGCGCGAGCGGTCACGCTCGGCGACGCTGTCGACCGCTTCTCGCTCGAGGTGGGGACTAGTCAGCTCAACACGAAAGCTCAGGATAAAATGGACGTCTCGTTTTTTGCGAGCGTCGATTGACTTGCGGTGGAGCTCGATGGACTTGATCTCGGAGTCCTTGCAACGTAGGACGCGCTTGGCGACTCGCTTGCCAACAATGAGGCAGGCATTTTCATCGCCGGCTTCATCGAGCGACGCGTTGACTTGGGTGATTTCGATCATCGAGGTCTCCTTAGAGGCAAGAAAGAGGCCGTCCGGTATCCCAGACGGCCCGAATGCGTTTTTGATTATAGACTGCGCGGCTACAGGCTGCTTGCGGCGCGAATGCCCGAGAGCCAGGCCCACGCAAGGTTAAAGCCTCCGCAATCGGCGTCGATGTCGAGCGCTTCGCCGCAGATGTAAAGCGGGGCGTCGACAGCGCTGCGCGCGCGTAGACTGGGTATTGAGATGCTCTCGACAGATACGCCACCACGCGTGACCTGCGCCGAGCGCTCCTCGGCTGTTCCCTCGACGAGCAACTTAAAGTGTTTGAGGATTGAGACCAGATGGATGACATCGTTGGAGCCTGGATGGCACTGCTCGAACGTCGTGCAGACGACGCGGGAGAGTTGCGGGGCGAGCATGCCGTCGAGCCAACGGGGATCGCGGGGCGAAAAGCCGCCGAGCAGCTCAACGCGCCGGTTGAGCATATCGAGCAGCTCGTCTTTGGAGAGGTCGGGGAAAACGTCGAGCAGGATCGTATCGCCGCGCTGGATACGACGGGAGAGGTTGAAGACAGCGACGCCCGAGATGCCGAAGGCTCGAAACAGTACTTCACCGTCTTCGTGCCAGAGCTCACTATGGTTACGGGTGAGCGTCAAGCGGGCGCGGACGCGCAGACCATCCAACGTCTTGAGTGCCGCCCGATCGCCAACGACCGTTGCCGATACGGGGCAGAGGATGGGGCGCAGCGAGGTGAGGGGGAGGCCAAACGTATCGGCGATACCGGTGGGGTTGCCGCCCGTGGCGATAATTACGGCATGTGCCTGCAGGGCTTCGTTCTTGCGAGGGACATCGGCGAGTGCCTTCCGAAGCGAGCGGAGCTCCGATTTTCGGTCGTCGTGCTTTTTTGCCTTGAGCGCCCGCGCTGGACGGTTTATTTGGAGTGCCCAGCCTTCGGGATCTTTGCGCGCCGTGGCAATATTGGCTCCGCAGATTAAGGTGATACCTAGGCGGTCGCAAACGTTGAGAAGCGCGTCGCGCACCGATTCGGCGCGAAGGGAGCGCGGGTACAGCCGGCCTTCCTCGGAGGTTGTCATGATGCCCAGCGAGGAGAAGAAACCCATAAGCTCTTGTTCGGGCTGGGTCCTCATGACAGATTCGACGAATGCGGGGTGGTTATACCGCTGAGGATCAATCGATTCGTTGGAGAGGTTGCAACGGCCGTTACCGGTCGCAAGGAGCTTAAGGCCGCAGGCGACATCGCACTCAACGATGCAGACGCTTTTGCCAGCACGTGCGGCCGTAATGGCGGCGGCGAGGCCTGAAGCCCCGCCGCCGATTACCAGGACGTCATAGAAGGCGCTCGTGTTCACTTAGGCCTCGTCGGTCTCGTGCGGGGTAATGGCCTCGACGGCAGAGACTGCCTTGGGCAACATGCCATCGGGCAGCGCGGTCTCGACCTCACCCTTATCGCAGGCCTCGGCGAGTGACGGATTGATGGGAAGCGTGCCCAAGATGTCGAGGTTATAGCGTTCTGCGACCTCGGGGAGCTTGCTCTTGCCAAAGACCTCGATCTTCTTGCCGCAGTCGGGGCACTCAATATAGCTCATGTTTTCGACGATGCCCAGAATGGGGACGTTCATCTTCTCGGCCATGTTGACCGCCTTGGCGACGATCATCGAGACCAGATCCTGCGGGCTCGTGACGATGACGATGCCGTCGACGGGCAGTGACTGGAAGACGGTGAGAGCGACGTCGCCTGTTCCCGGAGGCATGTCGACCAGCAGGTAGTCGATGGGGCCCCATGAGGTCTCGCTCCAGAACTGCCTAATGGCGCCTGCGATGACCGGACCGCGCCAAAGGACGGGGTCGGTCTCGTTTTGGAGCAGAAGGTTGGAGCTCATGACCTTGACGCCGTGCTCGGAGATTTCAGGCAGCATGAGGTTGCCAAGGGCATGGACGTGGCGTCCGCTCATACCGAACATCTTGGGGATAGAGGGACCGGTGATGTCGGCATCGAGGACGCCGACCTTGTGGCCGTGACGGGCAAGCTCGGTGGCGATGGCACCGGTGACAAACGACTTGCCGACACCGCCCTTGCCGGAAAGCACGGCGATGACGCGTTTGACCTCGGACAGCGTATTCTCCTCAAATTGCGACGGCGACGTTTGTCCGCCGGCGGCCTGTGCGTGCTCGCAACCCATGTATGACTCCTTTGTATATGTTGGGGCCGGGGCCCCGTGATGTGACACGAGCGTCATTGTACCCTCGTTTGCGAGCGGGAGTCATTTACGATGCATTTGGGCCGAGCGTGCTTGCAATACGATGGGTCCAAGCGAATGGGCGGGCTTACTGAACTTTGCTGGCGAACTCGAGGTATTGCATGCGCTGCAGCTTGTCGATCGTCGAGGCGTATGGGCTGTCTTCAGATTCCAAGTCGTAGCGCAGCCCGTCGGCACCAAGGTAGCCGGCGACATTGATGGTGGGCACATCTGACCTTGTTGCAAGCAGGGCCTTTTGATAGTCGGTGAGCGGGGCGCCGATCTTATTAAGGGTAATGGCTGCAACCTCGTTTGCCCCGACGGTGTCGTAGACGTTGAGCTCGGTATTGCCGGCGATTTCATAGTTAGCCCAGACAAAATATGTCGACTGATAGATACGGAAAGCGTGGCTTGCCGTATCTTCCTGAGGGTACAGCTCGTCGTTGAGAGTCGTTGCGGCGCTCGGCTGATGGTCGCCAAAAAAGACAAGAACAACCGGTCTGCCGATATTGCGGAGCTCGTTGATAAAGTACTCGAGGTCCCGGTCGGATGCGTTGATGCAGGTGAGATAGGTGTTGAGCGCGCTATTGGCGCCCTCGCTGGCTCCCTCGACCCAATAGTTTGTCAGCTCCTCGGCGGGAACGGTGCCATAGTCGTAGCCGCCGTGATTTTGCATCGTGACGTCAAAGATGAACTGCGGGGCTTCGTCGGTTCTAAGCAGGTCGAGTATCTTGTCGTAGGTGGCGTAGTCGCATACGCCGGCATGGTAACAGGGCGCACCTTCGAAATCGCCGATTGAAAGAAAGTCTCCAAAGCCCAGCTGCTGATAGATTTTATCTCGATGGTAGTTGACGGGGTTTTGCGGGTGCATAGCGGTAGCGGTATACCCAAGCTCCTTAAGGTCCTTTGCCAGGCTGTTGACGCCATTCATCTGATATAGCTGATAGGGGATTTTGCCTAATCCGACAAAGGCCGTTGTCGCTCCGGTCAAAAATTCGAATTCGGAGTTCGCCGTTCCGCCACCGGCGACCGAAGCGAGCATGGTGCCGCGAACAAGTGTGTCGGGAAGCGAGTTGTAGAATGCGGGGCCGGTGTACCCGGCCGCCTGGAGCTGCTCAAAGCACGAAAGGTCGCTAAAACTCTCATTCATGACGGCAACAATCGTCGGCTTGATTTCATTGAACTGGGCAACGGCCGCCGCGCGCTGCTCGCTCGAGCCATACGTGCTGTCGTAGGTGGCGGCGAGCTTCTGCTCGATGCTCTGCGCCTCATCGGGCGTATAGTCTTCGGGCTTCTCAATGGGCAACTCGTTGACCATTTCGGTGAACGAAGTGATAAAACCCTGAGACGCATACGTGGTGATGGGCTGCCAACGGTCAAATCCAAAATTCAGCGCCTGCTCCAAGTCGATGCTGGAAAAGCCCGAGAGCCCCATAACGGTCACTAGCAGAAAAGCGCAGAGGTTAGCGGCGATTGCGGGGAAGACATGGGTGGGCGTACGGAGCTTTCTCGGTCGGATAAGCGAAAGAAGCCCTAGGGAAATCTCCAGCAGGGCGAGAGAGGTTACGATTCCGGCGGTAAAGGTAAACTCGTATCCCTCGCTCACTTCCATTGCGGTGCCAAGGGCCAAGATATCGCTTGGCAGGATGGCCTCGCCTTTAAACGTTATGACGAAGTGCTCGGCAATGCCAAGGATGCAACAGGCGACGGGCACGAGGGCCATGACGCCTCCATGACGCTGTCCCAGCAAATAAAGGGAGAGCAGAACCGTCGCGAGCAGCCCGACGGAAAACCCGAATGAGTTGGCGGGAATGCGATAGAACGTTTCGTTACAGGCAATTTCGAGTGAAACGAACGAGAGCGCTGAAACAGCGGCGATGACAAGGATGTCACGGCAAATACAGGCAACCGTTCCCGTCGCAAGATCGGTTTGGTCGATAAGTCCCGAAACCAAGGGCTCGACAAGAAGTATGACGGCGGTAGCACCGAGCGCCGAATAAGAAAGGACCCATAGGGAATTGTCCTCATTTACGAGCAATTGATTCGTAATCCATGCAGCTACCATGCCGAGCGGGATGAGGAGCGTCGCGCACCAAAAGACGCGGGCAATGGGCGGCTTTTCATTGTGTTTGATTGAAAAATATACACGCACCACGACGATGGCCACGATAAGGACGGCGATGAATATGGGCAGATTGGCCATGTCGCTCGAAGTGATTTCAAGGGGGATATCTTCGGTCATGGACGTTCCTCTGTTACGGCAAATTAAGTTCAGTATTAGATTACTGTAACCTTTCCACGGCATTTCGAGAAACAAAGCGCCCGATACGCAAAGCTAAAGGTCTGCGAATCTTGTATTACGAACATCTGTGCGCGTCGAGTGCGCTAAACTCATCGACAGTATGATTCGATGCAATAGGAGGCAAGGAGCTTCCATGTCTGATTCTTCTATCGTTATTCGCGGCGCTCGTGAGCACAACCTCCGTGATATCGATGTTTCCATTCCGCGTGACCAACTCGTGGTCATTACCGGTCTTTCTGGCTCGGGCAAGAGTTCGCTGGCATTTGACACTATCTATGCCGAGGGCCAGCGTCGATACGTCGAGAGTCTTTCGAGCTATGCGCGCCAGTTCTTGGGCCAGATGGACAAACCCGACTTGGATTCAATCGACGGCCTTTCGCCGGCGGTGTCGATCGACCAAAAGACGACGTCTAAAAACCCTCGCTCGACGGTTGGCACCGTAACCGAGATTTATGACTATCTGCGCCTGCTGTTCGCCCGTGTGGGCACCCCGCACTGTCCCGAATGCGGCCGCGTCATTGAGCGCCAGACGACCGACCAGGTTGCCGACAAGGTCTTGGCGGCGGGGGAGGGCCGCCGCGCGTTTGTGCTGGCACCGGTGGTGCGCGGGCGAAAAGGCGAGTACACCAAACTGTTTGAGGACCTTCGCGCCGAGGGCTTTAGCCGCGTGCGTGTCGACGGTGAAGTGCGCTCGCTCGACGATCCGATCGATCTGGACAAGAAGTTCAAGCACGATATCGAGGTCGTGGTCGATCGCATCGTGATCCGTGAGAACTCTCTGGGCCGTATCGCCGAGTCTGTTGAGCAGGCGACCGCGCTGGCTCACGGCAATGTAAACGTGTACATGCTGCCCGATCGTGATGCTCCCGAGGGGACCGAGGGCGAGCTTCTGGAGTATTCGTTGGCCTTGGCGTGCCCGGAGCATGGACACTCCATTGACGATCTTCAGCCGCGTGATTTTTCGTTTAACGCTCCCTATGGCGCATGTCCTGAGTGCGACGGCCTGGGCTTTAAGAAAACCGTTGATGCCGAGGCGCTGATCGAGGACCCCTCGAAGTCCATTGCCGACGGAGTCTTTGGTAGCCTGTTTGGCAATTCGAACTACTATCCGCAGATTTTTGCTGCGGTCTGCAAACACTTTAAGGTGAGCGCCGATACGCCGTGGGAGGACTTGCCCCCTCGCGTGCGTCGTGCATTCTTGGATGGCCTGGGCGATACGAAGATCTCGGTCGACTACCAAAAGCTTGACGGACGTCGCAGCCAGTGGGATACCAAGTTTTCGGGCGTTCGCAACATCCTGTACGAACGCTATACCGAGACGACGAACGAGAACACCAAGGCGCGCCTGGAGAAGTACATTCGCGAGGAGCCGTGCTCGACCTGCCACGGCGCTCGTTTGCGCCCTGAGATGCTCGCCGTCACCGTGGGCGGCAAGTCCATTTACGAAGTTTGTTGCCTGTCGTGCCGTGAATCGCTCGAGTTTTTTGAGGGCCTGGAACTCACCGAGCGCCAACAGTTTATCGGCGGCCGTATCGTCAAGGAAATTCTGGAGCGCCTGCGTTTTCTGGTCGATGTTGGACTCGACTATCTGACACTCGATCGCGCCTCGGCGACGCTTTCCGGTGGCGAGGCACAGCGTATTCGCTTGGCAACGCAGATCGGCGCGGGTCTCATGGGCGTGCTCTATATTCTGGACGAGCCCTCGATCGGTCTTCATCAGCGTGACAACGAGCGCCTGATCAAGACGCTCGAGCGCCTGCGCGATATCGGCAATACCGTTATCGTTGTCGAACACGACGAGGATACAATCCGTGCCGCCGACTACGTGATCGACATGGGGCCCGGCGCCGGTGTCAACGGCGGACACGTAGTCGCGGCGGGAACGCCTGCTGATATCATGGCGTGTCCTGAGTCGATGACGGGCGCTTATCTGACCGGCAAACGAATGATTCGGGTGCCTGATGAACGGCGCAAGCCCGGTCGCGGCTGCCTTAAAATTACGGGCGCTCGAGCCAACAACCTCAAAAACGTTACCGCCAAGATCGAGTTTGGTACGCTTACGGTTGTTACCGGCGTGTCGGGATCGGGCAAGAGCTCCCTGGTTACCGACACCATTGCGCCTGCCCTTACGAATGCTATTCACCGTTCGACGCGCCCTGTGGGTCCGTATAAAAAAATCGAGGGCATCGAGTGTATCGATAAGGTTATCGATATCGACCAGTCGCCGATTGGCCGCACGCCGCGTTCCAACCCTGCTACCTATATCGGCCTGTGGGATGATCTTCGCGCGCTGTTTGCGAGTACGCCGGAGTCGAAGGCGCGCGGCTACTCGCCGGGTCGTTTCTCCTTTAATGTGAGTGGCGGGCGCTGCGAGGCGTGCAAGGGCGACGGGCAGATCAAGATCGAGATGCACTTCCTTCCCGATATCTACGTTCCCTGCGAAGTTTGCGGCGGTAAACGCTACAACCGCGAGACACTCGAGGTCACCTACCGTGGCAAGACCATCTCGGACGTGCTCGACATGAGCGTCACCGAGGCGCTGGCCTTCTTTGGGAATATCCCGCAGATTAAGCGCAAGCTCCAGACGCTGTACGATGTAGGCTTAGGCTACGTGAGCCTGGGCCAGCCCGCCACGACGCTCTCGGGCGGCGAGGCGCAGCGTGTGAAGCTCGCCAAGGAGCTTCATCGACGCCAGACGGGCAAGACGTTCTATATTTTGGACGAGCCGACGACCGGTCTTCATTTTGAGGACGTCCGCCAGCTGCTCGATGTGCTGCAGCGCTTGGTCGATGCGGGCAACACGGTGCTGGTGATTGAGCACAACCTTGATGTCATCAAGGTTGCCGACCGCCTGATCGATATGGGTCCCGAGGGCGGTAACGGCGGCGGAACCGTCGTGGTTTCGGGCACACCGGAGCAGGTTGCGGACTGTCCGCAGAGTTATACGGGCAAGTTTTTGGCGCCGTTGCTCAGGCGTGACCGGGAGCGTCAGGCTCAACTTGATGCTCAATAAATAGGCGATTCAGTTTATGGGCGCCATCGACTCCTTGTGATTCGATGGCGCTTGCTGTGCCGAAGTGACGTATGCAGCCGAATTGGACATATACTTAATCCTTGCGTCCGAATGCGAGGGAAAGGATATGTCATGGCAAAGGCTGTAAAGACGCCAAAAACCAATGCGATGCGCGAGCTGGAAAGCGCCGGCATTTCCTATGTTCTACATACGTACGAAGACGATGGCGATGAGTCGGTGGGCCTGGGGGTCGCGATTTCGGAGCAGCTTGGCGAGGAGCCCGGTCAAGGATTTAAGACTTTGGTCTGTGTGACACCGTCCAACGACTATGTCGTGTGCTGCATCCCTGTTGCCGACGAGCTCGATCTAAAGTCCGCCGCGCGTGCCGCGGGGGAGAAGTCCTTGGCCATGATGCATGTGAAGGATTTGCTTGCGGCGACTGGCTACGTTCGCGGCGGCTGCAGCCCGGTCGGTATGAAAAAACGCTACCGGACGCTCATTGATGAGACATGTGTCCTTTGGGATACCATTTTTATTTCGGGAGGCAAGCGTGGTTATCAGCTCGAGCTTGCACCCGATGATTTAATTGCATTTTGCGGGGCGACGGTTGCCGCGATTACGAGAGAGGACTGAGCGATGCCGCAGGAAGAATTGAAGCGCGGAGCTCATTTTGCAAAAGAATCTGCGCCTCAGACACCCTCATCCGAAGCTTCTTCGTCGCGAGATGACACTGACGACATGGGCTCGTCGGACTACTCCACGGTTGGTCGTTCCGCCGGGCTTATGACCATCCTGACTATCGTGTCTCGCGTCACCGGTTTTATCCGCACGTGGGCAATGGCGGCCGCTATCGGCATGTCGCTACTCTCGTCCTCCTATCAGGTCGCCAACAACCTGCCCAATATGCTCTACGAACTCGTGATGGGCGGCATGCTCGTGACGGCGTTTTTGCCCGTGTACATGGGCGTGAGGCGTGAGCAGGGTCGCGAGGCCTCAAACGAGTACGTGGGCAACCTGCTCGGCATTCTGCTTTTGGTGCTGGGTGGCATTTCGTTGCTGGGGACCGTGTTCGCCCCGGGCTTTATCTGGACGCAATCGTTCCTTTCGGGTGACGGCGGCAGCATGGATACCGCTGCGTTCATGTTCCGTTTCTTTGCCATCCAGATTCTGTTTTATGGTTTGGGCTCGGTGTTCTCGGGCGTTCTCAACGCACACCGCGACTACTTCTGGTCGACGTTTGCTCCGGTCCTCAACAATGTGATCGTCATTGCGAGCTTTATGGGTTTTGCGCCCGTGTCCGCACAGTTTGGCGAACGTGCCGGCATCATCTTGATTGCGGCCGGTACGACCCTCGGTGTCTTTGTTCAGATGGCATGTCAGATCCCCGCGCTTGGCAAGCACGGCGTGCACCCCCATATCCATATCGACTTTAAGGACCCCGCACTGCGGCAGACGATTGCGCTCGGTATCCCGACGCTGCTCGCCACGGTGTGCATGTTTGTCTCGACTTCTATCACCAACGCTGCCGCGCTGGTGGTCCAGCCCGAGACTGGTCCTTCCGTCATCGCCTATGCGCGCCTGTGGTACACGCTGCCCTACGCGCTGATTGCCGCCTCGCTTTCGACGGCGCTCTATACCGAGCTCTCTCACGACGCGCAGGAGAAGGATTACGACAGCGTTCGCACGGGCATTTCGCGTGGCGTCGCCCAGATGCTGTTCTTCCTGATTCCGTTCGCGCTGTACCTGATTGTCTTCGCGCGTCCGCTCAACATGATCTACTGTGCTGGCAAGTTCGATGAATCCGGCGTGACGCTGGTGTCCGAGTACCTTGTCTACCTGGCGCTCTCGCTGCCGCTCTACGGCGTGGTCGTGTTGATGCAGAAGAGCTTCTCTGCCTTGCTCGACATGAAGCCCTATAGTCGCTATTGCCTGTATTCTGCCATCGGCCAGGCCGGCTCGGTTCTGCTGTTTGGCGTTGTGCTGGGCTTCGGCATGCCGGCAATCGCGCTTTCGTATGTCGTCGACTACGTGATCTTGGTCGGTTGTTCGCTGTGGTGGCTGCGTCGTCGTCTGCGTGGCCTTCAGGTCAAATCTATCCTACATGGCGGTTTCTTTGGCCTTTTGCTCGGTGGCCTGGGTGCTGCCGCAGGCGCCGGCGTCATGTGGGCGCTTGAGCACTTTGTCGGGGCGCTTGGCGGTTCGATTCTGATTACTCTTGGCTATGTTTGCGTTGCGGGTGTCGTCTCGCTTGCTGTTACCTTTGGCCTTGCCGTCGTCCTTAAGATGCCCGAGGTCTCGGCGCTGCTTCGTCGCAAGTAGGTGCGCGTGGCCGGTCACGACAACATTCCAACGCTTGCCGAGCAGGTTTCGCGCGTTCCCACACAGCCCGGATGCTACCTTTGGAAGGATGCCAAGGGCGATGTCATCTACGTGGGCAAGGCGAAAAACCTACGCGCCCGCATGCGTCAATACGTGACACTGCAGGATGAGCGTCAAAAGATTCCGCTGATGATGCAGCTGGTGGCGAGCTTTGACTATATCGTGGTGGAGACCGAGCATGAGGCGTTGGTGCTCGAGCGCAATTTGATTGGTCAGTACCATCCGTACTTTAACGTCGACCTCAAGGATGACAAGAGCTACCCCTTTATCGCCATTACAAAGGGCGACCTGTATCCCGCTATCAAATATACGCGTGAGCGTCATAAGCCGGGAACGCGCTATTTTGGACCCTATACCGATAGCCGTGCGGCACGTGAGACGATAGATACGCTGCGCAAGGTTATTCCCATCTGCTCCGCATCCTGTGCGGAGTGGCGTCGTTGTCGCCGTATCGTTGAGTCCCACAAGGGCGAGGAAGACATCGTCAATATGATTTGCGCGCAAAACGGGCGTCCCTGCTTTGACTACCATGTCGGGCGCGGCCCGGGTGCGTGTGTCGGCGCGATTTCCCCGGCAGACTATGCCAAGAACGTCAAGCGTGTCGAGCGCTTTTTGTCGGGCCATCGCAAGGATGTCGTCGATGAGCTGACCTCCGAGATGACGGATGCCGCCGAGGCGCTCGACTTTGAGCGCGCGGCACGCGTCAAACGTCGTTTGGAGGTCATCAGGGGTCTGGACGATCGTCAGCAAGTCGTTTTTCCCTCCAGTGTCGATATCGATGTCATCGGGTTCTATCGCGAGGAGACCATCTCCGCCGCTTGCGTCTTCGTCGTTCGCGAGGGCCGAACAGTTCGCACCTGCGAGTTCATTCTCGACAAGGGTCTTGATGTTGACGAGGAAGAGCTCCAGTCGGGCTTTCTTAAGCGCTATTACGACGAGACGGCTGATATTCCAGCTGAGGTCAACCTTTCCGTCGAGCTTGAGGATGCGGAGGCGCTGGAGGAATGGCTTGCGGGCAAGCGCGAGCGTTCCTGCCATCTCCATAGGCCGCAGCGTGGCGAAAAGCACCGTCTGCTCGATATGGCATCCAAAAATGCGCGCCATGCCCTCATGCGCTACATGATGCGAACGGGGTACGCTGACGACCGCACCAATCAGGCGCTCCTGGAGCTCGAAAGCGCGCTGGCGCTGCCAGCGCCGCCGATGCGTATCGAGTGCTTCGATATCTCGACGCTGCACGGAACCTTTACCGTCGCCTCGATGGTGGTGTTTACCAACGGACGCGCCGACAAGAGCCAGTACCGTCGTTTTAAAATTCAGGCCGAATTGGACGAGGCAAACGACTTCGTGTCGATGTCCGAGGTTTTGGGACGACGCTATGCTCCCGAGCGCATGGCCGACGAGCGCTTTGGATCGCGCCCCGATTTGCTCGTTGTCGATGGCGGTAAGCCGCAATTGACCGCTGCGATCAAGCAACTTGAGGCTCTTGGGCTCGATATACCAGTTTGTGGCTTGGCAAAGGCCGATGAGGAGGTTTTCGTGCCTTGGGACGAGACTCCAGTCGTGCTTCCGACCGGGTCCGCGTCGCTCTATCTAATCAAACAGGTGCGCGATGAATCGCACCGTTTTGCCATCACGTTCCATCGCGAATTGCGCGATAAAGCCATGACGGTTTCGGTACTCGATGACGTTCCAGGCGTGGGACCCACCAGAAAACGTGCCCTTATGCGCCATTTTGGCTCGATGAAGCGTTTGCGCGCGGCGAGCGAGCAAGAGATCGCGGAAGTTCGAGGCGTTCCGGCCGATGTCGCCAAAGCGGTCCACGAGGCACTTGTTGCATGGAATGCCGAACGCGCCCAGGCATCGGCCAACCGTTCCGAAAACTAAACGTGCTTCTAAACAACTGATATACATGATTGGCCGATTTTCAATCATTTATTTCGCGGCGATTACCTGTCGATTTCGGGTTTTATTAACGCTAAAACGTTTGACTAGCCATGGTGAACAACCCTGCTATCCTGCGGGTTGACGATGACTGATATCTCACCTCGTCGATACATACTGTCTGGCGAATCGTTTGTCAATGAATTCGGTGAACGGTAGTAAATACCGTTCAAGCGTATGTATGTATCGGTCGCCGAGCGCGGCACCTCAGTTGGGTTCGTCGGTAGGTAAGGTATATATCGTCCGCAAGTTGCGCGGGGGCAAGTCTAGGTGCTCCCGGGTAAGATTCTCTATTGATAGGAGAAGACATGGCCATCATCAACAAGGGTATGTCCAGGCGTTCGTTCCTCGGCCTCACCGGCAGCGTCGCTGCTGTCGCAGGGCTTGGTCTCACCGGCTGCGGTGGCAGCTCCAACGACGAGGGTTCCGCTTCCGGTTCCGCCGATTCCGCCAACCGTGGCGGCGGTGTGATTACCGCTGGTTCCGCTTACGCTCCGTCCAGCTTCGATCCCGCCAGCACCGGCTCCGCTGTGGGCCTGGGTGCTAACTGGCACGTCGTCGAGGGTCTCTACGGCATCGATTACCACGACTACAGCACCTTCAACGAGCTCGCCACCGACGATCCCAAGTCCGTGGACGACACTACCTTCGAGGTCACCATCCGCAAGGGCGCCAAGTTCTCCGATGGTACCGAGGTCACTGCTGACGACGTCGTCGCTTCCTACACCGCTTGCGCTGCTTCCGCTACCTATGCTCCGTTCTTCCAGCCCTTCGAGTCCATCGAGGCCAAGGATGCCAGCACTGTAACGGTCAAGACCAAGGTCCCCAACTTCTCCCTGCTCAAGGATCGTCTGGCCATCATCCGTGTTACCCCGGCTACTCAGTCCGAGGAGGATCGCGCCAAGCAGCCGATCGGTTCCGGCCCCTGGATGTACGACTCTATCTCCGATACCGAGATCACCCTGGTTCCCAACCCCGAGTACAACGGTGAGTATGCTGCCGAGGATAAGAAGATCCAGTACAGCATCCTGACCGACCCCACCGCTCGCGTTACCGCCCAGCAGGAAGGCTCCACGCTCGTTATGGAGCTCGTCACCGCTGACGCCGTCGACCAGCTCGAGAGCGCTGGCTGCAAGATCGACAACGTCCAGGGCTTCGGCACCCGCTTCATCATGTTCAACGTCGCCAAGGAGCCTTGGAACAACGTCAAGGTCCGTCAGGCCGTCATGTACGCGCTCGACACCGAGAAGATGATCACCAACACCTTCGCCGGCCTTGCCACCGCTGCCAGCTGCTACCTGCCCAAGAGCTTCACCAACTATCATGAGGCTTCCACGGTGTACAAGACCGACGCCAAGAAGGCCAAGAAGCTCATCGAGGAGTCCGGCATCACCCCGGGTGCCATCACCCTGCGCACCACCGACAACGAGCAGATTAAGGGCATGGCCGCCCAGGTCAAGAACGACCTCGACGCTCTCGGCTTCGAGGTGACCATCCAGACCGATACCTCGCCGGCCACCTACGCTGCCATCGACGGCGGCGAGGCCTACGATATCCTCCTTGCCCCTGGCGATCCGTCCTGCTTCGGCGCTGACCCCGACCTGCTGCTCAACTGGTGGTACGGCGACAACGTCTGGATGCAGACCCGTTGCCCGTGGAAGGAGTCCGCTGAGTGGGAGAAGCTCCACGGTCTCATGGACGAGGCTCTTGCCGCCGAGGGCGACGAGCAGCAGAAGAAGTGGAACGAGTGCTTCGACATCATCGCCGACAACGCTGTTCTGTACCCCGTTGTCCACGTCAAGACCGTCTCCGCTTCCTGGGACGATCCGTCTACCGCGCCCAACGGCGAGGCCCTCGATGGCTTCAAGGGCATCGGCACGACGAGCATGTCCTTCAGGGGCGTCGCGACCGTCAAGGCCTAAGACTCGTTTGAGTCATATGTGGGGCGTCGGTCGTAAGGCAACGTCCTCATAGTTGAAACAAAGACCCGGGCGGCCTCGATGTCGCTCGGGTCTTGTAATGAGTATCCATACTCATATACCAGTTGGTCCTACCGACAAAAGAAAGGGGAGAGAACGTGAACAACTTTCTACGTTTGATTGGAAGGCGTCTCGTGGCGCTGCCGATCATGGCATTGGGCGTCACCGTCCTGGTGTTCTTCCTTATGTCGTTCTCCAAGACCGACCCCGCCTATACGGCGTTGGGTGACGGTGCCTCGCCCGAGGCGGTTGCCGAGTACCATGAGAAGTATGGTCTGGACGACCCCTGGCCCGTGCGCTACGTGCGCTACATGGGCGATCTGATCCATGGTGACATGGGCACCTATGGTGCTGCTCGCAACTCCGTTGCCAAGCGCATCTCCACGGCCCTGCCCGTCACGATGCAGCTGACCTTCATCGGTCTTGCCATCGGCGCGGTCGTCTCGTTTTTGCTCGGCGTCATCGCGGCACTGTATCGCGATAAATGGCCGGACCAAGTGATCCGCGTCTTTTCCATCGCCGGCTTGGCAACCCCGTCGTTCTGGCTTGCCGTTCTGTTGATTCTGCTGTTCTCTTCCTACCTTAAGGTGCTCCCGGCATCCGGTGCTCTGCCTCACTTCACCACCAACCCGGCTGGCTATCTGGGACGTATGATCATGCCCGCTATCGCTCTGGCATTCCCGCTGACGGGCCAGATGACTCGTATCGTGCGTACCGCCATGGTTGAGGAGCTCGACAAGGACTACGTCCGCATGGCCCGTGGCGCCGGCGTTCCCGAGAAGGTCGTCGTCGGCATCAACGTTTTGCGCAACGCGCTGATCACCCCGGTCACCACCCTCGGTCTTAAGATCGGTTACCTTATGGGCGGCGCCGTCGTCATCGAGGTCATCTTCAACCTCCCCGGCATGGGTACTGCGATTCTGCAGGGCGTTCAGGGCAACGAGGCGAACCTGGTTCAGGGCGTCGTCATCGTCGTTGCTCTTGCCTTCATCATCATCAACATCGTGGTTGACATGCTCTACCTGCTCATCAACCCGCGCATCAGGACGGTGTAGATTATGGTAAAGATTCGAGAGAAGCAAACCGAGCAGCTCGAGAAGGCTGCCTCCAAGGGGCTCAAGCTCGGTGGCTGGAAGAAGATGACGCTGTCTTCTAAGATTGCCGCCGTCGTGCTGGTGTTGGTCGCCCTGACCGCGATTCTGGCGCCCCTTCTTGCCCCCTATAGCCCGGTCGAGATTTTCACTGCTCGCCAGGCTCCCGGCAATGGATTTATCTTCGGTACCGACGATAAGGGCCGCGACATCCTGTCGCGTATGCTTTACGGTGGCCGTTACTCGCTGATCATCGGCTTCGGTGCTACTGCCATGGCTCTGGTCTGCGGCTCGGTCGTGGGCGCCCTCGCGGCGGTTTCGCGCAAGTCCGTTTCCGAGGCGATCATGCGCATCCTGGACATCATCATGTCCATCCCGGGCATCGCTCTCGCTGCCGTCTTCGTCTCCATCCTGGGCAATTCCGTGCCGTCGATCATCTTCGCCATTGGCTTTATGTACACTCCGCAGATTGCCCGTATCGTGCGCGCCAACATCGTGTCCGAGTACGGCGAGGACTATGTCCGCGCGGTCATCGTTTCCGGCGCCAAGGCTCCGTGGATTTTGATCAAGCATGTTCTGCGTAACTGCATCGCCCCGATCATGGTCTTCACCGTTACCCTGGTCGCCGACGCCATCATCTTCGAGGCCTCGCTGACCTTTATCGGCGCTGGTATCCAGGAGCCCACCGCTACCTGGGGCAACATCCTCGCCGACGCCCGCGGTGGCGTGCTCGCTGGCCGTTGGTGGCAGGCGCTGTTCCCGGGTCTGGCTATCATGATCACCTGCCTGGCGCTCAACATCCTCTCCGAGGGCATTACCGACGCCATGGCCGCTGCTCCCTCCGCCGCCCTGGATCCGACCGATTCCTCCAAGCGCCGCGAGGCCGACCTGCTGGTCTCCGACCCTGTTCGCGCTTACAAGGAGCAGGCTCAGTCCCTGTCCGCCCGTCTTGGCGCCCTGCGCGATGTCGAGCTCAAGCGTAACGACCGCCATGTGCCCGATGAGTCCGTTGAGCCGATCCTTTCGGTCCGTGATTTCTGCATCCAGTTTGAGCACCACGGTGATATCAACGTCGTCGATCATGTCAACTTTGATGTCCGTCCTGGCCAGACCATGGGCCTGGTCGGTGAGTCCGGCTGCGGTAAGTCCATCACCACGCTGGCCATCATGGGCCTGACCGACGATGACGAGCATCTTTCCGGTGAGGTTCTCTGGGAGGGCCGCGACCTGCTCAAGATGAGCAAGAAGGAGTGGTTCGGCCTGCGCGGTACCGATATCGCCATGGTCTATCAGGACGCCCTGTCCTCGCTCAACCCCTCCATGCTCATTTCCGCCCAGATGAAGCAGCTCACCAAGCGCGGCGGTACCCGTAGCGCCGAGGAGCTCCTGGAGCTCGTGGGCCTCGACCCCAAGCGTACGCTCGAGAGCTATCCGCATGAGCTTTCCGGTGGTCAGCGTCAGCGCGTTCTGATCGCTATGGCCCTTACCCGCGACCCCAAACTGGTCATCTGCGACGAGCCCACGACCGCTCTGGACGTTACCGTCCAGAAGCAGGTCATCAAGCTGCTTAACGATCTTCAGGCCAAGCTCGGCTTTGCCATGATCTTCGTTTCGCACGACCTGGCACTGGTCGCCGAGGTCGCTCATAACATCACGGTTATGTACGCCGGCCAGGTTATCGAGCAGGCGCCCACCAAGGAGCTGCTCACCAACCCGATTCACGAGTACACCCGCGGCCTTCTGGGTTCCGTCCTGTCCATCGAGAGCGGTTCGGGCCGCCTGCACCAGGTGCCCGGCGCCGTTCCGAGCCCGCGCGATTTCCCCAAGGGCGATCGCTTCGCACCCCGCTCGAGCCATCCGCGCATTGGCCTGGACACCCGTCCGGTCTTCAAGCGCGTGCCCGGCACCGAGCACTTCTATTCCGAGCTCCCCGACGAGGTGCTCAAGGCAAATGGTTTGACCCCTCACGCGGAGGTGATGTAGATGAGCGAGACCGCAGTCAACGGCGTCGAGCCGATCATCTTCCTTGATGACGTCCACGTCACCTTTAGGACCCGTACCGGCTCGATTCTGCACCCCAACCTGGTTCACGCCGTCCAGGGTGTAACGATTAAGCTCATGCCCGGACAGACCATCGGCATCGTCGGCGAGTCCGGTTGCGGAAAGTCCACCACCGCCAACGTCATGTGCGGCCTGCAGGCCCCCACGAGCGGCAAGGTCTACTTTAAGGGCAAGGACGTTACCAAACGTACCGCCGAGGACCGTCGCCACATGGGTCGCGTCATCTCGGTCGTGTTCCAGAACCCGGCCACGGCGCTCAATCCCCGCATGGTCGTTCGCGAGCAACTGCTCGACCCCATGCGCGTCCACAACCTGGGTACCGAGGCCGAGCAGGAGAAGCGCGTCAAGGAGCTCTTGGAGCTCACCGGTCTGCCCAGCTCCGCCGCCGAGGTTCTTCCCGGCCAGCTTTCGGGCGGCCAGCGCCAGCGCGTCGCAATTGCGCGCGCCCTGTCGCTGAACCCCGATGCCATCATCGCCGACGAGCCCACCTCGGCTCTGGACGTTTCGGTCCGCGCGCAGATTCTGAACCTGCTGACCGACCTTAAGAAGGAGCTCGGCCTGGCCATGGTGTTCATCAGCCATGACATCCAGACGGTCCGCTATATCTCTGACGACATCATCGTTATGAATGGCGGCAAGATCGTCGAGCAGGGCGAGGCCAAGCAGGTCTTCCAGCACCCTCAGGACCCCTACACCAAGATGCTGCTCGGCGCTGCGCCGTCGCTGCTGCATCCCAAGCTCGGCGAGTAGCCTCGCTTTCCCTCCCGTGCGCCCGGTTCCCTTGCCGGGCGCACCTCCGTTGCGATTTCGAAAGGTTGGGTTCACGAGCCATGCCAAGTGCTCAGGAGCTACAACAGCAATTTGGTGAATATCGAGGCGCTATGCCCCGTCCATCGGATTTCGATCTCTTTTGGAAGGACCGCATGGCCGAGGCCGACGCCGTCGAGCTCGACTATGCGATTGAGGCGGCTTCGGTTGCGGATTCCGCGACCTGTCGGTTTTTCGACCTCTGGTATACCGGCATGTGCGGTGCACGCCTGCATGCCAAGTATCTCCAGCCGGTTTCGGACGAGCCCGTGCCGCTGGTGCTACAGTTCCACGGCTATCCGGGTGCAAGCCGCAGCTGGTTCGAGCAGGCGTCGTTTGCGGGCATGGGCATGGCACTCATCGCTCTCGATTGTCCTGGCCAGGGTGGCCCCTCCGAGGATATTGGTGGATTTGAAGGCACGACGGTTGCTGGGCATATCGTCGCCGGTATCGACGGCGACCCGGCCAATCTTTACTATGTCCGCTTGCACCAGGATATCCGCATTCTGTGCCGTATTGTTCGCGAGCTCGAGGGCATCGATCTTTCCCGCGTATTTGTGAACGGCGCATCGCAGGGCGGCGGTTTGGGCATTGCGACCTGCGCGCTTAATAGTGAGCTTATCAATCGCGCTGCCATC
The DNA here is from genome assembly GCA_037320555.1 of Collinsella sp. Classification (GTDB taxonomy): domain Bacteria; phylum Actinomycetota; class Coriobacteriia; order Coriobacteriales; family Coriobacteriaceae; genus Collinsella. The sequence goes on along the minus strand of JAYBVN010000017.1, from coordinate 16,886 downwards.
CTCTATCCCTTCCTGTCGGATTTCCGCCTTGTTTGGGATCTGGATGCCGACGATCTCGCTTATGAAGGCCTGCGTTATTGGTCGCGTTGGTTTGACGAGGACTCGACTCGTATTGAGGAGGCCTATGCCAAACTGGCGTACTTCGATTCCAAGAACTTTGCCCCCATGGTCAAATGCCCCGTGCTGTTTGGCACGGGCACAGCCGATATCGTCTGTCCGCCGGCGACGCAGTTTGCGGTCTACAACAATCTGGCCTGTGAGAAGCGACGCGAGTTCTTTGAGGGCTTTGGCCACGAGGAGATTCAGGACTTTGACGATCTGATCATTCCGTTTTTCTGCGAGGGAGGGGAGGCTCATGTCTAAGTGCGAGAGCAATATCGACGAGCTGATCGTCCCCGGGCTCGCGGAGATGCCTGGAACGGTTTCGTCAAGGCTCGCAGAATATCGGGACTGGCGCGGTGATGTCCAAGCAGATGTTTCTGATTTAGAGACATGCGCTTCGAATCTTGAGATTCAAGGCCTGGCCATTACGGCGATTGACTTTGTTAACCCCTGCGCCCGTTACTCGGAGGTCCCCTTTGAGCTCGGTGACGATGCGATTCACGCTCGTTTGATCGAGCCTGTCGGTCGTGCCCGAGTGTCTGAGCGCGTGCCGCTGTGCCTGATGTTTCACGACATCGATCGACCCGTGCGTGGATGGCATCACATGACGAGATTTGCCGCCATGGGGTATGCCGTTCTCGCGCTGGATGACGATGTTGCTGGTGCGGACGACCTGCAGTGGGGGATTGCTTCGCCTGCTTTTGTCAAGCGCGTCCGTTGGGGCTGCGCGTTGGCGAAGGTCGCGCGCAATCTTGATGGCATGGATCCCGATCGCATTTTTGCATGGGGCGAGGGTCTTGGCGGCGGTGTCGCGCTGGCGGTTTCTGCTCTGGACGAGCGCGGACTTGCCTGCACGGCGGTTGCCAATCCAATTCCCGGTGGCCTCGAGGCTCTGTCGTCTCGGGTGCGCGGATCGGTGCTCATGGGCACGTCGCTCATGGATACCGTGAGCGACCCCAAGGGTCAGTTTGCCGTATTCAACGGTCTTGAGTGTGACCGGAGGCATATCATCTATGCCAAATACGCTCATGAGCGTATTAACGCGTTCGAAAACGAAGTCGTCGACTTCTTTAACCAAACGTTCTATCCGTGTTCTTTGGCCTAGACGGCCTGGACACTGCCAACAAGAGTGAGCGGCATAGGGCCGCTCGCCAGACAGCTAAGGAGATTCTTGTGGCAACTCAGAAATTCACCGGCGTTATCCCTCCCGTCGTTGTTCCCGATACCGAAGACCACCAGCTCGACGTTGCCTCCTTTGAGCGCAGCATCAACCGCATGATCGATGCCGGCGTCGATGGTCTGTTCTTCTTGGGGTCTTCGGGCGAGGTCGTCTTCTCCACCGATGAGCGCCGTCGCCAGATTATCGCCGAGGCCGTTCGTATCGTCGACCACCGTGTGCCTGTTCTGGTCGGCATCATCGATACCGAGACCGAGCGCATGATTGAGCACGGCAAGGTCGCCCAGGAGCTGGGCGCCGATGCCCTCGTCGCCACCTGCCCGTTCTATGCCCTGCAGGGTATGACCGAGGTCGAGGAGCACTTCCGCATCCTGCACGAGGAGCTCGACCTGCCCATCTTTGCCTATGACATTCCCGTCTGCGTTCACACCAAGCTCCCCTGGAAGCTCCTTGCCAAGCTCGGCGCCGAGGGCGTCCTTGCTGGCGTCAAGGATTCCTCGGGTGATGACATCTCGTTCCGCTACCTCGTTCAGGAGAACGAGAAGAACGGCCATCCGATGAGCATCCTCACCGGTCACGAGGTTGTTGTCGACGGCGCCTATCTCGGCGGCGCTGACGGTTCCGTCCCGGGTCTCGCCAACGTTGAGCCCGAGGGCTACGTGCGTCAGTGGAAGGCCGCTCAGGCTGGTGACTGGGCTACCGTCAAGGCCGAGCAGGATCGTCTCAATGAGATCTCCCACATCTGGGATGTCACCTCGGGCGTCCAGGGCTATGCCGGTGGCGTCGGCGCCTTCAAGACCGCTATGAACCTCATGGGCATCTTCGACAGCCCGACCATGCCGCGCCCGGTGAAGGCCATGACCGGTGAGAACGTCGAGGCGATTAAGAAGGTCCTCCAGGACAACGGCCTCCTTTAAAGCTTTCCCAGGCACCCGACCTCGCCGTTCAACCGTGCGGCCATGACCCATTAGGTCAATGGCCACACGGCTTCTCGGCGATCTCGGGCACCTGGAAAACCTTTACCGCGCTGTGACGGCTAGCCTGACGGCGCATTTCCTGTAGTTGTTTATATCTCCTAAGGAGAGCGACATGGAGAACAAGTACGTTTGCTCCGTCGATATCGGCGGCACCAAGATTGCGACTGCCATTATGGAGTATCCGGCTGATGGCGGCGTGCCCCATCCGGTCTTTGAAGCCGAGGTTCCCACCGAGGCCCAAGAAGGCGGCGAGGCAGTTTTCCAGCGCATCGAGGCGTCCATCAAGGCTGCTCTCGAGGCGAACCCCGATGTCGAGGTCCTCGGTATCGGTATTGGCGCCGCCGGTGTCGTCGACCCCAAGACGGGCGCCATCGCCTACGCCAACGAGATCATGCCCGGCTGGTCTGGCGTTCAGTTGGGGCCGCGTCTGCGCGAGGACCTTGGTCTTCCCGTTGCCGTGGTGGGCGACGTGCAGGCTCATGCTCTGGGCGAGGCCCACTGGGGCGTCGGCAAGGGCAAGTTCTCCGTCTTGTGTCTGGGCATCGGTACGGGCATCGGCGGCGCATATGTCGAGAACGGCCGCGTGATGCAGGGCTTCCACGGTGCTGCCGGTCATATGGGCCACATCGAGTGCTCGGCTGCCGCCGGCATTCCCTGCGCCTGCGGGCGTTCTGGCCATCTTGAGTCTGTTGCTTCGGGCACTTCCATTGGTCGCATGTACGACGAGCGCTTTGGCCGCGTCGACCCCAGCCGTCCTTCGGTCGGTCGCGATGTAAACGACCTGTGCCGCGCGGGCGACGCAAAGGCGACTGAGGTCATCCATGACGCCGGCTTTGCGCTGGGTGCCAGCTTGGGCTCGCTCGCTAACATCCTGGACCCTGAGGTCATCGTGCTTTCGGGTGGCGTGATTCACCAAGGTCCCGATTGGCGTTCACAGACGTGGAAGGATTCGGTACACGAGGGCTATGCCAGCCAGGCGCTCGATCCGCTTCAGGACACGCCGATCCTCATCGGTTCTCTTGAGGGCGATGCTCCGCTCATCGGTGCCGCCGAACACCTTCTTGCGTCGTTGAAATAAACATAGCTACCAAGTGCGCCTTCTGAGGTGCCGCAGATTGACGTGAAAGAGGAGCGAAGCGTACTTCGGTACGCGAGCGACGGTTTGAACGTCAAGGTGCGGTGTCTCAGAAGGCTGTTTTTGAGAAAGGTTGAGTCGAACATGACCGTTGATCCTTTGATCCAGTCCCTGAAGGGCAAGCTCGTCGTGAGCGTTCAGGCGTATATGGGCGAGCCGCTTCGTACGCCCGAGACCATGGCTCAAATGTCTCGTGCTTGCGAGCTCGGCGGCGCCGCCGCCATTCGCTGCCAGGGCCTTGCCGACATTGCCGCCATTAAGGGTCGCTGTGAGGTCCCCGTTATCGGCCTGTGGAAGGATGGGCACGAGGGCGTTTACATCACGCCGACGCTGCGTCACGCTCGCGCCTGCGTTGCTGCGGGTGCCGATATCGTGGCGATCGACGCCACCGATCGTCCGCGTCCCGACGGCAAGTCGGTCGAGGATACCTTCCGCCCGCTGCACGAGGAGGGTGTGCTCCTGATGGCGGATTGTGCCACCATCGAGGACATTCGCCGTGCGGTTGATATGGGCTTCGACCTGGTATCTACCACGCTTTCTCACGGTGTCGCTGCCATCGACTGCACCATGGCCGATGGCCCCGATCTGCCGCTCCTGCGTCAGGCGACCGAGGAATTCCCCGGTCTTCCCATCATCTGCGAGGGCCGCGTGCACACGCCCGAGGAGGCTCGCGCCGCGATCGATGCTGGCGCCTGGGCCGTTGTCGTCGGCACCGCCATCACGCATCCCACGAGTATTACAAGTTGGTTCAAGGCTGCGCTTGAGGCGTAAGACAGGCCTCGTATCCGCTCGGGGCGGTATACTCAATAAAGGCAATTGATCGCGCGGGATCCGCTGGCCGGGTCCCGCGCTTGTTTTAGGAGGCGCACATGCAAAAGGGAGATGCCATGGATGCGGCGGAGCGCTCGGAGCGCATCCCCGATATCGTCATCATCACCGGAATGTCTGGATCGGGCCGAACGCAGGCCATGCATGTGTTCGAGGACATGGGCTACTTTTGCATCGACAACTTGCCTCCGCGTCTGATCGCCCAGCTTGCCGAACTCGTCGGCATCAATACGGGCGTGGGCAGGCATCTTGCCGTCACCTGCGACCTGCGCAGCCAGGGCTTGTTCGATGAGCTGCTCGATGCCGTTGCCGCACTCGAGGAGCGCGAGATGAGCTGTGACATCGTGTTTCTCGAGGCCTCTGACGAGGTGCTGATTCGTCGCTACAGCGAAAATCGCCGCCGTCATCCCATTGCCAAGCCGGGGGAGACTACGGCCGATGCCATTCAGCGCGAGCGCCTTCAGCTGCAGGGCGTGCGCGACCGAGCCGATATGATTATCGACACGAGCCGTCTGCGTACCTCTGCGCTGCGCAACAAGCTACGTATGGCATTTTCCGAGCTGTCCGACCAGCAGCTCATGGACGTCCACGTGTTCTCGTTTGGCTTTAAGCACGGCATGCCCGTCGAGGCGGACATTATGATCGACGTCCGCTTCCTGCCCAATCCGTTCTACGATCCCGAGATGCGCACGATGACCGGTCTCGATAAAAAGGTCTCTGATTTTGTTCTGGACCATCCCAAGACGCAGGAGTTTTGGAAGGCTTGGACACAGCTGCTCGATACGGTGATGCCAGGCTATATCGCGGAGGGTAAGCCGCAGCTTTCTATCGCCATCGGCTGCACGGGCGGCCAGCATCGCAGCGTTGCCATTGCCGAGGCCACGGCCCGTTACCTGGAAGGCGCTCAGTATCATGTGAGCATCTCCCACCGCGACCTGTCGCGCGCCAACACGAAGGCATAGGCCTGCATGTCGTTTACCGCTGAGGTGCGCGACGAGCTTGCGCGCTGCGAACCCGAATGTGAATACTGCGACTTGTCGACGCTCGCCGCCCTCACGCGCGTGAGTGGTACGCTCTCCCTTGCCGGCTCTGGGCGGTATCGTTTGACCGTTGCGACTGAGACGGGAGCCGTCGCGCGCACGATGATCACGCTGACGCATCGTATCCTTAAGCTCAAAACGGAGTTCACCGTCCGCAAATCTGTCTTGCATAAGGTTCGAAACTACCTCATCACCTTGCCTGATCAGCCAGACCTGGATAAGGCCTTGGTTCTGCTGGGTATCCTCGACCGTAGGGGAGGACTTGTCGCCGGCGTACCCCGACATATCGTTGCCCGTCCTTGCTGTAGACTTGCCTATATCCGCGGCGCGCTCATCGCGGGCGGCTTCGTGGCCGATCCACGCGGCGATTTTCATTTGGAGATCGCTGTGCAGGGCGAGCAATATGCCAAGGGACTTTGCAATCTGTTGGAGCAGATTGGGGTCCATGCTCGTGTTAATGCACGGCGGGGGTCATATGCCGTGTACATTAAGAGCGCCGAGGAAATCGAGCATCTATTAAAGCTGATTGGTGCCAAGCGCAGCGTTGCCGAGATTGAGGAGGCGCGCGCGGTCAAGTTGGTTAAGAACGATGTGAACCGTCGCGTGAATGCCGAGCTCGCCAACCAAACCAGAAGCGCCGGTGCTGCCCAACATCAGCTTGCGCTTATCGACGAGCTCGAGCAGCGTGGCCTTCGCGATGCGCTTCCGGATGCCTTGGCGGTCTTTTGCGACCTGCGCGAGCGCTATCCTGATCTGTCGCTGCGTGATTTGGGGGAGATGGCTGACCCTCCCTTGTCGAAGTCAGCCCTCTACCATCGTGTTTTACGGCTTGAAAAGCTCATTGAAGCAAACAGGTAGTTTGAAGTAACGACTTATATACGGATTTAGCTGCTATTTTAGTCTTTAAAACGTTTTAACGTAAATTTGCTTTTCAATTTCGAGCATTCTCGTGAAATTCAAGTCAAAAAAAAGGTATATTAGGCGAGTGGTTAGTTTGTGGGCCTCAACGGCGGGCGCTGTAGCTCGCGGGGGCCTTACGAAAGGAGACACAATGGCAGTAAAGGTTGCTATTAACGGCTTCGGTCGCATCGGTCGTCTGGCTTTCCGTCAGATGTTCGGTCATGAGGGCTCCGAGATCGTCGCTATCAACGACCTCACCTCTCCCGATATGCTCGCTTACCTGCTGAAGTACGACTCCACGCAGGGCAACTACGCTCGCGATCACGAGGTCGTTGCTGGCGAGGATTCCATCACCGTTGACGGCAAGGAGATCAAGATCTACAAGGAGGCCGACGCCAACAACCTGCCTTGGGGCGACCTCGACGTCGACGTCGTTCTCGAGTGCACCGGCTTCTACACCAGCAAGGCTAAGGCTCAGGCCCACATCAACGCTGGCGCCAAGAAGGTCGTCATCTCCGCTCCGGCCGGCAGCGATCTGCCCACCATCGTGTACAACGTCAACCATGAGACGCTGACCGCTGAGGACAACATCATCTCCGCTGCTTCCTGCACCACCAACTGCCTCGCCCCGATGGCCAAGGGTCTGAACGACTTCGCTCCCATCGTGTCCGGCATCATGACCACCATCCATGCCTTCACCGGCGACCAGATGCCGCTCGACGGCCCGCAGCGCAAGGGCAACTTCCGTCGCTCCCGCGCCTGCTCCGAGAACATCGTCCCGAACACCACGGGCGCTGCCAAGGCCATCGGCCTGGTTCTCCCCGAGCTCAACGGCAAGCTCATCGGTGCCGCCCAGCGCGTCCCGACGCCGACCGGCTCGCTGACCAACCTCTACGCCGTCGTTGACAAGAAGGTCACCGTCGACGAGGTCAACGCTGCCATGAAGGCCTACGCCGAGACCATCCCCGAGACCTTCGCCTACAACGAGGACCAGATCGTCTCCCGCGACATCGTCGGCGAGACCCACGGCTCCATCTTCGACGCCACTCAGACCATGTGCTCTGACCTCGGCAACGGCCAGACCCTCGTTCAGGTCACCTCTTGGTACGACAACGAGAACTCCTACACCTCTCAGATGGTCCGCACCATCAAGTACTTCGAGAAGTTCGTTGCTTAATTTAGCTTTTAGCGAATAGCTCGTTGAGCGTCTAAAGAAGGGCGCGGCCTTATAGGGCTTACACCCTAGGGTCGCGCCCTTTTTATAAGAAATCGTCTGCCGTAATGGGAGGCAGACACGTACGAAAGGTAGAAGCAAACATGGCCTTTACCAAGAAGACCGTCCGCGACATCGATGTCGACGGCAAGCGCGTTCTCGTCCGCGTTGACTTTAACGTGCCTATCAAGGATGGCGTCGTTGGCGACACCACCCGCATCAAGGCTGCCCTGCCCACCATCAACTATCTCGTTGAGCACAACGCTCGCGTCATCCTCATGAGCCACCTCGGCCGTCCCGAGGGCACCGGCTTCCAGCCCGAGTTGTCCCTCGAGCCCGTCGCCAAGAAACTCGCTGAGCTCTCTGGTCTCGACGTTGCCTTTGTCGCCGACACCTACGGCGAGAAGGCTGCTGAGGCTGTCGCCGCCGTCGAGCCGGGCAAGGTCCTCGTTCTCGAGAACGTCCGTTTTGACAAGCGTGAGAAGAAGAACGATCCCGAGATCGCCAAGAAGCTCGCTTCCTATGGCGACGTCTTCGTTCTCGATGCCTTCGGCACCGCTCACCGCGCCCAGGGTTCCGTCGTGGGCCCCGCCGCTTACCTGCCTGCCGTCGCTGGCTTCCTGCTCGAGAAGGAGGTCGACACGCTGACCGGCATCTTCGCCGAGCCCGAGCGTCCCTTCGTCGCCATCGTCGGCGGTTCCAAGGTTTCCTCCAAGATCGGTGTTCTCGATCACCTCATCGACTCCGCTGACACCCTGATTATCGGTGGCGGCATGGCCTACACCTTCTTCCTGGCTCAGGGCCTGACCGTTGGTCAGTCCCTCAAGGAAGAGGACTGGGTCGAGCGCGCCGGCGAGATGCTCAAGAAGGCCGAGGAGAAGGGTGTCAAGATCCTACTCCCCATCGACAACCGTGTTGCCGATCACTTTGGCGAGGACGCTGTCCCCGAGGTTGTTGCTTCCGACGCTATCCCCGACGATCGTGAGGGTATGGACATCGGTCCCAAGACCGAGGAGCTCTATGCCGAGGCTGTCAAGGGCGCCAAGACCGTGTTCTGGAACGGCCCCATGGGCGTCTTCGAGTTTGACAACTTTGCTCACGGCACCCAGGCTATCGCCGAGGCTCTCGCCGAGGCTGACTGCACCTCGATCATCGGCGGTGGTGACTCTGTCGCAGCTGTCAACAAGTTCAACCTGGCCGACAAGATGAGCTGGATCTCCACCGGTGGTGGCGCTTCCATGGAGCTCGTCGAGGGTAAGGCCCTGCCCGGAGTGGAGGCGCTTCTCGATGCCTAATCGCACCCTTCTTATCGCTGGTAACTGGAAGATGAACAACGACGTCGCCGAGGCCGCCAAGCTCGCCGACGAGCTGGCTCAGGCTCTGCCCGAGGTTCCGGCTGGCGTCGAGGTGCTCGTCTGCCCTCCGACCATCGACATCACCACGGTTCATGACCGCATTCAGGCTGCCCCCATCGCCCTCGGTGCACAGAACGTGTACTGGGAGGCCAAGGGTGCCTTCACGGGTGAGTCCTCTTGCGACATGCTCAAGTCCGCTGGCTGCACCTACTGCATCATCGGTCACTCCGAGCGTCGCGACTACTTCCACGAGACCGACGAGGACCAGAACAAGAAGGCCAAGGCTCTCGTTGCCGCCGGCCTTGTTCCCGTCTTCTGCTGCGGCGAGTCCCTTGAGGTCCGCGAGGCCGGCACCTATGTCGAGCACGTCGTGAACCAGGTCAAGGCTGGCCTTGCTGGTCTTGAGATCACCTGCCCCAAGCAGGTCGTCGTCGCCTACGAGCCCATCTGGGCTATCGGCACCGGCAAGACCGCTACCGCCGAGGACGCTCAGGAGGTCTGCGGCGCTATCCGTGAGACCCTCAAGGAGATGTTCGGCGAGGAGCTCGCTAACGGCATCCGCGTTCTCTATGGTGGCTCTGCCAAGCCCGGCAACATCGCCGAGCTCGTCGCCAAGCCCGACGTCGACGGCGCCCTCGTGGGCGGCGCTTCGCTCAAGGCTGCCGACTTCGCTTCTATGGTCGTCAAGGCAGGCGAGTAGGACATATGGCACAACGTCATCTTCCTGCACTCCTGATCATCATGGACGGCTGTGGCCTGGCTCCGGCCGATGGCGAGAACGCCGTCGCCGCTGCTAAGACGCCCTTCCTTGATAGCCTGTACGAGAAGTATCCTCACACCACGCTCGGTGCTTCGGGCGAGGATGTGGGCCTTCCCGACGGTCAGATGGGCAACTCCGAGGTGGGTCACCTCAACATCGGTGCCGGCCGCATCGTGTTCCAGGAGCTTTCGCGCATCAACAATGCCATCAAGGACGGTTCCATCGCCAAGAACGAGGTTTTCGTCAAGGCTATGGACGATGTCAAGGCTGACGGCAAGACTCTCCATCTCATGGGCCTTATGAGTCCTGGCGGTGTTCATTCTCACATGAACCACGTCGAGGCTCTGGTCAAGATGGCTGCCGAGCACGGTGTCAAGACCGTTCGCGTCCACGCCTTCATGGATGGTCGCGACGTTGACCCGCAGTCCGGTGCCGGTTACATGAGTGAGTTCTGCGCCTTCCTGGCTAAGATCTCCGAGGAGACCGGTTGCGACGCTCGCGTTGCCACCGTCTCGGGCCGTTATTGGGCCATGGACCGCGACAACCGTTGGGAGCGCATCCAGCGCGCCTACGATGTCATGGTCAACGCATCCGATGCCGATACCGACCCTGTTGCCGGTATCAAGGCCTACTACGAGAAGGATCCGCGCGGCGACGAGTTCGTCGAGCCCTTCGCTGCCCACAACGAGGGCATCCACGAGGGCGACGCGGCCATCTTCTTCAACTTCCGTCCCGACCGCGCTCGTCAGATGACTCGCGTGTTCACGGACAAGGAGTTCGACGGCTTTGAGCGCGAGCAGATCAAGCTTTCGCACTTTGTGACGATGACCGAGTACGACCCGACGTTTGACGTCGAGGTCGCCTTCCCCAAGACGTTCCCCGAGAACGTTCTGGCCGACGTTATCGCCGCCAATGGCCTGAAGCAGCTGCACACCGCCGAGACCGAGAAGTACGCCCACGTGACGTTCTTCCTCAACGGCGGCATCGAGGAGCCCAAGGAGGGCGAGGAGCGCGTGCTCGTCGCTTCTCCCAAGGTCGCTACCTACGACCTGCAACCTGAGATGAGCGCTCCCGAGGTTACCGAGAAGCTTGTCGCCGCCATCAACGAGGATCGCGCTGATTTCTACATCGTGAACTTCGCAAACTGCGACATGGTTGGTCACACCGGTGTCTTCGACGCTGCCGTTAAGGCCGTCGAGGCTGTTGACGATGCCCTGTCCAAGGTTGTCCCGGCGATTCTCGCTAAGGGCGGCTTTGCGCTGATTACCGCCGATCACGGCAACGCCGATCACATGTTTGACGTTGCTTCCGACGGTTCCAAGCATCCGTTCACGGCTCACACCACCAACCGCGTGCCGTTCATCATCGTTGATGAGAAGGCACAGCTCACCGGTATCGAGGACGGCCGTCTTTCCGATATCGCTCCGACCATGCTCACCATGGCTGGTATTGAGCCTTCCGCCGAGATGACGGGTCGCGTACTCGCCACCGAGGCCTAATAGAAAACAAATACCGTTTTCTAGTAAGGGGGTTGTCCACAACCGGACAACCCTCTTTTTTTGCGCTATTTCTACCTCGTCACCAAATGGCTGATGGGGGAGTGCTGGGGGTTGTGGTACAGTACTGGAGTTTGAATTGTTCTATTAAGGAGCTTATCTATGGGTCCGTTTCAGATTCTTCTGTTTGTCGTTTGGGCTGTCTCTGCCGTGGCGCTGACGATTCTCGTCCTGATGCACTCTGGTAAGGGCACCGGCGTTTCGGATATGATCGCTAGCTCGCTGTATAACTCCAGCTCTGCCACGGGCGTCATGGAGCAGAACCTCGATCGCCTGACGGTAATTATGGCCGTCGTTTTTGCCGTGTGTGTCGTCCTGTGCATGTTCTTCTTCCCGCAGGGTATCGTCGGCTACTAAGCACGAGCCACATAAATACTTGAAAAGGGTTCCGCAAGTGCGGGACCCTTTTTGTTACGGGCTTTAGCCTGTGCGGGGCGCGCAGCGCGCCGCATCAGAAACCACCCGCTATGCGGGTGGGGCCAAACGGCTTTACAAAGCCGCCCCCTCGCCGGACACTTGCGATTGTTCAGGCCGCAAGGAATCCGAGTCGAGAGGGCGGTGGTGGCGTATGGCCCAGAAGGCCTACAGCCTGTCGCACACGAAGTGGATGTGCAAGTACCACGTCGTGTTCACGCCGAAGTATAGGCGCAAAGTCATCTACAACCAAATAAGGTCCGACCTTGGGGAGATCTTCAGGAAACTCTGCCAGTACAAGGGGATAGAGATCATCGAGGGGCACCTGATGCCCGACCACGTCCACATGCTGCTGGCGATACCGCCGAAGTACAGCGTATCGAGCGTGATGGGCTACCTGAAGGGGAAGAGCTCGCTGATGATATTCGACAAGCACGCGAACATGAAGTACAAGTTCGGCAACAGGAAGTTCTGGGCCGAGGGCTACTACGTGTCCACCGTCGGCCTGAACGAGGCCACCATTGCGAAGTACATCCGGGAGCAGGAGAAGGCCGACATCGCGATCGACCGGCTGAGCGTCAAGGAGTACGAGGACCCCTTCGATAGGGGGCCGGGGCGTAAATAGCGCCGGTTTGACCGGCCCGTCACGGGTCAATCTGCAGTGCGGCCCGAACCCCGTGAGGGCCGGCGCCTTTAGACGCGTGCCGGAAATCCAAGTGTTATACCCTAAGAGCAAACCACCCCTTTTAGGGGTGGTTTTGATTTACATATTTGTAACAGAGCCAAAATATCCCCACATACTTCGCCCAACTAAAGAAATTCTCGACCGTTGACCGGAATTAGCCCCAAATCGTGCATAAAATGCGCTACTGTATTGAGAAACGTTGGTTCGTTGTGCATAACCAGCCATAGCAACGGGCGGCGTTTTGATGGTTCGGATCGGATTGTCTCGACATGTGTCCGACTGAACATTTCTTTGTCCTATCTCATAAGGAGGATGGCATGGCTGATTCTATGTTCCACCAGCCCGTTATGGGTCGTCGCGCCTTTGTCGGCGGTACCCTTGCTGCGAGCTCCATGGCTTTTCTTGCCGCATGCGGCAAGAAGGGCGGCGACGCTTCCGGTTCTGAGTCCGGTTCGAAGCTGAACTTCTACATCAACAACCCGGTCTGCATCGACCCCTACAATGTCCAGGAGGACCAGGGCACTCAGGTCGAGTACCAGCTCTTTGATGCTCTGACCTCTTATGACGCCGAGAAGGGCGAGATCGTTCCGCTGGCTTGCGAGTCCTTCGAGGCCAACGACGACGCCACCGAGTTCACCTTCAAGATCAAGAAGGCCAAGTTCCACAACGGTGACGACGTTACCTCTAAGTCCTTCAAGCTCGGTTGGGAGCGTCTGGTCAACACCAAGTCGGCTGTCGCTACCGAGTACGGCCCTTCCGAGGTCTCCTATCACCTTTCCATGGTCGAGGGCTATGACGATCTGCTTGCCGGTAACGCTACCGAGCTCAGCGGTGTTACCTGCCCCGACGATGAGACCCTCGTCGTCAAGCTGGCTTCCTCTTACGCCGACTTCCCCTTCGTCGCCTCTCACCCGGCTCTGGCCCCGGTTCCCGAGTGCGCCGAGTCCGATGTCAAGAGCTTCTACCTCGCCCCGGTCGGTAACGGCCCGTTCATGATGGACGGCAAGTGGGAGGATGGCCAGGAGATCAACGTCAAGAAGTTCGACGATTACTATGGCGACAAGGCCAAGATCGATGGCATCCACTTCCAGGTCATCAAGGACATGGAGACCGCCTACAAGGAGTTCCAGGCCGGTAACCTCGATGTCTGCGACGTTCCCGTCGCTCAGATCGACGCCGCCAAGAAGGATCGCGGCGTGTCCAAGGACGGCTACACCATGGGTGACGGCGAGCGCATGCTGCTCGGCGCCGAGCCTTCCACCTACTATCTGACCTGCAACAACACGGCCGAGCCGTTCAACAACGCTGACCTGCGTAGGGGTATCTCCCTGGCCATCAACCGTGAGGCCATCTGCAAGACCATCTTCAAGGGTACCCGTACTCCTGCCGACGGCATTGTTCCTCCGGGCATCGATGGCTACAAGGAGGGCGCATGGGAGTTCTGCGCCTACGATGTCGACAAGGCTAACGAGTACCTCGACAAGGTTGCTCCCGCTGGCGCTAACGGGGATCGTGGCATTAGCGTGACCCTGTCCTACAACCAGGACGGCGGTCACAAGGAGATCATGGAGTCCATCATCGGTGACCTCGCCAAGGTTGGCGTTACCGCTGTCTCCGATACCCCTGAGTGGTCTGCCCTGCTCGAGCAGTATCAGAACTTTAACTATCAGTTCGGTCGTCTGGGTTGGATTGCCGACTACCCGATCATGGACAACTTCCTGTATCCGCTGTTCCACTCCGACTCCCTCGGTGGCGACAACCGCTCCGGTTACAACAACCCCGAGTTCGACGCCAAGGTCGACGAGGCTCGTACTATTGTTGACGATGAGGAGCGCGTCGCTAAGATGCAGGAGGCCGACGCAATGGTCGCTGCCGACTGCCCGGTCATCCCGATTATGTTCTACACGCACACCATCGCCGGCTCCGATCGCATTAAGCACCTCTATGTCGATCCGCAGAAGCACGCCGATCTGGGTACCGCTGAGCTCGCCTAAGAGTTTGCAGCTTCCGTGAGGGTCAAGTATTTACGTAGACCTCATGGGAAACATACAGTTCTCCCTAACCTGGGGTAAACTGGCTGATGGTAATTTTGGGATGCCGGTCTGGCGATCGGCATCCCATTTAGGTTAATCCCTAGATAGGGGAGTGGTATGGGTAAGTACATCGTTAAACGTGTGCTTCAGTTCATCCCGGTGTTTTTGGGCGTTACGCTGATTCTGTTCGCCCTCCAGAATATCGTGCCGGGAGATCCGATCAAGCTGATCGGTGGAGACAAGGCTCTGTCCCCCGAGGTGGAGCTTCAGCTTCGCGTTCGCTATCACCTGGTCCAGACGGACGATGACGGCAACGCGATCCTTGACGAGAACGGCGGCCCCGTTCAAACGTCGCTCGTGGACCGTTACTTGTATTACATGAACGGCCTGCTTCATGGCGATCTGGGCAATTCGTATCAGCGCAAGCTGCCGGTTACGGAAATCTTTGCCCAGAAGTATCCGTATACGGTCAAACTTGCCGCGTGCGCCATCGTGCTCGAGGCAATTATGGGTATCGGTGCGGGTATCATTTCGGCGGTAAAGCGTTATTCCTTCTGGGATATTTTGGTAACGCTCACCACGTCGATCCTCGTTGCGGTCCCGGCCTTCTGGCTCGGTATGTTGCTGCAGCTGTTCTTTGGCGTCATCCTCAAGGACGCCACGGGCGGTGCAATCTCCATGCCGATCTCGGGTGCCGGCGGTTCCAGCTCTCAGTATCAGGATTGGATGCACTATGTGCTTCCGACCATTACGCTGGCTTCGGTTTCGACCGCTTATGCTGCGCGCATTATGCGCTCGCAGCTGCTTGACGTCATGAACCAGGATTACATCCGTACGGCAAAGGCCAAGGGTCTCTCCAATCGTGCGATCATCGTCAAGCATGCGCTTAAGAATGCACTCATCCCCGTCGTTACCTATATTGGTGTCGACTTTGGCGGCATGCTTTCGGGCGCCATCCTGACCGAGACGGTCTTCAACTGGCCCGGTATCGGCTATGAGGTCTATCGCGCCATTAGCATGCGTGACTGGCCCATCGTTATGGGCGGCGTTACGCTCATCGTCGTCGTCGTCATGGTGATCAACCTGCTCGTCGACATTAGCTATGCATTCCTCGACCCGCGCATCCGCCTTGGCGGTCCGTCGGATAAGGCCTAAGGGAGGTACGTCTCATGCAGGAAACTGATTCTCAGTCTCAGGAGCAGGCTACCGCCACCAAGGTCGCATCTGCTCCCGCCAAGTCCCGCACGCTGTGGGGCGACGCTTTTAAGCGTCTTCGTAAGAACAAGCTCGCCGTTATCGGTGTCTGCTGGATCATCATCGTCGTTGTGGTTGCCCTGACCGCAGATCTGTGGGCTAAGCCCTGGCTCGGTTCGCCGACGGCTTCCGATTCGACCACCATGGCCGAGACATCGCTACTGGCTCCGTGTGCCGAGCACCCGTTTGGCACCGATGCCCTCGGTCGCGACATTCTCGTCCGCGTTATCTACGGTGCACGCGTTTCGCTTTCTGTCGGTATCATGGCCACCGCCATCTCCACATTGATCGGCCTGGTCATGGGCGCCCTGGCCGGTTTCTACGGCGGCATTTGGGATACGATCATCATGCGCTGTGCGGACATCTTCCTGGCGTTCCCGTACGTGCTGTTCGTTGTCGCCATGATCGCCGTTATCGGCCGTGGTCTTCAGAACGTCTTTATCGCCATCGGCATTCTTGGCTGGCCTTCGATTGCGCGCGTCTTCCGCTCTGCAATCTTGACGGTCAAGGAAAACGACTATGTTGATGCAGCGCGCGCGATGGGTGCATCTGATGCTCGTATCGTCGTGCGTCACATCTTCCCGAACTCCGTCGCCTCCATCGTGGTCTACGCGACCATGAACATTGGTGGCGCCATTCTGACCGAGTCCGCTCTGTCCTTCCTCGGCATGGGCGTTATTCCGCCTACGCCTTCGTGGGGCTCCATGATTCAGGACGGTCAGCAGTATCTTCTGACCGCTCCCTGGATGATGATCATGCCCGGTCTGGCAATTCTCTCGACGGTGCTCGCCTTCACCCTGCTGGGTGACGGTCTGCGCGACGCCCTCGACGTCAAGATGAAGGACGCATAAGGATGAAGAAGAACAAGAACTATGTGGACCTGAAGGACCAGCCGGTTCCCGAGGGCCAGCATCTGCTCGAGGTCGATGACCTTAAGATGTATTTCCATACCGAGGATGGTGTCGTTCGCGCTGTCGACGGTGTGTCCTACACGCTCGATCGCGGCGAGACCCTGGGTGTCGTCGGTGAGTCCGGCTCCGGTAAGTCCGTGACCGCCATGACCATCATGGGCCTCATCTCGATGCCTCCGGGAAAGATCGAGGGCGGCGACGTTCGCTATCGCGGTCGTTCTATCCTCGAGATGACCGAGGAAGAGATGCAGCACATTCGCGGTAACGACATCGCGATGATCTTCCAGGATCCTATGACCTCCTTGAACCCGGTCTATAAGATCGGCAAGCAGGTGGGCGAGGGTCTTCGTCTGCACCGCGGCTACTCCAAGCAGGAGGCGCTCAAGCGTGCCACCGAGCTTTTGGACCTCGTTGGTATTCCCGAGCCCGAGAAGCGCGTCAATGAGTATCCGCACCAGTTCTCTGGCGGTATGCGTCAGCGCGTCATGATTGCTATGGCTCTTGCCTGCGATCCCGATATCCTGATTGCCGACGAGCCCACGACGG
>JAYBVN010000016.1:0-39732 GCA_037320555.1 Collinsella sp. | reverse complement strand
AGGCCCTCGCGGCCTAGTCGCTATTTAGGGCGTCCAAGATTTGGGGCGCAGTTCACACGGAGGTCGGGCTTTTTGCAAACGCCGACGTATTGACGAATTTGGAACTGCTGGAAATACGAAACTATGCCGGTTTACTACGATGAAATGAGAGATTCCAACCACGCCGGCTTTTCGCAAAAAAGTGCAAGGCATCTACCTGCGGTTTTAGTTCAACAAGTTTCGGAGTGGTCGCGGTTGAGCGATTCATCGTAGTAAACCGCCATAGTTTTGGCGGAGGCAGTCAGATTTGTGGGTGTTAAACCAAAGAGTGCCCCTTTAACTAGTCGTTTAAGAGCGTTCCCAATGACTAAGTTGCAGGTGGTTGCGGTTGTGTTACACTAACGCTGCGTATATGACGCAATCATCTCGATACAGATCAATGATGTCCGTCGTTTTGAACGGAACTAGACTGTTTAGCCGCCCTGAAGGTTTATGCAGGGAGCATGTGATCACAGGGCTTGAAAAGAAAGTTGAGCAAACACTGTGTCTGATCAACAGCAAGAAAACGAAATAACGACGACGCAAGCCGCTCCCGCTGCACCGGTTGCGTCGGACCAGGTCGCGGCGCCCGCGCATGCCTCGGCTCCTGAGACGCCTAAGGCTGCTTCGACGCCTACGCCTGCAACGGCTGAGAAGGCCGTGCCTGCAACTGGTGAGGAGGCTGCTCCGGCAAAGCCCAAGCGTACGCGCCGCACGGCCAAGCCTGCTGCTGACGGCGAGGAGGTCACCAAGCCCAAGCGCCGTACCACGCGCACGACGCGCGTCAAGCGCACCGTTGCAGCTGACTCCTCGGCGCCGATTTCCGATGAGGTCGCGCAGGCACGTGCGTTGGCGCAGATTAGCGAGGCTCAGGTGGTGCGCGCCCGCCGTCGTGCTGCCGAGCGCGAGGCCGCGGCTCTGACCGAGCTTGCAGCTCCGTCTGTGCCCGAGACGCCTGCCGCCACCGAGACCCCTGTCGCCGACCAGCCGACCGAGAAGCCGGTACCGCGCACACGCCGTCGCACGGCTGCTAAGGCCGAGCAGGTTGCCGATCAGGTAACCCTCGAGCTCACCGAGGCTTCGGTTCGTTCCGCGGCAGGGGAGGGCGCATCGCCTGCTGAGTCCGCTGCGCCTGTCGAGGCCAGCGAAGTTCCCGTTGTCGATCCGGCTTTGCGCCCGCACCGTCGCGGTCGCAAGCCCAAGGCCTTCGTCGAGGCAGAGAAGGCCGCAGCCGCAGCTGCAGCCGCTCGGGATGCTGCGGCGACCGCCGAGTCTGCAACCGCTGCCGATGCACCCGTCCAGGATGCTACGACTTCCGAGGCCGCTCCCGCCGATGTCGAGCCCGCCGACGTCCGTCCTGGTCGCAGCCATCGTACTGCTGCTAAGCGCACGTCCAAGGCCAAGACTGCCAAGAAGGGTGCGTCCGAGGATTCCGCCGAGACGACCGCCGATGCATCGACTGATGCCGCCGAGCCCCAAGACGTCGAACAGTCTGCGTCCGAGAAGCCCAAGCGCGGTCGTAAGAAGTCCGCTAAGGCCAAGGCGTCCGAGCAGCAGGCCGAGGCCGAGCTGCAGGGCGATTCCAAGGCCGAGGCCAGCGATGATACTGCGGCTAACGCCGATGCCGCCGCAACCGATGGCGCCGCGCCCGCCGAGGCCGAAGACGGCGCTCGCCCCAACCGTCGCCAGCACAAGCGCAACGACGAGCGCAACGAGCGCAAGGACGAGCGCAACAACGACCGCCGCAACCGCCAGCGCGATCGCAAGCAGCGCAACAAGGAGCGTAATGCCGCTCCCACCGAGCCCACGCTTTCGCGCGAGGAGCTCGCGGCCATGAAGGTCGCCGAGCTGCGCGAGAAGGCCAAGGAGTTCGAGATTGAGACGACCGGCAAGAAGAAAGCCGAGCTCGTCGAGGAGATCTACGTCACCGCCGCGAAGGCCGAGGGCTTCCGCGACATCAAGGGCATCCTGCAGATTCGTCCGGACAGCTCCGGTATCATCCATGCCCATGGCTACATGAAGTCCAACGACGACGCCTTCGTGCCCGCCTACCTCATCCGCTCCGCGCGTCTGCGCACGGGCGACGTCATCGAGGGCTCGCTTCGTCCTTCGCGCGGCGGCGACAAGCGCGCCGGCCTCGCCAAAATCACGACCGTCAACGGTCTAGACCCCGAGCAGATTCGCAACCGCCCCAAGTTCGGTGACCTCACCCCGGTCTATCCCAACGAGCCGCTGCGCATGGAGCATGGCAAGGACTCCATTACCGGTCGCGCCATCGACATCGTGTCGCCGATCGGCAAGGGTCAGCGTGGCTTGATCGTGTCCCCGCCCAAGGCCGGCAAGACCACAATCCTCAAGAAGATCTGCCAGTCTATCTCGATTAACAACCCCGAGGTGCACCTCATCTGCCTGCTCGTCGACGAGCGCCCCGAAGAGGTTACCGATATGCAGCGTTCCATCAAGGGCGAGGTTGTGGCGTCGACCTTCGATATGCCCGCCGACAACCACACTCGTGTGGCAGAGCTCGTCATCGAGCGCGCCAAGCGCATCGTGGAGCTGGGCGGCGATGTCGTGGTGGTGCTCGACTCCATCACGCGTCTTGCCCGCGCCTACAACTTGGCGGCGCCCGCCTCAGGCCGCATCCTTTCGGGCGGCGTCGATTCGGCGGCACTGTATCCGCCCAAGCGCTTCCTGGGCGCAGCCCGCAATATCGAGAACGGTGGCTCGCTCACCATCCTGGCCTCTGCCCTCATCGACACCGGCTCCAAGATGGACGAGGTCATCTTTGAGGAGTTCAAGGGCACCGGCAACATGGAGCTCAAGCTCGACCGCGACCTGGCTGACCGCCGCATCTTCCCGGCTATCGACCCCGTTGCCTCCGGTACGCGTAACGAGGACCTGTTGGTTGACGAGCAGATGCGTCCGTTTGTCTTTGGCCTGCGTCGCATTCTTGCCGGCATGAACAACACCGAGCGCGCAGCTGCGTCGTTTATCAAGGGTCTTAAGGGCACCAACACCAACCAGGAGTTCCTGGTGCGTTCGGCCAAAAAGCACAGCGACTACGAGCAGACGTTCTAGGTTGTCATCCACACGCAGCGATAGTCATCAATGCAATAAAGGGTCGGGGCTTTGAGCCTCGGCCCTTTTCTATATCGCCGCTCCGCGCTTATTTTTGACCATAAGACTGGCAAGCAGCAGGTTTCCCGTTTCAATCCGACATCGTCGCTTGCAATCGACAGGGCGGTTTCGCATAATAGCTTTTAAGCTTCGCGACGGATAACGCAGATGAAACGAACCATATACCGTTGCTTTGGGGCATAGCCCCGCTTCATCTTCTCTCGCGCAGCCAACTGAATGATGCGATTTGGGTGCTGGAAGATGGGGAGAGCTCATGGCTTCTTCTGATGCAACACAACGAGCAGTCCTTGCCGGACTTTCGTGCGGGATCGGCCTTGCCGCTCCCGTGGTTATGTATGCCGCGACGCTGCCGTTTTCGTCTGTGAACGAGACGGTCGTGGCGGGTGCGGTTCCCTTCGCCGTGGGCGCGGTGGCGGGCGTGGGCATCTATGCCGCCTCGCTGGGTATCTCCGAGTATCGTGCGCAGCGTGAAGAGCGTCTGTTCCAGCCCGATGCCATGGGCGGTGCCGCCAATCTCAATCAGCATCAAAGCGAGTTCAAGACCGCCTCGATTTCAGCTCAGCAGCAGGATGCGACTCCTTACGCTGCGGCTTCTGATTCTCAGGCTCAGGCGGAGCAGTCTACCTCGGCATTCCTTTCCGGCCTGACTGGTGCGTTCCAGCGCCGTCATGCCGATGATGGTGTCCCTACCATCGCTCGAGCCGCAGATGCTATGGACGAGGACGAGGCTTGGTCCATGATCGACAGTATGCTTGACGACGATTCGCCGGTGAGCTGCGACCCTGCACACTCGCGCGACGTCTATCAAGTCGCCATCGACGAGCTCACCAACGGCGGGCAGACCGGCTCCTTCAATCGCGACGACATCGCCGCCGCGGCACGCGCCGTGTCTGGCTCCCAGGCCGCCCCTGCGGGCAGCACGGCGGCTTTCGTGGCACTCGTCGCCAACGCGGCAGCCAATAACGCCTACAGCGCTACCTCGGCGGACGCGAACGCTTCTGCCGACAATTCGTACGTTGATGAAGCCATGGCCGCGGACGAGGAGGCCGTTGCCGCCCGCCGTGCCGCCGAAAGCTCGCTGTGGGGCGCTCCTGCCCAGCAGCAGGCGGCTGAGGCTGCGCCGTACAATGCAAACCTCGCCAGCATGCCTATCATCTCCGGTGCCGCGGACATCGATCTCGATGACCTCGATGAGCCTGCAGCCATCACCGCATCGATTGATGCCCAAGATCGCATCGACACCGGCGACCTTCCGGATGCCTCGCTCGAGGTTGATGTTCCCATGGCCGATTACTCGGGCCACGAGGACATGTGGGCCGCCGCCACCGCGATTCTGGATGAGATTGACGAGCCCGCTCCTGTTGCAGCCCCCGCTCACGTCGCTGCCCCTCAGTCTGCTGCCCCCGCCTATGTCGGCCGTCACAGCGCTGTGTTCCCCGAGGATACTGCTCGTATCTCGCGCGAGAGCATCGAGCGGGCCGAGGCTATTGCCGCCGGCATTATGGAAAACCGTCGTCACGAGCGCGTTAATCAGATCCTCGAGGAAGAGATCGAGCGCCTGCAGTCCTCTACCGCCAAGCGTACGGGCCGTGCCTACCTGAGCGTTATCGAGGGCGGTACCGCTAGCTTCGCACCGCTCCGCGCGGAGGCATAACTTCTGCATGGTTAAGATCAATCGAAAATGGGCGGTCGTGACCTGCCTGATGGCGCTCTTGATCTGGGGCAATTCGCTGGTTCCCGGCTCGGGGTCGGGCTCGCTGAGCCTAACGGTCATGGAAGCTATCCGCGGTTTCCTGCACAGCGTGGGACTTCCATATGAATGGGTGACCAACTTTGTTGTTCGCAAGTGCGCGCATTTTACCGAGTATATGGTGCTCGGCATCTTGGCAACGCACGCCTTTGATTTTGAGGGCCGGCGCACCTTTGACGTGCTGCTGCCCACGGCGGTGTTCCTGCTGCTGATTCCCTCGATCGACGAGACGATTCAGCTCTTTGTGCCGGGACGCGCCGGCATGATCACCGATGTGATGATCGACTGCTGTGGAGCGGCAACGGGCGTTGTGCTCCGATATCTACTACGATCGCTCATATGTGCCAAAAAGGCCGCCTAGGACGTATGCTTGGTGCTAGGCGGCCTTTTTTATTAGAGGGCTTATATAGGGCGTGGTGGCGTCGTTCCGTAGGTTGGATTTGCCGGGCGCGCCACGCCCTGTGGGTGCGTCTGTTACTGAAGCGCCTGAGCGCCCAGGGCCAGGCAGCCCATGATGCCCTGCTTGCCCTCAAGGCTGTTGTTGACAATATAGGTATCGATGTCGTTGACCTCGGGCGTGACGATATAACCGTTGAGCATCTCGGCGCACTTCTTGCGCGCGAGCGGCACGATGGGGGTGTGGTCGGCCACGCCGCCACCGATGATGATCTTTTGCGGCGCGTAGCACAGCGTGTAGGTCATGAGCGCCTGTGCCAGATAGCCTGCGAGCAGGTCCATGGCCTCCGGGTCATCGGCCATGTCTCCGGCGCTCTTGCCATCCCAGCGCTTTTTAACGCCGGGGCCGGCGATGAGACCCTCGAGGCAATTGTCGTGGAAGGGGCAGGCGCTGTGCTCGCCAATGGTGTCGCGCGGGTCGCGCGTGACCAGGATGTGGCCGGCCTCGGGATGCATCATGCCGTGTACGAGCTTACCGCCCGAGAGCACGCCGGCGCCCACGCCGGTGCCGATGGTCAGATACACAACGTCAGTGAGGCCCTGGGCGCAACCAAAGGTGACCTCGCCCAGGCAGGCGACGTTGACGTCGGTGTCGTAGCCGCAGGGGATATTGAGCTCGTTTTGGATAGTGCCCAGCAGGTCAAAGTAGCGCCATGCCGTTTTGGGCGTCTCCAGGATCTTGCCGTATTGGGGCGAGGCAGGGTTGACTGCGGTGGGGCCAAAGGCGCCGATGCCCAGCGCGGCGATGCCCTTGTCGGCAAACCATGCATTGACGGCCTCAACGGTCTCCTGCGGGGTCGTGGTCGCGATCTGCTCACGCTCCAGGACCGTACCGTCTGCATAGCCCGTGGCGCAGACCATCTTGGTGCCGCCGGCCTCGAGCGCTCCGATAAGCTGCTGTTCTGCCATAGTATTCCTCTCTCTGGGACGAGTTGCTCCGTGACTAAAGTATAGGGCTCTAAACCATTTAAGAAAGCGCTATAAAAAGAAGCCTCGCAACGTGGCGGGCGGTGCGGGGCTTCTTTGGTTGCTTTAGTTGCCGGGCCGTCCTTACCCGCGCGGCTTGATTTTATCACGTAGCGACTTGAGGTTCTCCAGTGCCGCGTTAAGCGTCTCGTCCCGCTTGGCAAAGTGGAAACGAATCAGATGGTTGACGGGCTCGCGGAAGAAGCTCGAGCCGGGCACGGCGCCCACGCCCACCTTGGATGCGAGGTCCTCGCAGAATTCGAGGTCGCTGTCATAGCCAAACTCAGAGATGTCCATCATGACGTAGTAGGCGCCCTGCGGCACGTTATGCTCAAGACCGATGCTATCGAGCCCCTGGCAGAACAGGTCGCGTTTGGCGGTGTAGAGGTCGAGGACCTCATCGTAATAGCTGTCGTCGAAGTTGAGGGCGGTGACAACGGCTTCCTGCAGGGGAGCGGCGGCACCCACGGTGAGAAAGTCGTGGACCTTCTTGATGCGCTCGGTGATCTGGGCCGGGGCGATGGTGTAGCCCAGACGCCAGCCGGTGATGGAGTACGTCTTAGACAGCGAGCTGCAGCTGATGGTTCGCTCGAACATGCCGGGCAGCGTGGCCATGTAGACGTGCTCATGGGGCGCGTAGACGATGTGCTCGTAGACTTCGTCGGTGATGCAGTACGCGTCGTACTTTTTGCACAGGTCGGCGATAAAGGTGAGCTCTTCGCGCGTAAAGACCTTGCCGCAGGGGTTGGAAGGGTTGCACAGGACGATGGCCTTGGGGTCGTTGTCGCGGAAGGCAGCCTCGAGCGCCTCGCGGTCAAAGTCGAATGTGGGCGGGTTGAGCGGCACATAGATGGGCTCGGCACCCGAGAGAATGGTGTCAGTGCCGTAGTTCTCGTAGAACGGCGAGAAGATGACGACCTTGTCTCCGGGGTTCGTAACCGTCATCATGGCGGCCATCATGGCCTCGGTGGAGCCGCAGGTGACCACGATATTCTGGTTGGGGTCGATCGGCATGCCCATAAAGTGCTCCTGTTTGGCGGCGAGCGCCTCGCGCATGGCCTGGGAGCCCCAGGTAATGGAGTACTGGTGGTAGAGCGGCTTGGGGTCGGCGGCGATGGTGCTCAGGCTGTTGAGCAGCTGCGCCGGAGGATCGAAGTCGGGGAAGCCCTGCGAGAGATTGACGGCATCGTACTTATTGGAGATGCGTATCATGCGGCGGATGACCGAATCGGTAAATGTTGCCGTGCGGTTGGAGAGTTCTTTCATGCCGGTCCTTTCGAGGATTTGCAGTGGGGCAAGTTTACTCCTATGGAACCGGTGGGAATTGCTCGAAACGCGCTCGAAAAACTCTTTTCAAAATTCTTGAAAATTGGGGCTTGCATCGCGTGGCGTTCCTTGCAATAATAGTCGAGCGCGAAGCGCACAGGACACGGTGGGTGTAGCTCAGTTGGCTAGAGCGACGGGTTGTGGTCCCGTAGGTCGAGGGTTCGAGTCCCTTTACCCACCCCAGTTCTTGCTTCGTGTTGATATCGGGTCGTTAGCTCAGTTGGTAGAGCAGGGGACTCTTAATCCCAAGGTCCAGGGTTCGAACCCCTGACGGCCCACCACACGATATCTCCTCTAAAGTCCGCCATAACGGACTTTAGCTTTGGGTCGTTAGCTCAGTTGGTAGAGCAGGGGACTCTTAATCCCAAGGTCCAGGGTTCGACCCCCTGACGGCCCACCCAAAGATCGTTAAAGCGACTGGCTTAGGCTGGTCGCTTTTTTGTTGACCTCGCACGGGGTCGAACCCGTCGGGGCGCGGAGCTGAGGAAATGCGTAATCATTTGCCAGCGCAGCGCGCAAGGCGCGAAGCGCCGCAGTGACCGCCTGCGCAGCAGGCTGACCCCCTGACGGCCCACCCAAAGATTGTTAAAGCGACTGGCTCAGGCTGGTCGTTTTTTGTTGACCTCGCATGGGGTCGGACCCGAAAGGGCACAGCCGCTTTCACAGATCGAGCCTACCCTGGGGATCGGTAAAACCGTCAGTACCCTCCTTGAGTTTCTTCTCGTCTGTCTTCACGCGACGCTCGAGCTTTTTTGTATCCTCGGCAGGCGGTAGGTTCTCGGGGACAATTCCGCGGTCGATGAGGCTGCCACGCACGCTTGTGTTGTTCTCGACGTGCTCTTGCTTGATCTGGTCCAGGCCGTACAGGTCGTGTTCCTCGGCGTTGAAGGCCGTCATCGAGTTCGTAAGGTCCTTTGCTTTGATGAGGACATCGGCTAACCTGTCCGCCAATGCCGCTCTCTTGGGTACGCCGAGCTGCTGCTTCATTTCCGCCGTGCTTCTGCCGCCGAATAACGCCTCATCGCCCTTCGACTTGATGATCGCGAATCCTTTGGAGTCCACGCCGCGTTTGAACGCAATACCCGAGAGCTGTTTCTCTGAATCGGATAGCGAGTGACGCGCCTGCAAGCGCTGAATCTCTGCGAAGCGCTGCTCTATGAGCTCTTGGCGGCGCGTCTGCACGGCAAAGTATGCCTGGGCGAGCGCGATCTCTGGCTTGTTTGAATCTCCGTTCTGTGCGATTAAATAGCATGCATAGCGCGTAAGTTTGTAGTCTTTAACCGCGCGAGCGGCGACACCGGCAGTTACCATTTTCGTGGTGTCACGAAAATGGGAATCAACTGGAGTTTTGTTTGTTTCGCATGAGACTTTTGCCCTCTTAACAACTTCGGCGAAGTTCTCCCATCGAGTGTACCCCATGGGCTCCATTAAATCGCGTGCGAGCCAATACTCAACGCCGTCTTCCACATTGGCGTAGCTATCAAGTTCGATACGCCACTTCTCGATATCTCTACTGTCCATATCTCCTCCTCGCTGGTCTATTTTCTATGCGGGCTTTGCCCGCTCTGTATTCAGAATAAGGATACGCTGTCGTGCGGACACGAATGGACCCCGTGCTGCTTCGAGCTCACGGGGCCCATGGATATCGATTGGTTGTGTTCTGCTTTAGATAGGTGTCCGGTTTAATTCGCTCGATAGTGCGACCCGAGACTTTCGGTTCGCTTGCGCATGGCTTTGACCATTTCCTGTGCTAGTTGAATCTGCGATTGCAGGCGGGCGAGGGCAGCGATTTCGCTGTCGTTGGCATGTGGCTTATTTAGAGCCGTGGCTTCGTCTTGCAGGCTTTCAAGCTGTTGCAGGGCCTCGGATAGGCCTGTTTCGGTCCTGTTGATCATGCAAAAGGTGCTCATCGTGTGCCTAAGGCTGTGTGTCAGGCGTTCGGCATCTGTTGTGGCAATGCCGTACTGGGGGAGGGTGATATCCGCCTTCAGGGCCGCCTCAGGCTCTTTCTGCGCTGTGAGGGCTGCCGATGCGCCCGCGATACGTCCGAATACGATGCCGTTGGCGCTTGACAAGCCACCAATGCGGTCGGCGCCGTGCATGCCGCCTGTCGCCTCGCCGCAAGCGTAGAGGCCCTCAACGCCCGTGTGCGCGGTCTTATCGATCTTGATGCCGCCGTTAGCGGCGTGGGCATACATCGCAACGCGCATCTCGTCAGTCGGGGCGATGCCGTGCTCGTCTTGCAGCCAGGTGGCAAAGGTCTGCACAAACTCTGGGACATCCTCGCGGGGGAAGTCGTAGTGGAGTGCCAGGCCTTCGACACCTGCCTGATCGATGACGAGATCGATAGCGCGGGAGGCCAAGCGTGACGTGAAGGGACCATATCCAGAGCGCTGCTCGAGCAGGTCGTTCAGCTTGTCGTCGGCAATATCTACCGGCTGGTCTACATGCACGTAGCGCCAGGTTTTCTCGTTGAAGACCAAGTTACGCCTGGGCTCGATGAAGCCGGGCATCATCTGCATGAACTCTATATTAGTAAGTGTTGCGCCGTGCGCCAGTGCGATGGCCTGCGAGGAGCTGAGCACATCAGCCGACGTAAGGCTGCGCTCGAACAGGCCGCCTGTGCCACCGGCTGCGATGATCGTGGCCTTGGCAGCAAAGGGCACGATTCGATTTTCAGTAAGGTCGTAGAGTACGGTTCCGGTTATTCTGCCGTTCGTGTCCTCAACAAGGTCGATAAGCTCATGGCGGGGGAGCAGGCGAATGCCGAGCGACTCGATCCAGGTCGTCAGAGCGTCCTCAAGGGGCTTGCGGGTGAGGCCGCGCCACATGCGCGTCTTGTGGTCAAAGCAGGGGATAAATTGCTTTTGTTGAGCACTCTTGGCGCTTTGCGGACGCTGGAGCTCAACGCCCAGGTCTTGCTCGAGCCAGTCAATCGCTTGGGGAATGCCATGGACGAACGTTTGGACGAGTTCGGGGTCGGCAACGCCGCCGCCGACGGCCAGGATGGTGTCGATGAGGTCCTGCTCGTCGTCTTCGTCGACGGGACCGATGAGGCCGAGGCCCCAGGTACCCGGGAAAAAGCTCGATCCACTCATGGTCTTGCCGGCGCTTGCCACAGTGACGGTTGCACCCGTGCGTGCCGCTTCGATGGCGGCACAAAGGCCCGCAATGCCAGATCCAATTACCAGTACATCAGTCGATTCCATCGGATTCCTTTCTCGTCCGGCGCATTGTCGCACGGGTGATCGGCAATGGGGCCGCAAAGACCCGGCAAATCGGTAAAGGGCAAATATGGCAGGTGGGCGTCATGGACGCTCTGACGCTCCATCTCATCACATCTTGCATTTCGCCCCAGCTGATATATCGGCATTAGCTACCCTGCGCCAGCGCAAACAAAAAGAGCCGCTACCTCGAAAGGTAGCGGCTCCAAAGCTCAACTATATGAGCATCGCGCGGGCGCGATTAGGCCTTGAGGGCCTCCTCGACGGCGACAGCGCAGGCGACGGTGGCACCGACCATGGGGTTGTTGCCCATGCCGATGAGACCCATCATGTCGACGTGCGCAGGCACGGAGGAAGAACCGGCGAACTGGGCGTCGGAGTGCATACGGCCCATGGTGTCGGTCATGCCGTAAGAGGCAGGGCCGGCGCCCATGTTGTCCGGGTGCAGGGTACGGCCAGTGCCGCCACCAGAAGCGACGGAGAAGTACTTCTTGCCAGCCTCGAGGCGCTCCTTCTTGTAGGTGCCAGCGACGGGGTGCTGGAAGCGCGTGGGGTTGGTGGAGTTACCGGTGATCGAGATGTCGACGTTCTCGTGCCACATGATGGCAACGCCCTCGCGGACGTCGTCGGCGCCGTAGCAGTTGACGGCGGCGCGGGGACCATCGGAGTAGGGGATGGTCTCGACGACCTTGAGCTCGCCCGTGAAGTAGTCGAACTGGGTCTTCACGTAGGTGAAGCCGTTGATGCGGGCGATGATCTGAGCAGCGTCCTTGCCCAGACCGTTGAGGATGACGCGCAGCGGCTTCTTGCGAGCCTTGTTGGCGTTCAGAGCCAGGCCGATAGCACCCTCAGCGGCAGCGAAGGACTCGTGACCGGCCAGGAAGGCGAAGCACTCGGTGTCGTCGGAGAGCAGCATAGCGCCCAGGTTGCCGTGGCCCAGACCGACCTTGCGGTCCTCGGCGACGGAGCCGGGAACGGTGAAGGCCTGGATGCCCTCGCCGATGATGGCGGCAGCCTCAGAAGCAGACTTGGCGCCACGCTTGACAGCGAGAGCGCAACCGAGGGTGTAGGCCCACTCGGCGTTCTGGAAGGCGATGGACTGGGTGTTGTTGACGATCTCACGCGGGTCGAAGCCCTTGTCGGTGCAGATCTGCAGAGCTTCCTCGAGGGAGGCGATGCCGTTGTCGGCGAGGCACTTGTTGATCTTGTCAGCGCGGCGCTCGTAACCTTCGAACGTAACAGTCATAGTTATTTCCCTCCCTTTCTACTCGTGAACCGGGAACACGCTGGCGACGGAGTGAGTCTCCTCGTCGGTGCGCGGGTCGATGTACTTGGCAGCGTTCTCCCACTGACCATAGTGGCCCATAGCGCCAGCGATGGCCTCCTCGGGGGTCTTGCCGGCCTTGACGGCGTCGGTGAACTTGCCGAGGTTCAGGAACTCGAACGCGATGATCTCGTTCTTGTCGTTGAGAGCCATGCGGGTGACGTAGCCCTGAGCGAGCTCGAGGTAACGAGCGCCCTTGGCCTTGGTGCCGAACATGGTGCCGACCTGAGAGCGAAGGCCCTTGCCGAGGTCGTCGAGGGAGGCGCCCACGGGCAGGCCGCCCTCGGAGAACGCGGTCTGGCTGCGGCCGTAAACGATCTGCAGGAAGATCTCGCGCATAGCAACGTTGATGGCGTCGCAGACGAGGTCGGTGTTGAGGGCCTCGAGGATGGTCTTACCGGGAAGGATCTCGGAAGCCATGGCGGCAGAGTGGGTCATGCCCGAGCAGCCGATGGTCTCAACGAGGGCCTCCTCGATGATGCCGTCCTTGACGTTCAGCGTGAGCTTGCAGGCGCCCTGCTGAGGTGCGCACCAACCCACACCGTGCGTAAGACCGGAGATGTCGGAAATCTCCTTAGCCTGGACCCACTTGCCCTCCTCGGGGATGGGTGCGGGGCCGTGGTATGCACCCTTGGCAACGGGGCACATGTTCTCCACTTCCTGTGAGTACTGCATGCCTCTCCTCTCTATCGTGTTGGCGTCCCGTCTGGGGGCCGTGGCTGGCGATTGCCGGGCGACCCTTCGAAAGGGACATGACATGCAGCCCCTATAATACCGCGAAATGCACGGAATATTCGGCGAACGGCTCAGTTTTCGTAGCGAGAAGTCCGGAAGTTTTAATTGAAACGGTTTAACTCTATGTTCTGTGGTCGCGAACTTCCGTAGAGGGGGTCCGTCTTTGGCAAGCTTTTGGGCAGCTCTTGTAAGCGTTGCGGGGGTTGACCTGTTGCAACGGTGCCGTTCGCCGCCTGTTTACTGCCTTTGGCCGCGCGAGCGAATTGTTTTGCGTGAATGTTTTGATGGCACGCTTCAATCGTGCTGTATTGGATGGCAAGCAGATCCCGGCGAAGGGAGCGCCATGCAGCGCGTTTGGAGAACGGTTACCGGCTTTTACCATGTCTGTGCCCGCGGTACGGGCAAGCAGCTCATCTTTGAGGGCGATGAAGACCGGTGGGAGTTCTTGGAGCTGATGCGTGAGTGCTGCCGCAAGGCGGGCGTGACGGTTATCGCCTGGTGCCTTATGGGCAATCACGTGCGTCTGGTGCTTGCAGATTACGAGGACGCGATGAGCGCGGCGATGCACCGGCTGCTTTTGACGTACGCGCGGCGGTTCAATAAACGCACGGGGCGCACAGGGCATCTGTTCCAGAACCGTTTTGACCGGCGCTCGCTCGATACCGACTGGCAGGTGATGGAGGCTATTCGCTCCGTTCACGCCGATCCGCAGGAGGCGGGCATGAGCCTAATCGAGCGTTACCCCTGGAGCAGCTTTGCGGAGCATCTGCGCGCTTACGACAGTGATGCGGCAGATGCCACGAGGGGATTTTCCGATCCTTCTTGCGTGCTTGAGCTTTTTGGTTCTGCCGAGGCCTTTGCTGCCTATTCGCTTTCGACGCCCGACAGCGGCGAACCGGCGCTGCGCGATATGAAAGAGACGGAGTGGGAACGCCACGCCTTTGCCAACAAGTTGGCGAAGGAGCTAGGGGTTCCGCTCAACGGGGTTAAAACTGTACCGCCGGCGCAGCGCGATACCGTTATTGTTGGATTGAACAATGCCGGCTTTACAGTGCGTCAGATTGAGCGGTATACCGGGATTGGCAAAAGTACCGTCTCTCGTATCGTGCGCGCCCGCGCGCGAACGGCGATGCGGGCTGGCGGAAACGTGATGTAGGGTCGCCTGTTCACCGCAGCTGGGGTCGTCCATACGCCGCAACCAGCGTTCAAAAGCTTGGTACGGTAACTGCACTTCTTAATATGCATAGAACAATCGTCATCTTGCATAAAATAACAGCTCAGTCCGGGTTTGCCCGTGCCTACCCCCGTCTGCGCCGTGCAAAAAACGGAGTTTTCAGCATCGTGGTGCTGTCGGCACTGCCACAATCTTGCAACACACGGGCCCCTAAGCTATTGATCCCTGCCGTTGCACCCCCGGAGTATGTGCCTGCGTCCCGTCAGACCGCGATGTCTGGTCTAAAACACAATATTTATGCGCCTGGAGACGTTGATTAACGCTTCCGATGCGTATGCACACAGCTTGGCGTGCTGAATACTCGCAAAAATGCACGCAGCATCCTATGGGACCCTTCTGCGGCAGGCGCGAAGCGAGTCGGAGCTCAGCAGAACGGGGCTTGGCGCATTGCTTGGCGGGTCCGGGGCCCTGCCGCAGGCCTTTGGTGCTGTGGAAAACGCCCGTGTTCGCGTCTGCTGTGTGGTAAATGACAGACGGAGCGCCGGACGCGCGGACTTCGTGCGTCCGGCGCTCATTAGGAAAAACAGAGCCGCCCGTATCGGGCGGCTCGGCAATCAAAAACCTTGGATTCGGGGCATACGCTACTGGTTAGTTTACCCCTCGAGCATGCCGTCGAGGGTGCGCCAGGCGAGCTCGGCGCATTTGACGCGGGCGGGCATGTGCGAGATGTCCTGGAGCTGGGCAGCCTCGTCCAGGTCTTCCAGGTCTTCCTCGGAGAGCTGTTCGCCGCGGATCATGGCGAGGAAGAGCCCCGCCAGGCGGCGCGCCTCCTCGACCGTCTCGCCGGTGATGAGGTCGGCCATGATGTCGGCGCTGGCCTGGCTGATGGCGCAGCCGTGCCCGGTAAACGAGGCTTCCTCGATTACATCGTTCTCGACACGCAGCTGCAAGGTGAGCTCGTCGCCGCAGCTGGGGTTGATGCCGTCGTGCTCGTGCGTGGGGGCATCCATCTCGTACTTATAGTCGGGGTGCGAGTTGTGCTCCATAAACGTGGTGGAGGTGTATAGATTACCCATTGAACGTGCTCCAAACGTGATGCAGACCGGCGATGAACTTGTCGATGTCGGCCTTGTCGTTGTAGAAGGCCACGCTGGCGCGGCAGCAGGCAAGGTTCTCGACGCCCAGCCAGGTGAGCAGCGGCTGCGCGCAGTGGTGGCCGGCGCGGATGCAGACGCCGTCCATGTCCATGATGCTCGCGACGTCGTGCGGATGGATGCCCTTGACGTTAAAGCTCACAACGCCGTGGTGGTTGTCCCAATAGATGGAGCCGATGATCTGGACAAAGTCGAGCTGCATGAGTTCGCCCATCAGATAGTGGACGAGTGCCTGCTCGCGGGCCTGGATATTCTCGTAACCCACCGTGTTGACCAGGTAATCAAGGGCGGCGCCCGTGGCGAAGATGCCGGCGGCGTCCTGCGTGCCGGCCTCGAACTTCTCGGGGACGGGCGCCCAGACGGCGTCCTGCTCGGTGACAGAGTCGATCATCTCGCCACCGGTGAGCATGGGCGGCATGGCGTTCAGCAGGTCCATCTTGCCCCACAGCACGCCGATGCCCATGGGGCCCATGGCCTTGTGCGCGCTAAAGGCAAAGAAGTCGGCGCCCAGGTCGGCCACATCGACCGGCATGTGCGGCAGCGACTGCGCACCGTCGACGACCAGGTAGCCGCCGTACTTGTGCACGAGCTTGCCGAGGTTCTTGACCGGGTTCTCGACGCCCAGCACGTTAGAGACCTGACCCACGGCCAGAATCTTGGTTTTGGGACCAACCTTGGCAAGAACCTCCTCGGTCGTGAGCTGGCCGGTCTTGGTGGGGTAGAGGTAGACGAGCTTGGCGCCGGTCTCGCGGCAGACCTGCTGCCACGGGATTAGGTTGGAGTGGTGCTCCATGATGGTAATGACGACCTCGTCGCCCGGCTCGAGGACCGTGGGAGCAAAGCTCTTGGCGACCAGGTTGAGCGACTCGCTCGTGTTGCGGGTGAAGACGACCTCGTTGGCCTGGGAAGCGCCGATGAGGTCGGCAATCTGCTGGCGCACCTTCGCGATGGCCTCGGTGGCCTCGACGGACAGCGAGTACAGGCCGCGCAGGGGGTTGGCGTTCATGCGCTGGTAGAAGTCGCGCTCGGCGTCGAGCACGCAGGCGGGACGCTGCGCGGTGGCGGCGCTATCGAGGAAGGCGATCTCGGGGTGCTGCTGGAACAGCGGGAACTGGCCCTTGTAGGGGTTGGTCTCGATATCTACGGTAGGCCAGCCGCGCGAGGCCTCGTCACTGGCGTCGAGCTCCATAGGCTCCGGTGCGGTACAGGTATCGCATTTAACGTGCTCGGTGTCGATCATGCGAGCTCCTCTTCAAAGTTGTCGATCAGGTTGTTGCCCAAGCGGACGACGCCTGCGCGGGTGCGCTCGTCGGTGGCGGAAAGCGCGGCGTCCTCCAGCTTGGCGCGAATGAACAGGTCCTCGGCGGCGTTTTGGTCAAGGCCGCGGCAGGCGAGGTAGAACAGCTGCTCGTCGCGGACGTGGCCGATCGTAGCGCCGTGGTTGCCGGCAACGTCGTCCTCGTCGCAGAGGATGACGGGGACGGTCTTGTTGTCGACGCCCTTGTTGGCCAAAAGCACCGTCTCGCGCTCGGTGCCGGTTGCACCCTTGCAGCCGTGCACGAGGTCGATGGTGCCGCGGTAGACCTTCTTGGACGTGCCGGTCAGTACGCCGTTGGCGTCGATCTCGCACTCGGTCTTGCGACCGCGGTGGCGCAGCTCGTAGTTAAAGTCGCGCACCTGCTCGCGGGCGCCCAGGTAGTCAGTATCGATGGTGACCTTGGCGGTATCGCCCAGCAGGTCGCCGGCAAGGCCGGTGGCGCTGGCGCCGGCACCCAGGACGCTGTGCTGCACGTTGACGCGCGCGCCCTCGTCCAGGAACAGGCCGGTGTCGTCGAGCGCGATCCAGCTATCGTCGAGCGTCTGCGTGCAGGTCACGTTGACGGTGGCGTACTCGTGGGCGCACACGCGCAGCACGGAACCCACGACGCCTTGGCCGGCAACGGGGGAGTCCAGGGCGATCTGCAGGTCGAGCGTTGCCTGCGGGCGGGCGACGACGTCGATGGCGGCGATGGTCGCGGCAGCATCGACACCGCTCACACGCACGGTAACCGTGGCGTGCTTGTATGCGGGCACATCGATGACGACGCGCTTGGTGGCGTGGTCGGCCAGGTAGGTGTAGGCAGCCTCGCCCATGCCAGTCTCGAAGGCCTCAGCGGGGGAGAGCTCCTCCTCCAGCTTAATGGCACCGGCCTGGTAGACGGAGGTGGCGGGCACGTCGAGCTCGGTCTCGGGCGTGATGCGGGCGCGGTCGGCGGCATCACCCGGGGCGGAGGCGCGGCGCTCGGGGAAGCGCTCGGCCATGGCGTCCATGGCGGCGTCGAACGCGTCTGCCACGCCAGCAAATTGCTCGTCCAAGCCCTCGACCTCAACGGCCTCGGTGGGAGCGGCGGCAAGCTCGTCAGAGAGCTCGAGCTTGGTCTGATTCATCTTCAGCCAGCCCCATGTGGCAGCCGGCATCGCATTGACCTGCTCAAGGGTGGTAGCAGCGGTGTTCGTGGTCTGTTTCATTATCCGATCGCTCCTTCCATCTCGAGCTTGATCAGGTTGTTCATCTCGACGGCGTACTCCAACGGCAGCTCCTTGGAGACCGGGTTGGCAAAGCCGTTGACGATCATGGTACGGGCCTCTTCCTCCGAGATACCGCGGCTCATCAGGTAGAACACCTTGTCGTCGCCGATACGACCGATGGTGGCCTCGTGGCCGATGTCGACGTTCTTGGCGCGGATGTCCATGGCCGGAATAGTGTCGGAGCGGCTCTGGTCGTCGAGCATCAGCGACTGGCAGCTCACGGTTGCCTTGGAGCCCTCGGCCTTGGGCGTGGCCACGATAGAGCTGCGGAAGGTCTGGATGCCGCCGCTCTTGGAGATGCCCTTGGTCTCGACGGTCGCCGAGGTCTCGGGCGCGTTGAGTACGACCTTGCAGCCGGTATCGAGGTTCTGGCCGGCGCCGGCAAAGGTGATGCCGGTAAAGCTCGAACGGGCGCGGCGGCCGTTGAGCACGCTCATGGGATAGAGGTAGCCCACGTGGCTGCCGAAGGAGCCACTGATCCACTCGATGTCGCCGTCCTCGTCCACGCGTGCACGCTTGGTGTTGAGGTTGTACATGTTCTTGGACCAGTTCTCGATGGTCGAGTAGCGCAGGTGTGCGCGTTTGCCCACAAAGAGCTCGACGGCGCCGGCGTGGAGGTTGGCTACGTTGTACTTGGGCGCGGAGCAACCCTCGATAAAGTGCAGGTCGGCGTCGTCCTCGACGATGATGAGCGTGTGCTCAAACTGGCCGGCGCCCTTGGCGTTAAGACGGAAGTAGCTCTGCAGCGGGAAGTCGAGCTTGGTGCCCTTGGGCACGTAGACAAACGAGCCGCCCGACCATACGGCGCCGTGCAGGGCCGCAAACTTGTGGTCGGTGGGCGGGATGAGCGTCATAAACTTCTCGTGGATGAGCGGTTCCCACTGCGGGTCGTGCAGGGCCTCCTCGATGCCGGAGTAGACGATGCCCATCTTGGACGCGGTGTCCTGCATGTTGTGGTAGACCAGCTCGGAGTCGTACTGCGCGCCGACGCCTGCCAGGTAGCTGCGCTCGGCCTCGGGGATGCCCAGGCGCTCAAAGGTGTTCTTGATGTCGTCGGGCACCGACTCCCAGTCGTGTTTTTGGTCGGTGTTGGGCTTGACGTAGGTGACGATGTTGTCCATGTCCAAGCCCTCGATGGAGGGGCCCCACGTCGGATCCGGGAAGCGGTTGAAAATCTCGAGGGACTTGAGGCGCAGGTCGAGCATCCACTGCGGCTCGTCCTTCTTGGCGCTGATCTCGCGCACGATGTCGGGCGTGATGCCGGCGTCGAGGCGCTCGAATCCCTCCTCGCCATAGGTGAAGTCGTAGAGGCTGCGGTCGATGTCCGCGACCTCGGTGCGGTTCTTGGTCATTGCGTCGCCCCTTTACGCCTGCTGCTCGGCAGCGGCGGCTTCGGCCTGGGCGCGCTGCTCGGCGGCCTCGCGCTCGAAGGTCTCAAAACCGTTCTTGTCGATCCAGGGAATGAGCGAGGCGTCGTCCTCGCGTACGATGTGGCCCTTGACCATAACGTGGACGCGGTCGACATCCAGGTGCTCCAGGATGCGCGTGTTGTGCGTGATGATAAGCATGGAGCCGTCGCAGCTCTTGCGGTAGGCGTCCATGCCGTGGCTGACGGTGGACAGGGCATCGACGTCCAGGCCGGAGTCGGTTTCGTCCAGGATGGCGAGCTTGGGCTGCAGCAGCAGAAGCTGGAGCATCTCGACCTTCTTCTTCTCGCCGCCCGAGAAGCCCACGCCCAGCTCGCGGTTGAGGTAGGCGGTATCCATGTTGAGCTCGGCCGCGAGCTCCTTCACGCGGCGGCGGAACTCCTTGCCCTTCATCTCCAGGCCGGGGCGGCCGGCGATGCTGGCGCGCAAAAAGCTCGACAGCGGCACGCCCGGAATCTCGACCGGGGCCTGGAAGCTCAGGAACAGGCCGGCGCGCGAGCGCTTGTCGGTGGTGAGCTCGGTGATGTCCTGGCCGTCAAAGACGATGCGGCCGTCGTTGACCGTGTAGACGGGGTCACCCATGACCAGGTGGCCGAGGGTGGACTTGCCGGCGCCGTTGGGTCCCATCAGCACGTGGGTCTCGCCGGCGGCGACGTTGAGGTTGACGTTGTGGAGGATGGTCTTCTCGTCCACGGAGGCGGTCAGACCTTCGATGGAAAGCAGCGGATTTGCGCTCATGCTGTCCCTCTCTGTATATGGTGTACTCATAGGTGTACTAAACCCTAGGAATCTTCTCGGAATAAAGTTACTATGGGTTCGGCGTTAGTCAAGGGAAAACCCGACTAATCCACTCGACTTTTTAGATGTGGGACATAATAATCAGGCTTGTTTGCCCCGCGTGCATAAGATTTGGGACAAACAAGCCTGGTATTTTGTCTCGGCTACGATGAGAGGGTAGGTATGCTCATTTCTTCTAAGGGCCGCTATGCCCTCCGTCTGATGATCTATATCGCAGCGCTTGGTGACGCCGAGGGCAAGATTGCCCTTCGCGAGGTCGCTGACCGCGAGCATATTTCACAAAAGTATTTGGAGCAGCTGGTTCGTCCGCTCATGAAGGCGGGCCTGCTTAAGAGCGTACGCGGCAAGGGCGGCGGCTACATGATGGCCAAGGATCCAGCCGAGGTGCGTGCCGGCGACATCCTGCGCGCCGTCGAGGGCAGCACGGCTCCAGTGGCGTGCGATGGCATCGACAACAGCTGCGCCCGCAGTGACCTGTGTTCCACCGTCAAGTTCTGGCGTGGTCTGGACGAGGTCATCGAGAACTATGTCGACGGTGTAACGCTGGCTGACTTGGCCGCCGTCCCCGAAATCAACTTCGATATTAAGCTGTAGGGGTGCAAATGGCATCTCTCGACAAGGTGTATAAGCAAATTGAAGTTTTTGCTCGGGAATGTGACGCCGAGAAGGTTGTGCTGTTTGGTTCCCGCGCTCGAGGTGACAACTTGCCTAAGAGCGATATTGACATCGCCGTAGCAGGTTGCCGGGATTTCGGCCGGTTGTCATATTTGATCGAGGAGCGTCTTGATACTCTTTTAGATGTAGATGTCGTCAATCTCGATGAGTCCTTATCGCAGCAATTGCTCGATGAAATTGCCAGGGATGGTGTGATTCTGTATGAAAAAATATGAGAACTTTGCCAGCGCCTTGGCGAATCTTGAGGATGCGCCCAATCAGGATCTCAACAATGATTTTGTTCAGAGTGGATTGATTAATAAGTTCAATCTTCAATTTGAACTGAGCTGGAAGCTCCTTAAGCGTCTGCTCGAGTATGAGGGTGCCACGCTTGCCGCGTCGGGGTCTCCTCGTGCCATCTTGAAGGAGTCCTACCGATTCTACGACTTTATTGATGAGGCAGCCTGGCTGGATATGCTCAGAGACCGCAATACGAACGTCCATATCTACGACAACAAGCTCGCTCAAGATTTGATTCAGCGCATCTTGAACGTCTATATTCCCGCTTTCTGTCAGTTGAGAGACGGGCTGACGAAACGTTACGGCGAGCTTCTGTTGGCGCCCGACGACCAGTTTGTCTAATTCCTTAAGATTTCGCGGAGGGTTGTTGCCGTTTACCGAGGGGTTGTTGTGCAACAACGGATGAGCTGCAATACTGATTCTATCTTTGCAAACTGCACTTTAACTACACCAATGCAGGGAGGATCTTATGCAGCCCAAGCATTCTGCGATTGTCGCGGGCCTGACGCTGGCGCTTTCGTTTGGCGCCGTTTCCGCGCCGGCACCCGCCGCTGCCGAGGAGCCCACGCCGGGCATTGCCTCGGATGCCACCGATATCGATAAGGGCCTTTACACCCAACAGTCCTTCTCGGGCGTGTTGAGGTCGGTTCAGGGTGTCTCGTTTGTCAACGTGACTCCCGAGATGAAGTACTTCACCAAATATGAGAGCCATGGCAACTATAACCAGGGCTTTTCGTATGGTGACGGCTACAACGCGCTGGGCTATTACCAGTTCGACCGTCGTTGGTCGCTCATTCCGTTTATGAAGCAGGTTTACAACTACGATTCTGCCAAGTACGGCATGCTCAAGGATGCGATTGATCGCGGCAACGAGATTTCCAACGCGAGCAATGCCATGTATGAAAACGGCCAGCTCACCGAGTTGGGCCATATCGCTCAGGATGCCTTCCAAGGTGCGTACAACACCGATCCTGTTGAGTTCTCAGCACTTCAAGATGCGTATGCGTACAACTCGTACTATGCGGTGACCGAGGCGTGGCTCAAAAGCGGCTTGGGCATTGACATCTCCGGGCGCGCCGACTGCGTCAAGGGCATGGTGTGGAGCATCACCAACATGTGCGGCACCGGTGGATGCAGGGACTTTTTCCGCTGGGCGAATCTTTCCAACGATATGTCCGACCGCGAGTTTGTGACGGCGCTCTCCAATAGCGTGGTCAACAATGTCGCCACCAAGTTTTCAAGTCAGCCCCAGTATCATGAGGGCTGGAAGAATCGTTATAAGAATGAGCTGAAGGACTGCTTGGCTTATATCGCCGAGGACGAGGCGGCCGCTGCGACGCCCGTGCAGCCCGAGCCTGCGCCGGCGCCCTCGCCGACACCTGATTCAAATGACGACTCGAGTGACGATGCCAACGATGACAGGATGGATGCGCCCTCGACCGATGCTGACGGTAATGGCTCTGCTAGTGGCACTACCAACGACGGCTCTACCTCGAACGGCTCCGATTCGAACGGCTCTGCTGCGGGCGATTCGCCTTCAAGCTCTGCCGGCAATACGGACAGCGACGCTTCTGGTTCGACCGGCGCTGAC
The DNA here is from genome assembly GCA_037320555.1 of Collinsella sp. Classification (GTDB taxonomy): domain Bacteria; phylum Actinomycetota; class Coriobacteriia; order Coriobacteriales; family Coriobacteriaceae; genus Collinsella. The sequence goes on along the minus strand of JAYBVN010000016.1, from coordinate 17,129 downwards.
ACCTCTAACTCATCTACCGGCTCGAGCGATTCGTCCGTTGACACCGGCTCTAACAACGGCTCCGGCTCTGACACGACCCCTGATTCCGATGCTTCCAAGGATGACTCGAATAAGGCGCCGGACGCTCCCGTTGCTTCGCCGGACAAGAAGCCTTCTTTCTCCGAGCAGCTTGGTTCTACGCTGGGTTCTTCGCTGATGGCCGGCGTCAATAACGGCTCGGCCCAGAACAAGGACAACTCTGATCAGGTTTCCACGGAAAAGACCGAGGCCGCAGGGGACGACTCCAAGGACAAGGCTTCCGAGAAGACCGAATCCGATAAGGGTTCTAGCTCTGAGGAGAAGGACGACAAATCCGCTCAGAAGAAGGACGAGAGCAAGACCGAGGGCGAAAAGAAACAGTCCGAAGACGACGAGAGCGGAGCTGACAACCAGGTCCACGAGCAAAATGACTCCAAAACGGCGACCACCACGACCACGACGACTACAACTACCAAGTCCTCGGGCGGTAATATGCCCAAGACGGGCGATCTGATTGTGATGGCGAGCCTTGCCAGCGCGAGCTTGGCCACGCTGGGCGCTACGTCCATCGTGAGCGGTAAGCATAAGCTCGATCAGCAGAAGAAGGCTTCTGGGGAGGATGGCTCGGAGGAGTAGCCTCTCGGTTGCTTGATAATTAAAGAGTCGGGACGGGGTCCAGTGCGAATGCATCGGGCCCCGTTTTGTTGTGCAACGATTAGTTGTGCCCCCTCACGCCTCTTGTTGCTACCGTTGCCCGATATGATCGCGCGGCGACATCGGTACGCGCGAGGCGGTCATTACAATTGGTATCGTGTTGCGATTTAGGGGGAACGTTTTGGTGTCTGAACAGGCAAATAATGGTTGTACTGCCGGCTTTGGCGTGCGTTTGATCGGCTGTGCCGACGATGCGGCTTTGCCCATTGGCATGCACGACTATGCGGAGGCTCTTGGTTGCTGCACGCTGGTCGACAAGACCATGTTTATTGCTGATGTGTTGGACTGCGACGCGTCCGTTGTGGTGTGCTGTCGACCCGAGGGTTTTGGCAAGAGCATGAACCTGTCGATGCTCAGGGCTTTTCTGGAGCGTCCAGCGGTCGGTCGCGCTGGTCAGCTTTTGTTTGCCGATGCTCAGATTTGGGATGCGGACGGCGGGCGCTATCGGGATGAGTACGCTTGCTATCCGGTGATATCGCTGGACTTTTCTGGCGCTGCGAGGCGTGGCACCGATGTTGCCGACGTCGTGCGCGATGCTCTTTCGGACGAGTGCGCTCGCCTGCTGGTGCTTTTGGAGGCTCCGGATTTAGCTCGAGACAAGGTACGTCACATCGAACGCGTTGCGCGTGGCGCGGCGAGTGAGGATGAGGTTGACTCGGTGCTCGGTGTGCTCATTGAGCTGCTGGAGATGGCCTGCGATGGGCAGGTTGTATTGCTCGTTGATGGGTACGATGCGGCGTGGTCTCGCCGTGCGAGCGCGAGGGACGCTTCCGACGCCGATCCGGCAGAACTACTTGACCGTGTGCTGTTTGACGCCATTGCCACTGCGCGCGACTCGTTGCGGCTGACGTGTCTGATGGGGGAGTGTCCCGGCCCTGCCGAAGCGGCGCTTTCTTTGCATGGCTGCTCGTATTGTCTGGCGACGCCGCTGTCGGCGTGGTGTGACCGTTGTTTCGGCTTTTCGGATGCCGAGGTCCAGGCTCTGTTGAATCATGCTGGGTGCGGGGAATACCTGGATGATGCGCGTGAATGGCTCGAGGGATATCGGTTTGGTAGGGCCTATTGCTCGAGTCCAGCGCGTGTGATCGGTTTTCTGGACCGAGGCTGCACGGCGCCTGTGCGCGCCGATCTGTATGGGTATGCGGATTGCCTGAGTAGGGTAGTTGCCGGGTGGAATCTCGACCGCCTTTCGGTCTTGTTTGATTTGCTCGAGGCCCATGGGTGCGCTGAGGTCCCGCTTTGTTTGGGCACTGCAGAGCCAGATGTCTCGCCTGACGATGGCATGTGGACAGCGCTGTATCTGTCCGGTTTTCTCACGACGGATATGACTGAGAAGCCAGAGCATGACGATCGCCTCCGTGCTTTGCGATTGCCCAATAACGAGCTTCGCCAGGCCTTGCGTCTAGTGATTATTGAGTGGTTTGAGTGTGCTGCCGAAGACATTCGAGACGTCGATGCGTTTCGCGACGGGTTGTGCCGTGGGGACGAGGATACGGTGAGGCGGGCGCTAAGCCGCATCCTGGGAGAAGCGGGAATCGGTGCGACCGACCCAGATGCGCCGCTGCCATATCATCTGCTCTTGCAGGGGCTCTGCTTTGGCTTGCCGGGCTATGCCAACCCTGCCTCGAGGCGAAAGTGTGGCGCGGATCGCTGGGACATCCAGGTTTTCCCTACGGGTGCTGTGTTCGACGTAGCAGATACGATTGGCATGCTGGACGAGCGCCCGCTGATAACGATTAACTTGATGTATGACCCCGATGTGGATGCGCTGGGCCTGGAATTGCTGGCCGTGCAGTCGCTACTCGACATAGAGCGCGGCGACATCGACGAAATCCGTGTACCGCGCCCCGGCGTGGGTCGCATGCGCTGGGGGTTCGGTTTTGATGGGCAGCATGTGGCTACGGTGTGCCAGCGGCTTTAAGCGCTGAGATGTTTCCGGCTTCCGTTACTTGGTGGCCTTCATGGGCGGCATGGGCTTCCAGCTGGGATCCTTAACGATCTTGCGGGCGTCCTTCATGCCACGGCGCAGCGCCGGAATACCGGTCTTAAAGCACTTGTCAACGGCGGCCAGGCGAATGAACTCCTTGCAGAAGGTCGCGGCGTTGCCCAGACGGAACAGCACGGGGTGATAGTCGCCGTAGATTTGCATGTAGCGGGCCAGATAACCGCGGTTGCGCATGATGTAGTAGCGGTTGGTGTCGCTCGTGGAGTTGAGCTGGCGCTTGCCGGCAATATCCCAGTTAGAGACGGCGCGGGCGCGCTTAAGCACCACGTCGGCAACAACGGCGGCGGGGAAGTGCTGGCTGGCCACGTAGCCATAGCAGGCATCGTCGCCGTAGATAAAGAAGCGCGCGTCGGGCAGGCCAATCTTGTCGACCACGCGGCGCGAGAACATTCCGCCCTCAAAGCACAGCTGGTTCATAGTGCGGTAGCCCTCGGGGCCCAGATCCCACTTGGCGATGGGGTTAGGAATGCCGAGCGAAAGGATCAGTTGGTACTGCCAAAAGAAGGCGCCGCCGTCAAAGTCCAGGCGCGAACCCTGGATGACATCGTAGCGGTCGGTCCACTTGGCAAGACGCTCGATGCCTTCGGGGATGACGAGCACGTCGTCGTCCATGACCCAGAACCACTGGGCCCCCAAGTCGTAGGCGCATTTAGTGCCGGCGGAGAAGCCGCCCGCACCGCCGCCGTTTTCGAGCTGCGGGGCGTAGATGACACGGTCGGTGCCGCCCTGCGCGTCGGGCTGCTCGGTGTCGATGCCCCACAGGTTGGCCAGGCGCTCGTTAAATGCGGCGCACATGGCCTCGGTCTCGCGCGAATTCTCGTTATCGACAATCACGATGCGCCAGGGCGCTGCCGTTAGCTCGGTCATGGAGTCGAACAAGTTGGCCAGGAGTTCCTGGCGCTTGTACGTAACGACGACAATGGCGAGCTTATCGATGGGAGCGGGAAGGGTTGAAGGCATGGGGCAATATATCCTTTCACGCGCGGCGGGCGAGTGCAGCGCGGAAGCTATCGAATACGTCCTTGGGACTGTCCTATTGTAAAGGCTCGGCGCACCTTGGCGGCAAGCTTTGAATAAAACGCAGGAACCTGTCACGGGTGTGGTGGTTGCCGCGTCTGGCAGTAGCGTGCCTATTGCCGCTTGAGCTTGCGAGCGATAAGGCTTCTAGCAGCATCGATGATGAGAAGCGTCAGGGCAAAGACGATGCTAATGACGGTGCCTGTGACGATACATATAGCTGCCGGGCTGTTTTGGCTGATCAGTATGTTTGCGAGCAACGTATTGAAGACGGGACGCCACAGGCTACTGGTGAGCGACTGCATCACATAGAAACCAAGCGTGGCGGTCGATAAGGTGACGATGACACCTGCGGTCCGTGGATTGCCTGAGGCACTGCGCCGGGTCGCCGCAAAGAGCAGAGAGGCGGCAGCGAGGGCAAACGAGATCAACGAGGTTGATTTGTAGGAGAGGACTGCCATCGCCGTGAGGTTGCCGGTGAAGGAGAGTGCTCCTTCCAGGATGGTGGCGAGCACCAAAACCGCTGCGAGCGACCGCGTGCCCAAGGCGCCCGCCTTGTCCGAATCCATGGCGCCGGTTACGTCGCGGAGCAGTCCGCCGATCAAAAACGCGACTACGTACGTGGTAGCGCTCATGAGCTTCTGCAGCCAAGAAAACTCGCCGGCGCTTGTCGCACTCATAGCGGCTAAATACCCGTTAACAACAAATGCGAGGATGCCAACGGCGATGACCGTCGTCTTGTAGGTTTTCTGGGGGAGTCGACTCTTAGCCAGTCCAAACCATGGCGCCATGAAGACCGTGGCGGCATAGACCCAGATAAACTCAAGGCCTAGCGTGTACCAGTAGTGCGTATTGAGGGTAACATCGGGAATGGGTGAGACGACCGTGGACCACGCGAGCGCCACGAGGCAATAAAACGCAGTGGGCATAATGACCTTGCCAAGGCGCTGCGCCGTCCGTTGCATTTGCGACTTCCACGTTGCTCCACCGTCCCAAGCACGCGCGGCCGAAGCGATGAGAAAATAGCCCGAGATCATAAAGAAGACCTCGTTGGCCCAGCAGCCAAGCAAGTTAATAAAACCGAGTACGCCGGAATAGGGGAACATCGCAAGTGGGGCATATTCCACGGCGCCGACGCAGACGGCTTGGAAGGTCCACTGAAAGGTGTGGAACACCGCGATGCCGGCGACCGCGACCAAGCGTAAGGCTTCGATGGGTATGTTGCGTGCGGCTTTGGGCTGCATGACGTCCTTTCTTATCGGTTTGCCTCTGCGAGCTCCATAGATTATATAAACGCCCGCTGGCGCGCTGACCCTTTGATACCATGAAACGACAGGTATTTCCTAAGGAGCACATTTGTCTACTAACGCCTCTGGCAGCCCTGTTCTGTCGCTGCTTATTCCCATTTACAATGTTCAGCGCTACCTGCGCGAGTGCCTCGATTCCGCCCTGGCGCAGACGCTCAAGGATATTGAGATCATCTGCATTAACGACGGGTCGACCGACAACTCGCCGGCGATTATCCGCGAGTATATGGAGCGCGATAGGCGCGTCAAGATGATCGACAAGGCCAACAGCGGCTACGGCGACTCGATGAACCACGGTCTGGAGATGGCGCGTGGCAAGTACGTTGGCATCTTGGAGTCCGATGACTTTATGGCGCCCGACGCACTCGAAAAGCTTGTCTCGGCCGCCGATAGCAATAATGCCGACTTTGCGAAGGCGAATTTTGACCTATATTGGTCGAAGCCGGAGGAGCGCCGTTCGCTGCACGAGATGTTTAAGGCCAAGGACTGCGGCAAGCCGGTGCACCCGAGCGACACGACGCAGTTCTTTAAGCAAAAGCCGTCGATTTGGTCGGCAGTGTACCGTCGCGATTTTCTTGAGCGCAACGGCATTAAGTTCCTGCCGACTCCGGGAGCATCCTTTCAGGACACGTCGTTTGCCTTTAAGGCGATCGCATGCGCCGACAAGGCTGTTTACCTGCACGATGCCGTGCTTTCGTATCGTCAGGACAACGAGAACTCCTCGGTCAATTCTTCGGCTAAGGTCTTTTGCGTCAATACCGAGTATGCCGAAATCGAGCGCTGGATCCGAGAAGATTATGCTCGCGATCACGCAAGCGATGACGTCGCCCGCATGCTCAAGTTCAATCAGCTCATTAAATACGATTCGTATATGTGGAACTATGTGCGCTTGGCACCCAAGTTCTATAAGGAGTTCCTGGTGCAGATGGCCAAGGAATTCCAAGCGGCCTTGGACGCCGGGGAGTTTTCGCTGGACGATCTTAAGCCGTGGAAGCGCGCGAATCTCGCTGCCATCCTCAAAGATCCAGAGGGCTGGGTTGACGAGCATCCGCATTTTGCAACGGATGGTGCCTTGGGGCGCGCTAAGTATTACGCCTCGGTTGGAGGCCCTGGTGTGGTCGCCGCCTTCCTCATCGAATCGTTGAGGGGGTAGGTCGGTATGGGAGAGGCCTCGATTCCCAAAGCGACTATTGTCGTTCCCGTATACAACTCCGCGCGCTCCATTCAGAGATGCCTCGACTCGCTGCTGGCACAGTCTGAGCGCTCGATTCAGGTTGTCTGTGTCAACGACGGTTCGGTTGACGATTCGCTGGGCGTCTTGCGTCAAATTGCGCAGGCCGATGACCGTGTGCTGGTGATTGACCAGGAAAACGCTGGTGTCTCGTGCGCTCGAAATGCCGGTATCGATGCCGCCGAGGGCGAGACCGTCTTTTTTGTGGACGCCGACGATTACATTGACGCCCAGACGGTCGAGTGCGTGCTGCATGCCATGGAGTCTGCAGATGCCGAGGTCGCCGTTTTTGGCGGCGTTTGCGAGCCGTCCGACGCCGCGCCCAAGCGGGTCCAGCAACTCATGAGCCCCAAGGCGGGCACTTTTGGCGCCCGTGATCCCCAGTTGCTGTTCCACGCAAACGCACAGCCCTATGCGTGCCGCGCGGCTTTTTCGCGCGAGCTGCTCAATCGCGAGGGCATACGTTTTGCCCCCGGCTTGGCCTTGGGCGAGGACGTTGTGTTCCAGTTTGCAGCTTACGCGCTGGCCTCAAAGACCGTCGTCATGCCGGTCAGGTTCTACCACTACGTGATGGAGAGCGAATCGGCGACGCACGAGTTCAACAGTGCCGAGGCACGCGCCAAAAAGCTCGACGCACACATGAGGATGCTCGAGGAAGTTATGGAAGACTGGGCGGCCTACGGCCTTTTGGACCTGTGCCCCGGAGAGCTGATTACCTGGTTCTTGGACCTTATCGTGTTTGATTTGGCGCGCTTGGATGCCGATGACTTCCATCGCGTGGCGGCTCGCGTCAACATGGACCTCGCGACGTTTTTGGGAACGGACTGGGCAGATATGCCTGCTAAGGGCGCCGTTCGCCGTGTTGCCCACAAGCTCGTTGCGGCGACCTCGGGCGTTTCGATGGCAGACGCCACGCTGTTCTATCTTTCGACTCGCGGTCTCAAAGCCTGCCTGGAGCGCTTTATCTAATTCCAAGCGCTGCCGCTCGCCGCAACTCGGCTGTTAAAATAACCCTGTTACACGCTACTCAACAGGAGGTTCTCTTGCAGAACTCTGATACCCCTAAAGTTTCGCTGCTTGTCCCCATTTGCAATGTCGAACGCTACCTGTGCGAGTGCCTCGATTCCGCCGTGGCGCAGACGCTTAAGGACATCGAGATCATCTGTATCAATGACGGTTCCACCGATAGCTCGCCGGATATCATCCGCGAGTACATGGAGCGCGACCCCCGTGTGAAGATGATCGACAAGGCCAACAGCGGCTACGGTGACTCGATGAACCGCGGCCTGGAGATGGCGCGCGGCGAGTACGTGGGCATCCTTGAGTCCGACGACTTTATGTTTGAGGATTCGCTCCAAAAGCTGGTTGCCAAGGCCGATGCTGAGCATGCCGATGTGGTAAAGGGCGACTTTTACCTGTATTGGTCCGCGCCCAGTGAGCGCCGTGAGCTGTTTGGGATTATCGATGAGCATATGACGGGCGCCGCGTATCGCCCCGTCGATCGCCCTGGCATCTTCTACCGCAAACCTTCCATTTGGTCTGCCATCTATCGGCGCGAGTTCCTCAACGACAATCAGATTCGGTTCCTTCCCACGCCGGGCGCCTCGTATCAGGACGCAGGCTTTAACTTTAAGGTCTGGGCGTGCGCCGAGCGTGCCGCGTTTATTGCGGACCCCATCCTGTGCTATCGCCAGGACAATGAGAAGAGCTCTGTTAATTCGCCCAACAAGGTGTTTTGCGTGTGCGACGAATATGCCGAGATGCAACGTTTTTTGGATGAACGTCCCGAGCTCAAGGTTCAGCTCCAGGGCATTTTAATGCGCATGAAGGTCGATACGTATCGCTGGAATGACGAGCGTCTGGTCGATGAGCTGCGCGAGCAGTTTTGGGAGAAGGCTTCGCCCGAGCTCAAGGCCGATTGGGATGCCGGTCGCTTTGATCTGTCGCTGTTCGATCCGCGCGGCGAGACCGACTTGCGCCTGATGGTCAAGTCGCCCCGTGCTTATATCGATTCGCGCTTTGACTTTAAGAAGCCCGGCAAGCTCAATACGTTTAAGCACTACTTTAAGATTGGCGGCCTGCCGCTGGTCTGGCGCGTGCTGACGTATCAGCGCACCTACGGCGATAATCCGCATCCCGATGACGTGCCGGCCGCACAGTAGGAGCACTTGGCTATGACTACCCCCAAGATTTCCGTTGTCGTTCCCATCTATAAGGTGGAGGAGTGCCTGGCCTGGTGCCTGGACTCCCTGCTTGCGCAGGACATGCCCGATTGGGAAGGCGTGCTGGTCAACGATGGCTCGCCGGACGGTTCGCGCGATATTGCGGCTGCCTATTGCGAAAAGGACGCGCGCTTTACGTTGGTCGATAAAGAGAACGGGGGCCTGTCGAGCGCGCGCAATGCAGGCATCGCCGCGTCCACGGCGCCTATTGTCGCGTTCTTGGATTCCGACGACCGCTTTACGCCCGATGCATGCCGCGTGATCGTCGATGCCTTTGAGCGCGAGGACTGCGACGTGTTGACCTTTGGCGCGAACCCGTATCCGCTGGAGGCGGGGTATCCGTGGCTTAACTATGTGCTTAGCCCGCGCGATGTGTCGTTTGAGGGCTATAGCTCCGACCTGCTGTTTAAGGAAGCGTCTCGTCCCTTTGCATGGCGCACCGCCTGCAAGCGCGACTTCTTGCTGGGCAACGGGATCGTGTTCGACGAAACCGTTAAGTATGGCGAGGACCAGGTCTTCGACTTTGCCGTGTACGGTCGTTCGCACAAGACCGCGCTTATCTCGAACAAGTTGTACGACTATCGCGTGGCTCGCAAGGGTTCGCTCATGGACACCATGCGCTACGACGACGAGACACGTCTGCTGGAGCACGTGAAGATTTACTCCGCTATGCTGGCTGACTGGCAGCGCGACGGTCTCGACGCACAGCATGCTGATGACCTGGCGTACTTCCTGTGTGATCTGGTGCTGTACGATGCGCTGAGGTTGCTGGGTTCGGACTGCGGCAAAGTGTTTGCTGCCGTTGCCGCGGCGCTTAACGGTTCTGCCGTGGACAACGATGCTGCGCTCGCACAATGTGCTCCTTCGGTTGCCGCCATGGTGCGCGCGGCACTTATCGGTAAGGCCCCTGCTGCTCGTTTGTGCAAAAAGCTCATGTTCGATTACGACGTCTTGAGGTTTGGGCGCCTGGGTGCCTGCAAACGCATGGCAGCGAACGCCCTGGGAAAGCGAGAAGTGTAGATGAGTATCAAACGTTTGGCACTTTGCCGCAGCCAGGGCCGTCTGTTTGTGCTGCTTCGTTTTGCCGGTCAGGATGTCGCCGCGCTTATTGAGCGGGAGGGTTCTCAAGCGTTTGTCCATGCGACGACGAGCGGTTCTCGTGTGCCGTCGCTGGTGCTCCCGGTCGATCATGGCCGTGTGCTGGCGCTTTGCCCTTCCGTTTCCGGTTACGAGCGCGAGCTCGCCGTCATGGTACTTCCGTTTTTGGATGGCTCGTCGATGGATGTCGTTTTTGCATCCGGTGGTCAAAGGTTGGGCTCTATTCGCCTCGATAGCCGCGTGGCCAAGCTGGAATCCAAGATTAACTACAAAGCAAAGCCTGCGCTGTGCGCGCTTATCCGCGATGCGCAGCGTGGCGAATGCTGCGGTCGCTACGAGATCGATGCCATTCGCTATTTGCCGGCAGACTCCGGCGCGGTGTGGCGCTATGAGGTTACCTGGGCGGGAGACCCCCAGTGCGCACCCGAGTTCCAGATCTCCGATACGCATATGAATGCCATCGATGTCACCGTGCATGTGTTTGAGTCGCAGGTCGATGTGCCGCAGCAGGACGGATGCCGCGTCAATAAAACGTTTCTGAGCGTTGAGATGCCTCAGGATATACGAGATTTTGTCGCGATCGTGAGCGATCCCACAGAGCGGATCCAAAGCGGGTTTTGCGCCATGGATGGTCGCCTGTACAACGGCATGGTCGACGACAGCTGGAACCGTATGAAGGACGCGCGTGCAGACGACGCAGCTTATCGACGTTGGTTTGAGCAGCATCGCGCAAAGCCGGGCGATTTGGCGTGCCAGCGTGTCGCTTCGGCGGCCTTTGCCTATAGACCGCTCGTGAGCATTGTGGTGCCGTGCTACAAGACTGATCGGGTCTACCTGCGCGAGCTGCTGGAATCGGTGCAAGCCCAGAGCTATGACAACTGGGAATTGCTGCTTATGGACGCCTCGCCCGAATGGGACGCGGTGGCCAATCTTGCGGCTGCCGCCAATGACGAGCGGGTTTGTCGTATTGAGCTGCCTGGCAACGGCGGCATTGTGCTCAACACCAACGCTGGTATTCAGCAGGCGACTGGAGACTACATCGCGTTCTTGGACCATGACGACATTCTGGAACCGGACGCGTTATTCCAGTATGTTTCCGCGCTGAATAAGGCGGCCGAGGGCGAGCGCCCCCAGGTCCTGTTCTGCGACGAGGACGTGTTTCAGAAAACGGGGGAGTGGGGTCAGCCGGTCTTTAAGACCAAGCTCAACGCCGATCTGCTCTATAGTCATAACTGTGTGACGCATTTCCTGATGGTGGAGAAGGCGCTCATCGATTACATTGGCACGTCCCCAGAAGATGTTGCGGGTGCCCAGGACTACGACCTTACGCTTCGCTGCCTTGCGGCGGGCGCGCGGTTTGAGCATGTTGCGCACGTGCTGTATCACTGGCGCGTTCATCCGGGATCGACCGCCGATGGTTCTGCCGATAGCAAGCCGTATGCTATTGAAGCCGGGCGCCTTGCGCTTCAGCGCCACTTTAACGCACTGGGCATTTGCGGAACGGTCGAGGAGACCGAGACGCCGTTTGTCTACCGCATGCGCTATGCGCTGCCGGAGCCTGCGCTGCTGGTGAGCATCGTGATTCCCACCAAGGATCACGTTGAGACGCTCGATGCCTGTGTGGCGTCGATCGCTCAGAAGGCCACGTATACCAACTACGAGATCGTCTTGGTGGAGAACAACAGCGAAGCCCCGGAGACGTTTGCGTATTACGAAACCCTGCCGGAGCGCGTGGCTGCAGCATCCGAAGGTAAGGGCACCGCGCGCGTTGTGTACTGGCCGGGCGAGTTCAATTACTCTCAGATCGTCAATTTTGGTGTGGAGCACGCCAGGGGCGACTACCTGTTGCTGCTCAACAACGATACCGAGGTCATAAGCTCCGATTTTATCGAAGAGATGATGGGCTATCTGCAGCGTCCCGATGCGGGCGTGGTGGGCGCCAAACTCTACTTTGCCGATCATCTGGTGCAGCATGCCGGCATTTTGGTTGGCGTGCGTGGCGCACTTGCCCATGCCAACCAGGACTTCTCGGCAAAGCGCGAGGGCTATCTTGCCCGTGCCGTGCGCCCGGGCAACTTTAGCGCCGTGACGGGTGCCTGCCAGATGGTGCGACGCGACGTATTTGAGCGCGTCGGCGGCTACAACGAGGAATTCGCCGTCGGTTTTAACGACGCAGACTTTTGCCTGCGCGTGTGGGAGGCGGGTTACCGCACCATCTTTACGCCCTATGCCGAGCTGTACCACTACGAGTTCACCTCGCGCGGCAGGGAAGAGGCCAACGAGGAAAAGCTGCGCCGCTGGAAGCGTGAGCAGGCGCTGTTCATGCAGCACTGGCCTGAGTTCTTCCTCGATGGCGACCCGTGGCTCGGACCAAACCTATCCTCCGACAGTGAGTACTTCTCGTTTTAGTGCGAAGTAATGCCAAGGTCCGGCAAAGTATCCTCCAGAGCTGCAAGAGCGGTGGGGTTCAGGTACTCCTCGTTCAAGCAGCTCTTGTCATATCGAAAACGTGCCTCAAGATTTTTACAGGTGGTTGTATTAAATCGGTTCGCTCATGCGCTCAGTTTGCCTTAGAAGCTATTTGGCGTAACGGTTGGGGTTCGGCGACTCATATTTAAATTGCAGTCACAAAGACACCTTTTATCGATTTCCCGTTGAAATACTGAATTGATAGTTTAAAAATAACTTAAGAGAGCCTTAAATCTCGGAGAAAGGATGTCGTATGAAAAACCTTCGAGAAAGATGGCGCGGACTAACAGTGCTGGGAGTTGTTGCATTTGCCGCTGTCTGCATGACGGTTGCCCCGGCGCCCTCATTTGCTGATATTGCTGGCGGTGGCGGAGGCGGTGGACCGATTACGGAATGGTGTTCCGACGGTCGTCCGAAGACTGGACTCGTTCGGTGCGAGGACGGCAACCTTCGCTATTTCGATCCCGAAACTGGCGCCATGGTCACGAACCAGTGGCATAACGAATACGAAGCTGTCTGGTACTATTTTGGCGCTGACGGGATCGCGGTGTCGGGCTGGCAGTCTATCGGTGGGGACAAGTATTACTTCTACCCCGAAAGCCATGATATGGCATACGGCCGAGTTCAGATTGACGGCAAGAACTACTTCCTGAACACCCCTGGTGCCAACGCCGATGGCCGCATGCAGCATAGCGGCTGGCTCTATGACTCCATCTATGGAAAGTGGTTCTATGCGACCTCCAGTGGCGAACTGCTGACCGGTTGGCATAATATCGGTGGAACTTGGTATTATTTCGACGAGTATGGTGTCATGCTGACCGGCTGGATCAACGTTTCGGGGACGTGGTACTACGCCAACGCTTCCGGTGCGATGGCCACTGGCTGGCTCAACATCGGCGGTACGTGGTACTACCTCGACGGTTCGGGCGCCATGGTCGCTAACAGCTGGCGCAGCCTCGGCGGCTCCTGGTACTGGTTCGGCGACTCCGGTGCAATGGCCACTGGCTGGTTCTTGGCAGGCGGCTCTTGGTACTATGCGAGCGGTTCGGGCGCCATGGCAACCGGCTGGCTCAGCAATGGCGGCACGTGGTATTGGCTCGGAGGTTCGGGCGCTATGGCCTCTAACTCTTGGGCTAACGTTGGTGGAGTTTGGTACTGGTTCGACGATTCCGGCGCGATGGTTACCGGCTGGCGTCAGGTCGGCGGCGCCTGGTACTACTTTAGCGGTTCCGGCGCTATGGCCCACGACGCCTGGGTCGGCGACTACTACCTCCAGTCTTCCGGTGCCATGGCTACGAATACCTGGGTTGGCTCCTACTATGTCGGCGAGGACGGCAAGTGGATTCCGGGCTATGGTTTAGTTTGGTATAAGAGCGGTAGCCATGTTTACCATACGCATAAGTGCCGTACCGTTGGCAAGGACGCAAAGGGCTATTCGCAGATCTCTATCCAGGAGGCCCAGAGGCGTGGCGCTTCACGAGAGTGCAAAAACTGCCAGCAAATTGGCTAGTACATTACTGAGCTAGTTTTGATTGAGGTCCCGTTGCCCTGAGGTGACGGGGCCACTGCGTGATTGGATACTGTGCTGCTATGAAGAAATGGTCATTCGGGGTGCTGGTCTTTTCGGGCCTTGTTTCTTTGGGGCTCCTTTTGGGTTCGCCCTCGATGTTATACGCCCTTGATTCGAATAACACTGACGAAGGTCCCGCATCTAACGTTGCTATTGCTTCTGTCGAGTCAGGCGTTGATGCTCAGCGCGAATCGACCTTCGCTGTCGAGCAGAACTCTCAGGTGGATAATGAGACCCCTTCCGAGGTTTCGAATCAAATTATTTGGCATCAGGGGTGGATATCACCCGAAGAAGGGGCTGGTTTTTGGCGTTGGGGCTTGTCCGACGGAACAATCGCTGTTTCTTCTTGGAGACATATAGACGGTAGCTGGTACTGGTTCGACGACGAAGGTCGAATGGCTCAGGATGGGTTGGTTCAAGTCGGGGGTGCGACGTATGCCTTCTCCTCTTCGGGCGCAATGCGTGTCGGCTGGTACCTAGATTCTACGGGCTCCACTTCTGCTTGGCGTTATTTCTCCGGTTCTGGCGCCATGGTAAAAGGCTGGCTTTCAGACGGCAGCAACTGGTATTGGCTGGATGATGAGGGCAAGATGGTCCACGATGCGATGCTGCAGATTGGGGGAGCCACGTATGGATTCTCTTCTTCTGGTGCAATGCTTATCGGATGGCATCTTGATGCTTCTGTCTGGCATTATTTTTCCGGCTCTGGCGCTCTGGTAAAGGGCTGGCTCTCGGATGGGGGTCGTTGGTACTGGCTTGATCCTGCAGACGGTTCTATGGCCACCGGGCTGAATGAATGCAATGGCACCTCTTATATCTTTAACAGTTCAGGGGCCATGCTATCCTCCCAGTGGGCACTTATTGACAACAACTGGTATTACGCTGACTCCAACGGCTTACTGCATGGAGGTTGGTTACTTCTAGGGAATTCTTGGTATTACCTGGATCCAGGAAGCCATATTATGCTCACGGGCTTTGTGCAAGTGGGCTCGTCCACCTATTTCCTTACGAGCTCAGGTGCCATGGCAACAGGCTGGGCACTTGCTGATGGTACTTGGTATTACGCCGCATCAAACGGAGCTATTCAACGAGGGCGATGGATAAAGTCCGGAAGCGCCTGGTATTACCTTGATGATGTATCCGGCGCAATGCGTACTGGTGAATTTGCGGTAGGAAGCAAGCGCTATTTTTCTTATGATTCCGGTGCAATGGCATCTTCGTGCTGGATCAACTTGAACGATGGTATGGCATGGGCGAATTCGTCTGGAGCACTGAGCGAGCCGTTGCCTACTTCATCTGATGGATCTCCTGTAGTCGCTGATCGTACTGACTCGTCTTCATTGCCAGGTGTGATTCATATTGGAGATGCGGTTTTCTATGCGGATGCGAATGGTGTCGTTAACGTGGCGTCTGGTTGGATTATGTCGAAAGACGCTTCTGACGAAAGTGGCAATACTTGGTACTACGCATCTTCCAATGGTGTCCTTAAGTCTGGTTGGCAATATGTCAACGGTGCGTGGTATTGGATGGACCCTTCCACATTCAAGATGAAAACTGGATGGCTTAATGACGGCGGTACGTGGTACTGGCTCCAGCCTTCGGGTGCCATGTTTGCTAACGGGTGGCTGAAAATCGATGGCGTTGACTATTACTTCAATGCAAGTGGTGCATGGTTGAATACGTCTGGTTCTGTTTTGGGGGTCAATAGGTCCAGCTTGGTCAATTGGCTTATGAGCCACGAAAACGACGGCTATTACCGTGGAACACGCTACGACACGCATCTCAGCCAGGAAACGTGCATGTACCCAAAGGGTGATCCGCGTTGGGACGGTTATACGGGCATGAATTGTGGTGGATTTGTATCGCATGCATATATGAAGGCGGGCGGGAATTTAGCTCCCATTGCCGCCGAGCAGAGCCATTCCCCTTGGAGTGGAGGTCCCGGAAGGGGCGGCTGCGTAAACGCTTATCGTTGGTACGGCTACGCTATCGATACGTGTGCGAACGTGACTTATTTCAACTCTATTGATGAGTTGTTACGTAGTGGTTTGGCTCGTAAGGGGGACATTGTGTTCTTCAATCCTTACAACCCATATGCGGACGATAGCCACATTGGCTTTTTCTGGGGCAATTCGCCGAGCGAAAATTTGTTCTGGCATAGTGATGGTTATGGAAATCGCATCTCCGGTTTGACCGCTTTGGGCCCATCGAAAGTAATACTGATTCGTTAGAATTCCGAGTTGTAGGGGACTCTCTGGGCCCCCTACCTTTTTGACATCTGGTTTGAAAGTTTATTTGAAGTCGGTATTCTTGGGGGCAAGAGGAGGGGGCAATGAGCCTGCGGGTTCAACCCTGCCGGTAAGTTCTTCTTTTCTTTGCAGCATTGCGCCCAACTATTTATTGTCCTAGATGGCATCTTGTCCTGTTAGATGTTCGGGAATCTTTCATAGCTATGCTGTAAGCTAGACGCAATCAAGAGCGAATGACGAGGTTTACATGAACAAACATCTTAAGTTGTTTTCGGCATTGTTGGTGCTGATGCTCTTTGCGCCCGTTTCTATGTTTGTATGCCCTGCGGATGCAGAGGCTGCTCAGACTCTGGTTGAGAATTCTTGGCGTTATGAGGGTGGACTATTAGTTTCAGATGATGCTTCTTCCGAAGAAGACGGAATAGCTTTATTGTCTATGGACGCTCTTCCCGATGGGGTTACAGCTCAGGGCATTGACGTCAGCGAGCACCAAGGGCGTATTGATTGGGACGCAGTTAAAGCTTCTGGCATCGATTTCGCTATTCTGCGCGTTGGGTTTGGCGCTCCGTCTTTCGGCGGTCGAGTTGACTATCAATTTAATCGAAATATTTCTGAGTGCGAGCGACTCGGAATTCCCTACGGCGTCTATGTCTATTCATATGCTTTTGATAATCAACAGGCAGCCGATGAGGCATCAATGGTGATCAATTGCCTTTCTGGGCATAATCCAAGATTGCCGGTGTATTACGATCTTGAGGATAACTCGATAATTGCAAATGGACGTCAAACCGGAATTGCATTGAGGGCGCAGGTTTTTTGTAATAGGATTTCTGCCGCAGGATATGAGCCTGGTATTTATGCAAATTTAAATTGGTTTAACAACATTTTGACTGACTCTGTATTTAAGAGTAGCTCTTGGGATCATTGGATTGCTCAATATAACTCGCAATGTGACTATACCGGCAATTACAGTTTTTGGCAGTATAAGAGCAACGGAAAAGTCCCTGGAATCAACGGCAACGTTGATATGAACTACGCGTATGTTGATGTCTCCCTTTATCATTGGCAACTAATTGACAGCACCTGGTATTATGCAGCCTCCAACGGCAAGGCGTATACCGGATGGTTGTTTCAGAGTGGCACGTGGTACTGGCTCGAGCCCGACGTGGGCGGTGCCATGGCGACGGGCTTTCACGAGTGCAACGGCTCCCTGTACTGGTTTAATTCGT
>JAYBVN010000015.1:0-35565 GCA_037320555.1 Collinsella sp. | reverse complement strand
ATGCGCGTTTCTTACGACTGGCTCAAGACCATGATCGATATTCCGGAGGATCCCAAGACCCTTTCGGACGAATATATCCGTACCGGCACCGAGGTCGAGGCGATCGACACCGTGGGCGAGTCCTTCGACCACGTGGTGACTGCCAAGGTGCTCACCAAGACCCCACACCCCGATAGCGACCATATGTATGTGTGCTCGGTCGACGTGGGCGACAAGAACCTCGACGCCGACGGCAACCCCGCTCCGCTGCAGATCGTCTGCGGCGCGCAGAACTTCGAGGCCGGCGACCACATCGTCACGGCCATGATTGGCGCCGTGCTTCCCGGCGACGTCAAGATCAAGAAGAGCAAGCTTCGCGGCGTCGTGTCCATGGGCATGAACTGCTCCGCGCGCGAGCTCGGCCTGGGTGGCGACCACTCCGGCATCATGATCCTGCCCGAGGATACGCCCTGCGGCATGCCGTTTGCCGAGTACGTGGGCTCGAGCGACACCGTGCTCGACTGTGAGATCACGCCCAACCGTCCCGACTGCCTGTCCATGATCGGCATGGCCCGCGAGACCGGCGCCATCTTCGACCGCGATTTCCACGTTGAGCTGCCCGCTATCAAGGCGGAGACCGGCCGCGCGACCGACGACGAGCTTTCGGTCGAGATCGCCGACGAGGGCCTGTGCGACCGCTACGTCGCCCGCATCGTGCGCAACGTGAAGGTCGGCCCCTCGCCCGACTGGATGGTCAAGCGCCTCAACGCCCTGGGCGTGCGCCCGCACAACAACATCGTCGACATCACCAACTACGTGATGATGCTCACCGGCCAGCCGCTGCACGCCTTTGACCTGGACACCTTTGCCGAGCGCGATGGCCACCGTCGCGTGGTGGTTCGCGCCGCCCAGCAGGATGAGAAGTTCACGACGCTCGACGGCGAGGAGCGCACGCTTGACGCCGGCATGGGCCTCATCACCGACGGCGAGCGTCCCGTGGCGCTGGCCGGCGTTATGGGCGGCATGGATTCCGAGATCGAGGACGACACCGTCGACGTGATGGTCGAGAGCGCCTGCTTCAACGCCGGTCGCACCTCGCACACCAGCCGCGACCTGTCGCTGATCTCCGACGCCTCCATCCGCTTTGAGCGCCAGGTCGACGAGACCGGCTGCGTGGATGTCGCCAACGTTACCTGCGCGCTCATCGAGGAGATCGCCGGTGGCAAGGTCGCTCCCGGCTACGTTGATGTGTTCCCCGCGCCCAAGACCATCGATAGCATCAAGCTGCGCTTGGCCCGCGTGCACGCCATCTGCGGCGCCGACATCGAGCCCGATTTTATTGAGCGTTCGCTCACCCGCCTGGGCTGCACCGTCGAGCGCGACGGCGAGGACTTTATGGTTACCCCGCCGAGCTTCCGTCCCGACCTGCCGCGTGAGATCGACCTGATCGAGGAGGTCCTGCGCCTATGGGGCATGGGCCGCGTTACGGCGACCATCCCGGCTGCCAAGAACCACATCGGCGGCTTGACCCGCGAGCAGAAGCTTACCCGTAAGGTCGGCGAGATCCTGCGCGCCTGCGGCCTCAACGAGACCACGACCTTTGGCTTTGCCGCCCCGGGCGACCTGGAGAAGATCGGTATGTCCACCGAGGGTCGCGGTTGCTCCGTGGTGCTCATGAATCCGCTGGTAGCCGAGCAGACCGAGATGCGCCGCTCGCTGTTGCCGGGCCTGCTGCAGTCCGTGGCCTACAACGAGGCGCACGGTACGCCCAACGTGCACCTGTACGAGGTCGGCAGCCTGTTCCACGGTCGCGAGAACGCCAGCCTGCCCAAGGAGACCAAGTCCGTGGCGGGCGTGCTCTCGGGCCAGTGGAGCGAGCAGTCTTGGAACATGAAGTACCGTAAGCTGCGTTTCTTCTTTGGCAAGGGCATTGTCGAGGAGCTGCTCGCCCAGCTGCGCATCGAGAAGGTTCGCTTCCGTCCCGCCGAGGGCGAGGGCTATGCCTTCTTGCAGCCGGGCCGTGCCGCCGAGGTTCTGTCCGGCGGCACCGTGCTGGGCTGGGTCGGCGAGATTCACCCCAAGGCGCGCGAGGCTATGGGCATCGATGAGGTCGTCGTTGCCTTTGAGCTCGACTTGGACAAGCTGATCAAGGGCGCCCGCAACCAGGAGAACTACCGCGAGTTCTCGCAGTACCCGGCCGTTGAGCACGACCTTGCTATCGTGGTCGACAACACTGTGACCTGCGAGGATCTTGAGCGTCGTATTACGAGTGCCGGCGGCAAGCTGCTCGAGGGCGTGCGTCTGTTCGATGTCTACCGCGATCCGGTCCGCATCGGAGCGGGCAAGAAGTCCATGGCCTTTGCGCTTACGTATCGCTCCGACGACCACACGCTCACCAGCGAAGAGGTCGAAAAGGCGCACCAGAAGATCGTCACCAAGGTGTGCAAGGGCGTAAACGGCGAGGTCCGCGGCTAGGTCTTGCGCTGGGGTATGGGTCAGCGGTGGCTGCTGCCGAATCCTACGTGACTGCTATGGCCGGTATAAGGCGCTGCTGAGCCTGCATATATGACACGCGCATTACATAACGGCGTGCTGCTTTGTCGGCAGTGCGCCGTTTTGCTATGATAGCCCGCGGCGTGTTACGAATCTGACAATACGTAACACTGGCAAGGTGATTCAGGCGGCGTTGCAATTCCGTGCGCCGACAACCGGGAGGCGTACATGCACATTCCAGATAATTATCTGTCCCCGCAGACCGATGCCGTCATGGCAGTGGCGATGGTGCCCGTTTGGGTTCACTGCATCAAGAAGGTGCGCGCCACGCTCGATCGCGAGCACATGGCGTTCCTGGGCATCTGCGCCGCATTCTCCTTCTTGCTCATGATGTTCAACGTGCCGCTGCCCGGCGGTACCACTGGTCACGCCGTTGGTGGCGCGCTCATCGCGCTGCTGCTGGGCCCCGAGGCTGCTGCCATTGCCGTCTCGGTCGCGCTGGCGCTGCAGGCGCTGCTGTTTGGCGACGGCGGCATTCTGTCCTTTGGCGCCAACTGCTTTAACATGGCCTTCGTGCTGCCGTTTGCCGCTGCTATCGTGTTCCGTGCACTCAACAGCCGCTTGCACGACAAGAGCTGGGGCACCTCGGTTTCGGCCATCGTAAGCGGCTGGGTCGGCCTGTGCCTGGCGGCCCTGTGCGCAGCAATCGAGTTTGGTATTCAGCCGATGCTTTTCACGAATGCTTCGGGCGCTCCGCTGTACTGCCCCTTCCCGCTGTCCATTGCCATTCCGGCTATGATGATTCCGCATATGTTGGTTGCCGGCGTGGTCGAGGGCGTGGCGACGGCCGCCATCTACGGTTTCATTAAGAAGACGGCGCCGAGCGTTATCGTCGGGCCCGAGGCCGTCGATGGCCAGCTTGCTGCCGAGGGCACTGCTGCTAAGAAGACCTCGCTGGTCCCCACGCTCATCCTGGTCGCCGTGCTTGTCGTGGCTACGCCGCTCGGCTTGCTTGCTACCGGTGATGCCTGGGGCGAGTGGGACGCTGAGGGCGCCGCGACTGCCGTTCAGGAGGCTGGTGACGACAGTCTGCAGGCTTCGGTCGGCCTCGATACTCCGACCTTTGCCGACGCTCTGCCTACGGGTGATTACCTGCAGGCCTATTCCGAGGAACAGGGTCTTGGCTTTGTCGGTCAGGCTGCCATGTATATCCTGTCCGGCGTGATTGGCGTGGCGGTGCTCACCATCGCATTCCGTCTGATCTCGCTGACGGTCAAGGAAAGCGGAGCCCATGGCGATGGTCGAGCTGCCTAGCTGGCTTGCGGTCGAGCAGCGTTACGAGCCCACGGGCGCTCGTCATCGCGTGATGCAAAAGAACGTCCTGCACCTGGCGAGCCTGCTTGAGCGGGTTCGCCTGGGTGGAGGCGCGCACGAGGGCGGGTCGATGGTCGACCGCGCCCTTTCTTGCGTTTCGGCTCCGGTGCGCCTGGTGGGGATGTTCGTTTGCGTCCTGTGCGTGTGTCTGACGCAGAGCCCGCTGTACCTGATGCTGATGGCGGCTATCGCGCTGGTGCTGGTCGCGGTGCGCCCCGCGCGCGGGTTGCGCGCGACTTTTGTACCGGCGCTTGGCGCCACGGGGCTTGCGGTGGTTCTGGCGCTGCCTGCCCTGTTGCTGAGCGCGTCTGCCATGGGCGCCATGCTCAAGATCGCGCTCAAGACGTTTATTAATGTGTCGCTGGTGCTGGGTGTTTCGTGGACGCTCACCTGGAGCCGCATGTCGGCGGCGCTCAAAATGCTGCACCTGCCCGACGAGGTTATCTTTACGTTTGATATGGCGCTCAAGCATATTGAGGTGCTGGGACGCACGGCGCACGATCTGTGCGAATCGGTCATGCTGCGCAGCGTCGGTTCCGCGCCTGCGGGTTTTTCGCGCACCGATTCGCTGGCGGGTATCATGGGCATGACGTTTATCAAGGCGATGGAATGCAGCCGCGCGATGGACGAGGCCATGCTGTGTCGCGGCTTCGCCGGCGTGTATCCGGCGCCTGCACGGAGCGGCTTTGGCTGGCGCGATGCGGTTTACGCGGCCGTTGTGGCGTTGCTCGCCGTGTTGTGCGCGGTGCTGTAGCGCGGACGGTCGAACCGTTGATGTGAGTAGGGAAGGGCGACGTTTTGGCAAACGATACGAATAACGCGATGGGTGCGAGCGGTGCTGCCGGCGCCGAGGTCACGCCGCTCATCGAGTTTCGCGACGTGGTGTTTTCCTATGCGGGTCATACGGTGGTCGATGGCGTTTCATTGCAGGTGAACCGTGGAGAGCTCGTTGCTCTGCTTGGTCCTAACGGCTGCGGCAAGACGACGATTATGCGTCTTATCAACGGCCTTGAGCTTGCGGACGCGGGTGCGTACCTGTTCGACGGGCATGCGGTCGATGCGGCGTTTCTAAAGGATTCTGCGGCCGCTCAGCGTTTTCATCAGCGCGTGGGCTTTGTGTTCCAGAATGCCGACGCCCAGCTGTTCTGCGCTACGGTGGGCGAGGAAGTTGCTTTTGGTCCCGCGCAGATGGGGTTGCCGGCAGACGAGCTCGAGCGCCGCGTCCGCGATGCCATGGAGCTATTCCAGGTTGCCGACCTTGCCGACGTCTCTCCCTATCAGCTCTCGGGCGGGCAAAAGAAGCGCGTTGCGCTGGCTGCGGTGGTGTCGATGAACCCGGATATCCTGGTGCTCGACGAGCCTACCAATGGGCTCGACGAGGATTCATGCGACATCGTGGTCAACTTCTTGCTGGCCTACGTCGCGGCGGGTAAGACGGTCTTGATGAGCACACATCACCAGGATTTGGTGCGACGCCTGAGTGCCCGTGCAATCTATATCGATCGATATCACCATGTGGTCGAGGCGCCGGTGTCGTCGTATGGAACCGAGAGCGGCGCTGCGGAATAGTTGCTGCGTAGAGCGTGCGTAGCCGCCTGCGCGGCTTTGCCGTGATGGTATAGTTATCCAGGTTTTTATGGGGGTGGCTATGCCAAGCTGGAACATTCATATCGCTCAGACGGAGCGTTTGCTGGAGCGCACCGGTGCGCTTGCCAATAGCGTGCGCGACCGCAATGCCTTTTTGTTTGGCTGCGTGGTTCCGGATATCTTCGTGGGCTATATGGTCCCTGGCATCGCCGATCCCATCCCATACCGCATTACGCACTTTGCAAAGCCCGAACCTATCCCTAAGCCGCGCGAGCACGAGTTCTGGGATACCTATGTGGCGCCGCTGCTCAAAGGGGCGCCTGTTGGTACGCCGGCTGCCGCGACCTCGATTGTCGAGGAGCGCGAGCGACTCAATCGGGTACATTATCCCCAACGCTACAAGGATGCCGAGCCGGTTGCCGGTCCCGGTGCTAGCGAGCTTTCGCTCGCGCCCGATGACGTGGCGCAGTCGTTGCTCGATTTGACACTGGGTGTCTGGTCGCATCTGGTGGCCGATACCGTATGGAATACGCGCGTGAATCAGTACCTGGAGGCGCACGGCGGCAAGCCGTGCGAGGAGTTCCGCATTAAAAAGCAAGGCGACTTTGACTGGTTTGGCAAGACGCTCGGCATTGTTTCCATCCCGCGTGCGACCGATCGCCTGTATACCGCTGCGGCACGTTTTGGGCAGTATCCCATCCATAAAGAATATGTGCTCAAGACCATCGGCGTTATGCACGAGATCGTGCGCGAAAACCCCGGTGAGCCCGATCATCCGCCGTATCGCCTGCTAACCGAGGAGTTTTTCGATGCGACGTTTACCGAGGTCATCGAGCTGACCGAGGCGGGTTTTGCGGCTCGCGTTGCTGCTTCTGACGTTCCCGCGGTCCCTCTGATTGCTAGCTGCTAGCCGGCCGGCTTAACGGTGAACAGTTCATCCCAATTGACCAACAGCTCCCGTCGCAGGGCATCTTCGGTGGTGCGTTCCTGATCGGTCTTTGGGATGTAGGGGAGCCCCGTCTTTTTATAAATGAGCTCGGCGATGTTGTTAAAGCTCTTCGTGTCCTTGATTTGCTCATAGGTTATCTGGATAACGTCATAGCCCATGCTGGTGAGCGCGGTGGTGCGCTCGGCATCGGAGAGGCTTGCGGCTTCGCCATCGTGGGCGGAACGGCCTTGGCATTCCAAGATGACGCCCATACTGTCGGTGTTGCTCTCGATGAGGATATCGGCGTAGCAGCAGGTTTTGTCATACAGTGAGCGCGCGGCGTCGCTGAGTGGGATGCGCACGTTGTTGGTGATGCCGATACCCAGGCCGCCCTCGTCGCGGGGGAGCGAGACAAGCATGGAGGTCTGTACTTCGAAGGGCGAGGCGGCCTGCCCCGTCATGTGCTCGGCCGCCCAGCGCAGTTGTTTAACGCCGCGCAGGCCTGCGGCCTGCTTGGCGAACGCGGCGATATCCGCTGCGCTGAGGAGCGGTGTGCGCTTCCACAGGTTGGTGTCATTGCCCTTGGTGTCGTTAACACGCTCCCAGCCGCAGTCGGGCGGAATGAGCTTAAGCGAAATAGCTTCATCGAGTTGTTGGTGCGTTCGCTCGCAGGGCTTAAATACTGCAAAGGAGCCGCACATCTCGTAGCAAGCCATGAGTAACTGGCTGCGTGAGACCTGCGTGGCAAGGCTGAGCAGTGTGAACTCCGGGGACGTGACATCAAATCCATGCTCAGTCTGCCTAAACGACCCGGGAGGTGGCTCTTGGGTCAGGAGGTGTGACTTGAACAAACTCCGTGATCCGACTTGCTCGCGACTGAACACAAATCGATGAAGCGGCATATGAAGAAGGTCTTCAACAAGCGCATGGTTCCCAAGGGCGCAACACCTGCGATCCATGTTGTCTAGACTGACAGCGGGGTAAAGTCCTAATACCTGCGGCGGAATACGGTGATAGTAAAAAGCGGATTGACCGCATAGCGTCAGGTCCATGACGTCCTCCTGGTCGAAATGTGCTTTTGGACCGTGCGATGCCAGCGTCAATTCGGAAGTATGCGGCAAAATCTGAACCCTGTGAGCAGACCTGGCTTTTGAGGCTAGTTTATCAGGCATTTTGTTGCGAAAAAACGAGGTGTGCTCGGTGGTCTCAGAATTTGCCGCATACTTCCGAAAACCAGGTCGATCTGGCTCTTGCTAAAACGATTTATCAGCGTCGGTTAAGGTGTGGGTTTGCCACCGGGCGAACACTTTTAGCGCTTGGGACTTTATTTTATGGGCCTCGAAGGGTGGATTTCGCACTTTTGGTAAAGAAATGAGTGCGTGTTTTGCTGTGCGCCGGCATTGGCACAGAAAAAGGGCCCGGAAGGCTTTGCCTTCCGGGCCCTTTGCAATGCAAGCGTGCTTGCAAGTGCGATTTAGCGCACCTGAGCGACGTAAGCGACGTTGGTCGAGGAGACCTTGTCCTCGAGCTGGACGCTCATGCGGGGATCGCCAGCGGTGGCGACGGTCAGGTCTCCGGCCTCGACGTAGCCGAGCTCCTTAGCGGTCTCGATCGCCTTGACGATCGTGCCGTTGACGGTGCCCTGGGTAATCTCGGCCTGGTGCGGGATAACGCCCCAGTACATGATCATCTGCTGGACGGCCCACTCGTGGCGGGAGAACGCGCAGATCGGCATGTTGGGACGGAAGTGCGAGATCAGGCGAGCGGTGCGGCCGGTGGTCGTCGGCACGGTGATGCACTTGGCGCCAACGGTGGTAGCCATGTTCACAGCGGACATACCCACAACGTTGTTGACAACACGGGTGCCGTGGGCATCGGCCGGAACCTCGAGCGGAGCGTGGGCCGGGAGGTACTTTTCGGTCTCGAGAGCAATGCTGGCCTGCATCTTAACGGCCTCGACCGGGTACTTACCGGCAGCGGACTCGCCGGACAGCATGACGGCATCGGTGCCGTCGTAGATGGCGTTAGCAACGTCGGCAACCTCGGCGCGCGTCGGGCGCGGGTTCTGCTGCATGGAGTCGAGCATCTGCGTAGCGGTGATAACGGGCTTGTAGGCCGCGTTGCACTTGGCGATGATCTCCTTCTGGATGTGGGGAACGAGCTCGGGCTTGATCTCGATGCCCAGGTCGCCACGGGCAACCATGATGCCGTCGGAAGCCTCGAGGATCTCGTCGAAGTTCTCGACGCCCAGGGCGCACTCGATCTTCGGGAAGATCGTCACGTGCTCGCCACCGTTCTCGCGGCAAAGCTCGCGGATGCCGCGGACGGACTCGCCGTCACGGATGAAGGAAGCGGCGATGTAGTCGATGTTCTCGGTCAGGCCAAAGAGGATGTCCTGACGATCGCGCTCGGTGATAGCGGGCAGCGAGATGTTGACGTTGGGCATGTTGACGCCCTTGCGCTCGCCGATCAGGCCGTCGTTCTTGACGACGCAGGTCATGTCCTGGCCGTCGACGGACTCGACCTCGAGGGCAACCAGGCCGTCATCGATCAGGATGAGGGAGCCCTTCTCGACCTCGGAGGGCAGAGCCAGGTAGTCGAGGGAGATGTGCTCAGCGGTGCCGTGGAAATCCTCGGTCGTGGGCTGAGCGGTGACGACGATCTTGTCGCCGGTCTTGACGGCAACCTTCTTGCCATCGACCAGAAGGCCGGTGCGGACCTCGGGGCCCTTGGTGTCGAGCAGGATGCCGACGGGCATACCGAGCTCCTTGGAAATACGACGGACGCGCTCGATGCGACCGTGGTGCTCGTCGTAGGAGCCGTGCGAGAAGTTAAAACGGGCGACGTTCATGCCCGCCTTGATCATCTCGCGGATGGTCTCGTCGCTATCGCAGGCGGGACCCATGGTGCATACAATCTTAGTGCGCTTGTACATTCAGACCTCCATCTGACATCGTCTTGCGCTGATAGATAAACCATAAGAAATAAAACTGAGTTGATTATAACGAAATGGCGACCGAATACCCCAAAAAATCGACCGTATGCCGAATTAGAAGTTCATTTTTTGCGGAAAAACGGTATATGCAAAAACTTTACCAACCGTTCTAACCGCTGCTATCTGGGCGATATTTCAGTTTGATGATGCGCCGAAGAAAAAACGTTTTATCAATGTTGAGCATCACACGGCCTGCACCGTTGCTTATGGACCATATTTCCAAATGGATTGTTTTGGCTAGACGCGTTGCTTTGGGGTACCATAGCTCCACTATCAACTGCCGCTCAGCACGGCAGCCTTGATGAGCCCTTGCCCTTCTCCTGGGAATTATGATCGGGCATCAATCTGCTGAGTGGCCCGAATCCCAGGAGGGGACTCTATATGCAAAAGGAATACCTGTCCGCCGCGGCGGAGGTGCTCAGCGACCAGGGTGTCGATGAGAACCTCGGCCTGAGCGACGACGAGGCGTCGTCGCGCCTCGCTAAGACAGGCCCTAACAAGCTCGAGGAAGCCGAGAAGACGCCGCTGTGGAAGCGTTTCTTTGAGCAGATGGCCGATCCCATGGTCATCATGCTGATCGTTGCCGCCGTCATCAGTGCGCTCACGGGCATGGTCAAGGGCGAGCCCGACTTTGCCGATGTCGTCATCATCATGTTCGTCGTTATCGTCAACTCGGTACTGGGCGTGGTCCAGGAAGCCAAGAGCGAGGAGGCCCTCGAGGCCCTGCAGGAGATGAGCGCGGCGCAGTCCAAGGTGCTGCGCGACGGCAAGCTCGTGCATCTGCCGAGCGCCGAGCTCGTGCCCGGTGACGTGATCATGCTCGAGGCGGGCGACTCCGTTCCGGCCGACTGCCGCGTCCTCGAGAGCGCCACGATGAAGATCGAAGAGGCCGCACTCACCGGCGAGTCCGTGCCCGTAGAGAAGCACGCCAACGTGATCGAGCTTGCCGCGGGCACCGATGACGTGCCGCTCGGCGACCGCAAGAACATGTGCTACATGGGTTCCACCGTTGTGTACGGCCGTGGCCGCGCCGTCGTAGTCGGCACCGGTATGGATACCGAGATGGGCAAGATTGCCGGCGCCCTGGCCGAGGCCAAGGAAGAGCTCACGCCGCTGCAAGTGAAGCTCGCCGAGCTCAGCCGCATCCTCACCATCATGGTGATTATCATCTGCGTCGTGATCTTTGGCGTTGACATCCTCCGCCACGGCGTGGGCAACGTCCTTACCGACCCGACCGCCCTGCTCGACACCTTTATGGTCGCTGTCTCGCTCGCCGTCGCTGCCATCCCCGAGGGCCTGGTCGCCGTCGTGACCATCGTGCTGTCGCTCGGCGTGACCAAGATGGCCAAGCGCCAGGCGATTATCCGCAAGCTTTCTGCCGTCGAGACCCTCGGCTGCACGCAGACCATCTGCTCCGACAAGACCGGCACCCTTACCCAGAACAAGATGACCGTCGTCAAGCACGAGCTCGCTGCGCCCAAGGAGAAGTTCCTGGCCGGTATGGCACTGTGCTCCGATGCCCAGTGGGACGAGGAACTGGGCGAGGCCGTGGGCGAGCCGACCGAGTGTGCACTCGTCAACGATGCCGGCAAGGCTGGTCTTACTGGCCTGACTGCCGAGCACCCGCGCGTGGGCGAGGCCCCGTTCGACTCGGGCCGTAAGATGATGTCTGTGGTCGTCGAGACCCTGGACGGCGAGTACGAGCAGTACACCAAGGGCGCGCCCGACGTGGTGATCGGCCTGTGCACCCATATCTACGAGGGCGAAAAGGTCGTCCCGCTGACCGAGGAGCGTCGCGCCGAGCTCGTGGCCGCCAACAAGGCCATGGCCGACGAGGCCCTGCGCGTGCTGGCGCTGGCAAGCCGCACTTACACCGAGGTCCCGAGCGACTGCAGCCCCGCTGCGCTCGAGCACGACCTGGTCTTCTGCGGCCTATCCGGCATGATTGATCCTGTCCGCCCCGAGGTCGCCGACGCCATCCGCGAGGCCCACGATGCCGGTATTCGTACCGTCATGATCACGGGTGACCATATCGACACCGCCGTGGCCATTGCCAAACAGCTGGGAATCGTCACCGATCGCAGCCATGCCATCACCGGTGTCGATCTTGATCGCATGAGCGACGAGGAGCTCGACGCGCACATCGAGGACTACGGCGTGTACGCTCGCGTCCAGCCCGAGCACAAGACCCGCATCGTCGAGGCTTGGAAGTCGCGTGACCAGATCGTGGCCATGACGGGCGACGGCGTCAACGATGCCCCGTCCATCAAGCGCGCCGACATCGGCGTTGGCATGGGCATCACCGGCACCGACGTCACCAAGAACGTCGCCGACATGGTGCTCGCCGACGACAACTTCGCCACCATCATCGGTGCCTGCGAAGAGGGCCGTCGCATCTACGACAACATCCGCAAGGTCATCCAGTTCCTGCTTTCGGCCAACCTTGCCGAGGTGTTCTCGGTGTTTATCGCCACGCTCATCGGCTTTACCATCTTCCAGCCGGTGCAGCTGCTGTGGGTGAACTTGGTCACCGACTGCTTCCCCGCGCTCGCGCTGGGCATGGAGGACGCCGAGGGCGACATCATGAAGCGCAAGCCGCGCAACGCCAAGGACGGCGTCTTCGCCGGCAATATGGGCCTGGACTGCGTGGTCCAGGGCCTGATCATCACCGCGCTGGTGCTGGCGAGCTTCTTTGTGGGTGTGTACTTTGACATGGGCTACATCCACATCGCCGATATGATCGCCGGCAATGCCGACGAGGAAGGCGTGATGATGGCCTTCATCACGCTCAACATGGTCGAGATCTTCCACTGCTTCAATATGCGCAGCCGTCGTGCGTCGCTGTTTAGCATGAAGAAGCAGAACAAGTGGCTGTGGGCTTCGGCTGCGCTGGCGCTGGTACTGACGGTGATCGTGACCGTGCAGCCGACGCTTGCCGAGATGTTCTTTGGCCCTGTGACGCTTGAGCTCAAGGGCGTTATCGCCGCGCTGGGCCTTGCCTTCCTGATCATTCCGTTGATGGAGATCTACAAGGCGATCATGCGCGCTGTGGAGAAAGAGTAACGTACCTGTCCGGGCCCGCCCGCCTGCGGGGTTTCCACGGGCACGTCCTCGCCGCTTTGCGGCTGCGGGATGTGCCCTTAGGAAACCCCTCCCGGCGGGCGGGCCCTGCGGTATCCTTGTTGGCTTTTCTCCCGCGCGGATGATAAAGGGCTGAGGGAAAGTGTGTGAGCCGGTCGAGCGTTTGCTCGACCAGCTCTTTTTTGTGGGTAAAATACCTGCTCAGTTGTGATTTGTGGTGCTGGGAGGCGCTTGTGGGCAAGGCTAAGGCGAAGGCGAAGAAAAAGACGACGGGGGCGCGGGCTAAGCGCGATCGTCGTCGGAAGCTCGCGACCGAAGCCCCTGCATCTGCTGAGGAGTTGCTGGCAAGCGTGCCGGGGCTTGACGCGTTGCAGGATGTTCCGGCGTTCGATGACCTGCCGGTCGATGCGGCTCAGCAGGCTGCATTTGGCGGCTTTTGCGCACATGCTGAGGAGCCCGAGCAGATGCAGCTTGGTGCCGTGGTGCGCCTGGATCGTGGGTTTCCGCTGGTGGCGACTGCCGACGACACCTTTCGTGCCGAGCATGCCGTGGGGTTTGCCAAGTCGCGTGGCGAGGACGAGGTTCTGCTGCCCGCCGTGGGCGACCGCGTGGCGGTGCGTCGTGCGCCCGGGCACGACATGGGCGTGATCGAGTGCGTGCTGCCACGCCGCACGAGTTTTGAGCGCTGGCGCGGACGCGCTCGCGGCGAGCGTCAGGTGCTTTGCTCCAACGTGGATAGCGTGCTGATCGTGCAGGCGCTCGGCGCCGGCGAGGTACTGCTCGACCGCGTGGCGCGCTCGCTGGTGTTGGCACTCGACTGCGATGCCGAGCCGGTGGTGGTACTCACCAAGGCCGACCGCTGCGACGCCGATGAGCTCGAGCGCGATCTGGACCGTGTGCACCGCTTGGTGGGTCCGGACGTGCGCGTGATCGTGACGTCCTCTGCCGAGGGTCGTGGCCTGGACGAGGTGCGCGCCTGCGTGCCCGCCGGGAGCTGCGCCATGATCTTGGGTGAATCGGGTGCTGGCAAGTCGACGCTGCTTAACGCGCTGCTGGGTCACGATACGTTGGCGACCGGCGGCGTACGTGAGCGCGATGACCAGGGTCGTCACACCACGGTCGCGCGCGTGATGGTGGCGCTGCCGGGCGAAGCCGGCGTTATTGCTGACGCGCCGGGCCTGCGCAGTCTGCCGCTCGTGGGGCATGAGCGGGGCTTGGCACGCGCGTTTCCCGAGATCGTCGAGGCGTCGCGTGCGTGCCGGTTTGGCGACTGCACGCATACCCACGAACCGGGCTGCGCCGTTCGCGAGGCCGAGGATGCCGGGCAAATCGACAGCCTGCGCCTGGAGACGTTCCAAAACCTGGCGTCATCCATGCGTGTGAGTGCTCAGATGCTCGATCCCGATGTCCATCTGTAATTGAATCTACCTATGACAGCCGTCTCCCAATGGTACGGGAGGCGGCTTTTTTATTGCCGATGCGCCCCTAAACGTGCGTTTTGCTGACGTGCTGACCAAAACCTTGCCACGAGCTTGACGGGCCGGTCAGCTTTTGGTCGGCAATTGGTTTGACACTCAAAACCAAGATCGCGATCGCACCGTTTTGCTGCTTGCCCGCTCGGACAATGGTGCTACGGGCATCCGCCCGGTGCTACCTTGAGAGGAGCGGCCGTGAACAAGAGCAAGCGCATCGCCATCAGTCTAATCGCGGGTGTGCTCGCCGCGCTGCTCTGCATGGTCTACGCATCGTCGATTCGCTCGCAGGCTGAGCAGGTCCAGGCCGAGACGCTGGCCAAGTATGGCGGCGATCGCGTCGAGGTGTGCGTCGCGGCGCGTGATATCGATGCGGGCGAGACCCTCGACGAGACCAATGTCATAACCCAGGAATGGCTGGCGAGCCTGCTGCCGCGCGATGCGGCGACCGAGCTGCGCCAGGTGCGCGGCGACGTGACGACCTCGCGCATCCCTAAAAATGCCGTGATTTGCGATGTCTACACCAAGGCCGAAACCCACACGCTCGAGGTGCCCAAAGGCAAGGTCGCCGTTTCGGTGGCGGTCGATGCCGAGCATTCGGTCGGGGGCGCCACGGGCGTGGGCAGCTACGTGGACGTGTACGTGCAAAAGGACGGCGTAACCGATCGGCTGTGCGGCGCGCGCGTAATCGATACCAGCGAAGATGCCGGCGCCACGCGTGAAGGCAAGATCGAATGGGTGACGCTGGCGGCCGACCCCGAAGACGTTAAGGAATTGCTGGGGGCCTCGGGTAAGGGGACGGTCAGTTTGACGATTCCCGCCACGGTGCGCGGCAAAAAGAGCGGAGGCGACGAGTGATGAAAGCGATCTGGCTTGCATGCTGCGCGTGCGGTGATTACGGATTGCTGCAGCGGGAAGTCGAGGGCCGCGATGCGGGCGCGCAGGTGCTTCGCGTGGGCGACCTGGATGGGCTGGTTTCCATGGCGCGGGCGTTTCCGTCGCGTCGCGGAGCTGCCATCATCGCGGCGTCTCTGTTTGATACCGAAGATGTGCGCAAGACTGTTGCGCGCCTGACGGCCGAAGGCCGCGTGAGTCGCGTGGTCGTGTTGATAGAAGCACTCGATCCGTCGGATATCGAGGGGCTGTTTCGCGCAGGGGCGACCGAGGTCATCGCTGCGCACAGTATATGCGGCAACGGGCGAGCGGGCGAGGGAGCGGTTGATTCCGATCGGCGCATGACGATTGAGCCCGATGCTTTTGTTGATAGGGAACCCGGGGCGCCTCGCGCTACAAGAGGCCCGCGTGTTGATGATTATGGAAAAGCGGAAGCCGAGCATGGTCGGCGCCCCCGGAACCCCCTTGCATACGATGAAGTCGGAGAGCCGGTGCCGTATGGCGAGGATCTTTTGGATGCTGATATGGGATACGTGCATGGCGTGAGCCTAGTCGATGAGCTCGACGAGGTGGAGGGGCTTGCCGAGAGCGACAGCGTGCGTGTCGATGCGACCGTGAAGTCTCCAGACTCGGTCCCGCAGACCGAGCAACCTGCCATGCCGGCTTGGGCGCAGCATATGAGCGCTGCCGGGGAGACGGGGACGTTGCCGTCCGTGCCCGCGCCGCCTGCCCCCGCGCCGCCGGCGGATGCCGCCGCTCCGTCGCATCGAGCTCCGGTTGTCTGCGCCGTCTCGGGTTCGGGCGGTTGCGGCAAGTCGACGATCGTCGCCGCCATGGCGCACGCGGCGTCGCTGCTGGGCCTGCGCGCTGCCGTGCTCGACTTGGACCTGATGTTTGGAAACCTCTACGACCTGCTGGGTGCCGATACCCCGCATGACATGGCGACGCTTATCGAGCCATCGGCTGCGGGCACACTTGCCGAATCGGACATCGTGGCCGCCTCGATGCGCGTGGCCCCGGGCGTTACGCTCTGGGGTCCCGTCGCGGCGCCCGAGCAAGCCGAGCTCATGGCACGTCCGGTGGAGCTACTACTTGATGTTCTGCGTCGCGAATCCGACGTGGTCTTTATCGATACCTCGGTCTTTTGGGGCGATGCCGTGGCGGCTGCGGTGGCGGCGAGCGACCGTTGCCTGGTCGTTGGCGATGCGGCGGTGTCGTCCGCGACATCGGCGTCGCGCGTCATTGAACTGGCGAGTCGAGTAGGTGTGCCGCGCACGCGCATGAGCGCCGTGTTCAACCGGTTCGGTGCGCGCGGGGCAGACGAGGACGTCGCCATGCGCTTTGAGATTGCCTGTGCGTTGAGCTCCAAGATTCGCATCGCCGATGGCGGGCAGGATCTCGCCGCGCTCATGGCGTTTGGGCGCGCTGACGAGGCAGTGGGGCAGACCAGCGCTTTTGCGACCAGCGTGCGCGAGGCCACGCGCGAGATGCTCGTGGAACTGGGGTGCGCCGTCGGCCCTTGGAGCGATATAGTCGCCGACCGTGCAACGCGCACCGATCGCCCGCGTATTCGCCTTCCCTGGTCGCGCGAGGGTGATCAGCGATGAGCCTGCAAACAAGGATTAAGGCTGCCGGCGCTGCAGCGGAGGCAGCGCCTGTAGATGCGGGGCGTCGCCGCGCGGTGAAACGACGTACCAAGCGCGCCGTGATGGACCGCATGGGTTACGACGAAGTGGCGCGTATCAGCGCCTATATCGACCCGGCACTTGCCCGCTCGGAATTGCGTCCCGCGGTGGAGGCGGCGCTCAATGTTGAAGAGCCGACCGATCTCGCGACGACCGAGCGCGAGACCATCATCGACGAGATTTTGGATGACGTGGTGGGCTTGGGGCCGTTGCAGCCGCTCATCGAGGACGACACCGTTACCGAGATCATGATCAACGGCTGCCGCTCGGCTTTCTTTGAACGCGGCGGCGTCTTGCACCCCATCGAGCATGCGTTTGAGGATGATGGGCAGATCCGTGTGCTTATCGACCGCATCATCTCGCCACTTGGCCGCCGTATCGACGAGCGCAGCCCCATCGTCAACGCCCGCCTCAAAACGGGCTATCGCGTCAACGCGGTGATTCCGCCTGTGGCGATTGACGGACCGATTCTCACCATCCGAAAGTTCTCGGACCGCATCTGCTCGCTGGACGAGCTTGTGGGGCTGGGGTCACTGCCGCTTTGGTATGCGCAGCTGCTGTCGTGCGCGGTGTCGCTGCGACAGGACCTGGCGGTTGCGGGAGGCACGGGATCTGGTAAGACCACCCTGCTCAACGCGCTGTCATGCGAGATTTCCACCGGCGAGCGCATCGTGACGATCGAGGACTCTGCCGAGCTCAAGTTTGCGCATCATCCGCACGTGGTGCGCCTAGAGGCGCGCGAGGCTTCAATTGAGGGTGAGGGTGCGGTGACGATCCGCGACCTGGTAACTAATGCCCTGCGCATGCGCCCCGACCGCATCGTGGTGGGCGAGGTGCGTGGTGCCGAGTGCTGCGACATGTTGCAGGCCATGAACACGGGCCACGACGGGTCGCTCACCACACTTCATGCGGGCTCAGAACAGGAGACCGTGGTGCGTCTGACGTTGCTTGCACGTTATGGCATCGATCTGCCGAGCGAGCTCATCGAGGAGCAGATTGCCATGGCGTTCGACGGCATCGTGATGTCCGAGCGCCACGCCGATGGCAGGCGTTTTGTCTCCTCGTATTCGGGGGTGCGTCGCGCCACGTCGGGCGGCGTAGAGCTCGAGCGCTATGTGACTTTCGATGCCGCCGAGCGCACCTGGACGCTTGACCGCGAGCCGCCGTTTATCGCAGAAGGCCTGCGGTCGGGGACGCTCACACAAGAGGAGGTGGACGAATGGAGGTCGCTGTGCCCCTCGTCGTAGGGGGTTTGGCAGGGTTTTCTGTTGCGACGGCGTGCGGGGCGGAACCTCGTGTGCCGCAGGTGCCGCCGGCGGAGCTGGCGCGTCAGGCGCTCGAGACGGTGGCAGAGAAGCTGCCGCGTAAGCTGGTGGAAAACGATCTGCTGAAAAAGATTGCCCGTTCGTGGGCATCGCTGGCTCCGGCGCATCGCCTTGGCCTCGTGATTGAAGATGCTTCGGGGCGTTTGGCGTTTCTACTGCTATCGAGCGGTGTCTGCTGCGTTTTACTAACGATGGTGTCGTTATCGCCCCTCGGATTTGCCTTGGGACTTGTTGCTCCGATTGCCGTTGGCGCCGCTCGGGATGGCTTTGAGAGCCGGCGCGAGCAACACGATGCAGAAGAGGCCATGCCCGAGGCGTTTACCGCACTTTCCATGTCGCTTGCCTCGGGACATTCGCTGGCCCAGGGCATGCGCTTTGTGGGCGCTCATGCGCAAGAGCCGGTACATACCGAGTTTTTGCGGGTAGCGGCGGCGATCGATTGCGGCATCTCGGCGACCGACGCGCTCGATGACTTGCTCGTGCGCATCGACGCCCCCGGTCTTTCGCTTGTGACCTTGGCGCTTAAGGTGTCACAGCGCACTGGCGCTCCGCTTGCCGACTTACTGTCCGAGGCGTCGAGCATGGTGGGGGAGCGCATTGAGCTCAAGCGCCGCCTGGATGTTAAGACGTCACAGGCGCGTATGTCGGCACACATGGTCGCGGCGATGCCGGCGGGCATGTGCGCGGTGTTGGCGCTGCTTTCGGCAGATTTTCGTCGCGGTCTTGCGACGCCTGCCGGCGCGGGCACTGTGGTGCTGGGTCTTGCCCTCAACGCCGTTGCCCTGGTGGTTATCCGGCGCATTATGCGGGTGGAGCTATGAGCGCCCCGGTTGCAGTTGCGGCTTGCCTGTGCGCTCTGAGTGTATTTGTCGCGACGGGTTTGGATCGGGCGGATGCACGCAAGATCGCAGAGGCCTGCAAGCGCGAGGCGGTGCTGGTCGCTGCCGCGGGTCGCTCGGTGGTCGATGCTCTGGCCGCGCGAATGAAGGGCGCGGTTGGAGCGGGCGGCCCGGCGCGAGTATCGCTCGGCGAAGTGTCCGAGATGATCGATGTTGTGCGCTTGGGTCTTTCGGCCGGCCTTTCGTTTGATGCGGCGCTTGAGATTTTCTGCGCCAACCGCCGGTCAGTGCTGGCTCTTCGACTTGAGCGGGCCTGCATGGCGTGGCAGGTGGGCGTGGGCACGCGTGAGGACGAGTTGTTGGCCGCCGCACGCGACCTGGACGTGCGAGCGCTCGAGACCTTTGCCATCACGGTGGGGCAGGCGCTCGCTCTGGGTGCCCCACTTGCCGAGACACTGGCCGCTCAAAGTCGCGAGATCCGTGCGGCTCATCGCGCCGCGGTCGAGCGCGAGATCGAGCGTGCGCCCGTCAAGCTGCTGATTCCCACCGGCACGCTCATCTTGCCGGCGTTGCTTCTGTCCATATTGGGCCCGCTGCTGGGAGCTGGCGGGATGATGTAGGGAGGAATACATGAATACGATGGTCGAAGTTGCTGGCAAGGCTTGGAACTGGGCTTTTTGCCGGGCGATCCGCGCTCGCCAGCATGCCAAGGAGCTGTTGCGGGAGGAGAGCGCGCAGGGTACCACCGAGTACGCCATTTTGGTAGGCGTGCTTGTGGTGATTGCGATTATTGCCATCGTTGCATTTAAAGGCAAGGTCCAAGATCTATGGAACGCTATCAGCGAGGGCATCAACAGCCTGTAGAGGGCGAGCGCCCCATCGGGGTGCTGCTGGTGTTTGCTTGCCTGACCGTGGCGATAGCGGCGGTGCTTTGGGGGCTTAACGCCGCGCGGCAGCAGCGTCCTGGGGCCGCCTTCGATTCGGGCTCAGATTCGGCGGTGGCGTCTCAAAAAGATGAGATACGAGATGCGGACGATTCGGATGTCGCTGTCACGGCGCAAACCTTTCTGCGGACGCTCGACAAGCGGTCTGGCACTGCGACGGATTCGCCTGAGGACAACGCGATTGCGGTCCGGCTTGCATGGTCCGAGGACCGACCGATGACCGAGGCAGCGGCGGATATGTTACGCGCCTACCGCGAGGTGCCAACGTCCCAGCTCGCCCTGAGCGGCTATCTCGATATTAAGGGCAACGTATGGGGCGCCATCGTGCGCGATGGGCGCGGCTGGGTCGATATGGTGACGGTTGCCGCGGACACCGGCGATGCTTCGTGTCGTCTGCGCGCCGTGCGTCTGGTCCCGCAAACAATAAGCTCAAAGGAGGGATCGTGAAATGCATAGCGTTCTGCGTGAAGAGGTTGCCCAAGCGACTGTGGAATACGCCATCGTTACAGTGGCGCTGTTATCGATCGTGCTGGCGATCGCGGGGCTTTGGCGTGCTGGCACCGATGGGCGCTTGGCGGCGCTGGTTGAGCGGGCGGCATCCCATGGCGTTGCCTCGACGTCGTTTATCGACGCCGCTGCGGGCGCTAAGGACATCGCGTTGTATTGATATCGCGCGCGAGGACCGGGCGCAGTCTACGGTCGAGGCCGCTTTTTTGCTGCCGACGTTTCTGACGCTCATCCTTCTCGCACTGCAACCAGTGTGCTTGCTTTATACGCGCGCGGTCATGGAGTCTGCCGCCGCCGAGACCGCGCGGCTCATGACCACGACGACGGCGGAGGACGACGATCTTAAGGAGTTCACCCGCCGCCGGCTTGCCGCAGTGCCCAACGTTTCGATCTTTCATGCCGGCGGGCCGTTGTCGTGGGATATCGAGCTTGGCCGGGCCGGTGCGGGTGGCGTCTCGGCCGTGTCCGTTTCCGGCGAGGTCAAGCCGTTGCCTGTGATCGGCGCGTTTGCGCGGGCTATGGGTGGTACCGCCGAGGGCGGCTACGTTGAGCTCAAGGTCGATGTCTCGTATCAATCACGTCCCGAATGGCTGGAGGGAGATTATGATTCGTGGATTGCTGCATGGGATTAAGCGTTTCTGGTCTAGATGCGTTTTGACGCGCCGTCCGAGCTGCCATCGCAAGCGAGGCGGCTTTATGGGCCGCGCCGGTATCGACCTGTTTATCGAAGACGGTGCCTACACCACGCTTTCTTCTGCCGTGGTCATCCTAGTGGTGCTCACGTTGTTGTTTTCGTCGACCGCGGCGATATGGAGCATGTCGCGTGCCGGGGACACCCAGGTGGCGGCCGATAGCGGCGCGCTGGCGGGTGCCAACGTAGTGTCGTCCTATCACACGGCTGCCACGGTGGTTGATGCGAGCATCTTGAGTCTGGGGCTGGCAGGGTTTGCCACAATCGGGACGGGCCTGGTCGCCATCCTCATCCCAGGTGCCGAACCAGTTGCCGGCAATATGATCGACACCGGGATTGAGATCATTAAAACGCGCAACAAGTTTGCCAAAAGCGCATCGGAAGGCTTGCAGAAAATCGAGACGGCTCTGCCGTATCTGATCGCCGCGCGTGCCACGCAGGCGGTGTCGGCGCAGGATACCGATAGTGTGGCCTATACCGGTACGGCGCTTGCCGTGCCCAGGACATCCGAGTCGGACTTCGCTGCGCTCAAAGGGTCCGAGATCTCGACCGATACCATTAAAGACACATCAGATGATTTAGAGCGTGCGGCCGAGGAGCTGCGGAAGGCTTCTGAGGACACGGCGAAGGCTAAAGAGCGCGCTTGGCTGGCGGATTGTGGCGGGTCGGACGAGAGTTCGATTGGCAAGTACTCGTGTATGTGGGAGCGTGCGAAAAAACTAGCAGAACTATCTGACAGCCAGAACCGTCATGAAAAGTCGAGCATCACATGGGAGCCGCAAATAGCGCTCGATCGCGCGAAAACCTATTACCGACAGCGCTTGGCGAATGAAAAACCTCAGGGATCGAGCGTCGAGATGAAAGCGCAGTCAGCCGCTCGAAAAGCGTTCTATGCCTATGCGATTGAAGAGGTCGATCGAGCATACATAAAAGATGATGGCGAACGGTTTTCTGCCTATATCCCACTATTGCCGCGTGTCCCAAACGAGGTGCGGCCGACCGAACTTTACACCGATGCCGCATGGCCTGTAAGCAACAACGACGGCAGAACATACCTGCATTATGGAGTCGAATGCCCCGTCTATCAGAAAGGGACTCCGAGTGGGCTGGCATCTGTTGCTGATTATGATGGTCGTGATACATGCGAAGCGTGCGGCTTCGGCGTGGTTACGCTTGGAAGCGCCCTCATGCCGCC
This sequence comes from Collinsella sp., assembly GCA_037320555.1. GTDB lineage: Bacteria > Actinomycetota > Coriobacteriia > Coriobacteriales > Coriobacteriaceae > Collinsella. The sequence continues at coordinate 13,576 of JAYBVN010000015.1, read as the reverse complement.
ATCGTTCATCGAAAACGGCTTCGAGTACCACTTTGACAAGTTCAAAGAGGCTCTGGAAGACTACGTCGAATGCCGCAACAAAGAGCTCGAGCTCGAGCGTCAGACCGAAGACGAGGCCGATCGTGCGGGCAATGCGTTTGACCAGGCCATTAAAGCGCTTTCCGGCGAGCGCCCGCGTATCGCCCCACCTGGACGCAACGGCGTGGTCGCATTTGCAGTTTCGGGTGACATTACCAGCCCCGATCAACTTAACTCCTCGTTTAACACGGCAGTCAGGCTTGGCGATCGCGGTGCTATCTCTGCCGCGGTGCTGGCGCCCGATGAGGCGACGGCGCAAAACAACGTGCTTTCGCGATTTTTCTCGACATTGAAGGAACGCTCGGGCGGCGTTGCCGGCGTGCTCGACGGCGTCATGGATGTTTGGGGACGGCTGCTCGTGGGATACGGTGATATCCAAGGTTCGGCCGACGAACTTATGGACGAGATGATTAAAGACCTAGGAGGGGGCAGCGGTGCGTTGGGCTCCATCGCATCGTGGCTCGGCGATACCGTTTCGGCGTCCGTGGCGGCGCTGGGTTTGGAACCGTGCGACTTGCGCCTGCGAAAGCCGGTGCTGACCGATTCCGCCAATGTCATTAAGAGTCCGGGGTCTGACATTGCGGGTCTCTCTCAAGCGCAAGACAAACTGCGAAGTATTCCGTTGGGCGTGACCGATCCCAAGGCGCTTTGCGAGGCGTTGGAATATCAAGTCGAACGCACCATTAGCGGTACGGTGTTCACGCTTGCGGAGATTCCTCTGCCCGGCGGCGGCTCCATCCCACTCACCGTCGATGTCGCCACGCTGGTTGGCGCTCTGGGCGGTGGGTCGTAATGAGTATCCGCATGCGTCTGCGCGAGGAGCGCGCCCAAGCGACGGTGGAGATGGCGGTGGTTACGCCCGTTTTGCTGGTGCTGGCACTCATCGTGTACAACGTCATGATCTTTGCCAGCGCTGTCGCGCGCTTCGACCGCGTGGTACCCGACATCGTGTTGGCGCACGCCGTGGCGTCGGAGGGGGAGGGCGACGAAAGCTCTGCCGATGCCTCGGCGACGGTTCAGACTCAAATTCTGAATGCCATGGAAGGCTATGACTTGCGGATCGAAGTGTCGAGCGAGCAAGGCGCGGAGGCATTGGATGGTGGCCTGCTCTCCCTATCCGGTACGTTTAGGACCTACACCTGCACCATGCACTATGAGCCGTGGCCGACTTCTCTCAGCATCGCTGGCGTTTCGCTGGGGGCGCCGACAACGTTGTCGCACGAGCGCGCGGTGACGGTCGATCCATGGCGTCCGGGGGTGGTCATGTGACCGCGGTCTCGTCTTACATCGCCTACGCGCGGGCACTCAACAGGCTGGGTTGGACGCCGGCCGAGTTTGTGGTGGCGGAGTCGTTTGCCGTGCGCCTGCGCGGCATGCTGGGACGGCGTCCGGTTGCCGCCAACGGCCTGCCGCTTGTCATGGCGTTTCCACGCTGCTCTTCGGTCCATACGTGTTTTATGGCCTATCCCATCGACATCGCCTTCATCGATCGCGACGGCAATATCCTCGCGCGCTACGAAAACGTTCGTCCTTGGCGCATGTGCTCCTGCCTCGGCGCCTGGGCCGTACTAGAGCGTCCTTCAATCATTGTTTCGACTCCTGCTCTCCAACGCGTGCCGGCTTAAGGGACTGAGTGAAAAACTTCTTGCTGCCGGCTGATGCCTCTGACGTGCCGATTTATAGAACCGAGGCTGTGCTCAAAAACTTTTTTAAAATTCTCGGTTGACCGGAACGCGTCCTTGGTTATACTAATCAAGCCTTGAAACAAGGCACACCTCAAATGGCTGGGTAGCTCAGTTGGTAGAGCAGAGGACTGAAAATCCTCGTGTCAGGGGTTCGATTCCCTTCCCCGCCACCTTGAATTGACTAGGACCTCTGCAAAGGGGTCCTTTTCTTTTATTGAGGGCTCTGCGGAAATTGCGTCCCGGAATTTGGCTTCAGAGTGGGATGCGTTTTCCGCTTTGAGGCCGCTTGGGAAAGCGCGACCCGGAATCCGGCGTCAGAATGGGATGTGCTTTCCTTTTGCGGTCTTTGGCGGAAACTGCGTCCCAGATCCCGCGCTCAGAACGGGATGCGCTTTTCGGCCGCCTACTTCCGGCGCATATGTACATCTCGGCGCGCCATCTCGGGCCCGCCCAGATATTCCTCCCGCTTTTGCGCCACTTTACAGACCGTTCGGTCGTCTGTCCGCACGCGCGGGTATACTCAAAACGATACTTTTCCTGTGCAATACGATGCAGGCTCAGCCTGCACGATCCGAAGGGGGCAGTGATGGAGAGGATACTCGGCGTTAATCTCTCTGGCTGGTTTATTCCCGAGCCTTGGGTGACCCCGTCGCTATACGCGGCGACCGGTGCATCCAACGCGGCCGAGCTGCAGGAGGCCATGGGCACCGCCGCCTATAACGAGCGCATGCGCCATCATTACGAGACGTTTGTGAGCGAGGATGATTTCCGTCGCATGGCGCAGATTGGCCTCAATGCCGTGCGTCTGCCGGTACCCTGGTATGCCTTTGGCTCGCAGGAGTCCGATGCGTCCTACATCTCGGTTGTCGACTACATCGACCGTGCAATTGAGTGGGCTGCCAAGTACGACATCCGCGTGCTGCTTGATCTAGCAACTGTGCCCGGTGGCCAGGGCGATTCCAACGATTCGCCCGCCACGCCGGAGGCTGTTGCCGAGTGGCATTCGTCCACCAACGGTCGTCATGTCGCACTCGACGTGCTCGAGCGCCTGGCCGATCGCTACGGCGAGGCCGAGAGCCTGCTGGGCATTGAGCTGCTGGATACGCCGCAGATGAGTGTCCGCAAGAGCCTCTTCACCATGACGGATGGCATTCCTGCGCACTACCTGCGCAACTTCTATCGCGATGCCTATGAGCTCGTCCGTTCGTATATGCCCGAGGATAAGATCGTCGTCTTTTCGTCTTCGGGACATCCCAGCGAGTGGAAGCATTTTATGCGCGGCGCTAAGTACAAGAACGTCTACATGGACCTTCACCTGTACCATTACCGCGACGAGTATGCGCTCGATATCACGAGCCCCCGCGGGCTGACGACGGCGATTTCGCGTAACAAGCGCGAGCTTAAAGAAGCGATTTCGACTGGGTTCCCCGTGCTGGTGGGCGAATGGTCGGGCGCGGCGATCTTTGCCAACTCGTCGGTTACGCCCGAGGGCCGCAATGCCTACGAGCGCGTGTTTATCGCCAACCAACTGGCTTCGTTTGCACCGGCTGCCGGTTGGTTCTTCCAAACGTGGAAGACCGAGAAGCGCATTGCAGCATGGGACGCCCGCGCGGCGCTCGGTACGCTCGAGCGTGGCATGATTGAATAGGTTGATATGACGCAAAACAGCACCCATACGGGCAAACTCTATGTGGTCGGCACGCCCATCGGCAACCTGGGCGACCTGTCCCCGCGCGTTGGCGAGGCGTTTGCCGCCGCCGATGCCATCTGCTGCGAAGACACGCGCGTGACGTCAAAGCTGCTGATGCATCTGGGCATTTCCAAGCCGCTTGTCCGTTGCGACGAGAATGTGATCGCCAGCCGCGCCGTCGGCCTGGTCGACCGTCTGCTGGCGGGGGAGACCCTCGCTTTTGCCTCGGACGCCGGCATGCCGAGTGTGTCCGATCCCGGACAGGCGCTGGTCGAGGCGGCGCGTGAGGCCGATGTGCCCGTTGAAGTTATTCCCGGGCCCTCTGCTTGCGTCACGGCGCTCGTTTCGTCCGGCATTCCCTGCGAGCATTTTTTCTTCGAGGGCTTTTTGGGCCGAAAGCACGGCGACCGCGTGCGCCGTTTACAGCGCCTTGCCGTGGTGCCCGGCGCACTCATCTTCTACGAGTCTCCACATCGCATCGTGGCGACGCTCGAGGCCGTGGCGGAGGTCTTTCCCCAGCGTGAGGTTGCCGTCTGCCGCGAACTCACCAAGCTGCACGAGGAGGTCTTGCGCGGGCCCGCTGCTCAGCTTGCCGAGGAGCTGCGTGCTCGCGGCGAGGTAAAGGGCGAGATTGCGCTGGTCATCGCGCCGCCGAGCGAGGATGAGGAGGCCGGTATCGTGCCGGTTGGCGCCGCGGCAGCGGATCCCGACGAGGCCCTGCGCGAGGATATCCGCGCCGCGCTCGAGGAGGGGGAGCCCGCCTCTGCGGTGGCCAAGCGCCTGTCTCAGAAGTATTCGCGCCGCAAGCGCGATGTCTATGCCATGGTGCTCGATATGCAATAGATGGAGGATATCCAGCCCTTGCGCTAGAATCATCCCCTGTATGCAACGTTTTTCTGGAGGACAAACCCCATGGATCAAAGCAAGCCTTCGTTCTTTATCACGACGCCCATCTACTACGTCAACGCCGATCCGCACCTGGGCACGGCTTATTCCACCATCATCGCCGACGTTCAGGCCCGTTATCGTCGCTCCGCCGGCTATAACGTCAAGTTCCTGACCGGCATGGACGAGCACGGCGAGAAGGTCGCCGAGGCCGCAGCCAAGCACAACATGACGCCGCAGGAGTGGACCGACAGCCAGGCTCCGCACTTCAAGGAGCTTTGGAGCAAGCTCGAGATCTCCAACGATGACTTCATCCGCACCACCGAGCCGCGCCAGCATCATGCCGTGCAGTACCTGTGGGAGCGCATGAAGGAGTCCGGCTACCTGTATAAGGGCAGCTACGACGGTTGGTATTGCGTGCCTGACGAGACCTACTTCACCGATACGCAGGTCCAGAAGGGCGACGAGGAGTACGGCAGCGTCGGCCAGCACCTGTGCCCCGACTGCCACCGTCCGCTTGAGCGCGTGCAGGAGGAGTCCTACTTCTTTAAGCTTTCCGCTTTCCAGGATAAGCTGCTCAAGCTTTACGACGAGCACCCCGACTTTGTCGAGCCTGCGTTCCGCATGAACGAGGTACGTAGCTTTGTCGAGGGCGGCCTTAATGACCTTTCCGTGAGCCGTACGAGCTTTGACTGGGGCATTCAGGTCCCGTTTGACGAGGGTCACGTGACCTACGTGTGGTTCGATGCGCTGCTCAACTATATGACGGCCGTCGGCTACGGTGTCGACACCGACGAGGCGCGTGCCGAGCTGGCCTATCGCTGGCCCGCGCAGTTCCACATCGTGGGTAAGGACATCATCCGCTTCCACTGCGTCATTTGGCCCGCCATGCTCATGGCCATCGGCGAGGCCCTGCCCGAGCACGTCTTTGCCCACGGCTTCCTGACCGTGCGCAATGCCGAGACCGGCAAGGCCGAGAAGATGTCCAAGAGCCGCGGCAACGCCATCGCTCCGCAGGACGTTATCGACATGCTGGGCGTCGAGGGCTATCGCTACTACTTCATGACCGACGTCGTCCCCGGCACCGACGGTGCCATCAGCTTCGATCGCATGGAGCAGGTCTACAACGCCGACCTGGCCAACAGCTGGGGCAACCTTATCTCGCGTTCGCTCAACATGAGCGGCAAGTACTTTGACGGTTGCGCTCCCGCCAAGCCCGCGTCGTTCGATGCGTTCGACAACCCGCTGGCAAAGATCGCCGATGGCCTGGTCGAGCGCTACATGGCCAAGATGGACGTGCTCGATTACGGCGGAGCCAAGGATGAGGTCATGGAGCTCATCCATGCCGCCAACCACTACATCGAGGACTCCGAGCCCTGGGCGCTTGCCAAGGACGAGGCCAAGGCTGACGAGCTGGCATTTGTGATCTACAACCTGCTCGAGGCCATCCGCATTGCCGCTCACCTGCTGATGCCGCTCATGCCCCAGACTTCTGCCGAGGCCCTGCGCCGCCTGTCCTGCGAGGACGAGGCCGCGACCGACGACCTCAAGGGCATTTGCGCTTGGGGCCTGCTTGCCGGCGGTCAGCCTGTCGAGAAGGGCGAGCCGCTGTTCCCGCGTCTGGGCTAAGACGCAGCGCGCCATATCGGCAATTTGCTGTTTAGCTGTAAGGGCATGGCCGCCACGGTCCATGCCCTTTTGTTTCAAGACGCCGCCATCATGCTAAGGAGGCAACCATGACAACTTCGCCTTTGGCAAACCCCACGGCCACCAGGGAGCTGCTGGAGGAGTTTGGCCTTGCGACCAAGCATCGCCTGGGCCAGAACTTCCTGATCGACAACCATGTAATTGAGCGCATTTGCGAGCTTGCCGAGCTTGCAGGCGATGAGCGCGTGCTCGAGGTTGGTCCGGGTGTTGGTACGCTCACGCTTGCGCTGTTGCAGGAGGCGGCGTGCGTCACGTCGATCGAGGCCGATCCCGAGCTCGAGCCGGTGCTCGATGCTCACGCCGCCGACTACGCCAACTTCCGCTTTATCATGGGCGACGCGCTTAAGGTGACGCCGGAGCAGATTGAGCAGGCCGCCGGCGGTGAGCCGACGGTATTTGTCGCGAACTTGCCCTATAACGTGGCGGCGACAATCATCCTGCAGTTCTTCCAGACGATGCCCGCGCTCAAGCGCGCCGTCGTCATGGTGCAAAAGGAGGTTGCCGATCGCATTGCCGCAGTGCCGGGCAACAAGACCTATGGCGGCTATACGGCAAAGCTCGGCCTGTATGCGCAGGTGACGGGTCGCTTTGAGGTGCCGCCGCGTTGCTTTATGCCGGCGCCGCACGTGGACTCGGCCGTCGTGCGTATTGACCGCGTTGACGGCGTGGTGTCCGAGGGGCTCGATCGCGAGTTCGTGGCCCGCGTGATCGACGCTGCGTTTGCCCAGCGCCGCAAAACTATTCGCAACTCCATGAGCGCCAACGGCTTTGCCAGGGACGTACTCGATGCCGCCTTTGAGACTTGCGGTATCGCACCCACCACGCGTGCCGAGACGCTTGATGTTGCCGACTTTGTCCGCCTGGCCCAGGAGCTAATCCATGATGCCTAATGCCGCACGCGTGACGTTTACCAAGAAAAAGAAGACGGTCGCCTGCCCCGTGCCCTTGGCACCGCTTGCCGACACGCATGCGCATCTGCTTTCGTTTTGGGGCAAAGAAGTGCCCGAGACGCTCGTGCGCGCCAAAGCCGCGGGCGTCGACCTGTTGGTGACGATGTTCGACCCCATCGCTGACAAACGCAGCGTGACGGACTATAGCGACTGGCTCGTGCGCGAAATTCTGCCGATGCAGGATATCCCTCAGATCAAGTATCTTGCCGGCGTGCATCCGTATGGTGCGCCGGACTATACCGACGACGTTCACGCGCAGGTCGTTGCCGCACTCGATGACCCCTTATGCGCCGGTATTGGCGAAATCGGCCTGGACTACCATATGGACTATGACGACGATATCGCGCCGGCACCCCATAACGTGCAGATTGACTGCATGGCGCGTCAGCTCGAGCTTGCCGTGTGCCGTAACGTGCCGGTGGAGCTGCATCTGCGCCACGAGGACACGGACCATGAGCGTACCTCGCACGTGGACGCCTACAACGTGCTTCGTGAGGTGGGCGTGCCCCAGGCCGGTTGTGTGCTGCACTGCTTTGGCGAGGACCGCGCCACGATGGAGCGCTTTGTGGAGCTGGGCTGCTATATCGCCTATGGTGGTGCGGCTACCTTTAAGCGCAACGACGACGTGCGCGAGGCATTCGCGGCAACCCCACTCGATCGAATTTTGTTCGAGACGGATTGCCCGTATATGGCTCCGGAGCCCATCCGCGGTCTTGAATGCGAGCCCGCAATGATCTCCATTACGGCAAACACGCTGGTCAACGACCGTGTCGATCGTACCGGCGAGGATGCTGAGGCAATCGCGCGAGCAGCTTGGGAAAATGCCTGCAAACTTTTTCAAAAATAGTTCTTGCGTTCGCGATGGCGCTCCGTTATTCTAATTCCTGCACGCGGGCGTGGCGGAATTGGCAGACGCGTACGGTTCAGGTCCGTATGGGGGCAACCCCATGAAGGTTCAAGTCCTTTCGCCCGCACCATTGATTGAAAAGCTCCCAGCAATGGGGGCTTTTTTGTTTTGGGCCCATCGCGGGGACTTGAACCTGCGAAGGAGCGAGCGCCAAGAAAACGCGGAGCGTTTTTAGCGAGCTGGCGAGGACGCCGGCAGGCGGCCGAAGCCGGTGCGAATCCGCGAAGCGGATACGCGGACGTCCTTTTGCTCGCACCATTGATTGAAAGAGCTCCCAGCAATGGGAGCTTTTTTGTTATGGGCCTCTTGTTGATGTCACGTTGCTGCTTCGTGCGGGTATCCTAGTGCCAACGTGTGCCTATCAGAGGAGAGACCATGCTGTTGTCCGGTATCATCGCCGCCCTTACCAGCCTTTTGATTCCCATCATCATCCTGTTGCTGCTGCTTCCTAACGCCTGCTATGTCGTTGAACAACAGCATGCCGTGATCATCGAGCGTCTGGGCAAGTTTAACCGCATCGTCAACGCGGGCTTCCACATGAAGGTGCCCGTGATCGACCACAAGGCCGCCACGGTGAGTCTGCGCACCATGAAAAACGGTTTTGGCATCGACGTTAAGACCCAGGACAACGTGACCATCGGCCTTGAGATCTCTGCTCAGTACCACGTGAGCTATGACATGGGCGCCGGCCCGGCAGATTCGGGTATCTACAAGAGCTACTACATGCTGCAGGAGCCCGTCGACCAGATGCGTGACTTCATCACCGACGCCCTGCGCTCTTCGATCCCCGTCTACACACTCGATGAGGTCTTTGCCAAGAAGGATGACATCGCCAAGGATGTCAACGCTACCGTTTCCGAGCAGATGGCCGCCTACGGCTTCACCCTCGTGTCGACGCTCATCACCAAAATCGCACTGCCGACCGAGGTTGAGAACTCCATGAACGACATCAACGCTGCCCAGCGCAAGCGCGCTGCGGCACAGGAGCTCGCTGAGGCCGACCGCATCAAGCGCGTCACCGAGGCGACCGCCGAGGCCGAGGCAATGGAAAAGGCGGGCGAGGGCATCGCCAACCAGCGCAAGGCCATCGCGCTGGGTATCAAAGATTCGCTCGAGATCATCCAAGAGACGGGTGTCGGCAATGACGAGGCCAACCAACTGTTCATGTTTACGCAGTGGTCCGAGATGATGACGGAGTTCGCTCGCACGGGTAAAACCTCGACGGTCGTGCTGCCGAGCGACTTTTCGCAGTCGGCCTCGATGTTCGAGCAGATGCTGACCGCCAGCAAAGTTCAAAACGATTCGAAGGAGTAGACGCGCGTGAAATACACCGTCGTTTGCGTCGGTAAGCTCAAGGAGCGCTTTTGGAAGGACGCGTGCGCTGAGTACACCAAGCGCCTAGGTGCCTATGCCAAGGTTGATATCCGCGAGGTGGCCGATATCGACCCGGCTAAGGCGGGCGGCGTGGATGCCGCGCGCGACAAGGAGGGGGCGGCAATTCTTGCTGCATTGCCGTCTCGAGCGCATGTGATCCTGCTGGCTATCGAGGGCAAGGAGCGTTCGAGTGAGGAGCTCTCGGCGCGGCTCGACGATCTTATGCTGCGAGGCAGCAGCGACATTGCCTTTGTAATCGGCGGTTCGGACGGCGTGAGTGATGAGGTACGCGCCCGCGCCGACGAGATGCTCAGCTTTGGACGCATTACCTTGCCGCATAACCTGGCGCGTGTGGTGCTGCTAGAGCAGATTTACCGTGCCTGCAAGATCAGCCGTGGCGAGCCGTATCACAAATAGGTCGGCAATACGAAACAATGGCGTGGGACAATACCTTTCGTTTTGAGGAATGTGTCTGAAAGGACTATGAGATATGAAGATTGGATTTGTCGGTTTTGGCAATATGGCGAGCGCTATGGCCGATGGCTGGATCGCTGCCGGTGTAGCTGCGAGCGACATGTGCGCCTGTGCGGGTCGCTACGACGCACTGGTTGAGCGCTGCGAGGCGCGCGGCATGGCCGCCTGCCACGATGCCGCCGAGGTTGTCGCCGCATCCGATATCGTGGTCGCTGCGGTCAAACCGTACATGATCGAGAAGGTATTCGCCCCGCTCAAGGATGCTCTTGCCAAAAAGGTCGTTCTGTCGGTTGCCTGGACCTGGGACAGTGTCAAGTGGGAGCAGGTCCTGCCGGGCGTCGCGCATATCTCGACGGTGCCCAACACGCCGGTTTCGGTGGGCGAGGGCGTCATCGCTTGCGAGAAGGCTTCCACGCTTAGTGATGAGCAGAGCGCAGTGGTGCTTGATCTGCTTGGCAAACTCGGTGCGGTGGTCGAGCTCGATACGAGTCTGCTGTTTGTGGGCGGCACGGTGGGTGGTTGCGCTCCGGCATTTGTCGCCATGGCAATCGAGGCCCTGGGCGATGCAGCGGTCAAGCACGGTATCCCGCGTGCCGATGCCTATCGCATTGTGAGCCAGATGGTGCTGGGTACGGCAAAGCTGCAGCTTGCAACTGGCCAGCATCCTGCGGCGATGAAGGATGCCGTATGCTCGCCCGGTGGTGCCACCATCAAGGGCGTCGTTGCACTCGAGGACGCCGGCATGCGCAGCGCCCTGGTCAAGGCAATTGACGCAACTCTCCAATAAAACCGACCAAAAAAGACAGGTATATTTTGGCAGGTTTTTCCTGCGGTTTTGTCGCATGTACGAAAAGCGCCCCGCAACTGGCTCAATTCCAGCTGCGGGGCGCTTGCATTTGCCCAGATAAAACCGACCAAAATAAACCTGTCCCTTTTTGGCAGGTTAGTCCCAGAAGCTGTCTTCCTCATCCTCGGACTTGGGCCCGCGGTCGACGTACATCTTATGGGTGCGCTTCTCCATTACAAAGGCAAGAATCGCAAACAGCAGGATGCCGCCGGCGAAAAGGATGGCAAAACCGGTGCGGGTGCCAAACAAAAAGGAAAAAACTGCGTCCATTGGGTACCTTCTTGCGTAGTTGAGTTGGGTCGTAAACGCTCATAAGTATATACTTGCTCATACATGTACAAGGTTGCAACCTAAATGGAATGTATATCGCCGGAGGATCTAATGCTTGATATCAAGTTTGTTCGCGAGAACCCCGATGCCATCGATGTCGCCATGGCTAACCGCCAGACGTCTTGGGATCGCGAGAAGTTCTTTGAGCTCGACGACGAGCGTCGTGCCGTCATCACCGAGGTCGAGGAGCTCCAGGCTACGCGCAATGCCGAGTCCAAGAAGATCGGCGCCCTGATGAAGGAGGGCAAGAAGGACGAGGCCGAGGCCGCCAAGGAGGCCGTGCGCGCCGTCAACGAGAAGATTGATGGTCTAGCCGAGCGTCGTACTGCCCTCGAGCAGGAGCAGTACGACTTCATGGCTCACCTGCCCAACATTCCTTGCGAGGCCACGCCGTACGGCAAGGACGAGGACGAGAACATCGAGCGCCGTCGTTGGGGCACCCCGCGCGAGTTCGACTTCGACTTTAAGCCGCACTGGGATCTGGGCACCGACCTCGACATCCTCGACTTCGAGCGCGGCAACAAGCTCTCCGGCAGCCGTTTTACCGTTCTCGGTGGCGCCGGCGCCCGCCTGGAGCGCGCCCTCATCAACTTCTTCCTCGATACGCACACCAGCCGTGGCTTTAAGGAGTGGTGGCCGCCTATCGTCGTCAAGCGTCAGACCATGTTTGGCACGGGTCAGCTGCCCAAGTTCGAGGATGACGCCTATCACGTCTCGGGCGACAACTTCCTGATCCCTACCGCCGAGGTCGTGCTCACCAACCTGCACGCCGGCGAGGTCCTCGACGCCGACACCCTGCCGCGCCGCTACACCGCCTTTACCCCCTGCTTCCGCGAGGAGGCCGGTTCCGCCGGTCGCGACACCCGCGGCATCATCCGTCAGCACGAGTTCGACAAGGTCGAGATGGTCAAGTTCGCTAAGCCGGAGGAGTCCGATGAGGAGCTCGAGAGCATGACCGCCGAGGCCGAGTACCTGCTGCAGCAGCTGGGCCTTCCGTATCGCGTGATTAGCCTGTGCACCGGCGACTTGGGCTTCTCTGCCCGTCAGACCTACGACGTCGAGGTCTGGCTGCCGAGCTACAACGCCTACAAGGAGATCAGCTCCTGCTCCAACTGCGGTGACTTCCAGGCTCGCCGCGCCAACATTAAGTATCGCGACCCCGAGAACTTCAAGGGTTCGCGCTACCTGCACACTCTCAACGGTTCCGGCCTGCCGGCTGGCCGCACCATGGCCGCCATTCTGGAGAACTACCAGAACGCCGACGGCACCATCACGATCCCCGAGGTCTTGCGTCCTTACATGGGCGGTCTCGAGAAGATCGAGCCGGTCGCGTAAATTGGCTGCATAGGGGATATGCAAGGGCGCTCCTTCGGGGGCGCCCTATTTCGTGCGCAGGTCCATACCATGCCGTGCGGACAGCTCAATAGAAAACACACGAACAACTGTTCTGTATACAGCCATCTACCTGCTATGCTTTTGCTAAATAAGAGCGAGAGAAAGGGGACGCGATGGAGCTGTTTGATGATCGGGTGGTTTTGTTTGAGAGCGACGAGGGCGGGGAGTACCTGCTTGTAACGTGTGAGCCGTCTGGCATGGGTGGCCTGGTGGTTCGACAGACGAGCGAGGGTCCGTTGACACAATGGTGCTTTGAGGAGTCGCTGCATGTGGTCGAGACCTTTGTGACGCACGAGGGACTTGTGGCGCTGGAGCACTTCTATGGAGTTGGGACTTCCAACCAGGTCGCGCGCATGCTGAGCATCTCGTTTGCCGATTATGATTGTGCCCAGCGGGTGAGATCGCTCCTGAGGGAACTTGATGCCAAGTTCGACGTGATCGAAAAGCCAATCGATCGTACGGGGAACGTCGGTATATGCGGAGCAGCATGACAAAACTGCGTTCCACAAAAAAGTTTGAGATTGTGCTTGACTCCAATAAGCTAAAGTGGTTTTATATATCTTGCGCTGCGGCGTTACCTCAGCTGGATAGAGGGTCTGACTACGAATCAGAACGTCATAGGTTCGAATCCTATACGCCGCACCAATTGAAATTGAAAGCCTCCGGCAACGGGGGCTTTTCTTTTACGTCGGCACTGCATGGATTCGAACCTCGGTCGAGGCGCGGGCGTAAAGAAAACGCGGAGCGTTTTTAGCCCGCGGGCGAGCACGCCGGCAGGCGGGCGAAGCCGGTGCGGATCCGCGCAGCGGATGCGCGGAATCCTATACGCCGCACCAATCGAACTTAAAGCCTCCGGCAACGGGGGCTTTTCTTTTATGGCAACACCGCATGGATTCGAACCTCGGTCGAGGCGCGTGCGTCTTAATCATCACTTCGTAAAATTTTTCCAAATTGTCGCTTGACCCATCGAGGGGTCACGTGCATAATAATCCGTGCGTTGCGGCGTTACCTCAGCTGGATAGAGGGTCTGACTACGAATCAGAACGTCATAGGTTCGAATCCTATACGCCGCACCAATTGAATTTTAAAGCCTCCGGAAACGGGGGCTTTTCCTTTACGGGGGCATTGCGGAGATTCGAACCTCGTTCGAGGCGCGAGCGTTAAGAAAACGCGAAGCGTTTTTAGCGAGCGGGCGAGTCCGCCGGCAGGCGGGCGAAGCCGGTGCGGATCCGCGCAGCGGATGCGCGGAATCCT
>JAYBVN010000014.1:0-12676 GCA_037320555.1 Collinsella sp. | reverse complement strand
GACAGGTAGTTGGTGGACAGGTCGTCGACCTCGCTCGTCTGGTCGCAGCCGGCAACGTCGTAGTTGGCCCAGATGATGTAGTCGGTCTGCCACAGACGTTCCTGATGCGTAGCGTCGTCCTCGCCGGTAAACCACTTGTCATTGAACTTGGACGGGAAGAACGGCTGGTGGTCGCCCCAGAACACCACGACCACCTTGCGGTCGAGCTTGCTCAGGGCGTTGAGGAAGTAGCGAAGCGCCTGGTCGGACTGCTCGATGCACGAGACGTACTCGTCGACATCGGAGAGCGTGCCGTCCTCGACGGTCTTGGCGTCCAGATCGGTCGTGTCGATATTCAGGTGCATCTGCTTGTCGACCGGCAGCAGGCCCGTGTCGTAGCCCGAGTGGTTCTGCATGGTCACGTCGAAGATAAACTGCGGATCGGCGTTCTGGTCGAGCAGCTCAAGAATCTTGTCGTAGGTAGCCTGGTCGGTCACCATGCCGCGCAAGGTGTCGGCTCCCTGGAAATCGTTGATGGACAGGAACTGGTCAAAGCCAAAGTCCTTGTAGACGTTCTCGCGGTTCCAGTTGGTTGCGTGATTGGGGTGCATAGCCGTGGTGGAATAGCCGAGCGATTTGAACTGCTCTGCCAGGTTCCCGGTCGTTTCCATGTTGTAGATGGTGTAGGGGTACACGCCCGAGCCCAGGTTGGCCATGGAGTTGCCGGTCATAAACTCAAACTCGGTATTGGCGGTGCCGCCGCCGTAGGCGCTCACGTAGAGCTTGCCGCGGCTGAGGCAGTTGGACAGGCTCTTAAAGTACTGCGGGCCCTCGTAGCCGGCGCGCATGTTCTGATAGATCGACAGATCCGAGAAGGTCTCGTTCATGATGGCGATGACCGTGGGCTTCTCGCTGTCGAACTGCTCCTTTGCGGCGGTGCGCTCGTCACTCTTGGCTGCGTCGGACTTGTCGTAGGCCTTGGCGTACTTTTTGAGCGTGGCCTTGGCATCGTCGACGGAGTAGTCGGCGGGTTTGGGCGGCTTGATGGACTGCGCTGCACTAATAAAGGCGGGCAGGTAGCCCTCGCGCCAGTAGCTCTCGAGCGGGCGCCAGGTATAGACGGTGATGCCGAGGGTGTTGTAGTAGTCGATGAGCGTGACGTGCGCGGTCACGCCGCCCAGGCACAGCACGGCGACGAGCAGATTGGTGAGCAGCATGCGCTTGGCGTTGGCGGCGCCCTTCTGACGGTGCGGTGCCACCAGGCCGGCGTACTCGCACAGCAGCATAGCGATGGCGGTAAAGCCCATGGACAGCACGCAGAACAGCGAGATGGAGAAGGTGTAGCCGGTGCCGGCGACCGCGGCGGCGGTGGAGATGGCCGAAAGGTCGCCCGGCTGGATGGGCATGGATTTAAACGTGATGACGAAGAACTCGGCAATGCCCAGGACAAAGAGGGCAAAGGCCAGGACCGCGGGAGCTGCGCCGTGGCGCTGGAACAGGAAGAACAGGCCGACCATGAGCGTGGTGATGATGGCCCACTCGAGCAGGATGCACAGGGGGTAGACCCAGGTAAAGTCGTGGTTGGACGAGACCTCCATGCCCAGCAGCGCAAAGACGCCGGCGAGCAGCAGGCACAGGACGGCGGCGACGAGCGGTTTGCCCACAAAGGCGCCGCGCAAACGAGCGAGCTTGCCGGTGGGGGTGGGCGCATCGGCCGAGGCGAACGCAAAGACGCGCGGGGCGATGCGGTCGCGGGCGATACTGGCCCAAGCGCAGCCGGTGAGGATGGCATTGGTCAGGATGAGCATCACAAAGGCGAGCGGCTCGTTTTGGGCGACGAGGCCAATGGCGCCCCAAATGGTCAAAAAGAGCTGGAACAGGCCGAAGGCGACGCTCCACCCAAGAGCGCTTTTGGCAACGGTGCCCGACTGAGCGCGAATGGTCTTGGCCTCGCGCAAAACAAGGTAGACGGTCGCCGCAAGACCGACGAGCGAGATGGCGGCAGCGAACATGCTGAGACTCCTCACAAACTTAAAACCTACGAAAGCGGGGGTTTACCCGATTGTTACCTAAATATGCGCTGCATTTGCGGGCTGCGCACAACAACCAGCCATATTAACGCGCATGTGCGGCGGTGTGGCTCAATGTAGTGGCGACCTGCGCGATAATGGACGGGAATTACACGGAAACGTAAAGGCTTCTTAAAGAATTAGCGAGGATGAGGCGATGAACGAGCAGGTTTGCACCAAGGCTGTGGATACGTGTGGCTATCCGGTCGAGATCACGGGCAATGCGGTGCTGGACACGTTGGAGCACCGTTCCTCCACGCGTGCCTTCGCGCGTGATGACGACGATCGTCCCGTGGCGGTGACCGACGAGCGGCGGGCGGCGATTCTGCATGCGGCGAGCCGTGCGCCGTCGGCAGGCGCCATGATGATGTATTCCATCGTGAGCATTCGCGAGCAGGCTACGCTGGATCGTCTGGCCGACCTGTGCGACCACCAGCCCATGATCGCCAAGGCGCCCTGGGCACTAATATTTGTGGTCGATTATGCCAAGTGGATCGATCTGTTTGAGCACGTGGGCTGCTTTGAGCCCGAGTTTGTCGAGCGCACGGGTAAGGCGCCCCGCCGCGCGCCGGGTTTGGGCGACTTTGCCATCGCGGCCCAGGACGCCGTGATCGCCGCGCAAAACGCCGTGGTCGCCGCCGAGGCCCTGGGGCTGGGGAGCTGCTACATCGGCGATGTTATCGAGAATGCCGAGGAAGTTGCCGGGCTGCTGGACTTGCCGCCCTATACCATGCCGCTGTCGATGCTCATCATCGGCACGCCCCGTAAGGAGCGTCCGGCCATTGCGCATCCCGTGGTGAACCTGGTGCACGAGGAGCGCTACTGCCGCGCCGATGCCGCGACCATGGACGCGCAGGTGGCCGAGATGGACGCGATGTTCCGTCCGCATGCCCGCGTGGTGGGGGAGCGCGTCGTGGACATCTATACCCGCAAGCACACGAGTCCCTTTATGGCCGAGATGAGCCGCTCCATGGAGTGGTGGTTCAAAAATTGGCTCGGAAAATGACGGATGCGACAAAGAGACAGTCCCTTTGTCACATTCCATATCGCCGAGGTGGCTTAAAGGCCGTATAAATGTTTATCTAGCTGGGAAAACAGTGCCATTCAAACATGGGCCGATTACCTATAATTCCTTCGAACATTAAAGTTGGGAGGAAACCGGCTTATGGAACAAAAGGCCAAGGAGGCAGCTTCGCACGCTGCGATTCCTGTGAGCATCTCGGCGATGCTCGTCACGCTGGGCGTGGTGTACGGCGATATCGGCACCAGCCCTATGTATGTAACCAAGGCGCTCGTTGCCGGCAACGGCGGCATCGGAAGCGTCACGGAGGAGTTCGTGCTCGGCGCGCTCTCCCTTGTCGTGTGGACGGTCACGTTGCTGACCACCATCAAGTATGTGCTCATCTCGCTGCGCGCCGATAACCATGGCGAGGGCGGTATCTTTGCCCTGTACAGTCTGGTCAAGCGCTGTGGCAAGTGGCTTATCATCCCCGCCATGCTAGGTGGCGCCGCGCTGCTCGCCGACGGCATCCTCACGCCGGCCGTTACCGTTACCACGGCCATCGAGGGCCTGCGCACCATCCCGGCGGTCCATGCCGTGCTGGGCGATGACCAAGGCCGCGTCGTCGCCATTACGCTCGCCATCATCATCGTGCTCTTCTTGGTACAGCGCATCGGTACGGCCAAGATCGGTCACGCCTTTGGCCCCATCATGACGCTGTGGTTCCTGTTCCTGGGCGGCACGGGTCTGTTCTTTGTCTTCCAGCACCCCGCCGTGCTGCTGTGCCTCAACCCGGTGCGCGGCATCGCCTTTTTGCTGAGCCCCAACAACCACGCGGGCATCATGATTCTGGGCAGCTGCTTCCTCGCCACCACCGGTGCCGAGGCGCTCTACTCCGACATGGGCCACGTCGGCCGCGGCAACATCTACGCTACCTGGCCGTTCGTTAAGTGCTGCCTGCTGCTTTCCTATATGGGCCAGGGCGCTTGGCTTATGAACAACGCTGCCAACCCCGAGCTCATGGGCATTGCCGACCTCAACCCGTTCTACCAGATGCTCGCCCCGGGCCTGCGCCCGTTTGCCGTCGGCCTTTCCACCGTCGCGGCCATCATTGCCTCGCAGGCGCTCATCACCGGCGCATTCTCGCTGGTGTCCGAGGCCAGCCGTCTGGACCTCATGCCGCACATGCAGGTCTTCTACCCTGCCGAGACCAAGGGCCAGCTCTACATCCCCATGGTCAACAACGTCATGCTTGTCGGCTGCGTCATCGTGGTGCTGCTGTTCCAGAACTCGGCGCATATGGAAGCCGCCTACGGCCTTGCCATTACGCTGACTATGATGTGCACCACGCTGCTGCTCTTCTTCTACCTGCACGAGGAGCGCAAGCTCAAGGTTGCTCCGTGGATCTTCGCGGCCTTCTTCCTTTTGCTCGAAGGCTTCTTCTTCGTGAGCTCACTTACCAAGTTCTTCCACGGCGGCTACTTCACCATCCTCATGGCCGCGCTCATCATGGGCATCATGGTGTGCTGGTACAACGGTACGGCTGTTGAGCAGCGCCAGTTTACGCTGCTGCCGCTGCGCAGCTACCTGCCGCAGCTCAAGCGCCTGCGCGACGACGACCGTTACGAGCGCATGAGCGACAACGTCGTGTACCTGACCAAGGACACCCATACCGACTACATCGACCGCGACATCGTCTACTCGATTTTGGACAAGCATCCCAAGCGCGCTCGCGCCTGGTGGTTCGTGAATGTCGAGACCATGGACGAGCCGCATACCTTTGCCTATTCGGTCGAGACGTTCGGCACCGACTACGTGTTCCGCGTGCATCTGTACCTGGGCTACAAGATCAACCAGCGCGTCAATGCCTACCTGCGTCAGGTTGTTCAGGACCTGGCTGCCACCGGCGAGCTGCCGCCGCAGACGCATGACTACTCGGTCTACAAGGATCCGGGTAACATCGGTACGTTCAAGTTCGTCCTGATCCGTAAGCTTCTGGCGCCCGAAAGCGATGTGGAGCCGAGCGAGCGTACGGCCATCACGCTCAAGTACATCATCCGCCGCGCCGCCGGCACGCCTGCACGCTGGTACGGCCTGGAGAACTCCAACGTGAGCTTTGAGTACGTGCCGCTGTTCACCAAGTTCAAGGCCGTGAACAAGATGCAGCGCCTGGCCCCCAACGAGCGGCCGTAGGCGCCGACGAGTTGCACGGAGTTGGTTTTCGATGGACAAGATTGAGACCGGGGAGGCAAACATGGATGCAAAGATGCTTGATGGCCGCGAGGTGGTTGCCGAGCTGGTACGTGAGGCACGCGCCGACGCCGCCGAAGATCGGTTTTTGACGAACCGTGCCAACATGGATATGGCCGATCGCGTAATTTCGATCGTGGCACTGGTATTTGGAGCGGTGTGCGTGTGTGCCCTGCTCGCGCACGTGCTGTTTGTCTAGCGACCGCCGGCTGCAAAGGCTATACACTTGGAACCACCACAAGGGAAACCACCACAAAGGTGCCTGTCCCTTTGTGGTGGTTTTTGTTTTTGAGAGAGGAGCGGGGCGCTGATGGACGTCCGTACGGACGGCGATATTGCCGATAACTTTTGGTGGCGGCGCACAACGCTGGCGCGCCGCACTCCTCTGTATGACGCCTGCGTATCGGTGGGACTGCTGGTCGCGGCGACGATTGTGGGCGCGCTGCTCGACCATCCGGGTCTCGCGCCGAGCATCATGATCGTCTATGTGTTCGCCGTTCAGCTGTGCGCATTCTTTACCTGGAGTCGCCTGTATTGCTTGCTGAGCTCGGCTGCCGCCGTGGCGCTCTACAACTTCTTGTTTGTCGACCCGCGCTACTCGCTGTCGCTTATCGACCGCGGCTATCCCGGCATGTTCTTCATCATGTTCGTGGTCTCGCTTGTGTCGAGCTCGATTGCGTTGGCCCTGCGCCGCGCCTTGGCACAGGCTGCCGCCAGCGACCGCCGCACGCATATGGTGCTCGAGACCAACCGCATGCTGCAGCGGTGCGCCGACGAGCAGCAGATCGTTCATGCCATGGCAACGCAGCTGGCGCGTCTTTCGGGCTGTCCGGTCGTGTGGTACAGCGCCGACGCCGAGGGCGATGACCTGCTGCCGCGCGCGACTTACACGGCCGTGGGCGATGCCGCGCCGGTGCATGAACTGGCGCCGCAGATGCCGCCGCGGCTCTCGGCGTCCGCCTATGTGGGAACGCCGCTCGATGCCACCTATGGCGGCTCGGCGTTTTATGGCATCTACCTGACGGTTCGCACGGGCGACGGCTTCGCGCGCTCGGGCGACCCCGCCTCGGTGGTGGGCGTGCTGGCTATCGTTGCCGAGCCCGACGTGCTGACGCACGAGGAGCGAACACTTGCCGATGCCATCGTGAGCGAAGGCGAGCTGGCACTCGATCGCGCCCGCGCTATGGAGGCCCGCGAGGAGGCGGCGGTGCTCGCCAAAAACGAACAGCTGCGCGCCAACCTGCTGCGCTCCATCTCGCACGATCTGCGCACACCGCTTACCAGTATTTCGGGTAATGCCGACGTGCTGCTCGATCAGGGCTCGACCGGCACCGCGGTTCTCGATGCCCAGACGCGCCGTGGCCTTCTTCTATCCATTCGCTCGGATGCGCTGTGGCTCAACGCCACCGTCGAGAACCTGCTCGCCATCACCAAGCTCGAGGGCGGCGGCATGCACCTGTCGACCACGCTCGAGCTCATGGACGATATCGTCGAGGAGGCGCTGCGCCACGTGAACCCTGCCGTGCGCGAGCACGACCTTAAGGTGGTGGCGTGCGATGAGCCGGCGCTCGTCAACGTCGATGCACGCCTGATGGTGCAGCTGGTGGTCAATCTGGTGAACAACGCCATCACCTATACGCCCACAGGCTCGCATATCATGATTTCGATTAGCGTCGACGATGGACGCGTGGCGTGCTCGGTGGTCGATGATGGTCCGGGCATCGCACCCGAGGACCGCGAGCGGATCTTTGAGTCGTTCTACACCGCCAACCACGGTCTGGCTGACAGTCACCGCAGCGTGGGCCTGGGTCTTTCGCTCTGCCGCTCCATTGCGCTGGCGCATGGCGGTAGCATAGAGGTTGCCGCGGCGGACCCGCACGGCTCGGTCTTTACGATTGAGCTTCCTGCCGCCGACGTTTCGTTTGATAAGGAGTAGCGCCGTGCCGAACTCTGCCGTAAAACCGCTCATCTTGGTCGTTGAGGACGACCCTGCCGTTCGCAATCTTATTGTTGCTGCGCTCGAGGCGCACGGCTTGCGCCATATGGCCGTGGAGACCGCCCATGCCGCCATCGCCGCCGCCTCGTCGCAGACGCCGAGCATTGTGCTGCTCGATCTGGGCCTGCCCGATATGGACGGCGTCAAGGTGGTGGAGTCGGTGCGCGCATGGTCGGGCATGCCGATTATCGTGGTCTCGGCGCGCAGCGAGGATGCGGACAAAATCCGCGCGCTCGATGCCGGTGCTGACGACTATCTGACCAAGCCGTTTTCGGTCGAGGAGCTGCTCGCGCGTATTCGCACGACGCTCAGGCGCCTTTCGTATGCGCAAACGGGCGGTGTTGCCTCCGAGGGCTCGTTCGATACCGGTGAGCTGCATATCGATTTTGATGCCGGCATCGCCACGATGGATGGCGAGGAACTGCATCTGACGCCGATCGAGTATAAGCTCCTGTGCCTGCTGGCACACAACGCCGACAAAGTGCTGACGCACCAGTTTATCCTGCACGAGATTTGGGGCACGGCAACTAAGAGCGACCTGGCGAGCCTGCGTGTCTTTATGGGCACGCTGCGCAAGAAGATCGAGTCCGATCCCGCGCATCCGCGCTATATTCAAACGCATGTGGGTATCGGTTACCGATTGGTCACCCAAGGCTAGATCGCCGGCCACCATCCCACTATGAGTTGCGGTGAAATACGGTCTATATTTGCCTAATTCCAGGCAAAACAGTCCGTATTCCACCGCAACTTTGTTATTTGCCTTTGGGCTTGCTGGCGTAGAACTTCTTCTTTTTAGGCTTGCCGTTGCCGGCCTGCGCGTGCGCGGGCACTGCCGCGCGAGGCTTACGGGCCTCGGGGTTGCGCAGCTCCTCGGTTCGCTCGGCAATCTCCTCGGCGCTAAAGCCGACCTCGGCCATGGCGTCCTCAATGGGCAGGCGGCGCACGATATAGCAGTGGTGCACCTTCTGGTTACGTGCGAAGTCCTCGGGAATGGTCTGCGCCGTAATGTCCTCCAGCACGACGCCCGCGCGCGCGAGCTTGCGCGTTTCGGGGCGGAAGCCGCGCAGGTTGCAGCTGAAGATGGCATGGCCGCCCTGCGCGAGCAGGCGAGATACGCCGGCCAAAAGCTCAACATGGTCGCGCTGGACATCCCAGGTACGGCGGCCCATCTTTGACGAGTTCGAGAACGTGGGCGGGTCGACAAAGATCAGGTCCCAGCGGTTGCGCGTCTGGCGCTGGTCGCGAATCCAGGCAAGCACGTCGTCGCGCACAAAATGATGCTGCGGCCCCACAAAGCCGTTCTGGCGCATGTTGCGCTCGGCCCAGTCCAGATAGGTGTTGGAGAGGTCGACCGTCACGGTCTCCTCGACGCCGCCATCGGCCGCGTAGCAGGTGGCAGTGCCGGTGTAGGCGAACAGGTTGAGGAAGCGGCGCGCCTGTTTGGCGTGCTCGCGCACTAGGTTGCGGGTGACGCGGTGATCCAGGAAGATGCCCACATCCAGATAGTCGTCAAAGTTGACGGCAAAGGTGAGCCCGCCCTCTTCGATGAGCGGCAGACGACGGCGCGCGATGTTGGCGCGCTCGCCTGATGCGCCCTTACCGGCGCCCTGCTTGCCGTACTGCGAGCCGCCGCGCGAACGCATGCGGGCCTTGGCGTGCACATGCTCGGCCGGAACATCCAGGATGCGCGGCGCGATGGTCAAGATGTCGAGCATACGGGCCTGGGCCAGTGCGGGGTCGATGGTCTTGGGCGCGGCGTATTCGGCGATGACGAGCCAGCGGCCCGGCGTCTGCGGGCAACCCTCGTACAGGTCGATGGCAGCGGAGTAGTCGGGCAGGTCGGCATCGTAGACGCGGTAGCAGCTCACGCCCTCGCGCTTGGCCCACTTGCGGCGCAGACGGGCGTTCTTGCGCAGGCGGTTGGCGAACTGCTCGGACTCCGGGATGAGCACGGGCAGCGGCTTGCCGTCGCCCAGGTCGAGCGTGGCGGTAGGTTCGGGCATGAGGGTGTCGGCGGCTTCGCCTTGGGCATCTGCGGTCTGCTCCTCGGCATCTGCGCTGGTCGCAGCTTCGAATGCCGCGGCGGCGTGGTCGAGCGAGGGCCAAACCTCAAGAGCCGCCTCCTCGTTATTGGGCATGACGGCGATCGAGCGCTCGGGCTCGGCGTGGAGCGCGCGGGCCAGCAAGCCGTCGCGGGTGAGAGCGGCGACCGGCGCCGAAGCGAGCTCGGGGGCGCGGCGCAGCTCGCCGATGAGCGTCATGGCATCGTGCATGAGCGAAAGCGGGGTCTCGGTCGTGTCCGCGACCAGGGCGGCACCGGCGACGGCGCCCGCATGGTCCAGCACGGTGGCGGGCTTGGCGGCACAAAAGTCGACAAAACGCTTGTAGCCGGCGCACTTGACCATGCGCTCGGCAGTCTTGCGGGCGGCGGGGTCGATGTCTACGGCCACGATGCGCGCCTGGCGCTCGCGCGCTGCCGCCTCGCGCTCGCGCGCCTCGGCAAGCAGCTGTTCCCACAGGACAGCGTCGTGCAGCTGCCAGCCCTCAAAGCCCCAGCGCTCGCGTGCGGCGCCCGGGGCGCGGTCGGTCAGAATGTTCACGGCCTCCAGCAGCAGACCGCCGCCGGCGCACGAGGCATCGATCAGCGTGGGAAGGGCTTCGTTTTCGTAATCGTCGGCCGTCAGCTCGCGCTCGCATAGTGCGGTCCAGCCGACCTGCGCCAGCACCAGGGCGGCGTAGTCGGGGCGCAACACGTGTGCGCCCTCGCCGGCACGAGTCGCAGCGGGCGGCAGACGCTTGAACAGCGGGTCGCCCGAAAGGTCCAGGCTGATGCTCGCGCGACGCTGACGCAGCGAAAGCAGTAGGTGAACATCGGGGTCGGCGGCATCGACGTCGGCACGACGTCCCGTGGTCTCGGCCAGGCGGTCGCACAGCGCGTCTTTGGCGCGCAGGGCCGAGAAGCGCGTGTTGCGCAGCTGCTCGGTCACGCCGCGGGCGGTGATGGCGATGGTGGCGCCGGGGCGGACGATGCTCTCCCAGGCGATGTCGTAAACGCTATCGTACAGTTCATCGGCATCCTGCGCCTCAAAGCGCCCGAGTACCACGAACACACGGCTCGCCAGGCGCGACCACAGACAGGCGCGGTAGCCTTCTTCGAGCTCGCCCTCAAATGTAGCGCGGCCCTTCAGCCGGCGAACATGCGAAAGCCCGAGGCGTTTAAGCTCATCGGCGAGTGCGGACTCAAAGCCCTCGGGGCAGCTTGCGTAAAATTCCATGGGTGACCTCTCTGGTTGCGTCGCTCCATTATATGATGGATGCTTCGTTTGCCCTTATCCTCGAAAGGAACCCATATGATTGATGCGTGTCCCGAACCCGCTGTGCTCTTTTTTGACGTGGACGGCACGCTGACGTCGTTCGATCCCGACAACATGACCGACAAGGACTTTTCGGCGGTTCGCCCCTCGCAGGCGGTCGTCGAGGCGTTTCATCGCCTGCGCAATGCGGGTCACCAGGCATTTATCTGCACGGGTCGTCCCTTGTGGCTGATCGCCGATGGCCTGCGCGCGCTCGACCCCGCGGGCGTCGTTGCCATGGCGGGAGCGACGCTCGAGGTCGAGGGCCGCGTGGTGCATGAGGACTGCTTTGACGAGCACGTTATCGAGGAGCTTGCACGCCGTATGGCCGCGGCAGGGATTGAGGCCTTTTTCGAGACCAACGTGGCTACTTTTGCCTTGGAACCTGCGGGTGTTGAGCAGTCGTCTCTGATCGGCACTTCTGTGGTGCACAGCGCCGAGGAGATGCGCGTCGACGGCAGTCTGCGCGTGGGCAAGGTATGCCTCAATGTGCCCAGTTTGGCTCGCGTAGCCAATGATGACGGCTTTATCGATCGCGAGTTTGAGCTGTGCAACACCGGTGGCCAGAATCGCGAGCTGAGCCCCAAGGGCATCAACAAGGGCGTGGGCGTGGCGCGAGCGCTGACGTATCTGGGCCGCGAGGGAAATGCGCGCACCTTTGGCTTTGGCGATTCGGGCAACGACCTGGGCATGCTCGCCGCCGTCGAGACGGCCGTGGCCATGGGTAATGCCATGCCCGAGGTCAAGGCGGTCGCCGACTACGTGACCGACGATGTCGCACACGACGGTACCGTCACAGCGATGCAGCATTTCGGCCTCATCTAATGAATCCCGCGTTCTGACGTTTGCTCAAACTGCGACTCTTTGCTTTTGCATGCTCAATCGATTTATCAATCCAAACACTGAGGTGTTTATACCGTTCGCCGAGAAGATAAAAAACCGCAGCTCACGCCTTGATAAACGTAGGTAAAGTGTTTAGCAGTTTAACGCCCGTGTGCAAGCGAAAGGAATCAGGCAGATGGCAATCAAGGTGTTCGCTGACGGTGCAAACCTCGAGGGCATGCTCGACATGTACGAGAACGGCAACGTTCAGGGTTTCACGACCAACCCGTCCCTTATGAAGAAGGGCGGCGTGACGGATTACCGCGCGTTTGCCAAGGAGGTCCTGGCCCACATCACCGATGTGTCCGTCTCGTTTGAGGTCTTTGCCGACGACGTCGAGACCATGGAGGTCGAGGCCCGCGAGATCGCTACCTGGGCCGAGAACGTCTACGTCAAGATTCCGTGCGTGACCACCAAGGGCGAGTCCACCGCCGAGCTGGTCCGCAAGCTTTCCGCCGACGGCATCAAGGTCAACGTCACTACCATCTTTACGCCTACGCAGGTCGATGAGATGGTCGAGGCCGTTGACACCGAGACGCCGTCCATCATCTCGCTCTTTGCCGGCCGCATCGCCGATACCGGCGTCGACCCCATTCCGTTTATGACGGAGTCGGTCAAGAAGGCCGCCGCAAAGCCCAACTGCGAGGTCCTGTGGGCGTCCACGCGCGAGCTCATTAACATTTACCAGGCAGAAGCCTGCGGTTGCCAGATCATCACGGTGCCCAACAGCATCCTGGCCAAGCGCAAGAACATCGGTCGCGACCCGTACGAGGTCTCGCTCGACACCGTCCGCGGCTTTGCCAAGGATATCGCCGCTTTGGGCTTCCATATTCTGCCGTAACGCGAACACTGGCTACGCCGCGGGCTGCTCGCCCCGGCCTTTCCTTTCCCTATCGCTCACGCGCTTCGCGAGGGTCGCGCTAGGCAAAGGAAAGGCCGGGGCTGCCGACACGAGCTTGCCAGCAAGTTGGCGCTTGGCTTCCATATCCTGCCGTGGGCAAAGGTACCCCCGCCTGCGCCGTGCAAAATTGAGAGTATTCAGCAAGGTAAAGGTTTTTACCAACTGGTTGAAGCACGGAACAGCCCTCGTTTTGGCTCTGACGACGCTAAAACGGGGGCTGTTTTTTGCTTTTTCGTCTCTGAGGGG
>JAYBVN010000013.1:0-15085 GCA_037320555.1 Collinsella sp. | reverse complement strand
ACGAGACGGTGCTGCGTACCGCCAACACCTGCGGCAAGCTCAATGCCATGGATCCTATGACTGGCCACTTGGTCATGGATCGTTGGGACGAGGTCTACAACGGCGTTGTCGTGACCGAGCTGTAAAAGCCTGGGCGTCGGCCCCGGCATTGCTTGTTTGCTTATGGTTAGAGCCGACGACAAGTGCGGTAGCATTATGCCGGGGCGCGACGCCGATGACGTCGTGTTCAATCCCGACCTTACCCTGGTCGAGACGTATGTGGGTGGCAACAGCGTCGGTAACGCGTTTGCCGAGTAGCTGCCAAAGAAACGATCCGAGAGGGGATTTAGATGATTTACGGTGCACTGGGCGATATCGAGGAATACCGCGGAATGCTCAAGGGCCTCGACGTGCTGATTGATTGGCTCGAGGAGAACGACCCGGCGCAGCTCGAGGTCGGCAGCCATCAGATTCTGGGCGACAAGGTCTTTGCGAACGTCATGGCTCCCACGACGCGACCCGAGGCCGAGGCTCACTATGAGACGCATCAGCGCTATCACGATCTGCAGATCGACGTTGAGGGTCGTGAGGCCTTTAAGGTCGCCACGGGCAGCCTGACGCTGGTTCAGGAGTTTGACGAGAAGGACGACTACGATCTGGTCGATTCCGACGCTTCGATCGCCGGCGATCTTGCCGACGACAAGTTCGCGCTGTTCGTTGCCGGCGAGCCTCACATGCCCACGCTCGAGTTCCCGGGCGATGGCGCACAGCCGGTCAAAAAGATTTGCTTTAAGCTGCTTGCAGACGCCTACTGGGAGGAGTAGCGAACTGCTCGGCTGAGCTGTTCGTGTTGCGAGCGTTATCCCTTGGAGGAGCGCGCTTGATCCCCGCTGATCGCGGTTCCTTTGGGGATTGCGGTTGGCGGGGCTTTCTGTTTTTGAGTAGGGGAGTTGAGGCCGTTACGATACGTGGATTGGCACGCACGCACTCAAAATCGGCAACAAAAAAGCCGCCCGAAGGCGGCTATCTTGTGCAATGGAGCCAGCGACCGGGCTCGAACCGGTGACCCCCGCTTTACGAGAGCGGTGCTCTACCAACTGAGCTACGCTGGCGGCCATGTGTTGACGCAACTGAGGCGTCAACGGCTGTCTATGATACGGGACATCGCACATCCGCGCAAGTGTTCTGAGGGCTTTTCTCACTTTAAATGCACTAATATTAGAGGCGTGATGTCTGCGGTACCCATTTGGTGCTTGACCTGCTGTTGAGTTGGTGGCCGACGTCCCGCTCGTATGGGTCTCAAACAGAATGGGGCAGCCATGGCTCAACCCAAGATCCTTCTCACGCGTATCGATGACCGTTTCATTTACGGGCAAGATGTTGCGCTGTGGAACGAGGCCGTGGGTTCCAACCTTGTCCTAATCGTCAACGATGAGATCGCGGCGGATTCGCGCCAATGGGCACCCATGAGGGTGGCGGCACCCGAGGGTGTCTGGACGCGGTTTTTCTCGGTGCAAAGGACTGTCGACATCATTCATACCGCAACGCCGCGCCAATGGATTCTCATCATGGTGGCGTCGCCCACGGATGCACTCGCGCTGGTTAAGGGCGGTGTGCCGATAACCAAGATCAGCATTGGCCATATGCAGGCAGGGGAGGGCAAGCGCTCTGTAACGCCTGCCGTTGCCGTAGACGATACGGACATTGCCGCCTTCAAAGAGCTGCAAGAACTCGGCATAGAACTAGAAATCCGCTATCTCCCCAGTTCCGCCCCCGACCCCATCGGCAATCTGTTCAACTGATCCCTTGGGGACGGAGGAAAACGGATCATTTTGCCTTCGTAGGGGATCTGTGTGGCGCTGTCCGCCAAAACTATGCCGGTTTACTACGATGAATTGCTTATCGCCGAGCATGCCAAATTTGCAGAGAATAAAACCGCAGGTAGACGAGTTGCTAATTTTTTATAAACCAGCGCGTGGTCGGACATAGTGGGTTCATCGTAGTAATTCGGCATAGTTTTGTTATGTCACCAATTCGGTGGCATCGAAAAGAAGGATTTAGGCATGAAGCAGCGCCCGTCGGCGGTGGTGCCAGCGGGCGCTGCCGTGTGATATGTCGCGTTGTGGGTTTAGTGCCTCATAAAGTGGTACTCGATCACATTGCTGTAGGGGTGACCCGGGCCCACGATGCCCTGCGGGAACAGCGGCTGGTGCGGCGTGTCGGGGTACATCTCGGCCTCGAGAGCAAAGCCGGCACCCCAACCGTAGTTGGCATCGTCCTTGGCGTGCTCGTCACCCAACCAATTGCCGGTGTAGAGCTGCACGCCCGGGGCGGTGGTGTAGTAGTCCAGCTCGCGGCCGGTCCACATCTCCTCGACATGCAGGGCGCGACGCAGGTTGCGGCCGTACTGATAGCCATCGATGCACAGGCAGTGATCGTAGCCGCGTGCCTGCTTAATCTGCGGGTCGTCGGCCTCCATGCCGGGCGCGACAGGACGCAGCTCGCGGAAGTCGAATGGCGTGCCTTCGACCGGAGCAATCTCGCCGGTGGGGATGTTCTGCTCGTTAATGGGCAGGTAGTGGGCAGCGTTAGCAACAAAGAAGTGCTCACAGTCCATGCCGGCGTTATGGCCGGCAAGGTTAAAGTACGTGTGGTTGGTCATGGACACGTAGGTGGCGCGGTCGCTCTCGCAACCATACTCGATGCGGAAGACACCGGTGCGCGTAACGGTAAACACAGCCGTAAAGGTTCGGTTGCCGGGCAGGCCCAGCTCGCCATCCTTAAGCGAGGTGGTCATGCGCACGGCGTTATGGACCTCGTCGAGCTCAACATCCCACACGCGTTTATGCAGGCCGTGCTCAAGATCGCTGTGTAGGTTGTTGGCGCCCTCGTTGGCGGGCATATGCCAGTCCGTGCCGTCGATGGTGATCGTGGCGCCCGCGGTGCGGTTTGCCACGGGGCCGATGGTCGCGCCAAAGCAGGCGGGGTTGTCAAAGTAATCCTCGAGCTTATCGAAGCCCAGCACCACATCGCGCACGTTGCCGGGAATGTCGGGCACATCGATACCCAGCACGGTGGCGCCATAGTCCATAATGCGAACGCAGATCTCGGGCCCGTTGAGGGTGTAACGATGAACGGGGGTACCGCACGGCGCGGTGCCGAAAAGCTCGGAAGTGATCATTTGGTTCCTAACATCGAGGTATTTCGGACAAACTGTAGCGCGAACAGGTGAGATTATCACTACACCCCACTAAAGCAGGGGGTATTTTTCTCAAAAAAGTGATGATTGGAGCTGTGCGGGTGTTCATTTTTGACGCGCACGAGTCTGATACAATTTGTTCGTTACTGTTTGAATGATATGCGCGCAAAGAACGGCGAGGATTCATCGTGATTAAG
This sequence comes from Collinsella sp., assembly GCA_037320555.1. Taxonomy (GTDB): domain Bacteria; phylum Actinomycetota; class Coriobacteriia; order Coriobacteriales; family Coriobacteriaceae; genus Collinsella. Next base: position 11,710 of record JAYBVN010000013.1, on the reverse strand, counting down.
GCAGAGCGACAGGATAAGGTTCGTCAGCTGCTCGAAGAGCAGGGCACGGTTTCGGTCAAGGAGATTTCGGATGCGCTGGGCGTTTCGGATATGACGATTCGCCGCGACCTCGAAGAACTTGCGAGCCTGGGCGAGATCGAGCGCGTGCACGGCGGCGCCCGTAGCGCACAGGGACGTCCCCATGCTATGTTGCGCCATGAGTATTCGCACAGCGAAAAGCGCACTAAGCATGCCGAGGAAAAGCTGCAGATTGCGCGCCGTGCTGTGAAGCTTATCGAGGAGGGCTCGACCATCTTTTTGGGTACGGGCACTACGGTGGAACAGATGGCCTCGATGCTGCCGGCGTGTCGCCTGCGCATTGTGACCAACTCGCTTTCGGTGTTTAACCTGCTCGAGGCGCGCGAAGACTGCGACCTGTGCCTCGTGGGCGGCATGTACCGTCGCCGCACCGCCGCTTTTGTGGGGCCAACGGCCGAGGATACCCTGCGTGCGTTGGGCATCGACGCGGCGTTTATCGGCGCCAACGGCATTCTGGATGGCGATGTGTCTACGTCCAATATGGACGAGGGCCGTATCCAGCAGCTCGCCTTTAGCAAGGCAGACTCGCGCTACTTGATCGCCGATTCAAGCAAGATCGGCAAGCGCGACTTCTACACCTTCTGCCGCCTGGACAGCTTGGACGCCGTGGTGTGCGAACCGGGCATCGCCGCCGCGGATCGCTCCGCCATCGAGGAGCACACGCAGGTCATTTGCTAGCTAACACTGCAGGCGATACTTCTGCCCCTGCTGGCTCGGGGATTACCGCTTCACGTTGACGCGCAAATGTGCTCGGGCCAAGTATTCAGCTTGTGGGTTAGACCAGGCGGGCGTAGTCCTGTGACTGATGAAAGACGTGGGCGATATAGATCGTTTCGTGCTCAAACTTGTAAAGACACACGTAGTTGTTGACGGGAAACGATCGGTAATTACGTGCCGCCAGCTCTTGCATGTGCGGGAGGGGACGTAGGAGTGGCTGCTCGCGAAGCAGATCAAGCTGATATTCAAACTCAGCGACAAAATTGCCTGCTGCGCGCGGATTCTTGAGAATCTGGGCAAGGTATCCGACGATACTCTCGTACTCATATCGCGCGCTTTTGAGTATGACGACGTTATAGGTCATATTTGTCTCGTATCGCGGTCGCGAAGGAGTCGTAGTCGCTGTAGTCGCCTTGCGATATTTCGTCTTCTGCCAACATCATACGAGACAGCAGTTTTGCCTTGGCGATTTCTTCTTGCATGAGGCGATACTGGTCGCTGCTGATGCAGTGCATGGCCTCGTAGCCGTTCTTGGTAACGGTAACGTCGCGCTCAGACTCAACAAGTGCGGTGAATGTGGCAGTATCCTTCATATCTCGGACGGGCACACAAGCGGACATAGGAACCTCCTTTGCGTCGTGACATAATTGTACCACGGTGTGTCCAAGCGACCGGTACCGTCGGATCGTCTCGATCTGTAACAGGTAGGGACCAAAAACTCGGCTAGATGTTGCTGATCGAGATTAAAGGGATTGACCTGTGGCGTTTGTCTCGATCTGTAACAGTTAGACGGTTAAAAGTGGGCTACGTGTTACAGATTGAGATCTTTCAGCCCTGGTCGCCCGTTCGTCTAAATCTATAACAGTTAGGATTGAAAATCCCTGCTAGATGTTACAGATTGAGACAAACGGCCCGCTCAGCTCCGAGCCAAAACAAAAAAGCCGCATGCGAACCCGTGGAGGGATTCGCATGCGGCCGACAGGGGATACGCGGCTGAAGTTAGGCCATGAGCAGGCCGGTCTCCGAGACGTTCTTGTACCAGTACGCGCTCGCCTTGGGATAGCGCTTCTGGGTCTCAAAGTCGATGTAGAACAGGCCGTAGCGCTTGTTGTAGCCGTTGGTCCAGGAGAACTGGTCCTGCAGCGACCACACAAAGTAACCGTCGACGTTTACGCCGCCGTCGATTGCCTTGAGGATCCATGCGAGATGCTGACGCATGTAGTCGATGCGAGGGGCGTCGTCGATAAAGCCGTCCTCGAAGTCGTCCTTATAGCCCATGCCGTTCTCGGTGATGTAGATCTTCTTGTAGTTGGGGTAATCGTTCTTAATGCGGAGCAGCAGGTCGTAGAGGCCCTCGGGATAGATGATCCAGTCCCAATCGGTGGTGGGTACGCCTTCACGCACGCATGACTCGCCCACGCCCTTGAGGAACCAGCGCGAGGAGCCCTTGTCGCCGGTGCCATTGTGGTTGATGTCGTTTTCGCCCTCGGCGGCACGCAGGAACTGGCACTTGTAGGTGTTGACGCCCAGGCAATCGTTGTAGGGGAGCGCGGCGGTCAGCGCGGCGATGTCCTCGTCGCGGACGTCGAGCTCGCCGCCGGCGATATGGGCCAGCTTGGTCGCAGCCTCCATGGTGTCGGCTGCATAGTGGCCGCGGAAAGTGGCGTCGAGCACCCAGCGGTTGTTGATGACGTCGGCCATGCGGGCGGCCTCGCAGTCGGCAGCGCTGTTGGGATCGAGGGGATACTTGGGCTCCAGGTTCTGGACAATGCCGATCTCGCCCTCAAAGCCGCCCTCATGGAAGGCGACGACAGCCTTGGCGTGGGCCACCATCATGTTGTGCATGAGCTGGAAGGCCTTGTCCAGGCGATACTTCTCGCCGTGCGGCCAGTTGCCGACGATAAAGCTGCCCTCGGCGGTCGCGGGAATCTCGTTAAAGGTAAACCAGTGCTTGACCTCGGTGAACTCGGCAAAGCAGAACTTGGCGTACTCGACAAAGGCGTCGATCGTCGTGCGCGTCAGGAAACCCTCATCGCCGTTCTGGTAAAAGGCCTCGGGCGTATCAAAGTGATCGAGCGTGACATAGGGGATAACGCCGGCTTTGTTGCAGGTGGCGAAAAGCTCGTGATAGAAGGCAACGCCTTCGGGGTTAATCTCGCCGGTGCCACTGGGGAAGATACGGCTCCAAGCGATGGAGACACGAATGCCGTTAATGCCGAAGCGCTGGCACAGGTCAATATCGACCGGGTACTTGTTGTAGAAATCGCTTGCGGGGTCGGGGGAGAAGCGACCCTGAGCAGCCAGGAAATCGTCCCAGGGCACTTTGCCCTTGCCGTGCGTGCGGGTCTCGCCCTCAACCTGGTAAGCGGCGGTGGCGCCGCCAAACACAAAGCCGTCGGGGAACTGCATGGGGTTGGTCATGAGTCATCCTTTCTGTGGGATACGAATAGGGAGAGGTGCCCGAACTGGGGATCCGGGCGCCAACAGAGGGAGGAACTAGTCGAGGTTCTCGCGGAGCCACTTGATGGCGCCAGCGGGGTCGCGAGTAAGGTCGATATATTCCTTGCCGCGGGGAGCGAGCAGCTTAATGCCCAGACGATCGGTGTCGGCCTTCATGTCGTTGTAGTAGCTACGAACCTGCGGGGCGAGCACGATGACGTCGTACTGATCCATGATGGCAGTGTGCTGACCATAAGCGCCTGCGGAGGAAGCGATGTTCTCTCCGGTCTGCGCAGCACCTTCCTTGATGGCGTTGGCAAGCATGGCAGAGGTGCCGGCGCCGGCGCACAGGACGAGGACCTTCAGGCCGTCGACATCCTTCTTGGCGGATGCATCGGCAGCGGGCTCGGGCTGATCGGCGACAGGCTCGCTGCCGGCGGCGGCAGCGGTCGTCTCGACGGAAGCGGCGGTCTGCTCGACAGCGGGCGCAGGGGCGTTGGCGGCGATGGAAGCGGCACCATCGGACTCAAGACCCAGCTCGGCGGCGCGCTCGGCCTCCTGGTCGCAGAGCAGCTTATCGTATGCCTTCAAGAACGGCAGGTAGATGATGGCGTCCAGCAAGATGATGATCGCGACAAATACCAGGGCGATAAGCTGGAAGTTCGTGGTGATGAAAATGCCGATGGGGGCGGGGGTGGCCCAAGGCACCACGAAGGAGAAGCCGTTCATGCCCACGTTATCGATAAAGAACTTGGCAACACTCACGTTGACGCAGCCGGCGGCAACAAAGGGGATGAGCATGTAGGGGTTAAGGATCATCGGCGCGCCAAAGAGCAGCGGTTCGTTGACGGCGAAGGCAACAGGAACGATCGAGGCCTTGCCGACGGCTTTGAGCTGCTTGGACTTCATAAAGAGAATCAGCAGAAGCGGCACGATGAACGTGGCGCCGGTGCCGCCGAACTCACCCACGAGCGACATGTTAAAGGTGAGGGAGTGGGCGGGGTGGCCGCCTGCCAGCAGAACCTGCAGGTTCTCGGCCTGGTTGGCAAGACGGATGGGGTCGATGCCCGGCTGGACGATCGAGGGGCCGTGGACGCCGATAAACCAGAAGAACGCGGTGGCTGCCTGGATAAGGATAAGGCCAGGATAGGTTTCTGCAGCGGTGAAGAGCGGGGAGAGCAGTTTGATAAGCAGCTCGGAGAACGGAACGCCCATGAGGTTGCGCACGACGACATCGATGATGCCGCAGATGATGACAGCACCGCCAAAGGGGATGATGTCGCGGAAGTTCTGAGCGATGGCGCCCGGGACCTCCTTGGGCAGCTTAATGGTCAGATCGCGCGAGACGCAGAATTTGTAGACCCACACGGTGATGAACGCGGCGATATAGGCCGAGAACAGACCGCGCGTGCCCATGCTGGTGCAATCGAAGACCGAAAGTTCGGAGCCGTTGAACTTGGTGGTGAACTGCGTGACCGCGAGCAGCAGCATGCTGCACTGGGCGGCCACCATGGTGGAACCGTCGTTGAGCACTTTGCCGGCGGGCATACGACGGTTCATGGATGCCGTGAAGTTCTTGGCAGTGGTGCCGGCAACCATGATGCCCATGACGCCCATGGTGAAGTTGTAGAGCTTGTTGCACCAGTCGATGAGCGGCTGGGGCAGCGTGATGCCGACTACGCCGGGAAGGGTGGCAATGAGCAGAAAGATCGAAGAGGTGAGGACAATGGGCATGCACCCAAGGAATCCGTCCTTGATGGCCTGGAGGTAGATATTCCTTGAGATCTTCTCAAAGAACGGTTGATGCTTTTCGAGCATCTTTACGATGGCGTCCATAGAGCTCCTTTGCTGCTTGATGCGCGATGCACGTGGATGGAACTGGTCGTCGATGGATGGTCAGGACTGCCCGGAAACCTTCCTGTTTAAGGAAGGCATTGCGAAATGACAACGTTGTCATTTCGTTAATGACAACGTAAGACATTTTTGGAAGAGCAACAAGGATTTAGGGGTGAGTGGTCGATATTGTCCGGTAAACGGTTGATTTATCAGTCAGGCAGGTAGTGTATGCTAGAACGCAAAAAGCAAGCGATGCAAAACCGACTGGAGAAGCAGTGGCAACGATGGACAAGAAAAACGTCTCGATGAACGATGTGGCGATTGCCGCGGGTGTTTCTCTCAAGACGGTTTCGCGTGTGATCAACGAGCCCGATAGCGTGCGAGAGTCGACACGCGATAAGGTTCATTCGGCCATGGAGGCGCTCGGGTTTCGAGCCAACTTTGCCGCGCGTTCGCTCAAGTTGGGCCGTTACGGGTGCATCGGCGTCGTGCTGTTCCACTTGTCGGGCGGTGCCGTGGACATGATTGACGGTATCGCCGATGCCGCCGAAGAACGCGGCTTTGCGCTCACGATGATTAAGAAGCGCGCAGGGGAGAAGATGACCCTTGCCGATGCGGCGCGCAGGATGTCGCAGCTGCCTGTTGATGGCATGATCTTCAACCTGCGTCAGATGGTCGATGACTTTGATACCTTTGAGGCACCGAAGGACCTCAAGACGGTGATTATCACACCGATGGAACATCCTACCTGCTCCACCGTCAGTGACGACCAAGAGGGCGGCGCGCGCATGGCGTGCGAGTACTTCTTGGATCATGGTCACAAGAACGTGTATTTCGTTTCGGGTAAGAAAGAGTCGCTGTCGAGCCAGTGCCGTATGAAAGGTTGGCGTGCGGCACTCGAGGCGCGTGGCATTGAGCCGCCCGAGCCTCTGCAAGGCGATTGGAATGCGGATAGTGGCTATGCCGCGGGCCTTGTGCTTGCCGATAAGCCCGATTGCACGGCGGTCCTCGCTGCTAACGACTACATGGCAAACGGCGTGATGATGGCTCTACGTGACAAAGGGCTCAGTGTGCCCGACGACGTGTCCGTGATCGGCTTCGACGATGAGCTCTACAAGACGATTCCCAACTCGATTCTGACGTCGGTGAAGTTTCGCCACCGCGAGCTGGGCATCCGTGCGCTTAACGAGGTCGTCGCAGGTCTGGAAGCCCCGAGCTCCAGAAGCCGTACGCTCGTCTCGGGCGTGTTGGTCGAGCGTTCCAGCGTAAGGGATCTGCGGGCGTAGACGTGCTCGGCCTGCTCGTCTAAATCTGTAACAGGTGGGACCCGAAAACTCGGCTAGATGTTACAGATTTAGACAATTCGGCCCGGCTTATTCCGTTTGTCTCGATCTGTAACAGTTAGGGGTGAAATGACCAGCCAGATGTTACAGATCTAGATTGATTGGATTGACCCATCTGTTTGTCTCGATCTGTAACATCTAAGCGGTCAAAAGCGGTCTACATGTTACAGATTGAGATTTTCGGCTTGGCCTGTGCGTTCACCTCGATCTGTAACAGCTAGGACCGAAAAACTCGGCTAGATGTTACAGATTGAGATGAACAGGAGGACGGGTGCGGTCTAAACAAAATGGCCCGCGCATCATACATCGATGCACGGGCCATTTATTGTCTGCGAGCGGCAGGTGGTGTCAGCGTCTTATGCCTCGAGGTTTTCCTCGATCCAGGCGACGGCACCCTTGGGATCCTTAGTGAGGTCGATGTACTGTTTGCCCTTGGGCGACAGCAGCGTGATGCCCAGGCGGTCGGTGTCGGCCTTCATTTCGTTGTAATAGGTGCGAACCTGCGGAGCCAGGACGATGACGTTGTACTGGTCCATGATGGCGTAGTGACTGCCGTAGGCACCGGCGTTGGCGGTAATGTCAATGCCCAGCTCGTCGGCGCCTTCCTTAAGCGCGTTGGCGAGCAGTGCAGAGGTGCCGGCGCCAGCGCACAGAACCAGAACCCTCAGATCCTTGCCCTTAAGGGCGGACGGAGCTGCGGAGGCCTCAGTGGCAGAAGCGGTCTCGACAACAGGAGGCTCAACGGCGGGGGCGTCAGCGGTCTTGACGGTCTTGGTCTCCTCGGCCTCTTCTTCGGCCAGGGTCTCGGCCTCCTGCTTGCACAGGACGTTGTCGTAGGCCTTGCAGAACGGGTAGTAGATCAAGAAGTCAACGACCAGCAGGACGACAACCAGGACCAGAGAGATCGGCTGGAAGTTGGTGTCGATGAAGGTGCCGATCGGTCCGGGGAGTGCCCACGGCATGGCATAGATAAAGCCGTTCATACCCAAAAAGTCGATGAAGAACTTACCAATGAGGACGTTGGCCACGGGGGCAAACAGGAACGGAATCAGGAAGTACGGGTTGAGGATGATGGGCGCGGCGAACAGCAGCGGCTCGTTGACGGCGAACATCACGGGTACGACAGAGGCTTTGCCGACGGCCTTGAGCTGCTTGGAGCGCATAAAGAGCAGGAAGATGATCGGGACAATGAACGTGGCGCCGGTGCCGCCGAGTTCGCCGATGTAGTTACCGAAGTTCTCGGTCAGGGCGAGGGCGGGGTGACCGCCGGCCTGCAGCGTGGCGAGGTTGGTGGTGATGTTGCCAAACAGCGCGGCGTTGAGGGCGGGCTTAACGACCGAGGGGCCGTGGATGCCCATGAACCAGAACAGCGGGATCATGAACCAGATGAGGGCGAGGCCGGCGTAGGAATCGGCAGCGGCGAACAGCGGGCTCACCAGCGTGGAGATGACGTTGGCAAACGGGACGGCCAAGCAGGTGCGGCAGATAACGTCGATGACGGCGACAAACAGGATGGAGAAGCTGAAGGCGAAGATGTCGCGGAAGTTCTGGGCGATGGCGCCGGGGACTTCTTTGGGCAGCTTGATGGTGATGTCTCGCTTAATGCAGAAGGCATAGATGTTGACCGTGGCAAATGCGGCGACAAAGGAGCTCAGCAGGCCCTTGGTGCCCATGTTGTCGGTAAAGAACACCGAGACATCGGCGCCGTCGATCTTGGCGCTCGTCTGGGTAACGGCCAAGATGAGCATAGCGCACATGGCGGCGACCATGGTGCTCGTGGCGTTGATAGCCTTGCCGGCAGGCATGCGGCGGTTCTTGGAGCCGGTCAGCGCGCTTGCGGTGGTGCCGGCGACCATGATGCCCACGACGCCCATCGTGAAGTTGTAAACCTTGTTGCAGAAGTTCACGACGTCGACGTTCCACCAGTCGGGCAGCGTAAAGCCGCCGACCGTGGCGACAACGCCCGGCAGGGTCGAAATAAGCAGGAAGACAGAAGAAGACAGGATGATGGGCATTGCTGCCAAAAAGCCGTCTTTAATGGCCTGAAGGTAGATGTTCTTAGAGACCTTGTCGAAGTACGGCTGACCTTTCTCCAAGAACTTAACGATCGATTCCATAGTTCACGCTCCTCTTTGCATGAAATCTTAATGGCATGGACGTTGAAAACCTATATGGTCTCCCGCTTGCTAACAGCCCGGGTGCAGGCGGGGTCGGTCCCAGGGGGAGAGAGGGGAGCGGCTGGGTTTGTATCGCATAGGGCCGCTCCCCTCTCGGGGGAAAGCGAGGCGATGCGCTACTGCGCGTCCGCCATAGTGTCGGCGAGCTCCTTGTACCAGAGTGCCGACTGCTTGATGTAGCGTTTTTGCGTGTCGAAGTCGATGTAGAACAGGCCGTAGCGCTTGTTATAGCCATTGGCCCACGAGAACTGGTCCTGCAGGCTCCAGATAAAGTAGCCCTGGACGTCGACGCCCTCGGCGCGCGCCTGGAGCACCTTCTCCATGTGCTGGTCGACAAAGTCGATGCGCTCGGGATCGGCGACGATGCCGTTTGCGTCGGGCTCGGGGTCCTTGTGGCCCAGGCCGTTTTCGGTGATATAGATGACGGGGAGGTTGGGATAGGTGGCGCTGATGTGCTTGAGTGTGTCGTAGAGGCCTTGCGGGTAGATGAGCCAATCCCAGTCGGTGGTGGGGATACCCGGCATATCGACCTGCTGCCCGACGCCCTTAAACTTAAAGCACGAGGTGCCCTTGTCTCCGGTGCCGTTAAAGCTGTTGGTGGACTCGCCATCGTAGGCGGCGATAAACGCCGACTGATAGTAGTTGAGGCCGAACATATCGTTGCGGGGCGCCGCCTTGGCGAGCTCCTCCATGTCGCTGTCCTCAACCGTAAGTGTGGCGTTGTTGGCACGCAGAATCTCGTTGATGAGTGAGAGGGTGCGCGCGGAGTAGTGACCCAGGAAGGCGCCGTCCATGATGAAGTCGGTGTAGAAGGCGTTGTACAGGTCGGCGGCGTGCTGGTCGGCGGGCGAGTCGGTGGCAGGATATGCGGGCGTCAGGACGTTGACCATGCCAATGCGTCCGCCCAGGTGCTCGATCTCGTCAAGATCCTTATACAGGTTGACGGCGCGGGCGTGGGCAACGAGCTCGTTGTGCTGGCTCTGGATGCCGCTCGTCACATCAAAGTGATGGTTGGGCGGGAAGTTGCCTTGGATGTATTGGGAGTGCGAGAGGCTGATGAGCTCGTTGATGGTGAACCAATTCTTGACCTCGCGGAACTCGCGGAAGCAGAACTCGGCATAGCGCACATAGGCGTCGACGGTCTTGCGGTTGAGCCAGTCGCCCTGGTTGAACAGGGCTGCGGGGGAGTCAAAGTGATGCAGGGACACATAGGGCTCGACGCCATACTTTTTGCAGCAGGCGAACAGCTCGTGGTAGTGCTTAACGCCCTCGGCGAGGGGCTCGGCATCGTCGCCGTTGGGGAAGATGCGGGTCCAGGCGATGGACACACGGATGGCGTTGAGCCCATGCTCGGCAGAAAGGCGGATATCCTCCTCGTAGCGGTTGTAGAAATCACTGGCCGGGTCGGGCAAAAAGCGACCCTGGTCGACAAGGTAATCGTCCCACATGGTCTTACCCTTGCCTGCCACCTTCGTGGAACCTTCCGTTTGGTACGCGGCGGTTGCGGCGCCCCAAACAAAGCCCTTCGGCAGCTGCTGTACGCGGTTTAGCAAAGACATATGCATACACCCTCTCGTCTCGCTGTTCGATATTGTGCGTTTGCGCTCAGGAGGCTCCCTGGTTAGCGTTCAGCGGTGAAAAAGCCCGATAAACACTATCTTAAAATGATTAGAACCAAAATGAGCACGTGAACATTTGACAATGAGCACGTTAACATCCGGCTGGGATGTATAGAAACAAAACAACTTCAAACAGCCGCGAACGGTTGTATTTGTTCGGTAAGCGGTTTTGATTGACAGAAGTTTTCATGTTGTGGTATATGGCTCGGGTATCATGAGCACGTTATCAATGTATGTACGATGCGCCATGGGCGCGGGGAATAGTTGGGAAGCAGGTTAGCGTGGAAGGCATGGCTCAGCGGACAAGGAATGGTCGTTCGGCGAGCGCGGCAGAGGTTGCGGCGCTCGCTGGCGTGAGCCGCCAGACTGTGTCTCGCGTGGTCAACGGTATGCCCAACGTGACGGAAAAGACGCGCAAGCGTGTGCTGGCCGCCATGGAAGAGCTGGGCTTTCGTCCCAATTTTGCTGGAACGGCGTTGCGCGGCGGGTCGTATCGTTCTATTGGCCTGTGCATGTACAACATCACACGTGTCGGTAACCTGGCGACGCTCGAGGGCATCATGCAAGCGGCGCGCGAGCACGATTTTGCCGTCACTATGATCGAGATGGGCGGCGACAAGCCCTATGCACTTGCCGATGCCTCGCGCCGCATGGTCGAGCGACCCGTCGACGGCATGATTCTCAACATGAACCGCATGGCTCCCGATTTTGAGGAGTTTGTTCCACAGCCGGGAGTGCGAACGGTCATCCTGTCCATGTATGCGCATCCGCGCTGCACGACGATCGACTCCGACCAGTATGGTTCGTGCGAGCTGTTGACCAATTATCTGCTGGAACATGGTCACTCGAATATGCGGTTTGTGGCGGGTCCGGAAAACTCGATTTCCTCGCGTTTTCGTGAGGCCGGTTGGCGCGATACGCTGGGTCGTGCTCATGTCGATGCCGCTCCGATGCTGCGTGGCGATTGGAGTGCGGACAGTGGGTACGCCATGGGCGAGCGGATTGCGGCCGAGGTGCTTGCCGGCGGGTCGCAGGCGCCGACTGCCGTGCTTGCGGCAAATGACCAGATGGCGCTGGGCGTTATCGCCGCGCTCGAGAACGCGGGCCTGTCCGTGCCCGACGACGTGAGCGTGGTTGGTATCGACGACGCACTCGAGGGGCTTGTTCCTCACAATCGGCTGACGACGCTGCGATTTGATTTGCGCGGTGTCGGTAAGCTTGCGTTTGAGGCGGCGATTGGAGAGAGCTCGTCTATCGAGGCGATTCATGTGCCGAGTACGCTGGTCGAACGCTCGACTGTCAAAGATATACGGGCGTAGGTTCAGCTCGTTCTGCCTATTTGTCTCAATCTGTAACAGCTGGGACCCAAAAACTCGGCTAGATGTTACAGATCGAGACAAACGGCTTCCGACCTGCACAGACGATATGAGCAGGACATAAAAACATTGAGAGCCCCTGCTGCATGAAAGACCGCGGATTAGGCCGACAATGGTGAGTGTCT
>JAYBVN010000012.1:0-9410 GCA_037320555.1 Collinsella sp. | reverse complement strand
TGATCGTAAAGAGCTTGTCGCCCTTCGAAAGCTCGATCGTGGCGCCGGAATCCTTAAGGTCATAGCGCTGGGAAATCTCGCGCGTGGTCTGCTGGAAGGCGTTGTCGACCTCTTGCATGTTGACCTCGGACACGACGTCGAAGCTGGAATCTTTAGCCATGATGTTTCCTTTCGCGTACGAGCGGCTTAGTAGCTATCGTACGAATAGTCGGTAGAAGCGGTGGGCGTCTGACCGTCAGTTGCGGTATCGGCGCCATCCGTGGACTGGGCATCGGTACCATCGGTGGTGTCGGTACCATCGGTGGTGTCGGTACCATCGGTGGTGTCGGTACCATCAGAACTTTCACCATTCGCGGAATCAGTCGTCTCCTTCTTGGGAACGGTGATCGTCACACGCGCCACGCCCGAGGTCTTGGTATCGTAACGGACCTTTTCACCGTTCTTGGTAACGGTGACATCGGAAGGCTTGGACGTGGTGATCTCGATCGAGGACTCGGGCGTGTACTCCTGCTCAAAGGGGCCAGTCGCCTGGGCGCCATAGACCGACTTGCCGTCGACCTTGACCTCAATCCACGCGGTCTTTCCCTTGGCAACGGAGACCTTGACCTTCGTGACCTCGTTCTCTTCCTTCTTGGCCGTCTTGGTGGCGTCCGAATCGGTCGACTCATCCGTCGCCTCATCGGTATCTTCGTCCTCGTCGACCGTTTCGGTCTTCTTAGAAGACTTCTTGGTCGTCGTCTTGGTGGCAACGGGCGTCTCGGGCGTCGACTCGGGCGCCGAGGAGCCGCAGCCACGCAGGAGCACCACGATGAGCACGATCAGCAGCAGCGCCACGGCGCCGATGCCGGCGTAAACGATACGAGGGTCGAGACTGTTGTTCTGGGGAGCACGACCACCGCCGCGTCCACGATTGGAACCACCGCGACCAGTGCCTTGGGGCATGCGACCGCGGTTATTGTCGGAACGTCCACGATAGCTGCCCTGGCGCTGCATATTGCGCTGGCCTGAGCGGGGGGCGAGCTCGCCGCGACCCTGGTAGTTGCGCTGACCCGAGCGAGGCGCTGAGGAGCGCTGGCTATAAGGCCGTGACTGAGATCGAAGGCGAGGCGTCACCTGCGTAGTATCGGCGTCTGCATAGCCGCCGCGCGGACGACCGGAAGAAACGCCGCGGTACCCGCGATCGGAATAGCCGCCGTCGCCGTAGCCGGCACGAGGGTCACGAGCCACGCCGCGGGCAGCGGGAAGTGCACGGTCCTCGGGCATCGGCGTACTGCGGAACCGGTCACGCTGCGAACGAATCTCCTCGCCCGAACCCGTCTCGGTAATATAACCGGCCTGCTGAGGACGCTGTCCATAGCGGGTCGAACGACCGCCCTGAACCATCAAGAAGCGCCCGTTATCGACCGAAGAACGCGAATTGACGTAGCCGGCGGCGTCCTGAAAACGACCGCCCTGCTGCGATGTCTCGCGTTCGTATGCCATCAGGTCGTCAAAGTAGGCATTGACGACCTCGCGCGGATTGAGGCCCAAAAAGCGAGCATAGCTCGAAATCATGCCCTGCGCATAGCCGCGCGGCGGCATCGAAGCAAAGTTACCGGTCTCGAAAAACTCGATGATCTGCGGCCTGATTTTGATGGTGTTGGCGACCTGCTGAATGGAAAGGCCCATTCGGCGACGCTGCTCGAGCAGCATGTCACCAAAGCGTGCAGCCATCAGAATCCTCCAAACTCACAATCTTCACGTGCCATCTCGGCGTCGACAGATTCCAGCGCGGCAAGCCCCTCCTCGTCCAATAGGACCTCGCGCGGCTTGGAACCGTCGGGCGGGCCGACGACACCCTTTTCTTCCAGCATGTCCATAATACGCCCGGCGCGCGCATAGCCAACCTTAAGGCGGCGTTGCAGGCCAGATGTGGAGCCCAGCTGTGATTCCACCACAATATGGGCGGCTTCCCAAATGAGAGGATCATCGTCTTGCGGCTCGGCGACTCCGGTGCGGACAATGCCGCCGCCACCCGCCATGGACATGGAAGCGGGCGCCACGGCAGACAGGATCTCCTCGTGGTAGTCGGGCTCGCTCTGCGACTTAACGAACTCGACAATCTCGTTGATTTCGTCATCCGAGACAAAGCAGCCCTGGATACGGCGAGGCTTGCCCCAGTCGACCTTTGAGAACAGCATGTCGCCCAAACCAGTGAGCTTTTCGGCGCCCATCTGATCAATGATGACGCGCGAGTCGATACCCGTGGCGACGTTAAAGGCGATGCGGTTGGTGATGTTAGCCTTGATAAGGCCCGTCACCACGTTGGAGCTCGGACGCTGCGTAGCCACAATGAGGTGAATGCCGGCGGCACGGCCCAGCTGGGCGATACGCACGATCGAGGCCTCGACATCCTTACCGGCAACCATCATCAGATCCGAGAGCTCGTCGATGATAATGACCAGGTAGGGCATCTTTTGCGGCGGGTTATCGTAATGCTCAAACTCGCCGGCGGCCTGCTTTTCGTTGTAGGTCGAGATCTTACGCACGTTAAGACGCTCGAAGACCTTCAGGCGACGCTCCATCTCGGACACGGCCCATTGCAGAGCGCTCGCGGCCTGCTTGGGCTCGGTCACCACGGGCACATAGAGATGCGGCAGTCCGTTATAGCCCGCAAGCTCGACGCGCTTGGGGTCGACCATGATCAGGCGAACGTCCTCGGGAAGAGTACGCATGAGCAGAGTCGTGATGATGGAGTTGATCATCACCGACTTACCAGAACCGGTCGTACCGGCAATCAACAGGTGGGGCATCTTGGCAAGGTCGGCGACAACCGGCGTGCCCTCGGCATCGCGGCCGATGGCGAGCTCGAGCGGACCGCCCTTCACATAGGGCAGCACGTCGCCCAGGTTGACGTTCTGGCGCTTGCGGTTGGGAATCTCGATGCCCACGAGCGAGGTGCCGGGGATCGGGGCAAAGATACGTACCGACTGGGCAGCGAGCGAAAGCGCGATATCGTCCTCGAGGCTCGAAATCTTGCTCACGCGCTCGCCCTCACCAGGTTGCAGCTTAAAGGTCGTCACCGTGGGGCCGGCGATCCAGCCGACCACGCGGGCACTGCGGCCAAACTCAAGCAAGGTGGATTGCAGTGACTCAGCGGTCTGCTCCAACTCCTTGTCCGAAGACGCGGCGGAAGCCGACTGCGGGTTGGCATGCAGGATTTCGAGCGGCGGAAGCTTGAGGCCGTCCTCTTCTTCGCCCTCGTTATCTGCGGCGCCACCGTCCGCTCCCCCATCGCTAGCCGCAGCCGATTCGACGGCACTCGAGGCAGGCGCATCGGCAACCTTGGGATGCTTCAAGAAGTCGGGAATCTGAGGTGCTGCCGAGACAGGATTCACGGCAAACGGCGGCTCGAACTCGTCGATCTTATCGGGGTCGTCTTCCATCGAAAGCTGGCCGGTTACCTGGTCGCGCTTTGCATGGCGACGCGGCAGCAAAGTTGTCTTTGCGGTCTCAATCGGAGCCTCGTCGTCCTCGTCATCGCCCTCGGTGAGCTCAATCTCGCTATCGGACCAAGACGGGTCGGGCTCGCTTGTATTGAGCTTAGGCGCAGCCTTGCCCTTCTTGGCATGGCGGCGCGGCAGCAGCGTCGTCTTAGCGCGCTCAACCTCAACCGACTCGGACACGTCGACAAACGGATTCTCGTCCTCGTCGTCATCGTCCAAAACCGGGTCCACATCGTTGCCCATGACCGTGGTCACGGCAGCATCGGAGCCCTTTTGACGAAGAATGCTCAGGTGCGGACGGGCAACGCCGGGCACCGACAGGGCTTCGTCGTCACCCCACGGGCTGGCGTTGACATCGGCACGACGGCGCTCGACAAAATCGGCCGCACGGTCGCGAGCAGAGCGCAGCACGCCACCCACCGAAAAGCCGATGATGACCAAGCCCACGACGACAAGGCCCAACAGGACTACCATCGCGATAGGCTTACCCAGGGCATTCTGCAGCGCACTCGCAATAAACGCACCGATGTAGCCACCCGAGGCGGACAAATTTTGCGGCGTGAACATAAGGTCACACGAGACACTCGTACCCGGCACCATCAGCGAAAGAATGGAGACGACGGCGATAAAGACCACGGCTCCGCCCGCAACAGAGCGCACGTTGAGCGGCGAGTCCTCGCCTAAAAAGAGCGTGGCGGCAAACAGCAAAATAACGATCGGCAGCACGTAGGCGCCCAGACCAAAGCCCAGGTGGTAGAAACCGGCAACCGCAGCCGTAACGGGTGCAGTCGCCGGCGAAATCACGGCAATGAAGGACGCAATCGCCAAAACGGCGATGACCACGCCGGCGATATCGCGGTTGGCCGAGGGCTCGACCAGGGGCTCAAAATCGTCGAAGTCGGTCTCGTGGCCCTTATTGGCACGCAGATGGGAACCGGCACCCTTAGCAGATGCCGGTTGGTTGTTGGCTTTATTGCCTTTGGCGTTTTGTGCAGATCCGCGCGCCAAACTAAACCTCCATGACGACCGGGATGATCATCGGACGAGTGCGCGTACGACTCCAGATATAGTTAGAGAGCGAGTCGCGCACGGCCTTGCGAATGGCATCGGAACCGCTGCTCGTAAAGCTGAACTTGCCCTTCTCAATCGTCTTCATAATAGACGCGGAGGCATCCTCGGAGAACTGGTCGTCGATGGCAAACGAGACGCCGCGGCCCGAGAACTCGATGGCCTCAATCTTCTTGTGCTTGAGCGAGACGATGGCGACGGCCGTGACCATACCGTCATTGGCGAGCTTCTGGCGATCGCGCAGGACGATGGGGTCGGTATCGCCGATACGCAGGCCGTCGACGTAGACGACGCCGGACTCGACGGGCGTACCACGCTTGACGATACCACCGCGCATCTCGAGCGTGTCGCCGTTATCGAGGATAAAGATGTGATCATCCTTGATGCCCATCTTGCGGGCCAGCTGGGCATGGGCGCGCAGATGCACGGCCTCACCGTGAACCGGCATAAAGTACGTGGGCTTGGCCATGGCCATCAGGAGCTTAAGCTCCTCCTGGCTGCCGTGGCCCGAGACGTGGACAAGAGCACGGTTCTTATCCCACACGTCGCAGCCGAGCTTGGCCAAGCTGTTGACGACCTGCTGAACGGCTTTCTCGTTGCCGGGAACGGGAGTTGCCGAGAGGATGACGGTATCGCCCTCGTGGATAGAGAGCGTCTTGTGCTCGCCATTGGCCATGCGGGACAGGGCCGACAGCGGCTCGCCCTGCGAACCGGTGCACATGACGACGATCTTGTCGTCGGGCAGGTTATCGATATCGAAGGCATCGATGATATCGGCATCGTCGATGTTGAGGTAGCCCAGCTCGCGCGCGACGCGGGTGTTGGTGAGCATGGAGCGACCGGTCACAACGACCTTACGGCCGCACTTGCGGGCGGCATCGCAGATCTGCTGCAAACGATGGATATGGCTCGAGAACGAAGCGACGAACACGCGACCCGGGGCGTTCTTGATGGCATGCAGTAGGTTGGGACCAACCTCGGCCTCGGACTTGGTAAAGCCGGGAACCGTGGCATTGGTGGAGTCGGACAGCAACAGGTCGATGCCCTGCTTGGCAAAGCGGCTGATAGCGGCATAGTCGGGCGTGACACCATCGATGGGCGTCTGGTCGAGCTTAAAGTCGCCAGTGTGCATAACGGTGCCCTGATTGGTGCGAATGAACACGCCCAGAGCGCCGGGGATGGAGTGCGTCATCGAGAAGAAGTCGAGCGAGATGCCGCCGAGGTTGACATGGCTGCCGCCCTTAACCTCGCGGAACTTGGGTGCGCGGATGCGGAACTCAGAAAGCTTGCCTTCGATAAAGCCAAGCGTCAGCTTGCTCGAGAAGATGGGCACCTTGTTGTTGAGGTCCTGCAGCAGATACGGAAGCGAACCGGTGTGGTCCTCGTGGCCGTGGGTGACGACGATACCGCGGAGCTTCTCCTCGTTCTCCAGAACATAGGTGTAGTCGGGAAGCACCAGGTCAATACCGGGCTGGGAATCGTCGGGGAACATGAGGCCAGCGTCAACGAGCACCATGTCGTCGCCGCATTCGAAGACCGTCATGTTCTTGCCGATGCCGTCAAGGCCGCCGAGCGGAATGATCTTCAAGGGAGATGATTTTTTAGCTGCCATAGGTTAGTGTGGTTTCCTTTCTTCGAAACGGGTCTGGAACAACCGACGGGGCGCTTCTGGCAAACCGACCGCCGGGAACGTACAAACATGCATCGCAGAGTCGATGCAATAACCACAGTATGATACCCATTTGCACAACAACAGACCACTCATGCATCAAAGCCCCATCTGAACTGGTCCATCCCGACGGTTTCCCGTGGGGCGGGCACTGATGAAGTTTCCTGCTCTACAGTCCTGCTCACGACGGAGGCCACATTAAGTGGCCTCCTGTTCGTGCGGAACTCGCGATAAACTTCATCAGTGCCCGCCCCACGGGAAACCGGCCAAAAAGAGACAGGTTTATTTTGGTCGGTTTTATCTGGGAAGATGCTGCTGCGGCTATCTACAGATCTGTAATCTGACTACTGAATAGATTGTCTAACTCAATAGCGAGCGGCACTAACCAGCCCTTTTGCTTGCGCCCGGGAGGGCCGCATATGAAGTTTATCGCGAGTTCCGCACGCAAAGGAAAGCACTTAATGTGCTTTCCGTCTTGCGCAGGACTGTAGAGCAGGAAACTTCATATGCGGCCCTCCCGGACGCAAGCAAAAGGGCGACCCCGTACGGGGTCGCCCTTGTTGAGCTGCTTATGTTTAGCTGTTACTCGGCGTCGTGGTGACGGCGGGGCTTGCGGCCTCCGTTGTCGCCGGGACGGCGCGGACGGTCGCTGCGCTCGGAGCGCTCGCGACGCGGACGCTCACGGCGCTGGAAGTGCTCGCCGTCGCCCTCGGAAGCACCCTCGGCGCGAGCCGGGGCCTCGGGCTTGTCAAGACGATCGAGCGAGATCTTGCCGCGATCGTCAACCTCGATGACGACGACCTTGACCTCGTCGCCCACGTTGAGGACGTCCTCGACCTTCTCCACGCGGCCCTTGGCGACGCGAGAGATGTGCAGCAGGCCGTCCTTACCGGGCAGCAGGTTGACGAAGGCGCCGAAGGGCTGGATGGAGACCACGCGACCGGTGTACTCCTCGCCCGGCTCGGGAACCTTGATGATGAGCTTGATGCGCTCGACAGCCTGGTCCACGGACTCGCCGGTGCCGCCGACAAAGACGGTGCCGTCCTCCTGGATGTCGACCGAAGCGCCGGTCTCATCCTGGATACCGCGGATGACCTTACCGCCGGAACCGATGACGTCGCGGATCTTGTCGGTCGGAACCTGGATGGAGACGATGCGCGGAGCGGTGCTGCGCGTGGTGTGGCGCGGCTCGGGGATCACATCGAGCATCTTCTGCAGGATGAAGGCGCGACCCTCCTTGGCCTGCTGCAGAGCGCGGGCCAGGATGTCGAAGGTGAGGCCGGTGGCCTTGTTGTCCATCTGCAGGGCGGTGATGCCCTCGGTGGTGCCGGTGACCTTAAAGTCCATGTCGCCCAGGAAGTCCTCGAGACCCTGGATGTCGGACAGGACCACGGTCTTGCCCTCCTCCTGGATCAGGCCCATGGCGATACCGGAGACCGGGCGCTTAATGGGCACGCCGCCGTCCATAAGGGCGAGCGTGGAGCCGCAGGTCGAAGCCATCGAAGAGGAGCCGTTGGACTCCATGACCTCGGAGACGACGCGGATGGCGTAGGGGAACTCGTTCTCGTCGGGAAGCACCGGAAGCAGAGCGCGCTCGGCCAGATTGCCATGGCCGATCTCGCGGCGCTTGGGGCTGCCCATGCGGCCGGTCTCGCCGGTGCAGAAAGGCGGGAAGTTGTAGTGGTGCATGTAGCGCTTGCCCTCGGTGGGCTCGATGGTATCCAGACGCTGGCCCTCGTTGAGCATGCCGAGCGACAGGACGGAGAGCACCTGGGTCTGGCCACGCTGGAACAGGCCGGAGCCGTGAACGAGCGGCAGGTAGTTGTCCTTCACCATGATGGGACGGATCTCGTCGGCGGCACGGCCGTCGACGCGCTCACCGGTCTCGACGACCATGGTGCGCATGGCCTTCTTCTCGAGCTTCTTGAGCGCCACGGGGATCTCGCGCTCCCAAGCGGCCTGCTCCTGCTCGGTAAACTCGGCACGGATGGACTCCTTCAGAGCCTCGACCTTGCCGATACGGGAGAGCTTGTCGGCGTCGCGAAGGGCGGCTGCCATCTCGTCGTAGTGGGCGAAGATGCGCTCCTGGACCTCCTCGACGGGCTGGTCGAGCGGGTACTCCTTCTTGACGATGGGGCCGTTGACCTGCTCCCACTCGGCAACGAACTCGTCCTGAGCCTGGCAGAAAGCAGCAAGGGCCTCCTGGCCAAACTTCATGGCGGCGAGCATGTCGTCCTCGGAGATCTCCTCGGCGCCGGCCTCGACCATCGAGATGAAGTCGGCAGAGCCGCCCAGCTCCAGGTCCAGATCGGAGTTCTCGCGCTCCTCGTAGGTGGGGTTGACGATAAACTCGCCGGTCTCCACGTTACGGCCGATGCGCACGCAGGCAAGCGGACCCTCGAAGGGCACGCCGCCGAGCGTCATGGCCAGAGAAGCACCCATGACGTTGATGACGTCGAAGGGGTTGACCTGGTCGGCGACGAGCGAGGTGGCGACGATGTGCACCTCGTTGCGGAAGCCATCCGGGAAGCTCGGGCGAATCGGACGGTCGATCATGCGCGCGGTGAGCGTAGCCTTCTCACTGGGACGGCCCTCACGCTTGAGGTAGCCACCCGGGATGCGGCCGGCGGCGTACATCTTCTCGTTGAAGTCGACGGTCAGCGGGAAGAAGTCGTAGTTCTTACGCTCCTTGGAGACGACCACGGTGTCGAGCATCGTGGTGTCACCCTGCTTGACCAGGCAGGCGCCGGTGGCCTGCTTGGCAAGCTCGCCCGACTCAAAGGTGTAGGTCTTGCCGTACAGCTCAAAGGTCTTGGATACGAGTGTCATTGTTCTCCTTTACCCCGCAGACCCCTTGCCTGCGGGCTTCTCATGTGACGCGGGCCCCCTGCCCCCGCCACGCTTCAGAGCGTGATTGTTCGCGCCCTTACACAAAAAGAGCGCCCCGCTGCGCAGGACGCTCTTAGCATGTACAAATCCTACTGGATGTTGTCGCGGATGCCCAGAGCCTTGATGAGCTCACGGTACTCGACGATGTCGTTCTTCTTGATGTAGGAGAGAAGACGACGACGACGGCCGACGAGCATGAGCAGGCCACGACGGGTGTGGAAGTCCTTCTGGTGGGACTTCATGTGCTCGGTCAGCTCCTTGATGCGCTCGGACAGGATGGCGACCTGAACCTTGGGGTT
>JAYBVN010000011.1:0-12238 GCA_037320555.1 Collinsella sp. | reverse complement strand
CCGAGGGCACCGTCTCGACATCCGTGACGCACGCCAAGTTGACGATATAGCGGCGGTGAACACGGAAGAAGCCAAAGTCGCAGAGCTTGGCCTCAAACTGCGCCAGCGAGGTTGTCGACAAAAAGCGATCATCGACGGTATAGATGCAGGAGTAATCGTCCTTGGCCATGATAAAGCGAATGTCGTCCACGGGAATGAGGACCTTGCGGCCGCCCTTTTCCACCGGGATACGCTCGATGGTCACCTTGCTGTCCGTAACCGGCTTGGCGCGTTGCATGACCTTCTCGATCGCGCGATCCAAGCGAGCTTCCTCGACCGGCTTCATCAGATAATCGACGGCATCCACGTCGAATGCCTCGACCGCATGGTCACTATACGCAGTCACAAACACGATCGCCGGCGGATTTTTGAGCTTATGCAGCGCCTCGGCAAGTTGCAGGCCCGAGGCACCGGGCATCGAGATATCGAGAAACACGACATCCACGCGACTTTCCATAAGCATCTCGATGGCGGAGCGGACGCTCGACGCCTCCGTGATCGTGCCGATCTTGCCCGTTTGCTCGAGCAGGAAGCGAAGCTCCGAGCGAGCCGGCGCCTCATCATCCACAATCATCGCACGCAGCATAGGGATAAAACCTTTCGTCAACTAACTACGCCGGGCATCCGTCGCATGACGTTGAGCCCGTAGCCTTTTATTTTACTCTTGAATGTCAAAGATGCTCTCTGACAAATCAAGATGAAGGAGCACTTTGGTGCCCTTGCCCGGCGCCGATTCGACACGCGTATAGGAGTGCGGCCCATAAAAGCGATGGATGCGCTCCGAAATATTGTGCATGGCCACACCGGCGCCGCCACCCTGGGGAGAGCTGGCGTCGGGACGGGCAGAACGCTCGTCAAACAGTCTGGCGGCGGTACCCTCATCCATGCCCACGCCATTATCGGCCACGGCAATCAAGATTGCATCCTCGCCGTCTTGGTGAACGGTCACGTCGATCCTCAGGGCGTCGTCATCGCCCATACCATGACGTACGGCGTTCTCGACAATCGGCTGGATCACGAACGCCGGCACCAGCGTATCTTCCACGTCCTCGGACACATCGAACGTCGCAAGCACGCGGTCCTCGCCAAAGCGGGCCTTCTCAAAGGTAAGGTAGCGCTTGGTCTGTGCAACCTCGCGCGAGACCGGAATGAGCGATCCCGAGTTGTCGAGCGTGGCACGATAGAACGATGAGAACTCACGAAGCAGTTCGCGGGCCCGCAGCGGGTCGGTGCGCGTAAACGATGCAATGGTGTTCAGCGTGTTGAACAGGAAGTGCGGGTTAATCTGCGCCTGCAGCGCACGCACCTCGGCGCGCGCTGTGAGTTCCTTTTGCACCTCGAGCTCGTGGATGGCGAGCTGCGTGGACAAGATCTCGGCAAAGCCCGAGGCAAGCGCGTACTGGGTACGGTCGACGGCGCGCGGGGTCTTGTAGTAGAACTTGAGCGTGCCGACGGTACGATCGCCCACCTTGATGGGGGCGATAATGCCGGCGGGAACTTGGTTGTGCGAGCCGTCCGAGCCCACGACATCCACCATACGGTTGAACGACTGCACGATGCCATGTTCGATAACGTAGCGTGTGGCAAGCGTGTGGATGGGAGAATCTGGCAGTAGTTTTTCCTCAAACTCTCCCGCGCAGGCAAGCACGTTGCCCTCGTCGGTGATGGCCACCGTCATGGCGCGCGTCTCGGGCAAAATGCGCCGGCACACCAAACGCGCCGACTCCTGCGTCAGACCGCCCTTAATGTCCTCGAGCATGGCCGAGGCCACCGAGAGCGTCTCCTCGGTGTACTGGGAGCGCACCGAATCGGGATTGAGCGTCAAAAAGATAAAGATGCACAGAAAGATGCACAGCAGCGCGCAGGCAATCACCGTGGCGATCGGCTCGATACCGGTCACCAAGGCAAAAATAAAGTACACCAGCACGCAAATGGCGCAGGCAACGGCAATGATGCGAAAGATTGATATTGAACTATCGCGCTGGGCGCGGCGGTCGATCATTCGGCCCCCTCCAGGATACTGATCAGTTGTGCGTCACGCCAAAGCCCGTCCATGATCTTGGGCCAAAAGCTCTGGAAACGCAGGTAGCTTGCAGCGTTTTGGCGCGCATAGGCCTTTGCCTCGTCGATACCGTGGCGCCAGATGCGCAGGTAGCCCTCATGCTCGCGGGTAAACACGCTGCGGACCATAGCGGTCTTGCGCACGCGGTCGTCGAGCTCGCGCGAAATCCACGGGCCCGGGTAGGGCATGAGCGATGCCGCCGTAACGGGAATGAGCTCCTTTTGATGCGCGGCGAATGTCAGCTTTGCCCGTTCGTAGTACCAACGGTATACATCCTGCATAAAGCGCGGTGAGCGCTTTTCGGACTCCGGAGGCAGATGACGCACGGTCCACTCGTTATCGAACCACACGTCGTAGCCAAACATGCGCATGTTAAAGAGGTAATCCAAGTCCTCGCCGCGGGTGATAAACGGGTCAAAGGCTACACGCGTAAAGGCGCGGGCGTGCAGGGCCATCAGGCCGCCGCACACGTAGTTGGAGCGCGAGATGCGGGTGCCCGAGAGCGCCTTTTTCATCCAACGGTTGAACTCGATGCGCTTGGTCCACCAACGATGGCAGATGCCCGCCTTGTCCGTGGGAGCCAGCGGCGAGCCGTCGCGATCGTAGAAATAGCCGCTCTTGACCAAGATCGGCAAGCCCTGACGTGTCTGCTGCCCCAACGCATAGGTCGCGCGCTTCATAAAGTCGGCGTCGATGACAGTCTCATCGTCATCCAAAAAGATAACCGCGTCATGCCCCAGCACAGCGGCACAGGCTAGCCCCATGTTGCGGATGGCACCGTAGCCTCGCAGGCTCACGCACTCGCCCGAACCCTTGGGCGCGATCTGAGCAACCCGGTCTGCAATGCGCGAGGCCTGGGTGTTGGTGACAACGGTGACCTTGAGCGTGGGATGCGCGTCGACAATCTCGTGCACGCGCAGCGACACATCGGCTGTGGCAGAAACGGGACAGACCACCAAAAGGATGATGCGCGGGATGTCACGTACCTGCTCAAGCGAGGCCAGGCAGCGGTCGAGTTCGGGATTGTCGGCGTTGAGTCGCGTCGAATGATCATAGGTGCCAGGGGCGTTTGCGCAAGCGTCATCGCCCGCCCAATACGTTGGAATCACGACCGTGGCGTTCATGCCTTACCCTCCCTGCAACACAAAAACGGGACGCCGCCAAACACAGGCGACGCCCCGCGACCTAGCTGATTCCATCATACCCACTTGGGCAAATCATTGCTCGCAAGTCGCAATGTTTATTGCGGATAACCCCAAAAGAGTACCGTGGACAGGCACAATAGCCGCTCGCTCCTATGCGGCATGCTCTGCCGCCCGAGTCATGCGGGACAGGCGGACCAGCAGCATAAAGCCAACGATCAGCAGCACGCCAATGGAAAGGACGCCCAGCGACGGGTTGCCTGTCAGCGAGGTGACGACCGACACTAGGAAGGTGCCCATGACGCTTGCATAGCGACCGAAGATGTCAAAGAAGCCGTAGTACTCGTTGGACTTTTCCTTGGGGATAATGCGGCCAAAGTAGCTACGGCTAAGCGCCTGCACGCCGCCCTGGAACAGGCCGACCATAATGGCAAGCACCCAAAACTCAAAGGCGGTCTTTAGGAAGAACGCGGCGAACAGCACAATGCCCATATAGGCGGCGACTGCCACCAAGATCATGTTGAGCGTGCCCACGCGTCCGGCGAGCTTGCCGTAGATGATGGCGGACGGAAAGGCCACGAACTGCGTAACGAGCAGCGCCAGCACTAGCTGCGTCGAATCGATGCCCAAGGCCGATCCGTAACTGGTGGCCATGGAAATGACCGTGTGCACACCGTCGATATAGAAGAAGAACGCAATCATGTAGACCAGCACGGTCTTGTTGTGGGCGATCTCGCGCATGGTGTGTCCGACCTCGGAGAACACACCGCCCACGATGTGGCCGATAGTGTCCTCGGGACCGCGCTCGCGACCGTACTTTTGCTTATAGGTGCGAATGAGCGGCAGGGTAAAGATGAGCCACCAGGCACCAGTGATGATAAACGACAGACGCGTTGCCAGCATGGTAGGGACGCCAAGAGCGGGGCCACCCATGATGAGCGCCAGGCAGATGACGAACGGCACGGTGGAACCGATGTAGCCCCAGGCATAGCCCGAGCTGGACACGGCGTCCATGCGCTCGTCGGTGGTAATGTCGGGCAGCATGGCGTCGTAGAACGTCATAGAAGAGTTAAGGCCGATGGTGCACAGCACGTACACGGTCAAAAATGCCATGGCGGACATTGGGATAGCCTGCGCCAAGCAAAGCACCAGGCCCGTGAGGAAGAAGCCCAAGAAGAACTTGATCTTGTTGCCGGCGTAGTCGGCAAGCGCGCCCAGAATGGGCATGAGCATGGCGATGACCAGCGAGGCGATCGTCTGCGCATTGCCCCAGGCGACCACCAGGTCGGCCGAAGAAGCGCCGGTATTGATGGCGTTAAAGTAAATGGGCACCACCGAGGTATTGAGCAGCACGAGGGCCGAATTGCCCACATCATACATAACCCAGTTACGCTCGAGCTTGGTGTATTTCATGGACAGGGACCCTTCGTATTCGCCCGATATGCAGTTAGTTTATCGTACCCCAATTGTCCAGAACCGCCGGTAAGGATTCGGCAAAGGGGCACGCACGGGCCCTATTCCTCGCGGTCGAACTCCTCATCGGCATTGAGCACGCGACCGCTGTAGTTGACGTGACTGGTCACGGCATCCATGTCACCGGTCTCGATAAAACGTGCGACCGTGCACTCGTAATCGACCAGCGCGCGATCAAAGACCTCGGGGAAACTCTCATTCGAGACCTCGTCGGTAAAGGGATTCTTCCATGTCAGATGGCCCAGGTTACCGGTGCGCTCGGGCAGCTCCGTCGTCACGCGATGGGCAAGGCCGTCGAGCAGCGAGTAGTCGTGCACCAAGCCCTCAACCAGCGAGATCGCGCGCGTCTTTGCGGAGTCGGCCGGCTCAATCGCGCGGTAAAGTCGCTGCATATTGGCAACGGCGGCACCGTACTCCCCCGCCGGAATGTCAATGCCGTACACGCGTCCGGCAACATAGCTCATCAGCACGCCGGCAGCGCGATTGATACGGTCGGTGGTAACGATCTCGCCCGCCGGCGGGTAATCGTCGACCGTAGCGCCATCGCGTTTAAGCTGCAGCATCAGTACATCCAGGTCGCTCTCGATCACGGCATGGACCTGACTGCTCGAATCCTCAAGCTCTGAGTCGGATTCCACGATGCCAAACTGCTGCTCATAGACAAAGGGGTGGGCGTTGCGGTCGAGCACGTAATGAGACAGCAGGCCCAGCGCAAAGGCGCGACCCAAGCTGGCGTCGCGCGGCAGCAGATGCGACACGCCGTCGCGCAGGCACGCGAACTGGCGAGACATGCGCGACCGATGCATGACCTGCGCCAGCAGCGTGCAGTCGGAAACACGCGGTGTCAGAATGTGAAAGAAGAACGGGTCGGGGCCTTGGTTGCCCAAGATAAAGGCAATGCGCTCTTCATCGGACGTGATGACGCCCTGCGGAAGACGGTCGATGCTTTCCTCGCCAAACAGATGATGGGTGATAAGCGCGGGCATAATGATCCTTTCGATTTCATTCGATGCCACCCATTATGCCCACCGCGCGCCCATGCCAAACCTGCGATGGTAAACGACGGCACGCAAGCCTCTTACGCAAGCCCCAGGTGCGACTTGACCTCGGCGGCGCGACGACGGGACACCGGCACCGTCGAGCTCACGCGGTCGAGCCTGAGCTCCATCAACCCCGTGGAGCCAATCTCAACATTGTGCACGTCATCCAAATTGACCAGATAGCTGCGGTGGACACGGATAAAGCCCTCGGAGGCCAGGCGCCGCTCGAGCGAGGAAATCGACTCATTGATCAGGTATGTTCCCTCGGCGCAGACGGCGTTGCAAAAATCGGCGCGCGCCTCAAAGTAGCAGACGTCTGCGGCGGGAATGAACACCTTTTTGCCCCCGCGGTCCACCGTCAGACGCAAAGGCTGGCGCGGAGCGTGGATAACACGACGGGCACCCAAGGCTGCCTCGATCTTGTCGAGTGCCTTTGACAGGCGTGCGTCCTCGACCGGCTTGACGACATAATCGACGGCATCGAGGTTATAGGCATCAGCCGCATACTCGGCAAATGCCGTCACAAACACCACGACCGGCGGCGTCTTTAGGTTCTGCAGCGTCTCGGCAAGCTCAATTCCCGAGCGACCGGGCATGGTAATGTCTAAAAACAGCACGTCGGGCTTGTTCGACAGAATCGACTCCACGGCTTCGGTGACATTGCCCGCCTCGGCAATCTGGCCCACACGCGTATCCTTTTCCAACAGATAGCGTAGCTCAGCCCTAATGGGAGGTTCGTCATCAACCACCAAGATGTTCCAGCCTTCGGACATATGTGCTTCCCCTCTTTTTCTCTCAATCCAACCGCGTGCTACGCCGTCAACGGCGCCGGCTCATGCGGCTCGCCGTTCAGCTCGACGATGACCTGCGTTCCCACGCCCTCCTGGGACTTCACGCGCATGCCGGAATCTTCTCCGTAAAAGAAATGGATGCGCTGAAGCACGTTGAAGAGCGCCAGGCCGCAACCTCGCTTGACGGAGCCGTCGGCGGTAATGCTCTCGGGCTCCTCCAGGCGATGCTGCTCAAACAGATGCGCGCAGACCTCTTCGCTCATACCGATGCCATCGTCCTCGACGATGATCTCCAAACCGTCATCGGTCTCGAAAGCCCTAACATGAATAGAAAGCGGCTCGGTCTCGCGCTGCGCGTGCTTGATGCAGTTTTCGAGCAACGGCTGCAAGATAAACGGCGGCACCATGCAATCGCGCACCTCAAAGTCGATATCGACCGAGACGCGCAGACGGCCGTCGCCATAACGAGCCTGCATAAGATTGATATAGCGAGTGCCCTGTTCCACCTCGTGCTCGAGCGTGGTGAGCGTATCGGAATCAGAAAGCGTCTGACGATAGTAGTTGGAGAAGTCGATCAGCAGCGACCTGGCCTTGTCCGGCTCGGTACGTACGAGTGACACGATGGTGCTGATGGTGTTAAACAGAAAATGAGGATCGACCTGCGATTGCAAGGCGCGCAGCTCCACGCGGGCCGTAAGCTCGTCCTGGCGCTCGAGCTCAAAGCTTGCAAGCTGCGTGGAAATGAGGTCGGCAAAGCCCGAGGCAAGCGCCGTCTGGCGCATATCGATGCTGCTCAGACGGGGATAATACAGCTCGAGCGTGCCCACGCAATGCCCGCGCACGGTAAGCGGTGCGACAATACCGGCGCGCAGGCGCGGAAAGTAGCCACCTGTCTCGGTCGAGGCATCGCGCGAGAACACGCTTTGCTCACCGCTGTTGATCACGTTGAGCGTAGTCCGCAGTACTACCGGGGTGCCCGCGGGGCATTTTGCCGAGTCCTCGCCCCAGCTTGCCAACACCTGCTTGCCGTCGGTAAAGCAGATGGCAGAGGCGATAGTTTCGGACAGGATGATCTTAGAGGCGCCCAGGGCAGCTTCGGGCGTAAGGCCGCGCGACGTGTAGGCGAATATTTTTGAAGCGATGGCGAGCGTGCGGTCGGTTGCGCTCGATGTGAGGTCGTCGGGAACGACAAAGACGTACGAAAAGAAGAAGCACAGCATGACCAAGCCGGCAATGACGACAACGGCCGGAACGGGATTGGGATTATCGGTTAGATCCCAGATGAGCAGTAGGATAAGCAGCGGAACGACAATACCGAGCAAGATGGCTTGAACCACATGCTGAGCGGTACGAAAGACCTTGGTAGAGTTGTAGCTCTTGCCCAGAATCAGCCTATTGAGATCCACCGTCATCCCCTTCTTACTGACGCACCCCATAGCAATAAAGAGGGCCGCAAGCGACCCTCTCCATTGCATTATGCAATCAAATACTGTGTTTTACATCAAGCCATCGATGAACGGTAGCTTAGGCGCTGTACTTGTTTGCCTCGCCGAAGGTGCCGGCCTCGACAATCCAGCCGTCCTTCATGATGACGTCCATGTTGTCAGTGTTGAGCACGTGGATGTCGGCAGCGACGTCACCGTTGACGACCAGCAGGTCGGCGCACTTGCCGGCCTCGATGGAACCGGTCTCGTCCTCGATGTGGCACATCTTGGCACCGTTGAGGGTTGCACAGGTGATGGTCTCGACCGGGGTGAAGCCGATCTTGTCGACGAACTCGTACATCTCCTCGATGGAGCAGGTGCCGTACGGGGTGACGAAGGAGAAGGAGTCGGAGCCGATCGTCATGACGACGCCGCGCTTCTTGGCCTCGCGCAGGCAGTCGTAGTTGCGCTGCAGCTCCTTCTCGACCAGGGTGCCCTCGTACTTGTCGTGCAGCTCGGGGACGTAGACGGGCGGATAGGTGGCGTACCAGGTGGGCAGGAAGGCGATCGTCGGGGTGAAGAAGGTGCCCTGCTCGGCCATGAGGTCCATGGTGCGCTCATCGATATCGAAGCCGTGAATCAGCTGCTCGCAGCCAAAGCGAACGGAATCGTAGGCAGCGGCGTGGTTGTTGTAGCAGTGGCTCCACACGGGGATGCCGACCATCTTGGCCTCTTCGACCACGGCCTGAATCTCCTCGGAGCAGTAGTGCTGATCGCGGCCGGAGTCCCAGCGCCAGATGCCGCCACCGGTAGCCCAGATCTTGATGGCATCGGGGTTCTCGCGCAGGCGACGACGGACGGCCTTGCGCAGATCCCAAGGACCGTCGACTTGATCGCCCCAGGGGTGCGATTCCTTGTTGAGCTCCTGGCTGCAGTGGTGGGAGTCGCCGTGGCCGGCAACGCGGCAGAAGCCAAGGCCGGTGGCCAGAACGCGCGGGCCCTTGAAGACGCCCTTGTCGATGCAGTCACGGATCTGGATACCAAAGCGGCCGATCTCGCAGACGGTGGTGAGGCCGTGGGTGAGGCAGTCGTAGGCCTGCTTGACGGCGACGGCCTGCTTCTCGAGGAGCGGCTGCATGACCCAGTCGGTGTCATCATCGGTCAAGTTGCCCGAGAAGTGCAGGTGGGTGTCGATCAGGCCGGGAAGGACGGTCTTGCCGGCGGCGTCGATGACCTCAACGCCCTCGGGAAGGTCCTGCATGGCGCCAGCGTACTCGATCTTGCCGTTGTCGTCGACGAGAACGAGGGAGTTCTCGACCGGCTCGGCACCGGTACCGTCGATGAGCTTGCCGCCAACGATTGCATACTTAGTGGACATGGTTCCTCCTTATGGATCCATATAGTGGGCGAGGCCGTGTTGGGTTAAGGCCTCACAAAGCTACCCAAGTGGTGCCGGGTTCGGTGCGCGGAAGAGAGGGTCCCGCGCACCTGATCCGCCCCGGCTCGGCGTTACTTTTTGCGGGAATTGGTGAAGGCCATGAGAGCCAGGCCAACGGCCAGCCAGCCGATCACGATGCTCCACTCCACCATGTTGAGGGAGGCGGGAGAGAACGGAATCACGAGCAGGCCGATGATGATGGCGCAGGCAGCGATAGCGAGGCCGATGCCAAACTTGCCGCCGGGCACCTCGTAGGGACGAGGCAGGTCGGGCTCGGTGAAGCGCATGCGCAGGCAAGCGAGGGCGACCATGCCGCAGGAGAAGATGAAGGCGAGAGCCGACACGTTGGTCAGAGGGATGAGCATGTTCTTGCCCAGGAACGGACCGACGACGGTGATGACGCCCAGAACGACGCAGGCAAGCTTGGGAGCGCCGGACTTGGGGTCGACCTCGGCGAACTGCTCGGGCAGCTGGCCCTTGCGGCCCATGGCGAGCATGATGCGGCTCGTGGCGCCGTAGAAGGAGTTCATCGGGCCCATGGGTCCAAGCGTGGCGATGACGAGCATAGCCAGGTACAGAAGCATGTTGATGCCCTTGAGGCAGGCAAGCGCGGGAACCGGGCTCTTAACAAACTCATGCCAGTCGAGGATGGTGCCGAACGAGTAGATGCAGACCATGTAGAAGCCGCCGGCGGCCAGCAGGGCCAGGGAGATGATCTTGCCGAACTTGTTCCAGTTGAGGCCCTCGGCTGCTTCCTCAGCCTGCTGAGGAATGGTGTCGAAGCCAGCGTAGAAGAACGGGGTCAGAACCAGGACCGACACGATGCCGGCAAACAGGCTGGAACTCTCGGTAGCGGCCTTGCCGCCGCCAGCGCCGGTGACCTGGGAGAACACGGGCATGGCATTGTCCGGCGAGCCGGTGAACAGCGAGACGCCCATGGCGAGCAGCATGCCGCAGAGCAGGGCCTTGGTCAGGAAGGCCTGGAGCTTGGCAGCCGAGCTGGCACCGCGGAAGTTGAGGAAGATGACGTAGACTGCAAAGCCGAGCGCGATCAGCGTCGGGAACAGGTAGACGTCGGCCCCCAGTATGGTGTAGAGCTTGACGGCGCGCAGCCACTCAAGGCCGGGCAGGCTGCCGAACATCTCGGACACGAGGGTCGAGATGGCGATGGCCTCCCACGGGCACAGGATGCCGTTGCCCAGGGCCAAAAGCCATCCGGTGATATAGCTCAGCGTACGGCCAAAGCTACGATCGACATACTCGACGATGCCGCCCGAGATGGGGATAGCAGCCGTGAGCTCACCGAAAACAGCTCCGACGGGCACGAGGAAGATTGCACCCAAGAGGAATGCGATCATAGCGGGAACGGGACCGCCGCCCACGACCATCCAGTCGCCGACCTGCAGAACCCAACCGGTACCGATGATGGCACCAAAGCCGATGGTGAAGAAGTTCCAGAGCGAGAGCGTTTTCTTCATGCCGCCGTTATCCTCGACTGCAACTTCTGCGTTCTTGTCCGCCATTGTTCCCCTCCTTTCCTGTTTGACGCCCTTGGCGTCACCCCTTGCGCGGTCCGTTTTGCCGCGCGCTTTTATTCCATGGCTTTAAGATACGGCCTTGGCGCAGCAGCGCCGCTCGCAGCTCGACCGAAGGCAGAACTGCAAAACGAGCGGCACCGTTTTTGGGACGAACGGCGGGAGACGTCATTCGTCTTGGGCGCTTTCATCTTGTCTGCTTTTGAATACCTGTTACCGTGACGCTTGGCGCTCGGCGCGGCAACGTTCATACCATTTGTCAGGCTTTTGGCGCACATGCCCATGTGTCGTGCATCTTTTTATGTAGGATAGACAAGTTACACATGAGGCAAGGTGATTCGAATGGCATACGGATACAATGACGGCGACCAACGGCCACAAAGCGTGCGCCTTGCCGGCCGCACCACGCCAACGCCCAGAAGCACCTCCGACAACGACAACCCGCAGCGCCCCCAAGAGCAGCCCGGGGCTTCTTCGCGGCGGCAAAGCCGTACCGTGCAGCAGTCAGACCGCGTGAGTACGAGCACACGTCAACGCCAGACCGACACATCGCAGCCACGCCGCTACGATCGCCGTAAGACCGACTACTACGTCAAGCGCACCTTTTCGCGACCTCAACGCGATCGCGGCAATTCCGCCCCTCACCCCGCGTCGCACACCACAAGCCACGCGCTTCCGGCCCGCCGTCTACGCCTTGCGCTTTGCTCCATCGCCGCCTGCCTCGTCTTTGTGTTTTTGGGATCATGTATCTCCCACGGATCAGCCGGTCTTGAGCCCACTGCCGAGGACAAGCTGCTTAAAGCTCCCGTCGCGCCCGGTTACTCCTTTGCGTTCTCGACCCCACGCTCGCAATGGCAGGCCGGCACCATGCCCCACATCTACCAAATTGACCCCGCATGGTCGGAGCTGCCCTATGCCGGTGGCACTATTCGCGAAAACGCTTGCGGTCCCACCTGCCTCACCATGGTCTATATCTTTAAGACCGGCCATACCGATAAGACGCCGGTCGATATATGTGCACTGGCCGAAGCCGGCAACTACGCCCCCACTGGTGCCACCGAGTGGTCGTTTATGACAGGCGGTGCGTGGCAGCTGGGACTCAACGGAACACAGCTCTATAATGATCGCGAATCGATTACCCAAGCACTTCGCTCGGGTGCGCCCGTCATCGCCGCAGTGCGCCCCGGTACGTTTACCAACGTAGGCCACTACATCGTGCTCTTCGGCATCGACGATGCCAATCAGAACCACCCTTAAAAAGGGTGGTTTGCTCTTAGGGTATAACCCACGGGCC
>JAYBVN010000010.1:0-36617 GCA_037320555.1 Collinsella sp. | reverse complement strand
TGGGCATAAACTCCGACGTGTTGAACACGAACGCACAGCAGGTGAGCCCGACGAGCGGGAGCCACTGCCTGAGCGTGATGCCGTCTTGCTTTGTTTGAGCCATATAGGAAAACCTCTCCGATTATCTTGAGCGGTGGGCGATTATAGCAATGAGAAGTCTATAAAATGAGTAACAAAAGAATTCTTGGAAAACGATTGTTAACAGACGGCGCGCCAATTCTGCTTAGAAAGCAAGGTACGCAGGAACTCAATATCGAAAACGCGGCTTCATCTTCGGGCTATCGCGCCTGCTCGGATACGCACAAGGACACCCCCATGAGCACGTCAATTTCGAGCCAACTCGCAACCGCACAATGAACTAGCAAAAGCAGCATATAAGCAAACGCCCCATAATAAAGTCCCTCATGCACAAGCGCCGTCACTGAAAGTGCCGACGGCAGCGCCGCACTCGAAACTACCCATCCAACAAGAACCTGGATAGCGCAACTTGCAACCAGGTTCCATGCCACCAGCAGCGTTGCGGGACGCGCGATTTCTCTCCAGGAGGAACGAAGTACCGTGACCGAACGCATGATGTAGCGTGGTGCAAACCGAATGCCTCGTAGTCCCCTCTGCTCCACGTCCGCATCTTCAATTAACACGAATACGAACGACGCGGAAAGAAGCGTCACGATTACTGCCACCACAAGCGAGCACAACACCCCGAGCTGACTGCTCGCAAGCGAGGCAAAGACTACAATTGCCGATATAATCAAGTGAACCAAATAAATTAGCAGCGCCCCAGAAATCTGGAGGGGAACCGTCGAGGCCAAGAGATAAACCGGAGGGGTTCGGGCAGGTTGCACCGTCTCTTTGGACCGGTCGACGGCAAATAATGAAAAAGCCACATTCGATAGAAGCAGGTTTAAAAAGGCCGCGACCACAGTGCAAATAAGCGTAATGGACGGATTGATATAGGCGAGCTCAGTTGCAACGTTTGATACACCAATTTGAAGCGCGCTCATAACAAACAAGGGGATATATAACGCCATCGTGCAGCCACTCCGGCATTCCTTCGCCCGATCGCCCGATTCCAGAAAGACATTGAAGTTCTCTCGCAAGTTCACTCTATACCCGTTTTCTTACTAAGCAGGGCGAACGGGCGCCAATATAAACGCCGGTCCGCCCATCCATAATTTCTAGTTTTAACGTCCAGACTAGTCTGTCCAGCCGTCGATGTAGTCGCGGTTAAGCTCAAAGTACTGCGCGGCGATATCTTTCGCCAAGGAGTACGAATTAACGAGCGGGTGCATCGCGAGGCTCTCGACAATGTCGCGCTTCGATCGGTTAACGATGCCACGCGCCACGGTGCGCTCGTAGTACTTGACGCGACGAATCAATTCGAGGTTTCCCGCGGGCACAGAATCGGCTTCGACGCGATGCGGCACGCAGCCATCGGTGGAGATATCGCACGTTGACTCAATGACATCTGTATCGAGAAGGCCGGGGATGGCGCCATTGTTGGGGGTGCACAGGATCATCTGCTGCGTCTTGCCAGAGCGAGCAATATCCATGAAGCGGAGCGCGACACCTGCGTATCCGCCAGCATCTTTGCCGTACACGTCAAACGTCCACGGCTTGTCGCGATGAATACCCGTCTCGGCCGCCATGTAGTTGTTTTCGCGCATTCCGTACCACTTCTCAAAGCACGCGAGGCCTTTTTCGAAGTCGTTCTCAATGTCGATAGATGCAAGCTCGCTCGTCATTTCTCGATTAATTTCTTCGATTAGTTCGCCGCGTGTCTGGGGCGAAGAGAGAACGTTGGCAACGGCGCGCTCGCGATAGTAAAAATAGTATAGGTACTCATTTGGCACGCATCCGCGATTTAGGACGAGGTCCTTCTCGAAGAACCTAAGATCTGTATGAGCATATGCCCCGTCGTCGTGGATCAAGTCGGACATGATGTCCTCGCCGTCAACCGTCACATTGCGGAAGAACGAGAGGTGGTTGAGTCCATAGCACTCGCCCTGAACCGATGCGGGATCAACGCCTTTATACTCGGCAAACTGATGCAACATGCCCGAGGGGGCATCGCAAATGCCATAAGTAAAATCATAGCCCATATCGCGTAGGGCCTGAGATACGACGCCAGCGGGATTAGTAAAGTTAAACACCTTGACGTCCGGCTTTGCGTACTTCTTGATTAACTCGCAATACGAAGCAAGCGCAGGGACGGAGCGCATGGCAAAAGACACGCCGGCTGCGCCAGTCGTCTCTTGGCCAAGAACCCCATGCGAAAGAGCAATGCGCTCATCGCGAACGCGCATATGGTCCCCACCGACGCGAATCGTCGTGATCACGTAATCGGCGTCCTTAACGGCCTCGACTGCATCGCCCGTCAGTGAAAAATTAAGCGTGGGGCAAAGCATGCCCGAGACATGGGCGGCAAGGCCACCGTAGATGCGCAGCTTCTCGGGATCATTGTCCATAAACACAAGTTCGTCGATCCCAAGCGATGACGCCTGCTGGGCTATGCTCTTTGCCAAAAACATGGAGCGGACGCCACCGCCACCTATGACCGTAAGTTTCATATCGAAACCCCCAATTAGCACATTCAATATTGCATGGTTCGCCTGTGTTTGGATATTGTATCCAGCATGGAGGGCCGCTTCCCGCCCCGGTTGCAAGGCGGGAAAGGAATTCCCCAAGGAGTTATTATTTACGCAACGGAAGCGGCCACACACGTCCGGCGGGAAGGAAGCACCGATGGTTGATAAAAAGCAGATTTCCAAGCTCTACTCAGCCGCAAAGCTATCCGAAACCGAGCAAAGCGTACTCGAATACCTACTCAACAATATCGACACCCTCGATGATATTGGCATAAAACCCGTCGCCATGGCATGCTTTACCAGCATGACGACAGTCATCAGGCTTTCGAAAAAGCTCGGCTACCGTGGCTACCGCGAAATGATGTACGATCTCAAGCACCTTCAGCATGTCTCCCGCGAAATGAATCAATCACTCAAAGACAGTAGCGTCCACTTCGTATGTCACACCGGAGATGTAGACGTATTCATCGCCGCACTGCATCGCAACAGAATGATCGGAGTAAACGGAGAGGGCTTCTCACGCATCGTTGCGCAGTACATGGCGACTAAGCTCGTTGGACTTGGCTTTTTGGCCGTCATACAGGACTTCCTAGAAACCGATCAGTTTGTCGAATCCAACCGAAATACGCTCAGCTGCATGATGCTCATATCCAAATCGGGCCAGACAGAAGCCATCTTGGAAACCGCAAGGGCATGCCACGACGCGGGCATTACGACCCTCGCGTTTACCGGCAACGAAGACAGCGAGCTCGCCAAGACGGCAGACGCGATCTTTACGATACATGACGATCACCCAATGGATCTTAAGAACGTTAAGCCTAACTGCTTTACCGGAAGTTGTATTCTCGCATTCGAAGAACTATTGAGTATCTGCCTTGACAATCTAAAACAAGAAGGCCTGGCCCCCTAAATCATGCGATAGGAAGCCAAGCCCTGGAATTGCGCTATGCAATTGAAAGCCACTTGCGCGTTTTACTCGTCACCGAGAACTTCGTGCACCTCAGAAGCGACTTCGCCGACACGAGGACCGTAAATGACCTGGATTGCCTTGTCGCTCAGGCGGATAACGCCCATAGCTTCAAGATTCTTGGTGAACACCTCGTCGTCTGCAACCTTAGAACCATCCTTGACAATCACGCGAAGACGTGAGATGCAGTTGTCAAGATCATCAATGTTGTCGGCTCCACCAAGCGCTTCGACAATGCCAACAGCAAGCGCGCTGTCCTTGGTCGCACGGCCCTGGACTGCCTTCTCGGGAGTGCTATCAGACTCGCCCTTTGCCTCAGCGGCCTTTGCCTCGAACTCGGCTCTGCTGTTGATCAACTCAATATCGTCACCATCGTCTCGACCGGGCGTCTTGATATCGAACTTAGTAATAAAGAACCGGAAGAGGAAGAAAGCTGCCAGGAAAAAGGCGGGGAGCAGGATAAGGTACGGAAGCAGATTAAGCTTCTCGGGGCGGAATAAGAATGGGATCAGGTCCTTGATATTTCCCTGGTACACCGAAACGCCCATTGCCTCCGAGAGAACTTCACCCAGTCCGGAAAGCGGAGCGTAAACGCCAAAGTAGAGCCAGGGGGCGGCAAACAGGAACGTAAAGAGAATAGGCTCCGTAACGCCAAAGAAAACAGTCGAAATCACTGTGGGGATTAAAAGACCAGCAACCTTCTTGCGGTTCTGGGGCTTGGCACAAGACCACATAGCAAGGGCGATGCCCGGGAACAACGCGTAATCGTTAATGCCATAGCCAGCCATGAAGGCCCTAACCAAGAGCTTGTCACTGCTGGGAGAAGCGAGCTGTGCAAGCTGAATGGCGCTATTGCCCACCACGCGCGTTCCATCGACGACCATGGAGCCGCCAAGCTCAGTCCAATACATGGGCGTCTCGAGCAGCGGATGCAAGCCAAACGGCACAAGGCTCTCGAGCACCCAGCGATAGACAAACGTACCGACCAGACCGGAGCCTTTCACGAACGTCGCAATACCCGAGAAGCATCCACCGATGACGGGCCAGACGAAGTACATGATGCCGCCCAGGATGCCACCGGCGACCAGCGACACAATGGGGACCGTTCGACTGCCCGCAAAAAACGCCAGCGCCGTTGGAAGCTTGGTCTTGTAAAAACGGCCGGTGATCCAGGCGACCAGGCAGCCCACGATAATGCCGCCAAAGACACCAGAGCTGTAGCCAAAAAAGCCGAGCGAGGTAGTGTAGAGTGCGGACTGCTCACTCGCCTGAATGGACGTAAGGCCGACCTTCTGAAGAGCTTCCACCGTTGTATTGTCGGCAGCCAAGCCAGCTGCTCCAAGCAGAATCTCAACCGTCTTGAGCATGGTGAGATAGCAGACAAGGGCAGAAAAGGCAGCCCAGCCCTTCTCTTTGCGAGACAAGGAGAAGGCGCAGCCGACGGCAAACAAAACACCGAGGTTTCCAATGATTACCTCGCCGAGACCCTTAAATACCGAGAAGAACGTAAAGAGCGGCGAAGCGGCATACCAGTCCCAATTAACGCCAAGGGACACAAGGGTCAGTTCGGTCGTAAAAACGCTACCGATACCCAAAAAGAGACCGGAAATGGCAATGAGCGTAATCGGAACGAGCATTGCCTTTCCGAACGATTGGAATTTTTCTTTCATCAATTCCCTCCTCAATGAGCCTCTACAAACGACTATTGCACCCCACGTCCCCACACAGGCGAAACGGAAGACATGTTCGGCAATAGACACAAAGTGATTGTAGAAAGGGGCACACAAAATGTGCATCGGCATCGCGTGATGCGGTTAAATCGACCGACGATTGCAAGTATTTACGAATCCGTAAACGGCAGCAAATAGGCAGCGAACGGCAACCTGCAGCGTAGGACAGTCCCCGCAGGCCGACAATTACCGGTATTTTTGCTCATATTTATTGAATTGTTGCTCGCCCAAAAGCACGGAGCATCAACGCGCCCCTAAGCCAACCCCAGCAATATGCCCGCCGAATGCACGACAAACGCCACGATCCAGGCGACCGTCACCTGAAACGCGAACACGGCAACGGCATAGCGCGCGCCCAGCTCACTCTTGACGGCGCCGATAGCGGCCACGCAAGGCGGGTACAGCAGCGTAAAGACCAAGAACACGTAGGCGGTAAACGGCGAAAACATGGTTGACAATGCCGCGGGCGAGGTTGCACCCAAAAGCACCGTGAGTGTCGAGATGACACTCTCCTTGGCGATAAGTCCGGTGACGAGTGCCGTCGAGGCGCGCCAGTCGCCAAAGCCGAGCGGGGCCAACACCGGCGCGATGATGCTACCCAGACCGGCAAGCAGGCTTTGCGACTGGTCGGCGACCACATTAAAGCGGATATCGAACGTCTGCAGGAACCAGATGACCACCGTAGCGGCAAAGATAATGGTAAAGGCCTTGGTGATGAAGTCCTTGGCCTTATCCCATGCCAGCATCACCGTCGTCTTGACGCTCGGCAGGCGGTAATTGGGAAGCTCCATGATAAACGGCACCGGGTCGCCCTTAAATGCCGTGCGGTTGAGCACCAAAGCCGCGATACAGCCGACCACGATACCGATCAGATAGAGCGAGACCATGGCGGGAACCGTCGCCTGCGGGAAAAACGCCCCGCACAGCAAGCCGTAAACCGGCAACTTGGCTGAGCAGCTCATAAACGGCGTGAGCATGACCGTCATCTTGCGGTCGTGCTCGGATGGGAGCGTACGGGTCGACATGATAGCCGGCACGGTGCAGCCAAAACCGACGAGCATGGGCACAAAGCTGCGGCCCGACAGGCCAAAGCGACGCAACACCTTATCCATGACAAAGGCCACGCGCGCCATGTATCCGGAGTCTTCCAGAATGGAGAGGAACAAAAAGAGCACGACGATAATCGGCAGGAAGGTCAGCACGCTGCCCACACCCGTAAGCACGCCGTCGACAGCCAGCGAGCGCACTACGTCGTTGGTGCCGAACGCCTTGAGGCCCGCATCGGCCGAGGCGATGATGGCAGCGATGCCGTCCTCCATGAGTCCCTGCAACGCCGCGCCGATCACGCCAAACGTCAGCCAAAAGACGAGGCCCATGATCACCAGAAACGCCGGAATGGCTGTGTAACGACCTGTCAGGATGCGGTCAATCTTGACGGAGCGCACGTGCTCGCGGCTCTCGTGCGGCTTGACGACGCAACGCCCGCACACGTCGCCGATAAAGCTAAAACGCATATCGGCCAGCGCAGACAGGCGGTCGGTGCCGGCCTCGCCCTCCATCTGGGTGATGATGTGCTCGATAGCGTCGAGCTCGTTGCGATCCAGGTGAAGCGCCTCGGTTACCAGCTCATCGCCCTCGACCAGCTTGGTCGCCGCAAAGCGCACCGGAATGTGCGCCGTCACGGCATGGTCCTCGATCAGGTTAGCAATACCGTGGATGCAGCGATGCAGCGCACCGCCGTCCGGGCCGTCGGGCGCACAAAAGTCCAGGCGACCAGGGCGCTCGCGGAACCGTGCCACGTGCAGGGCGTGGTCCACCAACTCGCCGATGCCCTCGTTGCGGGCAGCGCTAATGGGGACAACGGGCACGCCCAACAGGCTCTCGAGCAGGTTGACGTCCACGGCACCGCCGTTGGCGGTCACCTCGTCCATCATGTTGAGCGCGATGACCATAGGACGGTCAAGCTCCATGAGCTGCAGTGTCAGGTACAGGTTACGCTCGATGTTGGTGGCGTCAATGATGTCGATGATGGCGTCCGGGCGCTCGTCAAGGATGAACTGACGGCTCACGACCTCTTCGCCTGTGTACGGCGACAGGGAGTAAATGCCAGGCAGGTCGGTAACACTCGCCTCGGGATGGTTACGGATGGTGCCATCTTTGCGGTCGACCGTCACGCCGGGAAAGTTACCGACGTGCTGGTTGGAGCCCGTCAGCTGGTTGAATAACGTGGTCTTGCCGCAGTTTTGGTTGCCGGCGAGGGCAAAGTGCAGCGGCGCGCCCTCGGGCACGGCCGTCTTTGCCGCACGGGGCGAATACGTCCCCTCGCCCAGGGCCGGATGCTCCGTCTTGCCGATTGCGGCGTTAGCGCGCGGACCTGTATCGGTGTCGTGAATACCCACGAGCTCGATGCGAGCGGCATCGTCCTTACGCAGTGTCAACTCGTAGCCACGCAGGCGGATCTCGAGCGGGTCACCCATGGGGGCGTACTTCATCATGGTGACTTCGGTGCCCGGCGTTAGGCCCATGTCCAAAATATGCTGTCGGAGTGCCTGGTCGTCCGATGTCACCGATGCGACGACGGCGTCCTTTCCAATCTCGAGTGTATCGAGCCTCACGTCCGTGTTCCTCCCCCGGCGCCCACAGGGCGTTGCATTTTGTTTATCTTGGCTAACCGTTTGCCATGGCTAACCATTTAACCACGCATGATAGCGCGAACATACGACGATGTTCAATCAACAGATTGTTGCAAGGACCGTCCCCAAGTGCCGCATCTGGGCCATAGCAACGCCGATGTCTTGGAACCGACAGCGAAAGCCCGCCAGAGCGAGCAAGGTGCCTTGAAGCGAGGTGGCATTGACCTTCTGGTCATGCCACCGAAGCTGAAAGGCAGATTGCCGCTCTGGCGGGCTTGCAGCGTCAAATGGTTACGGCGTTTGGTAAAACGCCGTAACTAAAACCCGTGGCGCTCCAGAAAGCGGAAGGCCAGGCGGATCCAGGGACGGACTGCCACCTGCTTGTCCTCGTTGTCGACCGCGGTGTTGGCGTTGCCGAGCGAAAGGCCGTGACCACCCTGGTCGAAGACGTGCATCTCGCATGCAACGCCCTCCTCGGCCATGCGCTGCGCAAACGGGTAGACCTGCGCGATCGGCGCCGTCTTGTCGTCGGACACGCCCCACACAAAGGTCGGTGGCATCTGACGCGAAACATGCGTGGTGGGGCAGATGTCGGCCAGATGCTCGTCAGTTGCCTCGCCGCCCGTCACCATCGACAGGTAGTCGTTGAGCAAATCGCGTCCCGTCTTGCCGCCCGTCTTGGGCACGCGCAAGTCAATGCGCGGATCGCGCGTCTGCATGTCGCGCACATAGGCAAAGTCGAGCAATGGATAGCCCAGCACCACGGCATCGGGACGAATGTCGTCCGGACGCGCCCCGGCAAGTGCCGCAAAGGGGCCGGTCTTCCACTGTGTTGCCAGCGAGGCGCAAATCATGCCGCCAGCAGAAAAGCCCACGACGCACACGCGCTTAGGATCGACATGCCACTCGTCGGCGTTGGCGCGCACCGTGGCGACCATCTTGGCAAGATCTGCCTGGGGGTGCGGAAAGCTCACGTCACCCGTAGAACTCGTGACATAGTTGAGCACAAAGGCCTGGTAACCGTGATCCAAAAACGCAAACGCCACAGGATCCTGCTCATGCGGAGCGATATGCGTAAACGCACCTCCGCCACAGATAATCACCGCGGGGCGGCGGCCATTCGGTTTATCGGGCAACGGCTCGGCACCCAAATACGTAAACGTCGCCGGATAATCCTCGGTCGGCTCCTCGCCCCACAGCGCATGGTTCTCGACAATCATATGTGCTCCCTTCGCGCAAATTATGCGCCCTTGTTTTTCGCCTTCAAGCGTACCCCACTTGAACCCGTGGCGCAGAAACACTCCGGCAATAAGTTTCCCTTCAACTGATATATCACATAATCCCAGTTCAGAGGTATCGTTGAGCAGCGTAGAATAGGGGCGTTGACCAAGCCGCGAAACACATGTGAAACGTTTCCGGCAAACCAAACGCGCGATATGCGCCTATTTAAGTTGGAGGCAACTATGGGTCTGCTCGATTCGCTTAAGTCCACCTTCACCTCGACCGGCGAGGCGTCCGTTCCGCCCGCAGCAAGCTTCGCTACCCGCGAAGGCGTCATCTATGCCCCCGTCAACGGCGTGCTCGTCAACCTGGACGAGGTTCCCGACGAGACGATCGCCTCGGGCATGCTTGGCCAGGGCTATGGCATCGAGCCCATTACCGGCACCATCTATGCGCCCGCCAACGGCCGCATCGGTGCCACCACTGTCACCAACCACTCCATCGGCATGATTACCGAGGACGGCCTGCGCGTGTTCATCCATGTCGGCCTGGGCACCGTGGAAATGAACGGCAAGGGTTTTGCCCGCTTTGTCGAGATGGGCGATGTGGTCAAGGCAGGCCAGCCGCTCATCAGCTTCGACCGCGAGGCCATTAAGGCCGCTGGTCACGAGGACATCGTGACCGTCATCGTCTCCGAGCTCGATCGTCTTAAGAGCATCGACCATGTCGGCGAGTCTGGAACGCTTATCGGCGGCAACCCGCTCGTCAAGCTTGGCGACCCGCTGCTGGTAGCCAAGACCAAGTAGCCAGGCCCCGCGCCACACAGCCAAAAGGCACCTCGTCAAGCGCCCGCGACCATTTGGCCGCGGGCGCTTTTCGTTTGAAAAACCATCCCGCCAATGCCTTATCTGTATAGCCCAAATGAGACGAGCTGCTAGAATAACGAACTGTATGGATAACTATCATTCAACCGTTATGGGAGGATACGTGAACCGCACCAAAATCGCGCAGCTCTATGCCGATGCCGAGTCGCTCGGCGGCCAAACCGTCACCGTCGCCGGCTGGGTCAAGTCCGTCCGCGACATGAAGAACTTTGGCTTTGTTACGCTCAACGACGGCAGCTGCTTCC
This sequence comes from Collinsella sp., assembly GCA_037320555.1. Classification (GTDB taxonomy): domain Bacteria; phylum Actinomycetota; class Coriobacteriia; order Coriobacteriales; family Coriobacteriaceae; genus Collinsella. The sequence goes on along the minus strand of JAYBVN010000010.1, from coordinate 26,349 downwards.
GCGACCTGCAGGTCGTCATGAACCGCGAGGCACTCGACAACTACGACGAGATCGCCCATCAAAACGTCTCGGCCGCACTCATTTGCACCGGCACCGTCAAGCTGACCCCCGATGCGCCCCAGCCTTTCGAGCTTTCTGCCACCTCCATCGAGGTCGAGGGCACGAGCGCCCCGGATTACCCGCTGCAGAAGAAGCGCGCAACCGTCGAGTTCCTGCGCACCCAGCAGCACCTGCGCCCGCGCACCAACCTGTTCCGCGCCGTGTTCCGCATCCGCTCTGTCGCGGCTGCCGCCATCCACCGCTTCTTCCAGGAGCAGGGCTTTGTCTACGTCAACACCCCCATCATCACCACGAGTGACTGCGAGGGCGCCGGCGAGATGTTCCGCGTGACCACGCTCGACCCCAAAAATCCGCCCCTCACTGAGTCCGGCGAGGTCGACTGGAGCCAGGACTTCTTTGGCAAGCATGCGAGCCTCACCGTGTCCGGCCAGCTCAATGCCGAGAACTTTGCCATGGCCTTTGGCGACGTGTACACCTTTGGCCCCACCTTCCGCGCCGAAAACTCCAACACCACGCGCCACGCCGCCGAGTTTTGGATGATCGAGCCCGAGATGGCCTTTGCCGACCTTAACGACTACATGGATAACGCTGAGGCCATGCTCAAGTATGTCCTCAAGGACGTCATGGCCACCTGCCCCGACGAGCTCAATATGCTCAACAAGTTTGTGGACAAGGGTCTGCTCGAACGCCTAGACCATGTCGCCAACTCCGACTTCGCCCGCGTTACCTACACCGAGGCCGTCGAGATCCTGGAGCAGGCCGTCGCCGCCGGTCACAAGTTTGACTACCCCGTGAGCTGGGGCATCGACCTGCAGACCGAGCACGAGCGCTTCCTGACCGAGGAGCACTTTAAGCGCCCGACCTTCGTAACCGACTACCCGGCCGAGATCAAGGCCTTCTACATGCGCATGAACGAGGACGGCAAGACCGTCGCCGCCGCCGACTGCCTGGTTCCCGGTATCGGCGAGATCATCGGTGGCTCCCAGCGCGAGGAGCGCCTGGATCTGCTCGAGGCCCGCATCAAGGACCTGGGCATGAATCCCGAGCAGTACAAGTACTACCTTGACCTGCGCCGCTACGGTTCCTGCAAGCACGCCGGCTACGGTCTGGGCTTCGAGCGCTTGGTCATGTATCTGACCGGCGTGGGCAACATCCGCGACGTCCTGCCGCACCCGCGCACCGTGGGCAACGCCGACTTCTAATCGTCGGACGCTAGCTCGCGTCGCCACACGCCAACGCTCATCGCACAAGCGCCTCTCGACATCGGTCGAGAGACGCTTTTTTTCAACAGCATCCGTCAAGCTTTTGGCAAGTTTTTGGTCAGTTGAGCAGGGCTGTTGAAAACTCGACCCGCCGTTTGCCGACGACTACCGACCGCCCAGAGCGCCCTGCGCCCCTGGGAAAGCCCCACGTCCTAGGCTCCATACCGTCGCCACCCAAAACGGAAAGGACGTGGGCACCATGACCGAAGCCGCTGTTGAAACCTACGACACCACGACTAGAGGCGCCGCCTCGATGGCAGCCTATCGCGCCGTTCGCATCCTGCAACTATTAAGCGAAAACACCGGCGAGGACAAGGCCATGCTTTCCGATGAGTTGATCCGGCGCCTCGCCCATCCCGACGACCCCGCCCGCATGCCCATCTCGGCGGCGCGGCGCAGCATCTACACCGCCATCTCCGCGCTTCGCCATGCCGGATACGAAATTGAGTACAAACGCGGCGTGGGCTACAAACTTCTTACCCGCCCGCTCACCGATGAAGAGATCATCCGGCTCCACGGTATGGTCATGCGCAACCGCTCCACGCCTATCGCTATCCGCAAGAGCATGGCGCAGCACTTAGTTGCCATGGCGAGCGCCGACGTTCGCGGCTACCTCGATACACCCGAACCCGCTCCAAGCGCAGGCAGCAAGGCTACCAAGGCAACACGCACGCCCATCAAGCGCATCGACACGTGCGAGCTCGTCGAGCAGGCCATCGACCACGGAACCACGGTGAGTTTTGATATTTCGAGCGTCACGACGCGTGGCGAAACCGAAGCAGCACGGATGACACTCCGTCCCTTTGCCATCAGGCAGCGCGATGGCATCTCGTATTTGCTGGGAACGGTCTACGACGCCCGAGGCACCGACGATACGCTGCGCACCGTCGAGATCGCCCGTATGAGAAACGTCACCACACGTCTCCTCGACGGCAAGAAGCTCTTCGCCGCCCTAGACGAGGACGACGCCTCCTCCGCCGCATAGGACCCTCCGCCGCCCATTCGACTACCCGTACCGCCCATCCGATTCTGTATTAAAAAACCCGCCAGGCTGTTGTAAAAATGGACATCAGCGCTACTATAGTTCCACTTGCACTTTGTCTCAGTGCAGTGTTTCCAGCCATTTTTATACTGGGGGTAATGATATGAAGGACATCACCATCAGCCGCAGGAGCCTTCTGGTCTCCGCTGGCCTGCTCGCGCTCGCCCCGCTCGCCGGATGCGGCGGCAACTCTGGTTCCGGCTCTGCTGCCGCCGGTTCCGACTACACCATCGGCGTTCTGCAGCTCACCGAGCACTCCGCGCTCGATGCCGCCAACGACGGCTTCGTCAAGGCCATCAAGGAGAGCGGCCTTAAGGTCAAGATCGACCAGAAGAACGCCCAGAACGACCAGTCCACGTGTAAGTCCATTGCTGACAAGTTTGTGGGCGACAACGTCAACCTGATTTATGCCATCGCCACGCCCGCCGCGCAGGCTGCCGCCGGCGCCACGGCCGATATCCCCATCGTGGGCTGCGCCATCACCGACTACGCCGCCTCCGGCCTGGTCCAGGACAACGACAAGCCCGGCACCAACGTCACGGGCGCTTCCGACCTCACCCCGGTCGCCGAGCAGCTCGAGATGATGCAGAAGGTCCTGCCCGACGTTAAAAAGGTCGGCCTGCTCTACTGCACCGCCGAGTCCAACTCCGACGTCCAGATCAAGGCCGCCAAGAAGGAGCTCGACAAGCTGGGCCTCGAGTACACCGATTTCACCGTCTCGAGCTCCAACGAGATTCAGTCCGTCGTCGAGTCTGCCGTGGGCAAGGTCGACGCGCTGTACTCCCCCACCGACAACACCATCGCCGCGGGCGCCTCGCAGGTGGGCCAGATCTGCAAGGAGAACAAGCTTCCCTTCGTGACTGGCGAGGAGGGCATGTGCATGGCCGGCGGCCTGTTCACCCTCTCCATCAACTATGAGGATCTGGGCTACGCCGCGGGCGAGATGGCCGTCAAGATTCTGAAGGGCGAGGCCAAGCCCGAAGACATGCCTATCAAGCACCTCTCGAGCAAGGACCTGGTCGTCGTCAAGAACGACGAGATGGCCGAGGCCCTGGGCATCGACCTTTCCGCTCTGGACGCGTAATGCCATACGCGGCATGCGCCTAGAGCCCGTGCTCTCGCTTTAGCCGCGTTATTCAATATCTGAGCCACAGGGGCGGGCGCTGTAGACCGGCGTCCGCCCTGCTTGTTTCAGGTAAAACAAAACGTCTGTCCGCAGCTCTTCTATGCATTGTTACCGCTATTATGGTGAATCACGTGTCCACCCTATCCTAGGAGGTATGAAGCATGCTCATTGCATTGCAGGGCGCCGTTTCGCAGGGCGTCCTCTGGGGCATTATGGTGCTTGGCGTGTTTATCACGTTCCGCCTGCTCGACATTCCCGATATGACCTGCGACGGCAGCTTTGCCCTCGGCGGCTGCGTCTGCGCTGTGCTCATCGTCAATAACAACGTCGACCCGCTACTCGCCGTGCTGGCCGGCATGTGCGCCGGCGCCATCGCGGGCGCCGTCACGGGCATTTTGACCACCGTCTTTGAGATTCCCGCGATCCTCGCCGGAATCCTCACCCAGATCAGCCTGTGGTCCATCAACCTGCGCATCATGGGCAAGTCCAATACGCCCATTCTTGCCAAGGGCACCGTGTTTTCGGCCGTCAGCAATATGACCGGTCTGCCGCAGTCCACCGTTGCCATCATCTTGGGCATCCTGCTCGCCGTGGCTATCGTTGCCATCCTGTATTGGTTCTTTGGCACCGAGATTGGCTCGGCGCTGCGCGCCACCGGCAACAACGAGTACATGATCCGCGCCCTGGGCGTCAACACCAACTCCACCAAGATGATCGCCCTTGTGCTCTCCAACGCCCTCATCGGCCTTTCGGGCGCGCTCATCTGCCAGAGCCAAAAGTATGCCGACATTGGTATGGGCACCGGTGCCATCGTTATCGGTCTTGCCGCCATTGTTATCGGTGAGGTGCTCGGCCGTCTGCTGCCCGGCGGCCTCACGCAGTTTAGCGTCCGTCTTGCCTCCGCCGTCTTTGGCTCCGTGGTCTACTTCCTTATCCGCGCCATCGTGCTGCAAATGGGCATGGACGCCAACGACATGAAGCTGCTCTCCGCCGTGATCGTCGCCGTGGCCCTGTGCGTGCCCGTGGTTTGGGAGCGCTATAAGCTCCGCAGCTCCTACACGAAGGGGGATGAGGCAGATGCTTAAGCTCTCGCACGTCAAAAAGACCTTTAACAAGGGCACCGTCACCGAGAAGCGCGCGCTCACCGGCGTCGACCTCACCCTGAATGACGGCGACTTTGTAACCGTGATTGGCGGCAACGGCGCCGGCAAGTCCACGCTGCTCAACATGATCGCCGGCGTATATCCGCTCGATTCGGGCGTTATCGAGCTCGACGGCAACGATATCTCGCGTCTGAGCGAGTCGCAGCGTGCCAAGTACCTGGGCCGCGTGTTCCAGGACCCCATGCGCGGCACCGCAGCCGACATGCAGATTGCCGAGAACCTGGCCCTCGCCAAGCGTCGCGGCCAGCGTCGCGGCCTTTCGTGGGGCGTCACCAAGGCCGAGAAAGATGAGTACGTTGAGCTGCTCAAGCGCCTGGACCTTGGTCTGGACACGCGTCTCAACGCCAAGGTCGGCCTGCTCTCGGGCGGACAGCGCCAGGCACTCACCCTGTTGATGGCCACGCTCACCAGGCCGCGCCTGCTGCTGCTCGACGAGCACACCGCGGCCCTCGACCCCAAGACGGCCTCTAAGGTGCTCAACCTGACCGAGGAGATCGTCGACGAGAACCATCTGACCACGCTCATGGTCACGCACAACATGAACGACGCCATCCGTCTGGGCAACCGTCTGATCATGATGCACGAAGGCCACGTGATCTACGACGTGGCGGGCGATGAGAAGAAGTCGCTCACCGTAGCCGACCTGCTGCAGAAATTCGAGGAGGTCTCGGGCGGCGAGCTCGCCAACGACCGCATGCTGCTAAGCTAAACCTACCAAAAAGGGACAGGTTTATTTTGGCAGGTTTTATCTGCGCAAACGTCAAAACCGCCGCTAAGGGACAGGCGCCCTTGCGGCGGTTTTCGCATATTATGTCGATAATCCGATATTCAACCAGACATTCTGGCTAAGGACTAAGGAAACTGCCATGAAAAGACTCCCCCGCCTTGCGTTAGCCACCGCGTTGTTTGCCGGCGCGCTCGCAGGCATCCCAAGTCTCGCTTTCGCGGGGAACCTGCCCGCCGCTATTGACGGCTCCGTGGCCGTCATGCACACCAACGACATCCACGGCAGCTACAAGTACAGCTACAACGCAAGCAAGGGCACCGGCACTGTGGGCTTCGACGGACTGGCGGTTCTCTATAGCGCCCAAAACAGCGCCCCCGATCTTTTGCTCGATGCGGGCGACACCTTCCACGGGCAGTCCTTCGCCACCATGAGCGAGGGCAAGAGCATCGCCGAGCTCATGGACACCTTCTACGCCGACGGCTACGACGCGACCACGCCAGGCAACCACGACTGGAGCTACGGCGCGGACAAACTCCGCACCATGACCGGCTACAGCACCACCGGCACGCCCTTCGCCATGCTCTGCGCGAACGCAAAGTCTACGAGCGGCGTATGGAGCTCGAGCATCACGAAGACGCTCGATCGCACCTGGGAGGATAGCGAGGATCACTCCACATTCGACTACAAAATCAAGGTCGGCGTCGTGGGTGCCATGGATGAGTCGCTGGAATCCTCGCTGCGCGCGGACCTGGTCGCGGGTACGTCGTTCTCGAGTGCCGCGAACGCCATCAATGCCGAGGCAGAGCAGCTGCGCAAGGAGGGCTGCGATGTTGTTGTGTGTATCGCGCACACGCTCGACGCCAAGACCTTTGCCACGCGACTCCGTGGCGTCGATGCCCTTATCGCAGGCCACGAGCACATCAACCTTAACGAGAAGGTGACGGGAGCCGACGGCAAGACAATCCACGTTGTCGAGGCGGGCAGTGCCTTTGCCGAGGTGGGACTGCTTTCCATTCCGTACAAATACGACACGAATGGCACCGAGACGACCGACGATGACACGGTCACGGTCCCTGCAGACGACAGCAACGAGAAGCTCTACACCGCCAAGAACGTCAACGACCTTTTGGCAGACCCCGACAAGGGCCCCGACTACCAAAGCCGCCTTGAAGCCGTCCGCAACAAGATCAAGCCGCTCGACGAGGACTTTGAAAACGAATCGAACAAGGTGCTCGGCACATCCACCACCAACTATTTCTACGGCGAGGACGCCGCAGGCACGCATGGTTGGGAAATGGTGCGCACCACCGATTTCCGTCCCAGCAAGGAGGGCGACACCACCAAGGCCCAGACCATCGGCCACGTGATTTGCAGCTCCTATCTTGACCTGACGGGCGCGGACCTCGCTATCGAAAACGCTGGCGGCATCCGCGGCGGCATCGCGGCGGGCAACGTGACCGCCGGCAACGTCATCGCCATCTCGCCCTACGGCAACACCGTGGAGACCTGGGCCATGACCGGCGCGGACTTCCTCGCAGCGCTCGAGCACTCGCTACAAATCAGCGACGATTGCAACGACAGCTACGAGCTTCAGCAGGCTTATGTGGCGGCCGGTCACACCGAGCAGGAGGCGCAAGACAAGTACAAGTGGCGCGATGACTCTGGCAGCGTTCTCTCCTTTGGCGGCATCAACGTGACGATTGATTGGACACAGCCCGAGGGCAAGCGCATTGTGAGTGCCACACTCACCAAAGACGGCAGCACGCTCGACCCCGCCAAGACCTATACCGTCGCCACCAACAACTACATCATCACCAACACGACCGACTTTCCCACCTTTGCACACGCCACCAAGTACACCGAGTGGGGTACCTGCGAGTCAGCGCTAAGGGCGCTGATCGGGCAGAACGGCTGGGAGAGCAAGATGGCCGGGCTCGCCGGCACCATCGGCTTCGGCTCCGCAGCCGTGGACCCCACGCCCTCACCGGCCCCGACGCCTAAGCCCTCGTCTAAGACGGACACGGCGACCACGAAGGTCATCACCAAGAAGACGACCGGTAAGCTCGCCGCAACGGGAGACCGCACGCTGGCAGTAGTTGGCGCGTGCCTTATCGGCGGCATCATCGTCATCATGCTCGGCATTATCTGGAAGCGTCGACGCTAAGCTACACCGCCGGGCCTTACAGCCCCGCCGCGTAAACCTTATATCGAGCACAGAAGCCCGTCCGAATTTGATCGGACGGGCTTCTTGGTGGGTATCATGGTTGGACGATCATAAGGAGGTTTTCCCTACATGGATTTGTTTGAGCCGATTCTTCATTTCTTTGAGCAACGGTGGGTCCACAACATCATCTGGGCCGTCATCTTGGCGATAGGCACCGCCGTCGCCGCCAAGGTCGTATCCAAGACCCTGAATCATCTGCTTAACCGAGACGATAACCCGCTTCCGGCATCGAGTATCTTCATCAACATCGCGCGCGCCGTCATTTGGATGATCGGCGGCAGCTTTATCCTCGACAACTGCTTTGGCATTAACGCAAACGCGCTCGTCGCCGCTCTTGGCGTCGGCGGCATCGCCATCTCGCTCGGCTTTCAGGACACGCTGTCAAACCTTATTGGCGGCATGCAGGTTACGTTTATGGGCATCATCAAGCCTGGCGACAATATCGAGGTCGGCGGCGTGTCGGGCGTGGTCCAGGACATCACCTGGCGCCACACGACCATCGAAGATGCCTGCGGGCAGACCATCATCGTCCCCAACTCCAACATCTCCAAGAACACGCTCGTGCATTTGATGCCCTTTGGGCGCGTGGCTGTGCCCGTTGCCGTAAAGGACACGTCCAAGTGGGCCTCGCTCGACGCGCTGGCAGACGAGCTGACCAGCGCCACCAAGGCCGCCGTGCTTCCCATCTCGGGCTTTGACAAGGAGCCGTATGTGCTCTTTAGCGAGATCGGCGACTTTGGCATTAAGGGCAAGATCATCTTTATCGTCAGCGACGACAGCACCACTTTCACCGCTGCCGACGCCTGCATCCGCGCCATCGCCCCCATCATTGCCTAAACCACCACAAAGGGGACAGGCACCTTTGTTGTGGTTTTCATTCGTGGTACCATGGTTCATATAGTTGTTTAAACGACTAAGGGAGCAACATCATGGAAGAGGCCTACCGTCAAGCACGCAAGCGCGGCGAGCAAGGACGTCGACGCGCCATTAGTCAAAGCGAGTATCCGTACCTCACGGACCTCGATAGCTTGGTTGCCCAGCTCCCCTTAGGCCAGCGAGAGAATGTCGGCCTGAGAGACATTCCGCTCGAAATGGTCGTCGGTACGGTTACCAAGGGCCGTCAGTCCGCCTTTTCATGCAACTTTATGCCCCTGCTGCCGTTTGGCACCGAGTTCGCCCGCAAGTGGTCCAACCTCTACGACATCCAGGTAACCGAGGGTTATCGCGACCCCATCATCGTCACCGAGTTCATGCATCGGTTCTATGTCCAGGAAGGCAACAAACGCGTCAGTGTCCTCAAATTCCTGGACGCCCCGACGGTTTCGGCCAAGGTCACCCGTCTCTACCCCGGCAAATGGGATTCCGTCGAAAGCCGCCTGTACGGCGAGTTCTGCGCGTTTTGGCGCGTCTGCCCCCTATACGAGATCGAGTTCTCGCGTGAGGGAAGCTACGAGACGCTCGCCAAGATGCTCGGTCAGAACCTTATCGAAAAATGGCCGCAGAAAAAGGTCGACTACCTGCGCCACACTTTCCTGCTCTTTAAGCGTGCCTACCTTCGCGCAGGCGGCGATCACCTGGACATTACGCCCGCCGACGCCATGCTCGTCTACCTCAATGTGTACAACCAGGACCGCCTGCTGGATACGCCAACGGATATCGTCGTAAACCGCCTGTGCAAGATCTGGCGCGAGCTGGTCATTGCCGGCAAAAATGACGAGGACAAGGTCGATCTTGTCGAAGCACCGAGCGTCGACGAGGAGGAGACGCCCGCCAAGTCCACCTCTAGCGTGCTCAACTTCTTTATGGGCAAGACCGTCTACTCGACGGCCAACCCCCTGCGCATCGCCTTTATCCATGAGTTCCCCTGTGCGACGTCGAGCTGGGACAGCCTGCACGACCAAGGGCGTCAGTATCTCGATGAGCACTTTGGCGGTATCGTGCGCACCGAGGCGTTCGAGGACTGTCACGATCCGGATGTGTTCTACGCCGCCGTGGAAACGGCTGTCAAACATGGAGCAAACGTCATCTTCTCGACCTCGCACCGCCTGATGGAATACACGCTCAGGGCTGCCGTTGAGTATCCCCGGGTTCGGTTCCTCAACTGCTCTATCGGCCTTCCCCATCAAAGCGTCCGTTCGTACTTTGGCAAGATGTACGAGGCCAAGTTTCTGCTGGGCGCCCTTGCGGCCAGCATGGCGGACAACCACCGCATCGGTTACCACGCGTCGGTCTTCGCCTCGGGCGCACTCAGCGAGATCAACGCCTTTGCGATTGGCGCCTCGCTGCTCGACCCGCGCGCGCAGGTCATCCTCACCTGGGGCGATGTTCCCGCCGGTGGTCTTGCCGAAGCCATGTGCCGCGAAGGCGTAAGCGTCATGACCGGCGCTGACATGTCAAAGTCGCTCGAAGACCCAACGGCCTACGGGCTTCACCGCTTGGTCGACGGCAAAGTCACCGGCATCGCCATGCCCGTATGGAACTGGGGCCGTTACTACGAGCTCATCGTTCGTAGCCTTCTTCACGGCACGTGGGACGAGACCAGCGACGACAACCAAGTGCGCGCTGTCAACTACTGGTATGGCATGAGCTCCGGCGTTATCGACATCCGTTACGCTCCGGGCCTACCCTACCAAACGCGCAAACTCGTGCAGTTGCTCCGCAACGGCATTGTTGTGGGATCCATCAACCCCTTTGGCGGCGAGCTCCACAGCCAGAACGGCGTGGTACAGATCGAAGGCTTCCCTCCGCTGCCGAGCAGGCAGATTGTCGAGATGAATTGGCTGGCGGACAACGTGGTAGGCACCATTCCGCAGCTCGACGATGAGCCGAAAGTCCCTGCCCTATGAAAATCCTTGCCATAGCCGATACCGAAGAACGATGCCTTTGGGAGTGCTTTCGCAAGGAACGCTTTGAGGGAGTCGACCTGATTTTGTCCGCCGGCGATCTGGACCCGGACTATCTTGAGTTTTTGGTTACGGTCATCAACAAACCGCTCATCTACGTGCGCGGCAATCACGATGACCGCTACGCACGTCATGCACCGGGTGGATGTATCTGCGTAGAGGACAGCGTGTACACGTACCGAGGGATTCGCATTGCGGGCCTTGGCGGGTCCATGCGTTATCGCGACGGCGCCAACATGTACACCGAACGCGAGATGTCCAAGCGCATGCGTAAGCTGTCGCGTAAGGTTAGGATGGTCGGCGGGTGCGACATTCTGCTTACCCATGCACCCGCCGCCGGCATGGGTGATCTGGACGATCTGCCGCATCGAGGATTCGAGTGTTTTAACACAGCACTCGAATCCTGGAATCCCGACTACATGGTGCACGGGCATGTGCACCAAAGCTACGGTTGCGATTTTCAGCGCGAGCGTCAGCATGTGTGTGGAACGACGATCATCAACGCCTGCGGCTATACGCAGTTTGAGCTCGACCAGACGCACTACCCCATCCGCGGCTGGCAAGCAGCTTGGCTCAACTCACAAACCATGCGCCGCGAGCTCAAACGCCACGAAGCCATCGAGTCTTCAACAGCCAGAACACCCTGGTAACCACCATAAAGGGGACACTGTCCCCTTTATGGTGCTTTTGACGCGATAGCAAGAAACCCGGTCCTGCACAAGGCAGAACCGGGTTTCTTTAGCAATGCTTGCTGTACTCAGGCAGTAACTAGCAGTTACTCAGCCAGGAAGTCACGCTGGACAGCGGGATCGACCTTGACGCCAGGGCCCATGGTGGAAGACACGGAGATGGACTTGACGTACTTGCCCTTAGCAGAAGAGGGCTTGACGCGCAGAATCTCGGTGTACAGGGCAGCGTAGTTCTCGACGAGCTGCTGCTCAGAGAAGGACTTCTTGCCCAGGGGCACGTGGCAGATGCCGTAGCGGTCGGCGCGGTACTCAACGCGGCCAGCCTTGAGCTCGGAGACCATCTTGGCGACGTCCATGGTCACGGTGCCGAGCTTGGGGTTCGGCATGAGGCCACGGGGACCAAGGATCTTACCGATGCGGCCAACCTTGGCCATCATGTTCGGCGTAGCGATAGCGGCGTCGAAGTTGATCTCGCCCTTCTGAATCTGGGCGACGAGCTCGTCGGAACCGATGATGTCGGCGCCGGCAGCCTCAGCCTCACGGGCCTTCTCGCCCTCGGCGAAGACGGCAACACGAACGGTCTTGCCGGTGCCGTGGGGCAGGGAGATGGAACCACGGATGTTCTGGTCAGCCTTACGAGTATCGATGCCCAGACGGAAGTGAGCCTCGACGGTCTCGTCGAACTTGGCGGTGTCGAGCTCCTTGATGAGCTTGGCAGCCTGAAGGGGGGTGTAGAGCGTTGCGCGGTCGATCTTCTCGGCAGCGGCGTTATAGCTCTTACCATGCTTAGCCATGTGCATTACCTCCTGTGGTTAAACGGGCGTGAGCCCTCCCACATCGTATCGTGTGCCCTATTGCACACATTTAACGGGCGCCCCGGTCGGAGCACCCGCCGTTACCATAAGAAATCGCTACTCAGCGATGGTGACGCCCATGGAACGGGCGGTACCGGCGATGATCTTCTTGGCGGCGTCAATGTCGTTGGCATTGAGGTCCGGCATCTTGATCTCGGCGATCTTGGTGAGCTGCTCCTGGGAGAGCTGACCAACCTTGTCAGCCTGGGGCTTAGCGGAACCAGACTTGAGGTTCAGCTCCTTCTTGATAAGGTGAGCCGCCGGCGGGGTCTTGGTGATGAAGGAGAAGGACTTGTCCTCGTAGACAGAGATCTCAACGGGGATGATGTCACCCTTCTTGTCCTGCGTCTCGGCGTTAAAGGCCTGGCAGAACTGCATGATGTTCACGCCAGCAGCGCCCAGGGCGGGGCCGACGGGAGGAGCGGGGTTTGCTGCACCAGCAGGAATCTGGAGCTTAATGACGTTGGCAACCTTCTTCTCAGCCATGGTCATTCCTTTCGAATCACGAGTGTGAAGTACTTGCTATATCGTAAGCACGCACGTGTTAGAAGCACTCCTGAGATGAGCAGTCACAGAAGAAGCACGCTCGCGCGAACGGACGAAAACTTAAGCGATGACAGCGACCTGGTTAAAGTCGAGCTCGACCGGCGTCTCGCGGCCAAAGATCATCAGCGTGACCTTGAGCTTGCCAGCCTCGGTGTTAACCTCGGAGACCTTGCCATCAAAGTCGGTAAGCGGGCCATCGGTGACGCGGACGGACGTACCGACCTCAATATCAACCGAGGTGCGCTTGGGCGAATCGCCCTTACCGGGACGACGAGTCATCTTGTTGTACTCGTCGCGGGAAAGCGGAGCGGGCTTGCCGTTGCCGCCTAGGAAACCGGTGACGCCAGGCGTGTTACGAACACACGTCCAAGCATCGTCATCCATCTCCATGCGGACCAGGACATAACCCGGGAAGATCTTGGAATCCTTGGTCTCACGCTTGCCACCCTCTTTAATCTCGGTGACGCGCTCCATAGGAATCTCGATATCAAAGATACGGTCCTGCATGCCCATAGTCTCGATGCGATGCTCGAGATCGGACTTAACGCGGTTCTCGTATCCAGAGTAAGTGTGAACGACGTACCAACGCTTAGACATGGTTTAGCCCCTCAATCCAGAGAACAGAGCAAGAGCCTCGCCAAAGCCAGCATCGAGCAGAGCGATGACGACGCCGACGACGATCAGAGAAGCGCAAACAACAACCGAGTAGTTCACGAGCTCCTTCTTATCGGGCCACGTGACACGCTTCATCTCGGACTTGACCGAAGCGAAATACTTCTTGGTGCGGGCGAAGAAACCAGGCTTCTCGTTCTTCTTGGACTTCGCAGCCTTCTCGTTCTTCTTGGCAACGGCCTTCTTGGCCTCAACCTTGGAGTTGGCGGCAGCTTTGTTGGCAGGTGCCGGCTGCTGAGCCTTCTTCTTGTTCTTCTTGTTGGCCATTTGGGTTACCTCCGCGCAATGCGCTTATACATGAGTAAACCGTAAGCCCCCAAGTGGGAGCTTACGGAATAATGACTGGCACGCCAGGAAGGACTCGAACCCTCAACACTCGGTTTTGGAGACCGATGCTCTACCAATTGAACTACTGGCGTATGTGACTAGAGACTAGCGAGTCTCTTTGTGCAGCGTGTGGTGACGGCACCAGGGGCAATACTTCTTGATCTCCATACGATCAGGCATGGTCGACTTGTTCTTGGTGGTCGTATAGTTGCGGCGCTTGCACTCAGTGCACGCAAGAGTAACTAGAGTACGCATGTATCCTGAACCTTTCATTTCCGCCCCGTACGGGCACGAGTTGTTACTTTATCAGCTCCACGTAAGTGCTGTCAATGAAAACCTCGAGTCAATTGGTTCTCGGTGGATCCATTCATATTTGGAACACATCAATGAAGCCATCGAGAGCTAATCGACGGTGCATCCAGGACCATTATCGATCCTCTCGACACCAGCAACGGCTCAATATCCATTGCAGAAAAGAACCCGGCACCCATATAAGTGCCGGGTTCTCTAAGTCAGCTATATCAAAGAGCTAATTTACTCAATGATCGTGGAGACGATGCCCGAACCGACGGTGTGGCCACCCTCGCGGATAGCGAAGCGCAGGCCCTCCTCCATGGCGATCGGGTGGATGAGGTCGCCCTCGATGGTGATGTGGTCACCAGGCATAGCCATCTCGGTGCCCTCGGGGAGCTTGACCGTACCGGTAACGTCGGTGGTACGGAAGTAGAACTGAGGACGATAACCATCGAAGAACGGGGTGTGACGGCCGCCCTCCTCCTTGGTCAGAACGTAGATCTCGCCGGTGAACTTGGTGTGCGGGGTAACCGAACCGGGCTTGCAGAGAACCTGGCCGCGCTCGATGTCCTCACGCTTGATGCCGCGGAGCAGCAGACCGACGTTGTCGCCAGCCTCGCAGAAGTCCATGGACTTACGGAACATCTCGATACCGGTAACGACGGTGTTCTGGGTATCCTTGATGCCGACGATCTCGACGGGCTCGTTGAGCTTGAGCTCACCGCGCTCGACACGGCCAGTAGCAACGGTACCACGGCCGGAGATGGTCATAACGTCCTCAACGGCCATCAGGAACGGGAGGTCGTTGTTACGAGCAGGCGTCGGGATGTACTCGTCGACGGCCTTCATGAGCTCGCGAATGGCGTCCATCCACTTGGCGTCGCCCTCGAGAGCGCCCAGAGCGGAGCCACGGATGACGGGGATGTCGTCGCCGGGGAAATCGTACTCGGAGAGGAGCTCACGGGTCTCCATCTCGACGAGGTCGATGAGCTCGTCATCGTCGACCATGTCGCACTTGTTCAGGAAGACGACGATGTAGGGAACGCCGACCTGACGGGCGAGCAGGATGTGCTCGCGGGTCTGAGCCATGGGGCCGTCGGTAGCAGCGATGACCAGGATAGCGCCGTCCATCTGAGCAGCGCCGGAGATCATGTTCTTGACGTAGTCAGCGTGGCCCGGGCAGTCAACGTGAGCGTAGTGACGGGCAGCGGTCTCGTACTCAACGTGGGAGACGGAAATCGTAATGCCGCGCTCGCGCTCCTCGGGAGCCTTGTCGATGTTCTCGAACGCAGTGAAGTCAGCCTTGCAGCCCTCGGTCTCGGAGAGAACCTTGGTGATGGCAGCGGTCAGCGTGGTCTTGCCGTGGTCGACGTGACCAATGGTGCCGATGTTAACATGCGGCTTAGTGCGCTCAAACTTCTCTTTGGCCATAAAGCCCTCCTCTTAACAGGTCGTCCCCGGACGGGACTTTGCCTTTATACCATAGTGGCCTCTCAACATACTATTGAGAAGCCACCGTGTTACCTATGGTAGCGGTGACTGGATTCGAACCAGTGACGCCACGGGTATGAACCGTGTGCTCTAACCAACTGAGCTACACCGCCGGATGGAGCCTGCAACCAGACTTGAACTGGTGACCTCTTCGTTACCAACGAAGTGCTCTACCGACTGAGCTATACAGGCACTTGACGGGTGGGAGCTATAGGATTCGAACCTATGTAGGCAGAGCCAACGGGTTTACAGCCCGTCCCCATTAACCACTCGGGCAAACTCCCAATCGTTCAAGTATCCGCAGGTCCTTTGGTCTTTTGGACCGCCGCCCCCGCGAACGAAGAAGATAATACGATGCCACCTTGGGGGCTGTCAACGAAAACCTCTAGATACACGGTGCCGGGCGTATCTATATAGCCGTGACCTGCGGTTTTATTGAGTTTGGATATGAAGGACAGTGGTTTTGGATACTGAGGTGACGTTTCCCAAGGTAACACTTTGCTGTAGTGGAGTACACCTTCAGTATCGAACTTCGATACCAGCTTATTTGCACCTATATATAGGTCGAGATCGGGGCTGCCCAGACAGAAGATTGCTCTTCCCAGGCAAAATCGAGCGTGGATTTTCTTCCGTTTGAAATCGAGCGTGGATAATCTCCCGCTTTGCCGTGCCATCGAATCCAAAGTGGCAGATTATCCACGCTCATTCACTAGGCGGAAGATTTTCCACGCTCGTGTGTCCGATAATCCACGCTCGATGACGATGACCAACCTCGCCCCGGCCTATGTCTCGACCTGTAACAGTAAGAGGGTTATTCCTCCCCTATCTGTTACAGATCGAGATGTTTCGCAGAAACCCCCGCTTACGTCTCATTCTGTAACAGTAAGAACGGTTTTCAGCCTCTTCGTGTTACGGATCGAGATGTTATCGGCCTTCCCTTGGCAATGTTTCGATCTGTAACTATAAGGAGGGTCTTCAGCCCACTCGTGTTACGGATCGAGACAAACCTGAAGCTTGGTTGGCGCCAAACACGCTGACTTATCGACATAAATAGAAACGGGCCCTGTCCCACAAGGAAACAGAGCCCGAAACTCTCATGGAGCCAGTGACAGGAATCGAACCTGCAACCCACTGATTACAAATCAGTTGCGCTACCGTTGCGCCACACTGGCACACTTGGCGCTTTCACGCGAAGCGAGTTAAGAATAAAGGAATTGCGGACGGGGCGCAACAGGCCGCACGGCGTTATACAAATATGCAAAATCCAGCAACAACGCGTACCAGGCCCGTTCATTTCTGTCAGTGCGCCCTCAATCTTAAAACCATTCGCCAGAACGAATAGTTTTAATTACAATTGCTATATATAAAACTATTCGTTCTGGCGAAGGGTTTCGCGATGCTTACTACCAAAGAAACCGCCGAGCTGCTCGGCATCACTCCGCGCAGGGTGCAGGAGCTCATAAAAAACGGAGCACTTGAGGCCCGCAAGGCTTCTGGTGTATGGCTCATCGACAAAGACAGCGTCGACACGCGACTCCGCTCTGTGACCAAAACGGGGGGACGTCCCCGCCGCGGCCACGGTAAGAGCGAGATCGCGTTCACCCTCATGAACCGCACGTACGAAGTCGCTCAGCTGGTCTACAGTACATCGCGAAAAGACTTTACCCACATCGGTGCCGACATCGATTACGCCCACGCCCCTATTGGAGTATTTGGCCCTAATAGCCCCATATCGCTAGACTCCTTCCGCATCTGGTGGCGCGGCCGCGGTATCCCGCTCGCACGCATTGGGCTAGCCTCCCTGCTTGCAGAAGCCGCAGTCGATGTTCCCGATGAACTCGTCCAGCGAAATCTCGGCCTCTCCTTATCCGACCAGTATTGGATTAGGCCCCAAGGTTCCGGTCTCACCTGGGAGGATATCAACTTCTTCAATAACGCCTTTGATGACGTCTCGCTGTCCATTGCACCCTTTGCCCCAGAGGGAAAAGCGGCTGCCGCAAAGCCCGATAACACCTCGGACGGCAATCTTCAAAAGTACTGGACGTGCGAGGGCGAACGTCGAATTCTGCATAAGGCAGGAGCGCACCTGGACCAGGAACCTTATAACGAGCTGGTGGCGACCGCGCTCCACCGTCGCATCCTAAACGCCTGCGATTATGTGCCTTACTCGCTCGAGGGCACGGGCACTTCCGCCCTGAGCACATGCGATGTCTTCTTAACTGATGAAGAAGAGTATGTCCCTGCGTTCTATGTAAACCAGCACGCAAACGCAGATGAACGGCTAACCGACTACGAGCGATATGTAGCAAACTGCGAGGAGCTCGGGGTGACAGGCGTCAAGGATGCCCTTGACCGCATGATCGTATGTGACGACATCATTGCCAACTACGATCGTCATTGGCGCAACTTCGGCCTCGTGCGAAACGTAAACACGCAAGCTTGCAGACCTGCCCCCATCTTCGATTCGGGCTCATCGCTCTGGTGCAACATATCACTAGAGGAGCTTAGGGCGGGAGAGCACAGTTTTACCAGCGCACAATTTCATTCAAGCCCCGCCAAACAAATGTTGCTCGTCGAGGACATGGGCTGGTTTGACTGCGACAAACTCGAAGGCTTCGTTGACGAGGCAATCGAGATTCTTTCCAGAAACGACGCGCTCACGGCAAGGCTGCCATATCTAAAAGAGGCGCTAACGTGGCGCCTCGAAAGAATGATCGACATCGCTGAATGGAGTTAGCGAGGCAGCATTGCCCCGCCAACTTCCCTACCTCCCGCGCAGGGCCTTGAGCTTGGCCAGGGCATCGGGGCTCAGGCGACTGCCCAGAGTCATCTTGATTTGTGGAGCTTCCTCGGCCTCGTGCACGTCGTTGTCGATCTGTTTGATCTCGTCCACCAGCATACGGCTCGAGATGCGCGTAACGCCCTTGCCCATGACGACGGCCTGGATCGTGCCGTCGCTCGACACTACAGAACACGCGCGGCCTTCCTCGCGCGCCTCGATGCAGAGCTTCTGCACCACGGTATCGGCCGAAACACCCGTCGGCGAAAACTCAATGCGCACACCGCGGGCCGGTAGGTTGGGGCGCTCGCTGGAGATATTGCCCGCGCCGTCAAATACGATCACGGCCTCGTAGCGGCCCTGGGCAAACGCAGCTACGTCATTAATGAGCGCCGTGCGCGCCATATCGTGAACGTCGCTGGAATACGGATCGTCGGAATGGTCGTACACGAGCTTTTCGTAGCGCGGCGTGCAGTGGATCACGTTGTAACCGTCGACCACCAGCAGCTCGGGCTTGTTGGAGTGCACCGTCGAGACTGGGTCGGCGATAGCCTGCGCAAACGCATTGCCGCCCACGCCATAGGTCGCGGCCGAAACAATCGGCTTGGCCGAGCCCTCGCCAAAGCGCTTGGCCTTGGACTTGGCACGGTTCTTTTTGGACATGCGCTACTCCTCCCCCATCAGCTCGCCGGCGTTGCGGCGCAGCCACTCAAAGCACAGCGCCGTGGTCGCCTGGGCAACATTGAGGCTCTCGGTCATACCGCGCTGGGGAAGCTTGGTCAAAAAGTCGCATTTCTCGAGCACCAGACGCGAGATGCCGTCGCCCTCGGAGCCCATGACGAGCGCCACGCGGCCCTCGAAAGGAGCATCCCAGCAACTGCCTTCGGCGTGCTCGGAAGCACCGCCCACCCAAAAACCAGCGGCCTTAAAATCGTCGAGCGCACGGGCGATATTGGGAACCTGCGCGATAGGCAGATGCATGACGGCACCGGCTGAGGTCTTATAGCTGCCCACGGTCACGCCGGCGGCACGCTTATTGGCAATGACGACGCCCGCCGCGCCCACAACCTCGGCGGAGCGCACGATGGCGCCAAAGTTGCCGTCGTCAGTCACGTGGTCGAGCACCACGACAAGTGCCGGGCCCTCGCCTGCGCGGTCGAGAATATCGGCGACATCGGCATAGGGGAAGTTGCCAACCTCGAGCGCGATGCCCTGGTGAGCGCCGTGGCTCGACAGTGCGTCGAGCTGCGCGCGCGGCACATACTTAATGCGGACACCCACGGCGTTGAGGTCGTCGACCAGGCGCGACAAGGCGGCATCGCGCTCCCCGCCCTCGGCAATGAGCGCGCACTTGATGGGAAAACCAGTGCGCAGCGCCTCGGCGGCTGCACGACGACCTTCGATAAACTCGCCCTTGGGAGCCTGGACAGCGTCGCGGTTGCGATCGCGCTGCGGACGTGCGGCCTGGGTGCGATCGCGCTGGCCCTTGGGAGCGGCAGCGCGGTCATTGCGGCGAATCGGACGCGAGCCAGAAGCAGCCTGCTTGCCGCCACGAGGCGCACGCTTGCGATTGTCGGCCATAAAGTGACCTCCTAAATACAACTATCAAACGAAACAAAATAAACGACCGCCCATGAATATTAATTCGGGCGGTCGGTACGGGTTTTCCAAGTGCCCGAGATTGCCGTGAAAGAGGAGCGACGCGTACTTGAGTACGCGAGCGACGGTTTGAACGGCAAGGTCGGGTGCTTGGGAAACCCGCGGGGATTAGAGAGATTTGATACGAGTGCCGGCGGCGGTATCTTCAATCGTCAGGCCCAGGTCCTTGAGCTGGTCGCGGATGGCATCTGCCAGATCCCAGTTCTTGGCGGCACGGGCCTCGGCGCGGGCCTCGAGAATCTTGGCAGCAGCCTCGTCCACGTCGTCACCCGTGTAGGCAACCAGGCCGGCGGCAACGCCCAGCAGGCCCAGCGGCAGCTCGACCTTGGGCTCGGGAAGCTCGACGCCAAACGTATCGAGCAGCTCGGCCAGCGTATCGGCGGCAGCCAGGACTGCGGCCTTGTCGGCAGCATCGCCCGCCTGCTCCAGGTACTGGTTGCACTCGGTCACAAAGCCAAAGACAGCACCCATGGCACCGGCGGAGTTAAAGTCGTCGTCCATGCACTCCTTAAAGGTGGCACGGGTCTCGGCGGCCTTGGCGGCAAACGCCTTGGATGCTGCCTCATCGGCATCGGCCGTCGCATGGTTCGCGGCCCAGCGCAGGTTCTCGACCGTACCGGCGATACGCGTGAGCGAGTTCTCGGCACCCTCCAGGCGCTCCCAAGAAAAGTCGAGCGGCGAGCGATAGCTCGTCTGCAACATCAGCAGACGCAGGGCCGCGGCAGAGTGCTGCTCGAGGACCTCGGCCAGCGTAAAGAAGTTGCCGAGCGACTTGGACATCTTCTCGCCGTCGACCAGCAGCATGCCCGTGTGCATCCAGGTGTTGGAGAAACCCTGGTGCCAGGCGCAGGTGGCCTGGGCGCACTCGTTCTCGTGATGCGGGAAGGCAAGGTCGGAGCCACCGCCGTGGATGTCGATCGGAGTGCCCAGGTAGCGATGCACCATGGCGGCGCACTCGGTGTGCCAACCGGGACGGCCCTCGCCCCAGGGGCTCGGCCAGCTGGGCTCGCCGGGCTTGGCGGCCTTCCACAGGGCAAAGTCGAGCGGGTCGTTCTTGTCCTCGTTCTCCTCGATGCGCGCGCCAACCATAAGGTCGTCGATGTTGCGGCCCGAGACCTGACCATAGTTGGGATCGCTGCGCACGGCAAAGTACACGTCGCCGTTATCGGCTGCGTAAGCGTGGCCCTGCTCGATAAGCGTCTTGATCATGGCGATCATGGGGCCGATCTCCTTGGTGGCGCGGGGGCGCACATCGGGATCGAGCACGTTGGCGGCGCGCATGACGCCGATGAACTTGTCGGAGAACTCCGTCGCGACCTCGGCGGCCGTACGGCCCTGCTCGTTGGCGCGCTTGATGATCTTGTCGTCGACATCGGTGAGGTTCTGGGCGAACGTGACCTCGTAACCGCTCGCGATGAGCCAGCGGCGAATCACGTCAAAGCTGATGAACGTACGGGCGTTGCCGATGTGGATGTTGTCGTAGACCGTGGGGCCGCACACGTACATGCGGACCTTGCCGGACTCGATGGGCTGGAACTCTTCCTTTTTATGGGTAGCGCTGTTGTAGATACGCATTCGTTACTCCTTAACGGTTTTCTGTAGCAGGCAGACGGCCCAGGCGCCGATTCCCTCGCCCTGGCCTTCCCAACCGAGCTTTTCGGTCGTAGTGGCGGCGACGCCCACGTTTTCGACGTCAACGCCCAGGGCATGGGCAAGGTTGGCACGCATGGCATCGCGGTGCGGGGTGATCTTAGGCTGCTGGCAGGCAATGGTGCAATCGGCATCGACAAACTCGAAGCCCAGCTCGCGCGCGTAGTCCATCACGCGAGCGAGCAGCACCATCGAATCGGCACCCTCATAGGCGGGGTCGGTATCGGGGAATAGCTTGCCGATGTCTCCCCCACGGCAGGCGCCCAGAATGGCGTCGGCCAAGGCGTGCGCGAGCACATCGGCATCCGAGTGGCCCAGCAGGCCGCGCTCGTAGGGAATGTCGACACCGCCGATGATACATCGACGCCCCTCCACCAGACGGTGAACGTCGTAGCCATGGCCAATGCGCAGGTTACTGAACATGGGGAAGGTCCTCTCCCTCGGCCATGCGGCCAAGCAGAATCGCGGTTACGGGACGCAGGTCCTCGGGCACCGTCACCTTAAGGTTATCGCGCGGGCTCTGGACGCAGCGGACGCGCCCACCCATGCGCTCGACCAGCGACGAATCATCGGTGCCGATAAAGCCCTCGGCAATGGCTGCAGCATGGGCGCGCTTCATAGCATCGACGCTAAAGATCTGCGGCGTCTGCGCTGCCCAGTAGAGCTCACGCGGCGGCGTCTCGACGATATTGTCGCCATCGACGATCTTGAGCGTGTCGATCGCGGGCTGGCCGCACACGACACCGTCGAGGGCGCGGTCGCCCACAAGCACGTCGATCGCGTGGTCGATGGCCTCGGTCGTAATGAGCGGACGGGCGCCGTCGTGGATAGCGACATATTCGAAACCCGCCGGCACCGCGTGCACGCCGGCGCGGGTGGAATCCTGACGAGTATCGCCGGCATCGGCAAAGCTGATGGGCGTGTCATAGTCAAACGGGTCGATAGCCAAGCGGCGCATCTCGGCACGGCGCTCGGCAGGGCAAACCACGACGATATGGCCGACCTTGTCGCTACGATCGAACGCGCGGATGGACCAGCTCATGAGCGGACGGCCCGCCACGTTAACGAGCTGCTTGCCGCCGGGATTTCCAAAGCGCTGGCCGCTGCCGCCGGCAACGACCACGGCGCATACGGGCGCCATTATGCGTTCCCCTGTTTGGTGCCCTTCATGCGGTACAGCGAGTCCGCAAGAATGGCAGGGTTGTTGACGCCAAAGTCGCCCAAGCGCTCCGGATCCTCGCTGATGTCGTCCATGAGCTCCTGCAGCGAGCCATACTCGTCGACGATCTTCTCGGCCACGCCGTCGCGCACGACGGACACACGCGAAAGCGTGCGCAGGCCCAGCGGCGTCATGACGGAGTCCTCGTCCAAGTCGTCATAGCCCAGAACTGCCGCCACGTGCTGCGGGTCGGACAGGTCCTTAGGCGTCATGCGGCTAAGCTCGGCGCGAATCTTCTCGGCGTTTGCCTCGGAGGAATCGCTCGCATAGTCGCGAATCATCAGGTCGTACTCGGTATCCATGCTGGAGCCGGCGAGTTGTTCGAGCTGCATCTGCACGAGCTTGCCCTGGTTGCCCAGCTTGACGATGCAATCCTTAAGCTCGGTCTTTGCCTGCTGCATGATCTCGAAGCTCGAGAAGATGCCAGTGATGTCGGCGAGCGTGACGTAGTCGTCCAGCTCGAGTGCCGTCAGGCGCAGCAGGGAGCGATCGAGCGACTGACGGGTAGTCTGGAGCGTGGCGACGAGCTGGTTGACCGAGCTCATGATGGTGGTGACGGGCTGGATCTCGTAGCTCTTGCCGTGGACGTACACGTTGACGACGGCACGACGAGCCGAAACCGAGATCACGATGGCGTCGGTGAGCACCGACATGCGAGCGGCAGTACGGTGACGCATGCCCGTCTCACTCGTGGCGAGCGAGGGATCGGGATTGAGGTGGAAGTTGGCACGCAGGATCTGGGTGAGGTCGCCATCGATAACGATGGCACCGTCCATCTTGGAGAGCTCGAACAGGCGGTTCGAGGTAAACGAAATGTTGAGCGGGAAGCCGTCGTTACCGGCGGCGAGCACGTTTTCGGTGTCGCCGACGCAGATAAGGGCGCCCAGGTGACCGGCAATGATCATGTCGAGGGCGGTGCGGATCGGCTGACCGGGGGCAGTCAGGCGGATGGCCTGTTCCATACGCTTTTGCAGCTCGTTCTTATCCAAGGCATCGCTCCCATCGTATACGCTCCATAAACGTCAATAAGTTTCTCACGGTTTGCCCCTGTGACGCCCGCAAAATCCGATGCTTACAGAATGAGCGAACACAGCTGAGAGCCCCAATCCAAATGAGCTGCTTATGTGGTAGCATCGGGATTCGCATAAATGAGGGAGTAGTCGCGTGGCCGGTTTCGCCTCCGGTGGCGCGGCAAGTCAACATACTGGCCGATGCGGCCTGGCTTGCCTTAATGAACGAGACTCGTGGTTGTGCGCGCAACGCGTACGCCACGGGTCTTTTTGTTACTCCCCCAAAAGGTACACGCGGGCCCGCCCGCAGAGAGGGAGCCAGACTATGGGACTCGCAGAGCTCGTGTTGCTCGCCGTTGGCCTTTCGATGGACGCCTTTGCCGTTTCCATCTGCAAGGGCCTTGGCATGAAGAAGATCAACCTTAAAGTTGCCGTGGTGCTCGGCCTGTTCTTTGGCGGCTTTCAGGCCGGCATGCCCGTAATCGGATGGGCGCTCGGCAGTCAATTCATGGGCATCATCGGACCCATCGACCATTGGATCGCCTTTATCCTGCTCGCCTTTATCGGCGGCAAAATGTTGTGGGAGGCCTTTACCGAAGACGAGGATGAAGGCGACGGCAAGGATGCCGAAAAGATTGACCTGGGCGAGTACCTGATCCTCGCCATCGCCACCTCGATTGACGCCCTGGCCGTGGGCATCTCGTTCGCCGCGCTTTCCGTCGACATCGTTCCCGCCGTATCGCTCATTGGCATCACAACGTTTATCTTCTCCGTCGCCGGCGTAGCGATCGGCCACACCTTTGGCGCGCGCTACGAAAAACCCGCCACCATCGTGGGCGGCGTTGTGCTTATCCTTATCGGGCTTAAGATCTTGCTGGAGCACCTGGGGATTTTGGTGCTGTAAAACACCCTTCATAACTAAACGTCCGGGCAAGGCCTCATGCAGAGTTTTGCATGAGGCCTTTTAATGCAGACTTTTGCATGTCATACTAGGATGCAAAAGTCTGCACGTTAGGAGATCGCCGTGGATACCCTTCCCATCACCACACCGCGCCAAGCTGGCATCTACGTGCGCCAGGCACGCGAGGCGCAGGGAATCACCCGTGCGGCCCTCGCTAAAAAAGCCGGTGTTTCGGAGCGCCTGCTCGCATCGCTCGAGCTGGGAGATGCCACGGGCATTCGGCTCGACAAGCTGCTGGCAGTTTTCGGTGCTCTTGGACTGGCGCTCGCCGCTCAAGGGGATATAGGCGAAACGAAAAATGAGCAACCAGTCGACGCCCCGCATGCTGATCAACCTTGCAGCACCTCCAGACGCCATCACGCCCAACGTCTTCATCATCGCAACCGTCGCAGCACAACCATTCCGGCTCTTGCAGATGCCCCCTTTACATCCGCACTCTACGACGAGGTCTTCGCCGATTTCGCCATGTCCAATCTCGGAGTCTCGATTGCCACAAACGCATCTAGCCAAGCCATGCCCGAAGGGAAATAGCCAATGGCCAGAACATCACTTCGGACCATTATTTGCGGCGTGCCTGCTGGAACGCTCACGCAAGATGAGAACGGTCTTATCAGCTTTACCTACGATCATGACTATGACGGGCCAGCCCTATCGACCAACATACCCGTATCGAATCGCACATACGGACAACAGGTCATGAATCCGTACCTGTTTGGCCTTCTACCCGACAGCGAGGACCAACGAAAAGCGATTGCCGCCGAATTCGACGTTAGGCCCAACAATCCCGTTGCGTTGCTCAGCCATATCGGACTCGACTGTCCGGGCGGCGTGCAGTTTTGTGCCGAAGAAGATACCGACGCCGTCCTGCATCGCGCTGGCGAATACCGCCCTATAGACAACCACGAAATTGCTCTTCGTCTCAAGTCGATCAGAGATGACCGCGATGCATCGTGGATGGGTCTAGATGAAAGTTGGTCACTTGGAGGCAACCAGGGCAAGTTCGCGCTCGCGTTCATAAACGGCCGCTGGTGCGAATGCATGGGCTCCTCGCCCACGACGCATATTTTCAAAAATGGCGTTATCGGATTTAAACTCGAGGCTCTCAATGAGTTTGTCTGCATGAAAAGCGCCCAGCGCGCCGGTATCGCAACGGCAAACGTCGAATATCGTATGTTTGAGGACGAACCCGCCCTCATTGTTGAGCGCTATGACCGCATGAAAGTCAAAGACGGGACAATCAGGCGTCTACATCAAGAAGACCTCTGTCAGGCACTTGGGGTGATGCCCGCCCAAAAGTACACGGCAGACGGCGGCCCGACCACACGCGACATTCAAGAGCTCCTCGTAAATACGAGCCACCATCAACTTAACCTGTATCTGTTTACGCAGATACTGTTCTTCAACGCCATTATCGGCGCACCGGATGCGCACGCGAAAAACTATTCCCTGCTCCTTGGAAACGACGGCACAGCCATGATGGCTCGAATGTACGATGTCGCGTCGGGTTTGGCGTATGAGCGCATGCGCCGCCGGGCGCGCCTTGCCATGAGCGTTGGCGGCGAAAATCGTGTGGGGTGCATCGGTCCAGGCGCTATCCGCCGATACCACGGTATGGGCGACCCCACGCTGGAGGCGACGCTCACCGATGCCGGGCTATCCGAGAAGTTTTGCTTTGCGACCATGATGGACCT
>JAYBVN010000009.1:0-8414 GCA_037320555.1 Collinsella sp. | reverse complement strand
AAAAGGGGATAATACCCCTAAGATAGACAAAACTCTAATACTATAGCACCCTGTTGTGGCCATACGCAAGTAGCTAAATTAGCCCGGTCCCAAATACGTACCAGACGACAACCTCGCATGACCAGTTGTTACGCGGTTTGGTAAAACCGCGTAACCTAAAGATTGTCGGTATCGAGGACGATGGTGAACGGACCGTCGTTGACCAGGTCGACCTTCATGTCGGCGCCAAAGATACCGTGCGCCACATGCTCAACGTCCTCGTGCACAAGCGTCAGGAAGTACTCGTAGAGCTCGTTGGCAACATCGGGTGCGCCGGCATCCGTAAACGACGGGCGGCGACCGTGGCGGCAGTCGGCGAACAGCGTGAACTGCGACACCACGAGCACCTCGCCGTCGACATCGGCAAGCGCCAGATTGGTCTTGCCGTTCTCGTCCTCGTTGATACGCAGCCCGCGGAGCTTGCCCCACAGCTTGTCGGCCTCGGCACGCGTATCGCCATGGCCCACACCCAGCAGCACCAGGTAGCCGCGTCCAATGCGGCCCACGCACTCGCCGTCGACCGTCACGCCGGCGTTGAGCACGCGCTGCACCACCGCACGCATGGCCTACTCCTCGCCCGTCAGCTTGGCGGACAGATGCTCGAGCGCGTGGAAACGATGGCTGATGGCATTCTTCTCGTCAGCCGTCAGCTCGGCCATGGTCTTGCCCGGCGTGTCGACCGGCAGGAACAGCGGGTCATAGCCAAAACCATGGTCGCCGCGGCCCTCGTGCGCGATAACGCCCTCGCAGGCGCCCTCGCCATAGGTGACCAGACCGTCCGTGTCGATGAGCGCGACGACGCTCATAAAGCGCGCGGTGCGGTCCTCATCTGCCACGCCTTCCAGGTTAACGAGAAGCTTGGCGTTGTTGGCGGCATCGTCGCCGTGCACGCCCGCATAGCGCGCGCTATACACACCGGGCTCACCGTCCAGCGCGTCGACGACCAAGCCCGAATCGTCGGCGATGGCCATAAGGCCCGTCTCCTCAACCGCGGCTTGGGCCTTGATGATGGCGTTCTCCAAAAACGTCGTGCCGTTTTCCTCGGGATCCTCAAAATCACCCAGCTGGCCGAGCGCCACAAAGCGCACCTCGGGCATGACCTTGCCCAAAATGGCCTCGATCTCGGTGAGCTTATGAGCGTTTCCGGTTGCCACGACGATGGTCGCCGCCGGGTCGAGGGTGTCGATGTCGATCTTCTCAAGTGCCATAACTGGCCTCCTTGTCTCTATAGCAAGCCGCGTGAGGGGCGTTTGGGCACTTGACCTCTCCCCTCTCAGGCGATCGGACCTTTCAACGCAGCATTTCAGCAGATAAAACCTACCAAAATAAACCTGTCCCTTTTGGCAGGTTAGGCGATGGCTTGGCGCTGAAGCTCGATGAGCTCGGCGATACCCTTGTCGCCCAGGTCGAGCAGGGCGTTGAGGCGTTTGCGGTCAAAGGGCGCCTGCTCGCCGGTGCCCTGGAGCTCGATCATCTCGCCGGTGTCGGTGGCGACGAGGTTCATGTCGACCTCGGCATGGCTGTCCTCGGAATAATCGAGGTCAAGCAGCGTATTGCCGTCGACAACGCCCATGGAGATGGCAGCCACCTGGCCGATAAGCGGGATGCGCTCGATCTTGCCCGCCTCGACCCACATGGCGAGGGCGTCGTGCAGCGCCACCCAGGCGCCGGTGATGCTCGCTGTACGCGTGCCGCCATCGGCCTGAATCACATCGCAGTCGACGGTGACGGTGTACTCGCCGAGCGCCTTCATGTTGACGACGGTACGCAGGCTGCGGCCAATGAGGCACTCGATCTCCATGGAGCGACCCTTGCGGTTGGCGTGCTCGCGTTTGCAACGTTTGCCGGTCGACGCCGGCAGCATGGCGTATTCCGCGGTCACCCAGCCGGCCTTGGCGCCCTTTCGCCAGCCCGGCACGCCCTCCTCGATAGTGGCGGCGCACAGCACGCACGTGTCGCCGAACTCGGCCAAACACGAGCCGTGGGCGTGCTTCATGACACCACGGGTGAGCTTGACGGGGCGCAGCTCATTGGCGGCACGGCCGTTGGCGCGGTTGACCTGCATGTACTCCATAGAAATATCCTTTCGGCAAAAGATGTGGCGAAGCCTTTGGGGCTGCCTTACATCTATTTCAGTTCGTCGATATCGATATGTTCGATGCTCTTAAGCGGCTGACCAAAGATAAAGCTGCCCGCCACCGCAAACTCGGCAATGTTATCGGCCGTCGTGGCAAAACGATGCTGCGGCTCGGCGGCGTCGCCCGCCAGCTGCTCGCGGCGCGTGAGGATATCGGTCAGCTCGCGTGTGGTCTCCTCGGCGGAACTCACGACGCGCACCCCAGGCCCCAGCGCATGGCGGATAGGTCCCACCAACAGCGGAAAATGCGTACAGCCGAGCACCACGGTATCGATACCGTGGTCGCGCAGCGGCTCAACCGTGGCACCCACCAGCGCACGCACGGCAGGCGTATCGAAGATATCCTCGTTCTCAAGCCACTGTTCCTGCAGATGTGCACCCGAGGCAAGCTCGTGTTCGACAACCTCGACAAAGCTCGAGGCAGGACAGCCGTATACATCGACGCCGGCATCTAGATCCTGAATGGCGCGCGTGTAGGCGCCCGAGCGAATGGTGAGGTTGGTGGCGAGCACGCCCACGCGACGCGAGCGGGTGCTGTTGATTGCCGCACGGGCACCCGGCGCGATCACGCCGATCACGGGAACGTCGAGCACCTGCTGGGCCAGACGCAAGGCCGCAGCGGTCGCCGTATTGCAGGCGATGACCATAATCTTGACGTCGTGCTTCGAAAGCCAACGACCCGCCTGCAACGCAAACGAGCGCACCTCATCCTCGGTACGCGTGCCGTAGGGACAGCGCTTGGTGTCGCCAAAGTAGTAGACGGACTCGTGCGGCAGCGCCGTCGCGATGGCGCGCGCAACCGTCAGACCGCCCAAACCAGAATCGAACACGCCAATCGGGCGCGTGTCGCCTGCCGAATTCTCGATATCGGACATTACCTCACCAGTCTCTCTCGAAAAGACATGTCCAAGTGCGGCGGCGGCGCGCTACGAACGCGCCGCGACCAGCAGCTCTGCCGTCGCCGCCCAACCGTCGACAATTTTGCCACGCGTAACGAAAGCGTTCTCGCAAGCAGCCAGGAACTCGGGCGCGCCGGCGCTCGTCAGGCCATTCTCGACCAGGCAGAACGTGCCCACGTGATCGGCCATGTAGAAGTCGGACTCGGAATCGCCGAGCGCGAGCGTCTCCTCGCGCTCGATCCCTAGGTGCTCGCAGAAGCGCGCAATGGCGACGCCTTTGTTGAGGCCCGCGGGGTTGATGTTGAATGCGCGACCGTCCTCGACGCGATCGAGCTCGAGCGTCGTCGGCTTGGACAGATGCGTCAGGTGACCGTTGCAGGCCCACACCAGGCCGCAGCCGGCCTCGTCCAGGATGGCCTGAACCTCATCGTCGGGCACATCGCCGCGCATGCCGACGGTGACCTCACGGTACTTGTAGCCGGTCGACATGTCGTTGTGATACTCGATCTTGTGCGGCCAGCGGGCGAGGATCTTCTCGCACACGCCGGTCTGCTCGATCACCTGGTGCGGCGTGAGGCCGCAAGAGGGGTCGTAGGGCATGTCGCCGGTCAGATACTCCCAATCGTTGGCTTTGAGGTCGTACATGACCAGGCCGCCCATCTCGCCGATGTAGGAGTTGAGACCGAGCACGCGCGCGTCCTCGTGGATCATGGTACGGTTGCGGCCAGAGGTGGGAACCACCTGAATACCAGCGCGAGCGAGCGCCACGACGGCCTCGACGAGTTTGGTCGAGGGGTTGCCGTCGTTGTCGCGCAGCACGCACGAGCCGGGTGCAAGCATCGTGGCATCCAGGTCGGTAAAGACGTACTTGACCTTGGCCAAGCGCTCGCGCATCTCGCCCGAAAGCTCAGCGACGGTCGGCAGGGTATTGTGGGACATGGTTACTCCGTTTACGTAGAAGGGTTTGGACTTGGACGGCATGTTTTGATTGAGGGAACACGCTTATGGCGACAGCGCACTCAGGGCGCCGCCGCCATCATGGTTCATTAGTCAAACTGGGTAACATCGATCAGGCGATTGGCCAGCGAAAGGTCGCTCTCGATGGGCACGAACTCGTCGCCCACGTGCATGAGCTCCTCGTCACCCTTTGCCAGCAGCAAGACAATGGTGGGAGCATCGGGGTTGACGTACTCCTCGCGCGCCGCCTTGAACGCCGCATGCACAGCGGCTTCGCGATCGAGGATGATCTTGTTCGGCGTATCGTCGGGAACATGTTCGGCAAGCTCGCGACAGACCTTCATCGGGTCCTCGTGAGCCGGGTCCTCATTGGCAAAGATCATCAGGTCGGAATACGGTGCGGCCTCGCGCGGAAGCTGCTCGCGGCGCTCCTGCGCCTTGCCGCCGGCAGCGCCAAACACCGCAATGACCGGACTAGCGGGAAACGCGCGCTTGACCGACGAGAAAAGCGAGCGGAACGAAAGCTGGTTGTGCGCGTAGTCGACGACACAAATCACGCGGCCGTCCTTCGACTCCACGACCTCCATACGGCCCGGCACACGCAGTTTTGAGAGGCCCTTCTTGATGGCATCGATACCGATGCCGATCTCGCGCGCAGCGGCGATAGCGACCAGCGCGTTCTCCACGTTAAAGTCGCCCGCGATACCCAGCAGGACCTTCTCCCCCGCCTCGGACTCGTCGGCACACAAGCCATGCAAGTTGAACTCGATGCTAAAGCCGACCATGCGTACGTCGCTCGCCCACAGACTTGCCTCGGGATGCTCGACGCCAACGGTCACCAAGCGCTCGGCCGTCGACGCTGCCTCTAGCACACGGTCAACCTCTTCGGTGCCTAGATTCACCACGGCGGTCTTTGCCTGGTCAAAGATCCTGAGTTTGCTCTCAAAATAATCCTCAAACGTGGGGTGTTCGATCGGCGAGATGTGGTCGCGGCCGATGTTGAGGAAGCACGCCACGTCAAACGGCAGATTCTCGACGCGTTGGTACTTGAGCGCCTGGCTCGAGACCTCCATGACCATGGACTGGCGACCGGACGTGCGGCAGTTGGCGATATGGCGCCAAACCTCGGGGGCCTCGGGCGTGGTGTTGGTGCTCTCGTAGCACTCGATACCATCGTCGGTACTCACCGAGCCGATCATGCCGCAGGACTCGCCCGCCGCCTTGATGATGGACTGGAGCATAAAAGCGGCCGTGGTCTTTCCCTTGGTGCCGGTGATGCCCACGATCTTGACGTCGTGGTCGGGACGGTCGTAGACCTCCGGCGGCAACAGGGCCATGGCCGTGCGAACACTATCAACAACCAGCATCGCAGCACCGCTCTCCTGCGCCAGCGGCTCCAGAGACTCGACCAGCGACTCCTCGCACACAAATGCGACGGCGCCCGCATCGAGCGCCATGCTCAAAAACGCGGGCTTAAAGGCAGCACCTTTGCAAAAGAATACGTCACCTGCCGAGACCGCGCGCGAATCAAACGAGCAGCCGGTCACGGCGCGCTCGTCAACCTGCTCTGATGCGCGCAGCTCGCCGCACACATCGAGAAGCTTGGCAAGCGTATCGACCGTGGTCACGGTCGCGGAATCCGAATGGTGCATCTTTCACCTTTCTCAGCCATTTGGCAGGGACGGTTTTATAGTAACTGAAACGCACCCACGCAAAAACGGCTCCCGGAGGAGCCGTTACGCGCAGGCGTTCGTAAGCCGAGGCTAGGCAGCCTGAACAGCGGGCTGGTCCTCGTCGATAAAGAAGCGCTTGTACCACACTAGGAACACGAGCGGCGTATAGATCTTGCGCTGGAAATCGCCCTTGCCCGCAAAGTGCAGATCGAGCAGGTGCATGAGCTCGTCGGTATTGAAGAACTCGCTTGCCCACGGCGCGGTGAAGTACTCCTTGACATAGTCGTACCACTTTTGCTCGCGCAGCCAGTAGACAATCGGCACCGGGAAGCCCACCTTGGGACGAGTGGCCCACTCATCGGGCAGCGACTTGTTGGCAGCGTGGCGGAGTACCTGTTTGTTGCCGTTCTCGTTGATGCGGTAGCGGTCGGGAATGTGCTCGGCGAATTCCATGACTTTGCGGTCCAGGAAGGGTACGCGCAGCTCCAGCGAGTGCGCCATGCACATCTTGTCGGCCTTGAGCAGAATGTCGCCCGGGAGCCACATGTTCATGTCCAGGTACTGCTTCTTGACCAGCTCGGGCTGACCCTTCACGCGTGCGTAGATGGGTGCAGCGAGCTCGAAGGCGCCGTCGCCGGTGTTGTACTCGGGCTTGAGCACGCCGTCGACCTCGCGTTCCGGCCATACCAGAGCCTGTCCCAGGAACGACTTCTCGGGGATCTCGGCACCCTTGACCAGGAAGTTATGTCCCTTGAAGTACGGCATATGCAGCGCCAGGTTACCGAGCGCGCGACGGATGGGCAGCGGCACCATCTTTTTGTACTTGCGCACCGGGACCGTATCCTCGTAGTAGGCGTAGCCGCCAAAGAGCTCGTCGGCGCCTTCGCCCGAAAGCACGACGGTGACGTCCTTGCGGGCCATCTCGGCCAAGAACCACAGCGGCACGGAAGACAGGTTGGACTGCGGCTCGTCCATGTGATACTGGATGTCCTCGAGCGCACCGAAAAACTCGTCGGCGGTAATCATCTTGCGAACGTTCTCGACGC
This sequence comes from Collinsella sp., assembly GCA_037320555.1. Classification (GTDB taxonomy): domain Bacteria; phylum Actinomycetota; class Coriobacteriia; order Coriobacteriales; family Coriobacteriaceae; genus Collinsella. The sequence goes on along the minus strand of JAYBVN010000009.1, from coordinate 1,663 downwards.
CGAGCTTATCGGAAAGCTCCTTGGCGTAGTTGGTCTCGTTGAAGTTCTTGTAGTCAAAGCCCACCGAGAAGGTCTTGTCGGGCATGAGGCAAGCGGCGATGTAGCTGGAATCGACGCCACCGGAGAGGAACGACGCGACCTTGACGTCGGCGATGCGATGGGCCTCGACGCTCTCGTGCACGACCTCGTCCAGCTCGTCGACATACTCCTCGAACGGCTTCTCGACGGCAGAGTAATCGCAATCCCAGTAGCGCTCGATGTTCATCTTGCCGGTCGGAATATCGACGGTAAAGTAGTGCGCCGGCGGCAGCTTGTAGACACCCTCGAAGAAGGTCTCCTCGGTTGCCGAATACTGCAGCGTCATGTACGGACGCAGAGCCTTTTTGTTGACCGCCTTGTGGAAGTGCGGGTAGTCCAGGAAGCTCTTGATCTCGGAACCAAAGAGCACGCCCGGAGCGCCGTCGCCCGCATCGGCCATGGGATAGTAGTAAAGCGGCTTGATGCCAAAGATGTCGCGGGCGCCAAAAAGCTTGTTCTTCTTTTTGTCCCAGATGACGAAGGCGTACATACCGCGCAGGCGATCGAGGACGGCCTCGCCCCACTCCTCGTAGCCGTGCAGGAGACTCTCGGTGTCGGCGCCGCAGTGGAACTTGTAGCCCTTGGCCTCGAGCTCGGAACGGAGTTCTTGGAAGTTGTAGATCTCGCCGTTGAAGACAATGACGACGCTACCGTCCTCGTTGGCCATGGGTTGGGCGCCAGCCTCGGTCAGGTCGAGGATCGACAGGCGGCGGAAGCCGAGGGCAACGCGGCCGTCGATAAACTGACCGCCCATGTCGGGACCGCGATGGACGATGCGGTCCATCATCTTGGTGAGCACCTCGGATTGGTTATCCGTCCCACCGACAAAACCGACAAAACCGCACATATACTATCCCCTCTGCTGTTGCTGGGCATCAAATCGAATCAGTAGCTTTTGAGTATACCCGAGGGCGTAAAGAGGGGCGGAATGTTCAGGCAATCTCAACTGAATCAGCTCCGCTGTGACACGCGCCGGTTACCTTTAATGGATATGAGGTGAATGGGGCGATTGTTTTGCTATACTCTCTCCGCACGGGCGATTGGCGCAACGGTTAGCGCAGGTGCTTTACACGCACAAGGCTGGGGGTTCGAATCCCTCATCGCCCACCACTGATTTGATAGGCTCCCAGCAATGGAAGCCTTTCTTTTTTTGGGCCCAGCGCATGGGATTCGAACCCGACAGGGTGCGGAGCTGAGGAAACGCGCAAGCGTTTTCCAGCGCAGCACGCGAGGGCCGTAGGCCCGAAGCGAAAGCGGGCGGCGTCAGCCGCACGCGACATCCCTCATCGCCCACCACCGAATTGTTAGGCCTCCAGCGATGGAGGCCTTTCTTTTTTCAGGCCCATCGCAGGGGGGATTCGAACCCGCCAGCACGTCTGTCACAAAGGCCGTGGTCAAAAAATGGCAAAAATGAGTACTGCTACTTTGTTTGCAACATATAAAAAGACAGTATTTGCTTAAGTTACGCAACATATGTCCATTATAAGGACTAACAGTTAGATCAAAATCGTGTATTCATCGCCATTTCGACGGTAGCGCGCAGAGATGTGGTGTAAGAGGCGGGGCATGCCCCGCCTCCGCCCTC
>JAYBVN010000008.1:0-8137 GCA_037320555.1 Collinsella sp. | reverse complement strand
GGCGTAGTCGCTATTTATTCAGTCCAAGTTTCGGGGCGCAGTTCACAGGCACCTTTGTGGTGGTTTATGCTTTTCCGGGTGGAAGGGAGCGAGCAATGGCGTCTGAGGGCTTTTTTGAACGGGTGTACGAGGTGGTCGAGCAGATCCCCGAGGGGATGGTCGCCACGTATGGCCAGGTGGCGCTGCTTGCCGGTCGTCCACGAAGTGCGCGGTACGTGGGGTATGCCCTGCATAGTAATCCGCGCCCCGGCGAGATTCCCTGTCACCGCGTGGTGTTTGCCGACGGGCACATATGCGAGGGCTTCGCTTTTGGCGGTCCCGATGCTCAACGTGAGCTTTTGCTAGGGGAAGGTGTGGCGTTTAAGGACGACATGCACGTCGACTTGGCCGCCTGTCGCTGGCCTGCCGGGCTCTAGCGGTTCTTCCGTGGCGAAAACCACCACAAAGGCGCCTGTCCCCTTTGTGGTGGTTTTACACTGTAGGTTTACCAGAGCTAACTTATGGAGAAGGTGTGGCGGCGTACTTTGCCGTCAGAAAGTAAACCACGGTGAACTATATTGGTTTCAGCAAGGGAGCAGGCAATAGGCGATGAAAAAGCCTGCCCTGTTGAGTTTGATTCGCATCCCTCCCCTCTGTGCGATTCAACGGTGTACTTCGGGAACAGGCCCGCTGGCAGCTAACTGCCGGCGGGCCTGTTCCTGTTTGTCGAGGGGGTGCGATGGACGGAGCCGAAGCGGTCCGGCTCCAAAAAAGGCGGACGCCGTAGCGCCCGCCCTATAGCAATCGAAAGTTCAAACCAGCAGGTCGGTCTAGTACACCATGCCCATGGCGTCCCGAACCTCGGCCAGGGTCTGCTCGGCGATCTCGTTGGCGCGACGGTTGCCCTCGTGCAGCACGTCCTTCACGTAGTCCAGATCGTTCTCGTAGCGCTGACGACGCTCACGGATCGGGGCGAAGTACTCGTTGACGGCCTCGGTCACGTACTTCTTGAGCTGGCCGGAGCCGCCCATGCCAATCTCCTCGGCAATCTCGACCTCGGAGCGACCGGTGCAGATTGCAGCCGTCGAAAGCAGGCCGGACACACCGGGGCGGTTCTCGGGGTCGAACGTGATCATGCGCTCGGAGTCGGTCTGGCTCTTCTTGATGCGCTTGGCCGTTTCCTCGGCGGTCATCGAAATATTGATGGCGTTGCCGTAGCTCTTGCTCATCTTGCGACCGTCAAGGCCGGGCAGCAGCGGGGTCTCGGACAGCAGCGCCTCGACCTCGGGAAATACCTTGCCGTAGCGGTTGTTAAAGCGGCGGGCGATGGTACGGGTGAGCTCGATGTGCGGCAGCTGGTCGCGGCCGACGGGCACCACATTGCCCTTGCAGAACAGGATGTCGCAGGCCTGGTGCACCGGGTAGGTGAGCAGAAGGCCGGTGAGCTCGTGGCCCGAGGCCTCCATCTCGGCCTTGACCGTGGGGTTGCGCGCCAGCTCGGCCTCGGACACCAGCGACAGGAACGGCAGCATGAGCTGGTTGGCGGCGGGCACGGCGGAGTGCGCGTAGATCATGGTCTTGTCGGGATCGATACCGCAGGCAAGGTAGTCCATGACCATGTTGTACACGTTGTCCTGGATGTGCTCGGTCGTGTCGCGGTCAGTGATGACCTGGTAGTCGGCGATGAGCACGTTGGTCTTGGCGCCCATGTTCTGCAGCTCAACACGGCCCTTGAGGGTGCCGAAGTAGTGGCCCAGGTGCAGACGGCCGGTGGGGCGGTCGCCGGTGAGCATGGTGAACTTCTCGGGCGTCTTGGTCAGGCCCTCGCGAATGGCGTTGCTCTTTTGCAGCGCGACTTCGTAGCTGTTCTCGTTTGGCATGATTGCTCCTAACGTATGTTCATGGGTCAAGATGATAACGCGTTTATTGGAGGGGTGGTGCGTAAGTAGGCGAGGGGCGGGAGAGGGACGCGCGTGGTGCGGCATGTGCGATGGGTGCGGCGCGGCCGTGCTTGGCTAACGGTGCCTTGGCACATCCTCGGCAGCTTGCCCTAGAGCTTGTGGTGGCGCTCTTCTTTGCGCTCCTCGGCTGCCTGCTCCTCCTGCTTAAAGGCGGGGTCGTCGGGGGTGACCAGTTCGTCCTCGTGCGTGCGCTTGTTGTAATGGTGGCGCAGCACGGGTTCAAACAGGTGCAGGTGCTTGGCAAAGGCCGCCGAGCCAATGGCAAGCACGGTAAAGATGAGCACGCGCATGGGCACCTCGACCTGATTGATGGCGGCGGCGCCGGCCGAAAGCATAATGCACCAGGCATAGATGAGCAGCACAGCCTGTTTTTGGTTGTAGCCTTCTTGGATCAGGCGGTGGTGGATGTGGCCCTTGTCGGCCTGCCCGATGCTAATGTGGGCGCGCTTGCGGCGCACGATGGCGCTAAACGTGTCGATGATAGGCACGCCGGCAACGATGAGCGGGATGATAAGCGAGGTGAGTGCGGCGGTGCGGCTCACGTTGAGCAGCGAGATGGAGCCCAGCGCAAAGCCCAGAAGCAGCGACCCCGAGTCGCCCAAGAAGATGCTTGCGGGGTTGAAGTTGTAGCGCAAAAAGGCCAGACAGGCGCCAAAGAGCGCAATGGAGAGCGCGGCGGCGTCGATGCGGCCCGAGAGAACGGCCATCGAAAACATGGTGAACGAGGCGATGCCGCAGATGCCCGTGGCCAAGCCGTCGAGGCCGTCGATGAGGTTAATGATGTTGGTGAATGCCACCAGATAGATTACGGTGATGGGGTAGGCGAGCCATCCGAGCATGATCTCGCCGGGAGCAAACGGGTTGACGATGACGCCGATTTTTAGGCCGCCCATGCAGGCGATAAGCGCGGCGAGGACCTGTCCGGCCAGCTTTTGCTTGGGCGTGAGCTGGAAGACGTCGTCGATAGCGCCGGTCGCAAAGATGACGGTAAAGGAGAGCGCCAGCATGGGATAGCTAATGTGAAGGCGCGGGTGCGGCACCAGGACGGGTGGCCAGCCTAGGTACCAGGTGCCTAGGATTTGCACAATGCAGGCAACGACCAGGCCCAAAAACACCGCCGTTCCGCCCAAACGCGGGATGGGCTTGGTGTTGATGCGGCGCTTAGAAGGATAGTCGACGGCATCGAGCTTAATTGCCAAGCGCTTGACCAGGGGCACCGCGAGGAAGGTCGTGATAAAAGCCGCCGCTGCCACGCATAGGTACGGTATGTAGCTCGGGGATGAAGCCATGAATCTAAAAACCGCCAAGCGTCGAAGGAAAAGGTCAAAGGTTGCTACGCGGAAATGGCATAGCTGTCCCATGATACTCGACCGAGGGGGGTGCGGAGGTTTGCACCGTGCGATTATCACGCGCATACCAGATATTGGAATGTTGTCGATGGCTTGTCGGGATGCCGGCGGGGATCCATATGGACTGTATGGTGATTTTCGGCAAAAGAAAACCACCCCCCACGTTACGAAAATGAACCCACCTAAAACAGGTGGGTGCCCTCATCGACTGTTCCAGCGTCCTTAACAACGAAGGATACCTGTACTAGGCACGACTGTGTGGGCTCCCTAAATAAACGCGACGGTTCACCCAGTTGCTCCGCGGGGGGCGGAATAACTACATCATAAAGCGGCACTTTATCGATTCCAGTCTTGACATTACAAAAATCGTGTCGGACGATTACGGCGCCTTAGGGACGGAGCCGTCTACCCGGTCTGGCCCTTTACGTTTGAGCTGCTGAATCGTTGTTTTGGAGCATGTTTTTATGCCGACGTCGTTGACCGAACTTTTTTCGCCCGCCTGCCATTTGTGTCCGCGCCGTTGCGGTGCGGCGCGCGATGAGGGCGCGCACGGCGTCTGCGGTGCTAACGACACGCTCAAGGTGGCCCGCGCCGCGCTTCATATGTGGGAGGAGCCGCCTATCTCGGGCGAGGCCGGTTCGGGCGCGATCTTCTTTAGCGGTTGCTCGCTTAAATGTACCTACTGCCAGAACCACGAGATCTCGACCGGCAATTTTGGCCTTGAGATTTCGCCTGAGCGCCTGGTCGAGATTATGCTGGAACTGCAGGACCAGGGTGCCAACAACATCAATTTGGTGACGGCGACGCACTATGCGCACCTGTTGCCTGCCGTGATTGCCGCGGCACGGGCGCGCGGACTGGTTATCCCGATCGTCTACAACACGAGCGGTTATGAGCGCGCGAGTGCCGTGGCGGCGCTCGGCGATCTGGTCGACGTGTGGCTTACCGACTTTAAATATGCCGATGCGGGGCTTGCACGGTCGCTCTCCCACATTAAGGACTACCCGCGCGTGGCCGTGTCGGGCCTGGCGCAGATGGCGCGCGAGATCGAGCGCCGCGGGGGAGAGCTGGTGGACGAGGACGGGCTCATGAAGCGTGGCATGATCGTGCGCCACCTGGTGCTGCCGGGACATGCGGACGATTCGTGTCGCGTGCTGGACCTGGTGTGGCAGACGGTGGGCGACGTGCCGATCTCGGTCATGAACCAGTACACGCCCAATGCGCTCATGCGCGAGCAGGGCGGCGAGTTGGCGCGCGCCGTGACGCGCGAGGAGTACGAGCAGGTGCTCGACCATGCCGACGACCTGGGCTTTACGACAATGTTCTGGCAAGAGGGCGGCGCGGTAGACGAGAGCTTCACCCCCGCCTTCGACACCACCGGCGTCCTCACCAGCGCAAAGTAGAGCGCACGCTGATGATTTTTCTGGGACGGGGATTAAAAAATCATCGAGAGGATCGCCTGTTCGAAAAGTTGTCAAAATAGCCGCGTCCCAAAAAGACTGGTTATTGGGCGTTGACAGTTGGCGAGCCGTAGGTAAAATATCGACTTGTCCTGGGGACGTAGCTCAGTTGGGAGAGCGCTGCCGTCGCATGGCAGAGGCCGAGGGTTCGACTCCCTTCGTCTCCACCCATGGATTTGATAAGCCGCTGACATTGTGTCGGCGGCTTTTTTTAAAAGAAAGGGCTATACCATGGCCGAGCTTGAGTCCCAACCATTGTCCGACGAGGAGCGCGCCGAGTTGGAAGAGCTCCGCGCTGAGAAGGCCCGCCGCGAGGCTCGGGAAGAGGCCCGTCGCGAGCGTGAGGAGCTGGCTGCCCTGCGTGCCGAGCGTGCGAAGGCCGAGGAGGCCGCCGCGAACGCCGCATCCGCATCGGCGCCCGCGCCCGCACCCAAGCCCGCTGCTGCGAAGCCTGCACCTGCCGCGCCCAAACCTCAGCCTAAAAAGGCCGCCCGTCCCAAGTCCGTCGAGCCCAAGCCGAGCCGTGACGAGATGACCTTTGCCCAGCGCATGGTTACCTCCAAGGAGCCTATGGGCGAGAACGAGATCCCTGGCATGGCGCCGGCTCAAAAAATCATCATTGTCCTTGCCCTCATCGCGTTTGTCATCTTTATGGGCTACACGATCCTGACCAGCATGGGCCTGCTCTAACCGACTCGCATCGGGCGTCATGTCCGCATGCTCTGCTCTCGTCCAACCCTCAAATTCTGCACCACACATCCGAAAGGTCGCCCCATGGCTTTGACCGACATCTCGCATCCCACCGACATTGCAATGCTCACCGATCTGTACGAGCTCACTATGGCCCAGGGCCTGTGGGAGAGCGGCAAGGCCAATGAGCAGGGTTGTTTTACCGCGTTTTACCGCGACCATCCCTTTGGCAGCGCCTATGCCGTCATGTGCGGCACCGCCGAGCTGCCCGAGCTCGTCGAGAACCTGCGCTTTACGCCCGAGGATATCGACTACCTCGCCTCGCTTGAGGCCCCTGCCGGCGGCGCGATGTTCAAGTCCGCATTCCTCGACTACCTGCGCGATTTTCGTGCGCATGTAAATATCGACGCCGTCCCCGAGGGCGAGCTCGTCTTTCCGCGCGAGCCCATGGTGCGCGTCACCGGTCCTGCGCTCGAGTGCCAGCTGCTTGAGACGGCGCTGCTCAACATCGTCGGGTTCCAGACGCTTGTCGCCACCAAGACGGCGCGCGTGGTGCTCGCCGCCGACGGTCGCCCCGTGGCGGAGTTTGGCCTGCGCCGCGCCCAGGGTCCCGATGGCGGCCTGGCCGTTGCGCGCGCGAGCTACGTTGCCGGCTGCTCCTCTACGTCCAATGTGCTCGCCGGCCGCCGCTATGGTATTCCCGTCTTTGGCACGCATGCGCACAGCTGGGTGATGAGCTTCGATTCCGAGCTCGAGGCCTTCCGCGCCTTTGCCAAGTCGAGCCCCAAGAACTGTACGCTGCTCATCGACACCTATGACGTGCGCGAGGGCTGCGAGCATGCCATTACGGTTGCCAAGGAGATGGAGACGGTGGGCGAGCGTCTGTCGGCTATTCGCATCGACTCCGGCGACCTCGCCAAGCTCTCCAAGTATGTTCGCGGCCGTTTTGATGCCGAGGGCCTGCCCTATGTGGGGATCTCGGTTTCCAACGATCTTGACGAGTACACGATTCAGTCGCTGCTGGACCAGGGCGCGCCCATCGATAGCTTTGGCGTGGGTACCAAGCTCGCGACCTGCTATGACCAGCCGGCGCTGGGTGGCGTGTACAAGCTTTCCGCCCGCCGTGCGAGCGAGGCAGATCCATGGACGCCGGTGGTCAAGCTCTCCGAGCAGCCCTACAAGCGCACGATCCCGGGCGTGCAGCGCGTGCGCCGTTATTACGACGGCTTTGGCGGCCCGGTCTGCGACATGATCTACGACGAGGACCATCTGGCGGGGGAGGGCGCCGCGCGCGGCAATACCCTCGTGGCCGTGAATGATGCCGCCCTGGTGACCGACGTGTCCGAACTTGAGTATCGCGAGCTGCTGGTGCCGATCGTGCGCGATGGCAGTGCGGTGGCTCCGCGTGAGAGCATTGAGGACGCACGCGAGCGTTGCACCTGGGCACTGGACCATCTGGATCCGGTCTACAAGCGCTTCCTGTACCCGCAGACTTATGTGGTGGGCATGGAGCAGGGCCTGGCACAGGTGCGCGACGAGCTCGTGCGCAAGAACATGGCTGCGGCTTCCGCCTTTCCCTGGGCAAAATGATCCGAAGGGGACGGAGGAAAGCGGATCAGTTGGCCTTGCGGCTTCTCCGGTGATCCGCATGCGACGGAGGAAAACGGATCATTTTCTCGCCCGCCTGCTCAACATTCGATTGGTTTGACGTATGACGACTTCTTATAAAACGATGGTGGTAAAGATTGGTTCGTCCACGGTGGTGGGTGCCGACGGCAAGGTCAACCGCGCCTTTATCGGCGGGCTTGCCGACCAGGCCGCAGCCCTGCGCAAGCTCGGCTGGCGTCTGGTCGTGGTGAGCTCGGGCGCTATCGCCTGTGGCTATCCCGTGCTGGGCTTCGACCGCAAGCCGGTCGGTGACCTGCCGAGCCTGCAGGCCTGCGCCTCGGCCGGTCAGTGTATCATCTCGTCGGCCTACGACGAGGAGTTTCATGCGCGCGACCTGCTCACCTCGCTCGTGCTGCTCACGCGCCACGATACGGCCCGCCGCACGTCCTACCTGCACGCACGTGACGCCCTGCTGCGCCTGGTGGAGCTTGGCGTGGTGCCTGTTGTCAACGAGAACGATACCGTTACTGTCGACGAGATCAAGTTTGGCGACAACGACACGCTGGCGGCGCTCGTAAGCTGCTTGGTTTCTGCCGATCTGTGCGTGACGCTCTCGGACATCGATGGGCTCTATACCGCCAATCCGCACGAGGACCCAACGGCCGAGTTTGTCCCGGTCGTGCATAAGATCGATGCCAAGATCATCGCCTCGGCGGGCGATTCTTCCACATCGGTGGGCACGGGCGGCATGATTACCAAGATCCGCGCGAGCCGCATTCTGATGACGGCGGGCATTCAGAGCGTGATATGCTCGGGCGAGGAGCCCGATGCGCTCGTGCGCCTCGCTCGCGGCGAGAGTGTGGGCACGCTGTTCGATCCGCCGGCGGAGCGTCTGGACATTGCGCCCCGCAAGCTGTGGATCGCGCTGGGAGACAAGGCGCATGGCTCGGTGACGGTCGATGACGGCGCCGCGAAGGCGCTGGTCAGCCGTGGCTCTTCCTTGCTCGCGGTGGGTATTCGCGAGGTCGATGGCACGTTTGCCGAGGGCGATGTGCTCGATGTGTGCGACCCGAGCGGTATGGTTGTCGCC
>JAYBVN010000007.1:0-4581 GCA_037320555.1 Collinsella sp. | reverse complement strand
GCCCTGGCGTCAAGGTCGATCCCGCTGTCCAGCGTGACTTCCTGGCTGAGTAACTAACAGTTACTGCCTGAGCAAAGCAAGCATTGCTAATGAAACCCGGTTCTGCCTCGTGCAGGACCGGGTTTCTTGCTATCTCGGGCCAAAACCACCACAAAGGGGACAGGCACCTTTGTGGTGGTTTTGGCACTTTGGTGTCAATGGTATGGCATCGCAGCGAGCCGGTTCCAAGTGCCCCAGGTCGCCCCGAAAGAGGAGCGACGCGTACTTTGGTACGCGAGCGACGGTCTGAGGGGCGAGATGGGGTGCTTGGGGCCGGCGCAGCGTCAAGCCTTAAAGGTGGTTACCAGGGCGTTCTGGCGGTAGAGGACTCGATGGCCTCGTGGCGCTTGAGTTCGCGGTGCATGGTTTGCGAATTGAGCCAGGCTGCCTGCCAGCCACGGATGGGGTAGTGCGTTTCGTCAAGTTCAAACTGCGTATAGCCGCAGGCGTTGATGATTGTTGCTCCGCATGCATGCCGACGCTCACGTTGAAAATCGTGGCCATAGCATTGGTGCACATGCCCGTGCACCATGTAGTCGGCCCCCCAGGACTCGAGCGCTGTGTTAAAGCATTCGAATCCTCGATGTGGCAGATCATCCAGGTCGCCCATGCCGGCGGCGGGCGCATGGGTCAGCAGGATATCGCAGCCGCCGACCATCCTCACTTTGCGTGACAGCTTGCGCACGCGCTTGGCCATCTCGCGCTCGGTGTACATGTTGGCGCCATCCCGGTAGCGCATGGAGCCGCCAAGCCCCGCAATGCGGACGCCGCGATACACGTACACGGTGTCTTCGACGCAGATACAGCCGCCCGGTGCATGACGTGCATAGCGGTCATCGTGATTGCCGCGCACGTAGATGAGCGGTTTGTTGATGACGGTGACCAAAAACTCAAGATAGTCCGGGTCCAGATCGCCAGCGGACAAAATCAGGTCGACACTCTCAAAGCGTTCCTTGTGAAAACACTCCCAAAGACATCGTTCTTCGGTATCGGCTACGGCAAGGATCTTCATAGGGCGCGGACTTTCGGCTCATCGTCGAGCTGCGGAATGGTGCCCACCACGTTGTCTGCCAGCCAGTCCATCTCGACGATTTGCGTGCTCGGCAGCGGGGGAAAGCCCTCGATCTGCACCACGCCGTCTTGGCTATGGAGCTCACCGCCAAAGGGATTGATGGAACCCTCGACGATGCCATTGCGGAGCAGCTGAACGAGCTTGCGCGTCTGATAGGGCAGGCCCGGAGCGTAGCGAATGTCGATGACGCCCGAGCTCATGCCATACCAGTAGTTGACGGCGCGAACCTGGCTGTCGTCGCTGGTTTCGTCCCACGTGCCATGCAGCAAGCTGCGCACGATAAGCTCGTAGTATCGGCCCCAGTTCCATACCGGCATGGCGATGCCGGCAACTTTGCCATCGACCAGGCGGTGGAGTCCGTAGGCCGTAGGGTCTTCGAGCGACTTTGACATGTCAGCGCCGGTCATGACGCTCACGCCTTCGCGGCACATGGCCTCGGCAAGACCGCCGGCGGGCACATCGCCCCAGGTGAGGATTACCTGCGCGCGGGGATCGAGCAACGAGGCGCCAATCGCAAAGGCGTTGATTTCGCTGAGTGCGCCCGAGGCGAAGACCGATGCGTGGTAACCAATGCGATGGTTGTCCGCCATGCTGGCGGCAAGGGCGCCCAGCAGGAACTTTGCCTCGTACATCTTGCCAAAGTACGAACGGACGCTTTGGTGGGGAAGGCCGATGGAGCAGTTGAGGAATCGCACCTGGGGATACTCGACGGCGGCCCTGAGCGTATATTCCATCAGGCGGTGTGAAGTCGAGAAGATGGCCTTCGCCCCGTGCTTGACGGCGGTTTCCACGGCAGCGTAGAACGCGTCCGGATCGTGGCAGTCCTCGAATGCCTCGGTGCGCACGATGCCGCCAAAGTACTCATCGAGATACTGACGCCCTTGGTCGTGCAGGCTGTCCCAGCTCGACGTCGCACAGGGGAACTCATGGATAAAGGCGATGCGCAGGGGGTTGGCCGTCGAGTAGACGGTCTTGCCCATAAAGAAGTTGAGCACGCTAGAGGTGGACTTGGCGGGCGTCTCCTCCTCGTCGACGCTCGGTGCTTCGACAAGATCGACCTTGTCCTCGTCATTTTTGCCGGCAATGACCAGCTCGCGCCAGATCTTGCACAGGCGGTTTACGACGATATCCGTTGGCGTATCCAGCAGGCGGTCCTGGTTGTACACATTGAGGTAGACGAGCATGGCGTCGGCGGGCGTAATGTCCAGGTGATCGCCGCCTGCGCGAAGGTAGGCACGCTTAAAGAGCAGGAAAGTGTGGCGCAGGTAGTCGACCTTTTTCTGCGGCCATTTTTCGATAAGGTTCTGACCGAGCATCTTGGCGAGCGTCTCGTAGCTTCCCTCACGCGAGAACTCGATCTCGTATAGGGGGCAGACGCGCCAAAACGCGCAGAACTCGCCGTACAGGCGGCTTTCGACGGAATCCCATTTGCCGGGGTAGAGACGGGTGACCTTGGCCGAAACCGTCGGGGCGTCCAGGAATTTGAGGACACTGACGCGTTTGTTGCCTTCCTGGACATAGAACCGATGCATGAACTCGGTGACGATGATGGGGTCGCGATAACCCTCGGTTACCTGGATGTCGTAGAGGTTGGACCACTTGCGGGCGAACTCGGTGCCAAACGGCAGCAGGGGCATAAAGTTGCATGAAAAGGCGGACTGACGGCCCTTGGTAACCGTACCGACGACCATTTCGAGCGGAATGTCTCTCAGGCCGACATTCTCTCGCTGGCCTAAGGGGAGCTGGGCAACCAAGCTATCGAGGTCCGTGAGGTACGGATACTCGCTTTGACTAATGGCGCGTCGACGTCCTTGCTCGCCGCGCTTGCGTGCTTGACGGTAGGCCTCTTCCATGATGTTGCTCCCTTAGTCGTTTAAACAACTATATGAACCATGGTACCACGAATGAAAACCACAACAAAGGTGCCTGTCCCCTTTGTGGTGGTTTAGGCAATGATGGGGGCGATGGCGCGGATGCAGGCGTCGGCAGCGGTGAAAGTGGTGCTGTCGTCGCTGACGATAAAGATGATCTTGCCCTTAATGCCAAAGTCGCCGATCTCGCTAAAGAGCACATACGGCTCCTTGTCAAAGCCCGAGATGGGAAGCACGGCGGCCTTGGTGGCGCTGGTCAGCTCGTCTGCCAGCGCGTCGAGCGAGGCCCACTTGGACGTGTCCTTTACGGCAACGGGCACAGCCACGCGCCCAAAGGGCATCAAATGCACGAGCGTGTTCTTGGAGATGTTGGAGTTGGGGACGATGATGGTCTGCCCGCAGGCATCTTCGATGGTCGTGTGGCGCCAGGTGATGTCCTGGACCACGCCCGACACGCCGCCGACCTCGATATTGTCGCCAGGCTTGATGATGCCCATAAACGTAACCTGCATGCCGCCAATAAGGTTTGACAGCGTGTCCTGAAAGCCGAGCGAGATGGCGATGCCGCCGACGCCAAGAGCGGCGACGAGCGCGTTTGCGTTAATGCCAAAGCAGTTGTCGAGGATAAAGCTGCCGCCGATCATCCAAATGACGGCGCGCGCGATGTTGATGAAGATACTCGATGCCGGAAGCGGGTTATCGTCTCGGTTAAGCAGATGATTCAGGGTCTTGGATACGACCTTGGCGGCGACGGCGGTGCCTATCGCCAAGATGACGGCCCAGATGATGTTGTGGACCCACCGTTGCTCAAAGAAATGAAGAATCGGCTCAAACAAATCCATGTAGGGAAAACCTCCTTATGATCGTCCAACCATGATACCCACCAAGAAGCCCGTCCGATCAAATTCGGACGGGCTTCTTGGTGGGTATAAGGTTTGCACGGCGGGGAAGAGATCTTCTCAAGGCAGTTTCCTTAGTTCTTGACCAGTGGTCCCTGCTGACGCTGGATTATCGACATGATATGCGAAAACCGCCGCAAGGGCGCCTGTCCCTTTGCGGCGGTTTTGACGTTTGTGCAGATAAAACCTGCCAAAATAAACCTGTCCCTCTTTGGCAGGTTTTAGCTCAGCAGCATGCGGTCGTTGGCGAGCTCGCCGCCCGAGACCTCCTCGAACTTCTGAAGTAGGTCGGCGACGGTGAGCGATTTCTTCTCGTCGCCCGCCACGTCGTAGATCACGTGGCCCTCGTGCATCATGATCAGACGGTTGCCCAGACGGATGGCGTCGTTCATGTTATGCGTGACCATGAGCGTGGTCAGGTGGTTCTCGTCGACGATCTCCTCGGTCAGGTTGAGCACCTTCGATGCCGTCTTGGGGTCGAGGGCCGCCGTGTGCTCGTCGAGCAGCAGCAGGCGCGGCTTGGTGAGCGTGGCCATCAGCAGGGTGAGTGCCTGGCGCTGGCCACCCGAGAGCAGGCCGACCTTGGCGTTGAGGCGTGTGTCCAGGCCAAGGTCTAGGCGCTTGAGCAGCTCAACGTACTCGTCCTTCTCGGCCTTGGTGACGCCCCACGAAAGGCCGCGACGCTGGCCGCGACGCTTGG
>JAYBVN010000006.1:0-4674 GCA_037320555.1 Collinsella sp. | reverse complement strand
TGCCCTCCTCGTTGATCATAAAGTCGTAGCCGCCGGCGAGCGTATGGATAAAGTGATCGCAGCGTGCGGCGCGTGCGGCGGCCTCGACCTCGGCATCGCTTGCATCGGGGCGTCCGTAGCGGATGTTCTCGCGGATCGTGCCGTTAAACAGCCAGGTATCCTGCAGCACCATGGCAAACTCGCCGCGAAGTGCCGCGCGGTCCCAATCGCGCACGTCGATGCCCTCGACGCGCAGCGAGCCGCCGTCCACATCGTAAAAGCGCTGCAGCAGCTTAATGAGCGTGGTCTTGCCAGCGCCGGTGGGACCGACGATGGCGATGGTCTGGCCGGGCTGCGCCTCGCAGCTAAAGTCGTGGATGATGGTCTTGTCGGGCGTGTAGCCAAACTTGACATGGTCAAACTCCACGTGACCGGGGCGCTTCTCGGGAATCCGCGCGTCGGCCTTCTGCTCCTCCTCGGGCGCGGCCAAAAACTCAAACACACGCTCGGTGGCAGCGGCCATCGACTGCATCGTGTTGCTCACGTTGCCCAGCTGCTGCACCGGCTGCGTAAAGTTGCGCACGTACTGGATAAAGCTCTGGATGTCGCCGGGCGTGGCATTGCCGGTCAGCGCGAGCTGCGCGCCCACTACGACAACGCCCACGTAACCCATGTTACCCACCAAGCTCATAAGCGGCATCATCAGGCCCGACAGGAACTGCGAGCGCCAGCCACTAATAAACAGGCGGTCGTTTTGACGGTCGAACTCCTCGATCGAGGCCTCGGCGCGGTCGAACACCTGAATAACGTTCTGGCCGGCAAAGTCCTCCTCGATAATGCCGTTGACGGTACCCAGGACCTGCTGCTGCTCGCGGAAGTACGGCTGCGAGAAGTGAATCATCACCATCAAGATAATTGCGGCGGCCGGCAGCGTGAGCACGGTGACGCCGGTGAGCGGCAGGCTGATCGAAAGCATCATGATGAGCACGCCGATAATCTGTGTGACGGACGTAATAAGCTGCGTCACGCTCTGGTTGAGCGATTGCCCCAGCGTATCGACGTCGTTGGTGATGCGGCTGAGCACGTCGCCCTTGCTGTGGCCGTTGAAGTAGCTCATCGGCACGACGGCGATCTTGGCGGCGATCTCCTTGCGCATGCGGTAGCAAATCTTTTGCGTGACGCCGGTCATGAGCCAGCCTTGAATCAGACTGCAGGCAGAGCTCGCCAGATACAGACAGAGCAAAAAGCCGAGCGTCTTGGCAATCCAGTCAAAGTCGACATCGCCGGTGCCGTTGACCTTGGCAACCAAGCCCTCAAACAGCTTGGTCGTAACCTGGCCGAGCACCTTGGGCCCCACAATATTAAAGATGACCGAGCACACGGCAAAGGCGACGGCGGCAAACACGGCAATCTTGTGCTGGCCGATATACCCGAGCAGCTGCCTCATGGTGCCCTTAAAGTCCTTGGCCTTTTCGCCACGGCGCATGCCACCCATGCGGCCCATGGGTCCACGCTGGCGGGTGGGCTTGGGAATTTGAGCCTTGGTCTCGTCTGCCATTAGCGCTCGCCTCCTTCCATAACGGCTGCAATCTCTTCTTGGGTAAGCCCCAGCTCCTCGGCAGAAAGCTGCGACTGTGCGATCTCCAGGTACGCCGGGCAGCCGCGCAGCAGCTCCTCGTGCGTACCGGTGCCCACCACGTGGCCGTCGTCGAGCACGATGATCTGGTCGGCGTGCATGATGGTCGCGATGCGCTGGGCCACGACCACGAGCGCGGCGTCGGTAACGTTTTTGGCCAGCTCTTCGCGCAGGCGCGCGTCGGTCTTGTAGTCGAGGGCACTAAACGAGTCATCGAACACCACGACCTCGGGCTTTTTGGCCAACGCGCGGGCGATGGCCAGGCGCTGGCGCTGACCGCCCGAAACATTGGAGCCGCCCTGGCTGATGGGGGAGCTGTAGCCGCCCTCGCGTTCGGCGATAAAGTCCTCGGCCTGGGCGATGCGCGCGGCCTGGCGCATGTCGTCATCGCTTACCATGTCGCCGGCAAACTTGAGGTTGCTCTCGACAGTGCCCGAGAACAGACGCCCCTGCTGCGGGATGTAACCAATGCGGCGGCGCAGCTCGGAAAGGGTCATGTCGCGCACGTCAATGCCGTCGAGCGAAATGCTGCCGCCCGTGACGTCGTACAGGCGCGGAATCAACTGCACGAGCGTGGACTTGCCCGAGCCCGTGGAGCCAATGATGCCGAGCATCTGACCGGCATGCGTGGTGAAGTTCACGCCGCTGATGACATCGGCGCGGGCATCGGGATACTGGAAGCTCACGTCGCGGAAGGTGAGCTCACCGCGCGGCGCGCTGGCCGCGGGCAGTTTGGGCGAGGCGGGGTCGTTGATGCTCGTGGGGCAGGTGATGACCTCTTCCACGCGCTCGGCTGCGACCTCGGCACGGGGCAGGATGACCGAAACCATGGTGAGGATCATAAACGCCATGACGATCTGCATGGTGTAGGAGATAAACGCCATCATGTTGCCGACCTGCATCACGCCGTCGGACACGCCCCGCGCGCCAAACCAGACGATAAGCACGGTGATGCAGTTCATGACGAGCATCATGAGCGGCATCATAAAGCTCATGGCGCGGTTGGTGTAGAGCTGCGTGGTCATCAGGTCGAGCGATGCCTTGTCAAAGCGCTCGAGCTCATGCTCCTCGCGGTTGAACGAGCGGATGGGCATAAGGCCGTCGAGCAGCTCGCGGGCGGTAAGGTTCACGCGGTCCACAAAGCTCTGCATCTTTTTGAACTTGGGCATGGTGAGGCCCATGAGCACGCCGACGACGGCCGAGACCGCGATGATGGCCACGGCGATGGTCCACTCCAGGCCGGTGTGGTTGGCCAGGACGCGCATGACGGCGACAATGCCCATGACGGGGGCCATCAGACACATGCGGATAAACAGGGTTGCGGCCATCTGGATCTGCTGAATGTCGTTGGTGCAGCGGGTGATGAGCGAGGCCTGGCTAAATTTGCCCACCTCGGCCGGCGAGAAGTGCATAACCTTGTTGAAGGTCTCGCGGCGCAGGTCGCGGGCGATGGAGCAGGCGGTGCGCGACGCCACGGCGCCGGTCAGGATGGTGGCGACGAGCGACACCAGGCACAGCCCAAACATCGTGGTCGCCATGCGGCTCAGGTAGGCGTTCTGCACGTCGGCGGGGTCGATGCCCTGTGCCTTGTACTCGTCCTGCACATAGCTCACGGCGCGCTGGGTGACGATGGAGCCCGACATGGAGCCCATTTTGTCCGCCATATCGTTGGCGCCCTCGACAAGCTTACTTTGGTCTACCAGACCGCCTTCAACGCCCAGACGCAGGCTCTTCATGGTGATCTTACCGCCGTCGGCGTCGATCTGCTTTTGCATGTTCTGCGCCGCTGCGGCCTTCTGCTGCGTCTCGGCGAGCTGCTTGGGCGTCATCGCTGCCATCTGCTCGGGGGTGGGCATGGCCTGGGCAGCGTTGTTGTCTTTCTCGCTGGACGAGCCCATCATGTCGCCCATGGAGTCGGCGTTGATGCCCTGATTGAGCGAAAGGACGACGGTTTCGGGCAGGCTCATAATGTCGGCAATCTTGCCCCCATCGGCACGCTCTTCCTCGGTGCCCTTGTACGTTCGAATGCCGTTTTTGTCAGCCTTGCTAAACACGGCCTCCACAGCTTTGGCGTCCTTGGTGCTCATAAAGAGTTCGAGGTCGTCGAGCGATTCGGCGCGAATGGTGTCGGGCACGGGCGAGGCGATGCCGCCTTGCTGCACACCCACGTCGACGATGTCGCTCATATAGGTAGGCAGCGCCAGATCGGCGTTGCAGCTGATTACGATAAGCACGATAGCTGCGAACAGTGCCAGGACATGCTTTTTAAAGAGCTTGAGAATCCTCACTCGGCATCTCTCCTTTCTTGATTGCGGTCGATAATTTCGTTAGCACGTCTTAGAAGGCGCACCATCTCTTGGGTATCTGTTTCGCCGAGCTGCTCGAGGAAAGCCGCAGTGCGGTTCTCGAATTCCCGACGTTTGATTTCGAGATCCTGGAATCCTTTGTCGGTCACCGTGACGTGTACGCGACGACGGTCAGTCTTTGAGTGCTCGCGCTCGACCCAGCCCTTGGCTTCGAGGGCGCGTAAGATATTGGCGATGCGGGCGCTCGATACCCAGGCGCGATCAGCGAGTTCGCTCGGCGTGAGCGAACCGCCGGCGAGTATGAGGGCGCGCATAACGGCCATCTCGCCGCCGAGGGCTTTGTCCGCAAAGCGCGAGATGCGCTGATGCATGCTGCCGAACTCGGTAAGGAGCTGACGCCCAAGTTCACGGAAATCGGTATCTTCCACCGAAAACCCCTAACACTAGAAACTATTTTGGTGAAAGATGATACCCTTGCACGCGCACCCTATGCGGTAGATTTTGGGACATGCCTAGAAAACTACCTTTAGGCGACCTCCGTACACCGTCGGTGCCAGCAAAGTTAGGGGCAGATCGTAAGACATGTCCTAAAGCCTACTCAGAGGTACTTTACCCTGCTAAAGCTGGCATAACAGCTAGAGTGAACGTCGTACAAAGGCAAGGAAAAAACTAAACAAATCGGTGAACGGTAGTTGTTTGCGCTCGCATTTCCTGCGGGTTTGTAAAAAACGCCCTTATGATATAAAAAAAGAA
>JAYBVN010000005.1:0-16888 GCA_037320555.1 Collinsella sp. | reverse complement strand
CACGAGCGGGGGCTCCTGTCGTTTCCGTGCCCTCGGATTGGGTCATAGTGTCTGTTTCGCGCTTTGCGCGAAAGGCGCGCTACTTTGGAGCGAACGGAGAACGTGGTTGTTGCGACAACTGGTCCCCGCCATAAATTACCCTTGGCATACTTGCGCGAAAACCTGCCCGTGCTACACTTGCAATTGCTGTTTCAGGGCGGGGTGAAATTCCCCACTGGCGGTAAATCGGGCGGTGTCAAAGGGACGCCGTGGCGCAGGCGAGGTGCCTGCGCCGAGCCGATGAGTCCGCGACCCGTGTGTGCGTTGGTTCGCATGCCGGCTGAACTGGTGAGATCCCAGTACCAACGGTTAGAGTCCGGATGAAAGAGGCAGGTGATCTTATGTCTGAACAGTCGCAGCATATCCATTTTGAGAACACGAATAGGTGGAGTACCAAACAGCTCGTTACCATGGCGTTGATGTGCGCCTTGGGAGCACTATTTATGTATGTACAGCTGCCCATTCTTCCCTCGGCGCCGTTTTTGACGTATGACCCGTCGCTGGTGCCGGCGATGGTGTGTGGATTTGCGTATGGCCCTGGTGCCGGCACCGCTGTTGCCGCTATGGCGATCGTTATCCATGCGCTTACCACGGGCGACTGGGTCGGCGCGCTTATGAACTTGGTTGCCACGCTGGGCTATATTCTGCCTGCGGCTATCGTCTACCAGAGGATGCATACCTATAAGGGTGCCGTGATTGGCCTGGTGCTCGGCGTCTTTGCCGCCACGGTGCTGTCTATGGTCGCAAACCTTACTATTGGCGTATGGTTCTGGTATGGCTCGGTCGATGTGATCGCCCCGCTCATGATTCCCGCCGTGCTGCCGTTCAACCTCATCAAGACCGTGCTCAACTCGGTGTTGACGCTGGCGGTGTACAAAGCGGTCTCTAATCTCATCACGCCCAAGAAGGACCAGGTCAAAGGCCGCGCATGATTGAGTGTCGGGGCGTTTCCTTTAGCTATGACGGTGCTGCACCGGCGCTCGATGGCATTGATCTGAACATCGAGGATGGCGAGTTTTTCTGCATCCTCGGCGGAAACGGGTCGGGCAAGTCGACGTTTGCCAAGCATTTGAACGCGCTGCTGCAGCCCGATGCGGGAACGGTGTGCGTCAACGGCATGGACGCGTCCGATCCCGAGCTGGTCTACGATATCCGCTCGACTGCGGGCATGGTGTTCCAGAATCCCGACGACCAGCTTGTGGCGACGCTTGTCGAGGACGATGTTGCGTTTGGTCCCGAGAACTTAGGGGTCGAATCGGCCCAGATCGCGCAGCGCGTGCGCGAGGCGCTGAAGGCCGTGGGTCTGGTGGGCTTTGAGCGCCACGAGACCCACGCTCTCTCGGGCGGACAAAAGCAGCGCGTGGCGCTTGCCGGCGTGCTCGCCATGGAGCCGCGCGTGCTCATTTTGGACGAGGCGTCCTCGATGCTCGATCCGCGCGGGCGCAAGGGCCTCATGAAGGCCTGTCACGCGCTGCACGAACGCGGCATGACCATCGTGATGATTACGCACTTTATGGAAGAGGCCGCTGAGGCCGATCGCGTTGCTGTCTTCCAGGCGGGCCGCGTTGCCATGCTCGGTACGCCCGAGGAGATCTTGACGCGGGCGGACGAACTTGCACAGCTCAACTTGGATATGCCGGAGTCGTGCCGCTTGGGCATGGCACTTCGTGAGAAGGGTATGCCCATTTGCGCGAAGGTGCGCGAGGCGGATATGGTCGCCGATATAGCGCAGGCTTATGCCGAGCGGAGTAGGACAGGCATCGTCGGGCGGCCTTTTGCGTCCGATCTTCGTATTCCCGACAACGTTTCCTCTGCGCTCGATGGCGCAGACGCGCCGGAGCCCGTCATCGAGATTTCGCACCTTTCGTATAGCTATTCGCTGAGCGCCCGCGAGCGTCGTCGTTGGCATAAGCGCTCAGCCGCCGAGGGTGCATCGAACAAACAGGCCCTCTGGGGCAACGACCCTAGCAGCCCCTGGGCGTTGCGAAATGTGTCGCTAACGGTGCGTCGTGGCGAGTTTCTGGGCCTTGCGGGCCATACCGGTTCGGGTAAGTCGACGCTGGTTCAGCATCTTAACGGCCTGATTCGTCCCCAGGAGGGTTCCGTTTGCGCATTGGGGCTCGACCTGGCAAACAAGAAAGATGCCGCCGCGGTTAAGGCAAAGGTCGGCGTGGTGTTTCAGTATCCCGAGCGTCAGCTGTTTGCCGAGACCGTGGCGCAGGACGTGGCATTTGGCCCGCATAACCTTGGGTTGTCGCAGGCCGAGGTTGCTCGCCGCGTTGCGTCATCGCTCGCGCGCGTAGGCCTCGACCTGGCTACGGTGGGCGACAAGAGCCCCTTTGAGCTCTCGGGCGGGCAGCAGCGCCGCGTGGCGTTTGCTGGCGTGCTTGCCATGGAGCCCGAGGTCCTGGTACTCGATGAGCCCATGGCGGGGCTCGATCCGGCGGCGCGCAGTGATTTCTTGGAGCTCATCGATCGACTTCACCGCGATGGCCTGACCGTCGTCATGGTTTCGCACAGCATGGATGACCTGGCCAATTGCTGCGACCGTATCGTCGTAATGAACAAAGGTGCGGTGTTTGCCGAGGGCACGCCCGCTCAGGTGTTTGCGCATGCGGATGAGCTTAAATCGATCGGCTTGGGTGTTCCCGCTGCCCAGCGCATGGCGCTGGCGCTTGCGAAGGCAGGCGTGCCGCTGCGTTTTGACGGCCTCTATACGGTTGAGTCGCTGGCAGACGAGTTGGTGGACCTGCTGATCGGTCGCTCAGACGGTTCTTCTAACGTCTCGGACAAGGCCAAATCCAAGACGGTCGCGCGAGAGGAGGGCTGCTAATGGAGGCGTTTTCGTTTGGCAGCTACTATCCCGGCGATAGTGCAATCCACCGCCTGGACCCGCGAACCAAGCTGCTCTTGGGCTTTGTGCTTCTGATCACGACGCTCACGGTCAGCAGCTTCCGCGGACTGGTCCCGGTCGCAATCTTCGTTGTCCTGATCTATACCGTGTCCCGGGTGCCGGCTCGTCGCGTCCTGTCATCGATGGCGCCGCTGCTGGCGATCGTCGCGGTGGTCGCGGTGCTCAACCTGTTTTCCGACCAGAGCGGGCGCATTCTGTGGCAGCTCGGCTTTTTGCAGATAAGCGAGGGCTCACTGCATTCCGCCGCCTTTATGGCGTGCCGCCTGACCTTGATGATGGCCGGTATGAGCGCTATCACGCTCACCACACCGACGCTCGACCTCACCGCGGGTTTTGAGCGCCTGCTCGCGCCGTTTGCGCGTGTGGGACTTCCTGCGCACGAGCTCGGCATGATCATGGGTATCGCGCTGCGCTTTATGCCGCAGTTTGCCACCGAGATGAAGCAGACGGCCGATGCGCAGGCGAGCCGCGGTGCGCGCGTGACGGGAGGCCCGCTCGGCGGCGTGCGTATGCTCGGCAGTGTGGCCATTCCGCTGTTCACGGGCGTGTTCCGTCATGCCGAGACGCTTTCGGCCGCCATGGATGCGCGTTGCTATCACGGCGAACAGGGACGCACGCGTCTGCATGCACTTACGTTTGGCCGCGGCGATGCGTTGGCGGCGGTGGTGACGGCGTTGCTGCTCATCTGCGTCATCGTCATCAATCTTCAACTTGTTTAGGCGCGATTCGAGCGCAGGAAAGGGGTCCCTATGACCGACAACGACCGCACGGCGCAGCTCGAGCGCGCCTGTTCGTATCTTAGGCGTATTCCGGCGTGGTATCTCGCCACGATCGATGTGGCCGACGGGCATCAGCCGCGCGTGAGGCCGTTCTCGTTTGCCATGGTCGATGATGGCAAGCTGTGGTTTTGCACCTCGCGCGATAAGGACGTGTGGGCCGAGCTTAGCGCGAACCCCAAGTTTGAGGTTTCGGGTTGGAAACCGGGGGAGTGCTGGATCGTATTAACTGGCGAGGCCGCGCTCGAGGACGACGCGGTCGTGAGCGACCGGGTGCGCCAAGCCGGCTTTAAGCACATGGTGGGCATCGGCGAAGATCACGAGAGCGCCAACGACGGTCGCCTTGCGTTCTTCTCGGTGCGCAATATCGCCGCCCGCTTCTGTGATATCGACGGCAGCGAAGAGCGCCTGGAGCTCTAGCGCTCACCAGCCAGTATTCCGGGGTAGTCAATTTGGGACGGGGCTATTTTAGCTACCCTCATATGCCGGCTGACAATTATCCTGCCCCAAATAATTTATTGACAGTTAAAGGGTAGCTAAAATAGCCCCGTCCCAAATTGACTACCCATTCCAAATAGACTGGTCAGTCGACAGGAGGACACATGGACGGATTGAATACGGTGTTGGAGTATCTGACGTCGGTGCCGGCGTGGTATCTGGCGACGAGCGTGGATGGGCAGCCGCATGTGCGTCCGTTTTCGTTTGCGCAGATTCAGGACGGCAAGCTGTGGTTTGTAACGGCGCGCACCAAAGACGTGTGGCAAGAGTTGCTGCAAAATCAACGTTTTGAGGCCACGAGTTGGTGGCCGGGCCATGGCTGGCTCATCTTGCGTGGGCGTGCGGGTCTGGATGACCAGGCCGCTCCCGATATGCGCGAGGCAGGCTGGAAGCACCTGGAGCGTCTAGGCGAGCACTACGAGGGCGCAGGCGATCCCACGCTTGTCTTCTTTAGCGTGGAGGAACCCGAGGCCTTTATCTGTAACCATGACGAATGGGTGCCGATCGAGCTCTAAACGATTCTCTCAGCAAGCTTCGACAATTCAAATTCTCGCATGTAGCGGGCCCCACATTGCAACGTCACCGTAAGGCGCACTGGGCAATATGGGGCCCGCATTTATTTGTCAATTCCTTCGAGTGAATGTGTCGGGACTGTTTCAATGCATGAATATGCAAAAGATTTGCGTAGATATGCATCTTTTGGTGCTAAAGTTTCAACCCACTTCATAACGACGGCTGCGGGATGCGCATTGGTGCATAACTGCAGACAAGGAGTCTGATATGTCTTTAAAGGTTGGAATCGTCGGTGCGGCTGGATATGCCGGCGCCGAGCTCATTCGCCTCGTACTCGGCCATCCCGAGTTTGAACTTGTCGCCATCACGTCCAACGCCGATGCCGGCCAGCCGTTGTCTGCGGTGTACCCGAGCTTCACCGGCGTAAGCGATCTTGTCTTCACGACGCATGACGCCCCCGAGCTCAAGAACTGCGATGCGGTCTTTTTGGCCGTGCCGCACACAGCTGCCATGGCGCAGGTGCCCGCCCTGCTTGCCGCGGGCGTTTCCTGCTTTGACCTTTCGGCCGATTATCGCCTGAGCGATCCGGTCGTGTTCGAGACATGGTATGCCGCCGAGCACACGAGCCCTGAGCTGCTCAAGACGCGTGCTTTTGGTCTGCCCGAGCTGTTCTGTCGGGACTTGGAGACCGCCGCATCCGATTATGCTGGCGGCAAGTCCGTGCTGGTTGCCTGCGCCGGTTGCTATCCCACCGCAACGAGCCTTGCCGCCGCGCCTGCCGTGCGCGCCGGCTGGGTTGCCCAGAGTGGCCCCGTGATCGTTGACGCTATCAGCGGCGTGACGGGTGCCGGTAAGTCCTGCAACGCCCGTACGCATTTTTGCAGCGCGGACGAAAACCTGGAGGCCTATGGCGTGGGCAAGCATCGTCACACGCCCGAAATCGAGCAGATCTTGGGCCTAACCGATCGCGTCGTCTTTACCCCGCACCTGGCACCGCTCAAGCGCGGTCTGCTCTCTACGGTGACGATGCCGCTTACGCCGCAGGCTATCGATACCTTGACCCTTGAGGACGTTGTCGACCATTACAAGCAGTTCTACGCCGGTCGAACCTTCGTGCGAGTACTCGATGCCGGCCAGCAGCCCAAGACGGCTTCGGTCGTCGGCACCAACGCCGCCCAGATCGGCCTCGCGCTCAACAAGCGCGCGGGCGTTCTGGTGGCTACGGGCGCCATCGACAATCTGTGCAAGGGTGCAGCAGGCCAGGCGGTCCAGTGTGCCAACATCGTCTTTGGTTTTGACGAGCGACGAGGCTTGCCCACAGTGGCGTGCCCGGTGTAGCACATTCGATTGTTAACGATTTGGTAGTCGGGCATCGAGTGGGGCGCCACTCTTAGGCTGGCCTCATGATTGTGGCTGGTATGGCGCACCAACCGATGCCCGCTTTTTTATTTGAATAAGGAGTCGTAGGGACGATGAATACAGAGCAGTTCGATATCAAGATTCGTGCCGTAGAGGGCGGCGTAACGGCGGCGGCCGGCTTTAAGGCGGCGGGCATCCATGCCGGATTCCGCAAGAATCCCGAGCGCCTGGATTACGCGCTCGTCGTGCCCGATAAACCCTGTCCCGGGGCCGGCGTGTTTACGACTAACCGCTTTTGTGCGGCGCCCGTGCAGGTGAGCCGTGCCAACCTGGGCGGCGCCGACAAGGGCCACGGCATCATTGCCGGCGTTTCGGTCAACTCTGGCAATGCCAACGCCGCCACGGGTGAGACCGGTCTTGCCTGCGCGCGCGAGACCTGCAACATCGCATCGCAGGTCATCGGCTGCGAGCCCCAGCAGATTCTGGTCGCCTCCACGGGCGTAATTGGTCAGATTCTGCCGATTGACACGTTTGAGACGGCGATTCCGGCAGCTTATGAGGCGCTCTCCGCTCATGGTGGCGCCGATGCCGCCCGCGCCATCATGACGACCGATACCCATTCCAAGGAGTATGCCGTTCGCTACCGCAGTGAGGCTGCTGGCCATGCAGGCAACGCTTATACGGTGGGCGGTATGTGCAAGGGCTCGGGCATGATCATGCCCAACATGGCAACCATGATCGCGGTCATCACTACCGATGCCCCCGTCGAGCCGGCGGCGCTCCACGCCCTGTTGCTCTCCACCGTCAAGCAGACCTTTAATAAGGTAACGGTCGACTCCGATACTTCGACCAACGACACCTGCATCATGCTTGCCTCCGGCGCCGCTGCTGCGGATGCCGAACCCATTGTCGAGGGCTCTGACGCCTTCGACGAGCTGGCCTTTGCCGTGCACGAGGTGTGCGAGAGCCTGGCGCGCAATATTGCCGCAGATGGCGAGGGCGCATCCAAGCTCGTGACGGTTAACGTCACCGGTGCCGCGAACGACGAGGAGGCCGATATCGCCGCCCGTGCCGTCGCCAACTCGCCGCTCGTCAAGACCTGCATCGCCGGCCACGACTGCAACTGGGGCCGCGTTGCCATGGCGCTCGGCAAGTGCGGCGTGCAGTTTAACCAGGAAGATGTGTCCATCGACATGATGGGTATGCCCGTCTGCCGCGACGGCCTGACCGTTCCCTTTGACGAGGACGAGGCGCTGCGTCGCTTTGAGGCGCCCGAGATTGTGATCTCGGCAGACCTGGGCGCGGGCGACGCGGCAACCACCGTGTGGACCTGTGACCTCACGCACGAGTACATCTCCATTAACGGTGATTACCGTTCCTAGACTCCCGATGTGTCGCGCGTCCCGTTACAATCGCGGGCAACGAGGTGCGGCGCGATAGCTACACGAAAGACGAGGCAGACTATGAAGTTCGCACGCGATTGCCGCTCGAGCGAATCCAACGAAGTTACCGCGCAGCTGCTGTTCGAGGCACTGCCGTGGATTAAGAACCTGACCGGTAAGACGGTCGTTATCAAGTACGGCGGTGCCGCCATGGTCGACGAGCAACTGCGTCGTGACGTGATGAGCGACATCGTCCTGCTCAAGATTATCGGCATGCGCCCTGTTATCGTGCACGGTGGCGGCAAGGCCATCAACGAGGCGCTCAGCCACTACGACATCCCCGTCGAGTTTAAGAACGGCCAGCGCGTGACTACGCCTGCCACCATGGATATCGTGCGCGAGGTACTGGGCGGCAAGGTCAATCAGGAGCTGGTCGCGGCGCTCAACCACCACGGCAACCTGGCCGTGGGCGTGTCCGGCAGCGACGCCGGTACCCTTATCGCCGAGCCACTCGACCCAGAGCTCGGCCGCGTAGGCAAGGTCACGCACGTCAACACCGACTATATCGAGCGTTTGCTCGACAGCGAGTACATTCCCGTTGTCGCCACGGTCGCGGCGGGGGAGGACGGTGGCTTCTTCAACATCAACGCCGATACCGCCGCCGGCGCCGTTGCGGCGGCGCTTCATGCGCACAAAGCGATCTTCTTGACCGACGTCGACGGCCTGTACAAGGACTTTAGCGACAAGGATTCGCTTATCTCCAACCTGACGCTCGATGAGGTCAATGAGATGCTCTATGGCGGCGAGGTCGACAAGGGCATGATCCCCAAGCTGCGCGCCGCCGTCGATGCGCTTACCGCTGGCGTTTTCCGGGCCCACATCATCAACGGCACGACGCCGCACTCGCTGCTGCTGGAGCTGCTGACCGATGCTGGCGTCGGTACCGTGATCCACTCCACCGAGACGGCCTACGAGTTCGATACGCATCCGCACCCGCTTTCGACGTTTGCGGCGCGCCTGGCCGAGAACCTCGACGAGGTCGAGAAGCTCCAGACGGTCTAGCTGACCCGCGGTCGTCGCGTCCCTGCACCCATAGCCCTGCGCCGTACGGCGCCCAACGAAAGGCATCTCATGTCACTTGCAACTCAACAATCGCTCGAATCCCATTACGTTATGCATACCTTTGGTCGCTCTCCGGTAGAGTTTGTCGAAGGCCACGGCATGAAGCTCACCGGCGATGACGGCCGTGAGTATCTTGATTTTCTTGCCGGTATCGGTGTGTGCAGCCTTGGCCACGGCAGCCCTGCAGTGCTCTCGGCGCTCGAGGCGCAGACCAAAAAGCTCATGCATGTCTCCAATTACTTCTACATCGAGCAGCGCGGACAGGTCGCGGCGCTGCTGTCCAAGCTTGCTAACGACGACGTAGATGGTGCGTGCGTGCTGGCCGATGCCATTGCCGCCGGCGATGAGACCACGGCCGCTGCGCTCGGTGCCCCGGCTGCGGACGAGCAGGTGTGGGAGACGTTCTTTGCCAATTCTGGTGCCGAAGCCAACGAGGGCTCGATGAAGCTCGCGCGTCTGTACGCCAAGCGTGCTGGTAACGGCGGCAACACCATCGTATGCATGCGCGGCGGTTTTCACGGTCGTACGCTCGAGACCATTGCCGCCACCATGCAGGATTGGCTGCAGGATAGCTTCCGCCCGCTGCCGGGTGGCTTTGTGGCCTGCACGCCCAACGATGTCGACGAACTGCGTTCGATCTTTAAGCAGCTGGGAAGCGAAGTCTGCGCCGTCATGCTCGAGCCGATCCAGGGCGAGAGCGGTGTACACCCCATGACCGAGGAGTTTATGGCGGCGGCGCGCGACTTGGCGCACGAGGTGGGCGCCGTGTTTATCGCCGACGAGGTCCAGTGTGGCATCTTCCGCTCCGGCAAGCCGTTTGCATTCCAGACCTATGGCGTGGAGCCCGACATTATGAGCCTTGCCAAGGGCATCGCCGACGGCGTTCCCATGGGCGCCGTGGTGGCAAAGAAGGAGATCGCCGACGTGTTTAAGCCCGGCGATCACGGTTCGACCTTTGGCGGTAGCTGCTTGGCCGTCGCGGCGTGCGCCGCGACGCTCTCCGCGCTCGTGCGCGGCGATTATGCCGAGCATGCTGCCAAGGTGGGTGCTTATATGGAGCAGGCGCTGGCTAAGCTTCCGCATGTGGTAGAGGTGCGTGGCCGTGGCCTGATGCTCGGCTGCGATCTGGATGACGCTGCGGGCGATGCGCATGATATTGTTGCCCGCGCGCTGGCCGCCGGCGCCGTGATTAACGCTACTGGTGCCCACACGCTGCGTTTCCTGCCGCCGCTTGTCTGCGAGGAAGCCGACGTGGACAGCCTGATCGAGATTTTGTCGGACGTTTTGGCCTAACACAACGCAATAGCTCAATTTGGACTGGGTTCCGGACTGCGGACGTGCCCTATGCGGCACGATTCAGCGGTCTGGACTCCGTTTTGTCTTAGATTTGCTAAGGCGGGGGAGACCTGCTGGTCAAAAAACATCAAATATGAGTACTGTTACCGATTTGGTAGCAGCAATTTTGGACTAATAAGGCTAGATAGCAAGACGAAATGGCGATGAATACACGATTTTAATCCAACTGTTAGTCCTTATAATGGACACATGTTGCGTAACGTAAGTAAATGCTATCTTTTTATATGTTGTAAGCAAAGTAGCAGTACTCATTTTTGCCATTTTTTGACCACGGCCTTTGTGGCAGACTCGCTGATGGGTTCGCATCCCATGAAAAGGGCCCGAAAAAAGGAAAGGCCTCCATCGCTGGAGGCCTAACAATTCTGTGGCGGGCGATGAGGGATGTCGCGTGCGGCTGGCGCCGCCCGCTTTCGCTTCGTCGCTTCGCTCCTCGCGTGCTGCGCTGGAAAACGCTTCGCGTTTCCTCAGCTCCGCACCCTTGCGGGTTCGAATCCCTCTGCACTGGGCACGAAAACGAAAGGCCCCCATTTCTGGGAGCCTATCAATTCAGTGGTGGGCGATGAGGGATTCGAACCCCCAGCCTTGTGCGTGTAAAGCACCTGCGCTAACCGTTGCGCCAATCGCCCGCAAGGATTGAGTATAGCGGAAACCCCGTGCTGTTCACCGCTAATTCATAACGAAACTTACGCGGCGACTTCGGCGCCCTTGTCCTCGTCGATAAAGAAGCGCTTGTACCAGATGAGGAACGTCAGCGCGGTATAGATCTTGCGCTGGTTGAGCGCGCGGCCCTCAAAGTGATCGTCGAGCAGTTTCATGAGCACATTGGTGTCAAAGAAATCAGCAGCCCACGGTGCGGTGAAGTATTCCTTTACGTAGTCGTAGTACTTTTGCTCGCGCAGCCAGAACTTGACCGGTACGGGGAAGCCCACCTTCTTGCGCGTTGCCCACTCGTCGGGCAGCGTGCGGTTGGCGGCGTGACGCAGGACGAGCTTGCAGCCTTCTTCGTTAACACGGTAGTTGGCGGGAATGTGCTCGGCAAACTCCATGACCTTCTTGTCCAGGAACGGGACGCGAAGCTCCAGAGAATGCGCCATGCACATCTTATCGGCCTTGAGCAGGATGTCGCCCGGCAGCCACATGTTCATATCCAGATACTGTTTCTTGGAAAGCTCGCAGCAGTTGGGAACCTGCTTGTAGTACTCGGCGCACATTTCGGCGGCGTTCTTGCCGGTGTCATAAGCAGGCTTGAGCACCTCGTCGACCTCGGACGGGTCGAACACCTTTGCCTGACCCACATACCAGCGCTCGGGAACCTCGGCGCATTTCGTCAGGAAGTTGTGGCCCTTAAAGTAGGGGAGATGCTGAACGAGTGAGCCCAGGGCGCGACGTACGCCGAGCGGCACGTGCTTCTTAAAGGAGCGCATCTCGGGGGTGTCCTCGTACCACTCATAGCCGGCAAACAGCTCGTCGGCACCCTCGCCCGAAAGGACGACGGTGACCTCCTCGGAAGCCATCTGCGCCAGATAGTACAGCGGCACGCTGGACAGGTTCGATTGCGGCTCGTCCATGTGGTACTGGATATCGGGCAGTGCATCGAAGAACTCGTCGGCGGTAATCATTTTGCGAACGTTCTTGATGCCCAGCTTGTCGGAAAGCTCGGCAGCATAGTTGGTCTCGTTGAAGTTCTTGTAATCGAAGCCGACAGAATACGTGGTGTCGGGCATGAGACAGGCGGCAATGTAGCTGGAGTCCACGCCGCCAGAAAGGAACGAGCCCACCTTAACATCGGCGATTCGGTGCGCAGCGACGCTTTCGTGCACGACCTTGTCGCACTCGTCAACGTACTCCTCGAAGGTCTTGGAGTTGTCGTCGGTGAAGTCACAGCTCCAGTAACGCTTGATGTTCATGGTGTTGGTCGTCAGGTCATACGTAAAGCAATGCGCCGGGGCAAGCTTGAACACGCCCTTAAAGAAGGTCTCCTCCGTGGCGGGGAATTGCAGCGTCAGGTAGGGGCGCAGCGCGTCGTGGTTGACGGCCTTCTCGAACTTGGGATGGTCCAGGAAGCTCTTGATCTCGGAGCCAAACAGCAGCGAGCCATCGGATGCCTGGTAGTAATAGAACGGCTTGATACCAAAGATGTCACGAGCGCCAAAGAGCTTGTTCTTGTTCTGGTCGTGAATCACGAACGCGTACATGCCGCGCAGGCGGTTGACCAGGTCCTCGCCCCACTCCTCGTAGCCGTGTACCAGGACCTCGGTATCGGCGTTGCAGTGGAAGGCGTAGCCGGCTGCCTCCAGCTCGGCGCGAAGCTCCTGGAAGTTGTAGATCTCTCCGTTGAAGACAATCGTGACCTTGCCGTCGTCGCTCGACATGGGCTGAGCTCCAGCTTCGGAAAGATCAAGAATCGAAAGACGACGGAAGCCAAGGGCAACGTTGTCGACGATATGCTGGCCGCCCATATCGGGACCACGGTGGATGATGCGATTCATCATGGCCGTGAGAACCAGCTCACTCTGTTCATCTGTACCGGTAAAACCGACAAAACCGCACATGCAAGATCCTTTCTGCTGACGGCTCAGGTGTACTGCCGCAAGGATCGCGGCAGCTGATGTCAAATAATCTTTACTATCATGCCAATCTTTTGTTTCGTGATAAGGCATAAGCGCCGAGCGAACCGAAAAAACCACGGCCCGATCTTCAGACGAAGCGGCGGGTCGTGGTTGTGAACGCTATGTTAAAGAACAGCATCCAGATTTCCCTGTTTTTACGCGGGGTGGACACTGTTGCCATTTATTGACCCACAGCACAGTCCATGCAATTTTTTAGAAGGCTGCAGTGCGCGCAAGGCCAGGTGGCATATTAGGATGGTTGATAATACAGAATGTTTCATCGTTTCTGCCGCGGGACGTCTTTTGCCCTTTAAGGCTGAATTTAGCGAGAGAGGTCTTTGTATGTCGAGTCCGACACAAGAGAAGCTAACTCT
This sequence comes from Collinsella sp., assembly GCA_037320555.1. Classification (GTDB taxonomy): domain Bacteria; phylum Actinomycetota; class Coriobacteriia; order Coriobacteriales; family Coriobacteriaceae; genus Collinsella. The sequence goes on along the minus strand of JAYBVN010000005.1, from coordinate 3,946 downwards.
GATGCGCTATATAGAGTTGCTCGAGGAAGATGACCTTGTTGTTTCCAGACCGAGCGCTTCGTACGACCAGCGCATTGAGTTTGCAACTGATGACTCGCGCCAGGTGCGTCCGGGCACGTTGTTCGTCTGCAAGGGCCGTGCGTTTAAGTGCGAGTACCTGCTTTCGGCAATCGCTGATGGCGCCGTGGCCTACGTTTCCGAGGTCGATTACGATGTTGATCTTCCCGCGGTGATTGTGAGTGATATTCGTCGCACGCTCGCCGTGGTGGCAGATGTCTTTTATGGGCACCCGTCGGGTAAGGTGAAGGTCTGCGCCTTTACAGGCACCAAGGGCAAGTCGACCTGCAGCTTTTATCTGCGCGGCATTCTCGCCAACGAGGCCAAGCTTACGGGCTGTCATCGACCCGCTCTTAATACGGGCATTGAGTTCGACGACGGCATCGAGGCAGGCCCTTCCAAACTGACGACCCCCGAATCCTTCCTGCTGCAGTCTCGCATCGCGCATGCCGCGGAGGCGGGTGCCCCGTGGCTGGTTATGGAGGCATCGAGCCAGGGCCTCAAATACGAGCGCACGGGCAAGATCGCCTTTGAAGTCGGAGCCTTTACCAATATCGGCGAGGATCACATTTCGCCGATTGAGCATCCGACGCTCGAGGATTACTTTGCCAGCAAGCTCAAAATCTTCTCGCAGAGCCGTTTTGCCGTGGTCAATCTCGATATGGATAAGGTCGATCGCGTGCTCGAGGCGGCATCTCGTTGCGAACGTACGGTGACGTTCTCCCTGACCGACGAGCGTGCCGACGTGCTCGCGCTGGCGATTCGTAATGGCGACTGCGGCGTGGTGGCAACGGTGCGCACGCCCCGCTTTACGCGCGACATTGTGATTCCCACGCCGGTTAAGTTCAATGTGTCCAACGCGCTTGCCGCTATTGCCTGCGCCGAGGCCTTGGGCATTTCCGAAGAGGGTATCGTCCATGGCTTTGAGGGCGTCTTCGTTCCCGGCCGCATGGAGCTCTATCCGTCCGTATCGGGCAAAATCCTGGGAATCGTCGATTTTGCACATAACGGCATGAGCCTCGAGACGCTCCTGCGTGACTTGCGCGAGAACTATCCCGAGCGCGAGCTGGCGGTTGTATTTGGTGCTACGGGCGGTAAGGGTGTCGATCGGCGCACCACAATGGGTATCGCCGCTGGCAAGTATGCCGACCGAATCGTGATTACCGAGGATGACCCCGGCCCCGAGGATGTCGAGGATATTTGCGCCGAGATCGCGCGCAACGTTCAAGCGCAGGGAAATGATAACTGGCAAATCGTGACTGATCGCGTTGCCGCTATCGAGACTGCCGTGCGCGAAACCGTCCGTCCTGCCGTGGTCATCGTGACCGGTAAGGGCGAGGAAGAGCGTATGCTGCGCAAGAACGGACCCGAGCCTTGCGAGCGCGACGGTTCGATTCTCAAGCGCACCCTTGCGGCGTACGATGCCTAAGACCAGAAGCCCCTTCTACGTAAATGGAGTGACCATGTCCCACAATACCCTGCCGACCGTCGCTGAGCTTTCGGGCGAGATGCGCGAGCGTCTTGCCAAGGTTAAGTACGTCTTTACCGATCTGGACGCCACCATGCTCGCGCCCGGCTCGTGCGTGCTGCGCGACAACGACGGCAACCCCTCGACCAAGCTCGTCGGGGCTGTCGTGGCACTTGCCCGCGCCGGCATCCAGGTGGTCCCCACCTCGGGCCGCAACCGCACCATGATTCACGAGGATGCGCGCGTGCTCGGCCTCAACTCCTACATCGGCGAGATGGGTGGTCTGGTCATGTACGACCTCAAGGCCAACGATTGGGAGTATCTGACCGGCGATATGCCCTACGACCCCGCCTGCGGCCTCACGCCGCATCAGGTGATCGAGCAGACCGGCGTGTGCGAGAAGATTCTCGCCCGCTGGCCGCATAAGATCGAGTACCACAACGACATGTCGACTGGCTACAAGTACCGCGAGGTCACCGTCGGCATGCGCGGCGATGTGCCCGACGACGAGGTCCAGGCCATTCTTGATGAGGCTGGCTGCGGCCTGGTCTGGGCCTGCAACGGCCATCTGACTCATCTGTCCAAACCGACGACGCTCGAGCTCGAACGCGTCGAGGATGGCCGCGCGTTTAACATCAATCCCGCCGGTCTCAACAAGGGCGTTGCCATCGCACGTTTCTGCGAGCACCTTGGTATCGAGCGCGAGGAGACGCTGGCGCTCGGCGATTCCGAGTCCGACTTCTACATGGCTGACCACGTGGGCACGTTCTGCCTGGTCGAGAACGGTTTGACCAGCGCCGGCGCGCCCGAGTTCCTGGATGTTTGCGATAACGCCTACGTCACGCGCGGCAAGATTGTCGATGGCTGGGCGGCAACGGCAGAGCTGCTCGTCGCGGCCCGTTCGTAGTGCGGTCCTATCGCGCTGAGCCATATCTTTTCGAGAGAGAATCTGGTGAGGTAATGTCCGATATCGAGAATCCGGCAGGCGACACGCGCCCGATTGGCGTGTTCGATTCTGGTCTGGGCGGTCTGACGGTTGCACGCGCCATCGCAACGGCGTTGCCGCACGAGTCCGTCTACTACTTTGGCGACACCAAGCGCTGCCCCTACGGCACCCGCACCGAGGACGAGGTGCGCTCGTTTGCACTGCAGGCGGGCCGTTGGCTGTCGAAGCACGACGTCAAGATCATGGTCATCGCCTGCAATACGGCGACCGCTGCGGCCTTGCGTTTGGCCCAGCAGGTGCTCGACGTCCCCGTCATCGGTGTGATCGCACCGGGCGCACGCGCGGCAATCAACAGCACCCGCACGCGCCGGGTGGGCGTGCTCGCCACCAACCTCACCATTCGCTCAGGCGCTTACACGCGTGCCATCCAGGACCTGGATGCCGGCGTCGACGTATACGGCTGCCCTGCCTCGAGTTTTGTCGAGGTCGTTGAGCACGAGCTCGCCTCGGGCGCGCATCTGCAAGAGCAGTGGCTCGAGAACGAGGACATCTTTGATACGCCTGCCGTACGCGCGCTGGTTGGCGCCACGGTTGAACCGCTGCGCGACCACGGCATCGATACCGTGGTGCTCGGCTGCACGCATTTCCCGCTGCTCGTGGGGCCTATTCGCCATGCGCTGGGTCCCGGAGTGCGCGTGGTGAGCTCTGCCGAGGAGACCACGCGCGAGCTGACCGATATTCTCACGCGCCGCGAGCAGCTGGCAGGCGACGCAGCCGAGCCGCAGCATCGTTTTGCAACGACGTCCGATAACATTGCCGAGTTTGCGGTGGCGGGCAGCTTTATCTTTGGCCAGCCGCTCAAGAGCATTGAGCATATCGATATCGACGAACTGAAATAGATATAAGGTCACCGACCAAAGGCTCACGTCCACCTTTTGCCGAAAGGATATTTCTATGGAGTACATGCAGGTCAACCGCGCCAACGGCCGCGCCGCCGATGAACTTCGCCCCGTCAAGCTTACTCGCGGCGTCATGAAGCACGCCCACGGTTCGTGCCTGGCCGAGTTTGGCGATACGCGCGTGCTGTGCGCTGCCACCATCGAGGAGGGCGTGCCGGGCTGGCGCAAGGGCGCCAAGGCCGGTTGGGTAACGGCGGAGTACGCCATGCTGCCGGCATCGACCGACAAGCGCTGCAAGCGCGAGCATGCCAACCGCAAGGGCCGCTCCATGGAAATCGAGCGCCTCATCGGTCGCAGCCTGCGCACCGTCGTCAATATGAAAGCACTCGGCGAGTACACCGTTACCGTCGACTGCGACGTGATTCAGGCAGACGGCGGCACACGAACGGCGAGCATTACCGGCGCCTGGGTGGCACTGCACGACGCCCTTGCCATGTGGGTCGAGGCGGGTAAGCTCGAGCGCATCCCGCTCACGGGCCAGGTCGCCGCGATTTCCATGGGCGTTGTCGACGGCAA
>JAYBVN010000004.1:0-7458 GCA_037320555.1 Collinsella sp. | reverse complement strand
GCCTACGAGATTGCCGATCGCGCCGAGCTGGAACAGGTCATTCGCGATGTGTACGCCAGCGGCTACACCGATGATCTCATCTTGCAGGACCGCGTGCCCGGCAACGACGAGTACATGCGCGTGCTTACCAGTTATTCCGACCGCAACGGCAAGGTTCGCATGATGTGCCTGGGTCACGTGCTGCTCGAGGAGCATCAGCCACATGGTGTAGGCAACCATGCCTGCATCATCACTGAGCCCAACGACGAGCTCATGGGTGGCGTGCGCAAGCTACTTGAGGACCTTAAGTTTACGGGCTTCTCCAACTTCGACGTCAAGTACGACGAGCGCGATGGCTCGTTTAAGTTCTTCGACTTCAACACGCGTCAGGGCCGCAGTAATTACTATGTCACCAATAGTGGCTTTAACGTTGCTAAATACGTGGTGGATGAGTACGTCTATAACCGCCCGTTTGAGCCGGAATTTGTGACGGCGCAGGATGAGGCTCTGTGGATGGTTGTTCCTATGGGCGTCGTTGACAAGTATGTCAAGGACCCCGAGCTGCGTGCGAAGGCGCATCGTCTGGCCAAGGAGGGCAAGGCCGCCGATCCTTCGTTTATGAAGGGGGACTTTGTCTTTAATCGCTGGCTGCGCATGTGGCACACCAAGCTGCGCCACTTTAAGCTGTTCAAGACGTATTACAAGTAGACGAGCGTGGCGCCCGCCCGGTATGTATCGGACGGGCGCGGGTTTGATACGCGCAATTGCGTGGGCGTCACCAAGGAGGCGGCGATGGAAAAGCTGGGAGTTATCGGCGGCATGGGCGCCGAGGCCACGTCGTATTACTACGACCAGGTGGTGCGCCATACGGCCGCTACGTGCGACCAGGAACATATCGACATGGTGGTGCTTTCCAAGTCGACCATGCCCGACCGCACGCTGGCCATCAAGACCGGTGAGCATGCCGAGCTGCTGGCGACCATGAAGGAGTGCGCTCAGGCGCTCGAGTCGCTGGGCTGCGCGCACATAGCGATTCCCTGCAACACGTCACACTATTTCTACGATCAGATTCAGTCGTTTACGAAGGTGCCGATTATCCACATGCCGCGTGAGTCGGTGCGCTATGCTCTGGCCGGCGCGGTGATGGGGGAGTGCGAGTTCGACCCCAACCTGAGTATGCCGGCCGAGCCGGTGCACAAGATTGGCATCATGGGAACCGATGGCACCGTGGGCGCAGGCGTCTATGGGCGCGAATGTGGGACCGCGGGCGTTGAGGTCGTCTATCCCAGCGAAAAGCGTCAGGCCGACGTGATGTCGCTCATCTACGACGATGTGAAGGCCGGGCGCGAGCCCGATATGGATAAGTTCGACCGCGTGATGTGGGAGTTCGCCCGTAGCGGCTGCGACCGCGTCATCCTGGCCTGCACGGAGCTTTCGGTGTTGCAGAAGTATCGCGAGATGCCCGAGATCACCCTCGATGCGATGGATGTCCTGGTACGCGAGTCCATCATTCGCAGCGGCGTCCCCTACCGCCTGTAGCTTCCGACCTGCCAAAAAGGGACAGGTTTATTTTGACAGGTATTATCTGGGAAAACAGTAAAGGCCTCGGCTCGCTTGGTGCGAGCCGAGGCCTTATTTCGTTTGTCGGTTGCTGCCAGCGAGTGCTAGAACAGGAAGCCGATGGCGATAAGGGCGATGCTGACGATAAGTACGGCGATATCCAGGCCTTTGATGGGGTAGCGCTTATACGAGCTCGCGCGCGTGCGCAGGTAGAAGCCGCGCTGCTCGGCGGCAAGCGCGGTAGCATCGGTCTTGCCCACGCTCGAGATAAGCAGCGGCACACACAGCGGCAGCATGAGTTTGAGTTTCTTGACGGGATTCTTAGTGTCGTATTCGACGCCGCGTGCAGTCTGCGCCTCCATGATGGCGTTCATTTCCTGGCCAAATACCGGCACAAAACGCAGCGCCGTGGTAAAGGTGAAGGCATAGCGATATGGCACGTGCAGCACCTCGACGCAAGCGTTGGCGAGGTCGTTGAGCTTGGTCACCATAAGCATGAGGATGAGTGGCAGCGCCACGCCCAACAGGCGTAGGCAGGCCTTCGATCCGGTAATGAGGCCCGTGTCGGTGATAAAGCCCCACACCATGTTGCCGTCGCGCATAAAGGCCAGCTGAAGCACCAGCATGATAAGCGCGAGCGGAATCAGCAGCTTGAGTAGCGAGAGCAGACGGTCGACGACGCCGGCGTAGGCGCCCAGTGCAAGGGTGAGCGCCAAAAAGCCCAACAGCGCCACGTAGGTGTCGGACAGGAAAATGCCGATGATGATGGCGGCGGCAAGGCCCAGTTTGACGACCGGGTTCAAGCGGTGCAGCAGTGTATCGCCCGGCATATAGTCGATGACGTTAACCACGGTGGACCATCTCCTCGGTAATGCGAACGATATCGGTGACCTCGCTCACCTGTGCAAAGGCGGGAGAGACGGAGGATGCCAGGCGACGAGAAAGCTCTATGACCTGGGGCGGCTCAACGTAGGCTCGCCGCATGAGCTCGATGTTCGAGAACAGCTCGTGCGTGCGGCCGCGCTCGAGGATGCGGCCGTCGGCCATTACTACGATGCGCTCGGCGAAGTCGGAGACGACCTCCATGTCGTGGCAGACCATGATTACAGCGCAGCCGCGCTCGGCCATGGTGCGCACGGTTTCCATGACGGTCATGCACTCGCGGTAGTCAAGGCCGCTCGTGGGCTCGTCGAGCACCACGATTTTGGGCTCTACGACCACGACGGAGGCGAGTGCCACCATCTGGCGCTGACCGCGCGAGAGCGAGAAGGGCGCCTCGTCGGCCGGCAAGCCAAAGCGGTCGATGACGAGCTGGGCGCGACGCAGCGCCTCGGCGCGGTCGATGCCGGCAAGCTCCAGGCCAAAGGCGACCTCGTCGAGCACGGTGTCCTTGCAGATCTGGCGGTCGGGGTTTTGGAAGAGGGTTGCGACCTCGCGGGCGATGCGGCTCGTGGGAACGGATGCGGTATCCAGTCCCGTGACGCGCACACTGCCCGAGGCGGGCTTAAGCAGGCCTGTGAGTAGCTTGGTGAGCGTGGTCTTGCCGGCGCCGTTTTGGCCGACGATGCCCACAAGCTCGCCGGGATAGAGGGTCAGGTTGAGGTCGTGGACGGCGGCGCCGCCATTGGGATAGGCAAACTCAACGTGATCGAAGGTGAGCACGGGCTCGGCGTCCTTGGCGTGCGGGCGCAACGACGGTGCGTGCGGTGAGCCGGCGGGTGCCTGAGTGTCGCTGCTTGCGTGTGCGGGGTCGACGATGCCCGTAATCAGGCGCTCGGCCTCATCAACATCCAAACAGGGAGTGCCGCTGGCCAGGCCATCGGCCTCGAGGCTGTTGAAAATGCGCGTGACGCGCGGGCAATCGACGCCGATGGCGCGGAGCTCATCGGCGTGCGCGAAGACCTCGTGCGGCTCGCCCTGTAGCGCGATTTCGCCATGATTGAGCACGAGCACGCGGTTGCAATACTCCGAAAGCAGGGCGACTTTTTGCTCAACGACGACGATGGTGATGCCGAGTGCGCGGTTGGCCTCGCGTAGGGTCTCGAAGACCAGCGTGGAGCTGGCGGGGTCGAGCGCCGCGGTGGGTTCGTCGAGCACGAGCACACGCGGACGCATAGCGAGGATGGCGGCGATGGCAACCTTTTGCTTCTGTCCGCCCGAGAGGGTGGCGATCTCGCGGTCGCGCAGGTCGCTGATGCCGACGGTCTCGAGCGTTTCGCTCACGCGCTGCTCGATCTGGTCGTGGGGAACGCCAAAGTTCTCGAGGCCAAAGAGCATCTCGTCCTCGACGACCGAAGCGACCATCTGCGTGTCGATATCCTGCAGCACACTGCCGACGATTTGCGACACGTCGGTGAGCGAGACTTCGCAGGTGTCGTGGCCGTCGACCATGACGGACCCAAAGAACGTGCCGGTGTAGTGGTGGGGCACGGCGCCCGACAGGCAGGCGGCAAGCGTGGACTTGCCGGCGCCCGAGGGCCCGATGATGCCGATGAAATCTCCCTTGTTTACGCTGAGCGAGATGTGGCTGACCGCCTGCTCGGTCTGCGTTCCATAGGAGAACGAGACATCGTCGACGTTGATGATCGTTTCCATGGATACCTTTCATAGTCATTGGGGACGTTCTTAAATGACCAGTCGTTTAAGAACGTCCCCAAAAGCTCGTTGTTTGGGACAGTCTTTGGTGGTGAAGCACGGAGACGGCTTTACGAGGGGCCCCAGGTTGGCGCGAAAGAGGAGCGAAGCGTACTTGGGTACGCGAGCGACGAATTAACGCCAAGATGGGGTGGCTCGTAAAGCCGAGCGGGTTAGTTGAGCCTAAGGGCCTTCTGGATGGGCAGGTAGAGGGCACCGACCAGAATGGCGTTAAAGACGGCGGTCATGGCGACGACGGGCAGCATGGCGGCGGCGAGCTCGCCTACCACGCCGAGCATGGCCATCTTGATGACCATGAAGATGACGCCGGAGACAAAGGTGGTCAGGAAGGTTGCAACAATGGCGATGGCGGGCTTGACCTGACCGTTCTTGCCGGCGGCGTTGACGATGCCGGCCATGAGCATGGCGGCGATGCCCTCGGCGGCAAAATCGACGAACGGCGAAGTGGTGGTGATCTGGATCACGGCAGCTGAGATGAGGCCAATGACGAGCGCCTGGCCGATGTTGGGGCGAACGACCAGGATGGTGAGGCAGAAGGCCGAGATGATGAACTCGGGGCTGATCATGCCGCCCGAGATGCCCGAGATGGCCTTGCCGACGGTGAAGTTGAGGATGAAGCCGGCGGCGAGCAGGATGGCGAGCAGGACGAGAGCACGGACGTCGAGTTTGCCGCGGTCGGCGGTCTGGACGGTGCGGGGCTGGGCGGCGGTGGTGTTCTGAGACATGGTGAAAATCCTTTCGGAAGGGGAGTGCAAGAGAAAAGCGGAGGCGCGTGATGCGAATGCGATCGGGCTCGAGATAGAAAAAAGGCCCCCGGTCGAAACCGGAGGCCTTCCAATCACCTAGAGCGCAAAAACAGGCGTGAGGGACTCACTGTCGACCGATCGTATTCGCATCACGCCACCACCAGTTGTTGAGAGACGTCATCGTGTTCTTCATGTTGGTGGCTCCTTTCGTGATGCCGTGGCGCGGTCGCACCTAGTTGCTGTTGCGCTGCACTATAGCACAGCGAAGTGTGTGCAGGGAATCTTTTTTGAAAAGATTTCGGCGATGTTTCCCGCCGGTCGGATGACAGGCGAGGAGGGCAAGACCGCTCGCACTGTCTTGCCCTCCCTTAGAGCGTGAGGGCCTTAGGCCTTCTTGCGACGATAGAGCACGAAGCCGCAGACACCGATGATGACGACGGCGCCAACGGCCATGGCGGCCATGTTGTTGCCCTCGGACTTCTCCTCGGTGGCCTCTTTCTTCTCGACCTCGGGCTCGGCTACGTCCTCATCGGAGAGTGCCTCGTCGGCGTAGGTGATGGACTCGACCAGGCAGTCGTTGTCGGCATCGTAGTCACTCGGGACGAACTCCTCGGAGAAGTCGCCCTCCTTGAGGTAGTCACGCATCTCCTCGAGCATGGCCTTGCATTTGAGGTAGGTGTTTTTGGTGGCAGCCTTGCCGGCCTTGTTGGCCAGGGCGGTGCGGGCCTCGGTGCCCTCGGCGGCCTGCATGGCCTCGTCGACGGTCAGGTTCTGCTCGATGAGCTCCTTCTGCAGGGCGTCGAGGTAGGCGCGGACGCCGGTGGCGCAGTGGTCGCGGTTCTCATAGGCGAGCGTGTTGATGTCCATGAGGACGTAGTTGATGGAGTTCTTGGGCTCCTCGTTGTTCACGACGTCTTCCTCTTCGCAGTGGTCGAAGGAGACATCCTGATCGCTAAAGTAGGGGCTGACCTCGGTGAGCAGTGCGGAGTAGAGGGGGATAGCGACGGAGAACTCGGCGTTGGAGAGCATCTCCCACTGGATGGTCGCGATCTCGGGGTCCATGCCCTGACGGATCTGGAAGGTGTGGATCTCGGTGTTGCGGTTGGAGCCGATGGCGTAGGCGCCGTCGGTGTTGGCGTTGAGGCCGGCGACATTCTCGCCGCGGGCGGCGAAGCTGCGGATCATCTCAAAGGTGTTCCAGTCGGACTTGCCGGGCTGGAAGAACAGCGGCTGCATCTCGTGGACCAGGGCGCCGGTCGTGGCGCGAGCATCTTCGCGCTCGTCTTTCACGATCTCGTAGTCAGTGCCTTCAGCCAGCGGGGCCATGAAGTAATCGCGACCCTGGATATAGCGCGACCACTGGTGCATACCGGCCTCGCTAATCTCCTCGCCGTAGGTCTTGGCGACGTCGAACTTGCCGTCGGTGTACTCGGCAAAGCCCTTCTCCTTAGGCATGGACTCGATGCCCTCGGAATGGAGACAGTTCTCGGTGTCATCGAGGCCGACGTTATAGGTGAGGTTGCCGATGTTGGGGTTAAGCGAGGCGATGTCATCAGCGAGCTTCATAGCAATCCACTGATGGCCGGAAAGCGCGGCGAACAGCCAGGTCTCGGTGCTGTCGGCGATGATGATCTGGTCGTTGGAGCAGACGCCCTGCTCGTCGATCAGGCTGCCGATGAGCTCGACGCCCTCGCGGGCCGTGGCACTCTCGCCCAGGATGACGCTAGCGTAGTTGTACTCGCCGATGCCGGTCTCCTCGGTGATGGGATCGGCCTCTTCGGCCTTCTCGTTATAGGAGGTGCTCAGCGTGGCAGAGCAGGAAACGCCCTTCTCGTTGATGCCAGCCTCGGAATATGCGTCGTAGCGATCTTCCCACTGAGAGGGGTTGTCGCGAACGAAGGTGTAGCGGTAGGTTGCGCCCTTGGACTTGTACTCAAAACCGGACTCGACCGAGGTGTACTTGTTGCCGTCCTTGTGTGCGGGCTCAATGCCAAAGTGCTTGACATAGCGCGGACCGAAGTCCTCGGAACGGCCGTAGTACGTGTTGCCGTCTGCCGTAAGCTTGCTGCCCATGTAGATCTGGGTGCAGGCGAGCGCCGAAGTCGGCATGGCCATGATGGCCGCTGCTCCAAACGCAAGGCCGCAGCCGAGCTTTTTGAGCGTGTTGACAGGATGAGTAAACCTCATAATCCCTCCCAACCGTTGAAACCCTGCGGAACCGTGCAGGATTTCAGCTAATAAATACATCTATTAGCCTATCGGAAGTCTAAATAGTATTCATCTATTTCGATGAAATACTCGATGAGCGTCCTAAAATATGCGATGAGCGGACAAGAATACTCATTATCTAGCTTTAGTTAAATAAAGACGCCCTGCAATTACTGTATCTGAATAAAGCGCCTTGCACGGGGCACAAAGAAAAATCCCCCGCTGTCTGGCAAATGCATAAACAACGGGGGAAATGATAATTGGATGAATATCATACCAATGTGGAATTACTTCTTCCGGCGGTGGATCA
>JAYBVN010000003.1:0-4134 GCA_037320555.1 Collinsella sp. | reverse complement strand
CCGATGCCGTGTCCGCCGTACTCGCGCACCACGCTAAAGCCGGCGTCCTCGACCGTCTTTTGTACGGCCTCGGCCATAACGGACAGCGGCAGCCATGGCTTGACGGCCGCCAGGCCCGCCTCCACGCTGGCGCGGGTGACGTCGACAAGACGCTGGCGCTCGGCAGAGACCTCGCCGATGCAGAACATGCGGCTCGAGTCGCTAAAGTAGCCGTCCAAGATCGTGGAGCAGTCCACGTTGATGATGTCACCTTCGTGCAGCACGTCCGTATCGCAGGGGATACCGTGACAAACCACGTCGTTGATCGAGGTGCACACGCTCTTGGGGTAGCCCTCGTAGTTGAGGTCGGCCGGCGTACCGCCGTGCTCGACGGTGTAGTCATAGATCATCTGGTCGATCTGGTTGGTGGTCATGCCTGCGGCGATATGCTCGCCCACATAATCGAGCACGCCCACGTTGATGGCGGCCGAGCGCTTGATGCCCTCGATATCGGCGGGCGTCTTGTAGAGCGTGCGGGGCAGGACCTCCCAGCCCTCTTCCCACAGGCGCTCGAGGCGCTCGTCGAATGCGCTATGACATTTCTTATATTTTTTGCCGCTGCCGCACCAGCAAGCGTCGTTGCGGCCAGGCACGGGTCCATTGTCAAACATGGCTAACTTCCTTTCATCCGCAGCTAGTATAGCCCACTCACGCGTCCATAAAAGTTGCGGTGATATAGTTCCGATTTAAGCGGTTTAACAGCACAAATAGGAACTATATCACCGCAACTGATGGGGCGGGATGGCGGGCACTAGCTGCTGCGTGGTTTTGCTAGTAGCTCACCTGGCAGGGAATGCCGAGGGCGCGCACGCGTGCGGCGATTGTGTCGAGCACCTCGGGCGCCGCTTTGGCAAGGCCGGCGATCGGTGTCTCGCGCGCCACCGTGTAGATGGTCGCTTCTTGTGGGCGAATGCGCTCAAGCGCCGCGAGCCAGGGGACAACGTACTCCTCGCCGGTGTTGTCGATGGGCTTGCCCTGATACTCACCGGTCAAATAGATCGTCTGGATAATAACGTGACCGTCAAAGCTTGCGAACGTCTCGATCTGGTGCTCGACGTCGTAGGGGCCAACGGGCTGGTCGAGCAGCTGGATAAACGCCGGGTCGACGGTATCGAGCTTGAGGATGTTGTCGTCGACCATCATGAGCGCGTCGTGCACCTGGGGACGGTCGGCGCGCGTGCCGTTGGAGAGCACGGCGATCTTGGAGTTTGGGGCAAGCTCGTCGTGCAGCGCGATGGCGCCGGCGATGGCCTGCGGAAACTCCGGTGCGGCGGTGGGTTCGCCGTTGCCTGCGAAGGTGATCACATCGGGGAGCTCGCCCTCGGCTGCCATCTCGCGCAGCTTTGCCTCGAGCGCGTCGAGTACCACGGCGGCCGTGTTGTACGGTTCATGGCAGGGGCGCTCGGCGTTGAGGCCGTTTTCGCAGTAAATGCAGTCGAACGTGCAGATTTTGCCGCTGGCCGGCATCATGTTGACGCCGAGCGAGAGACCAAGGCGACGGCTGCGAACGGGCCCAAAGATGGGGCTGGCATTCAAAAACGTAGACATAGGCATATGCTCCTCAAGACAATTGTGCCTAAGCATAGCATCGGCTCCAAAGCAAGGTGCGGGCTCTTGCTTTACAAGTTTCGTTTTTTCACGTCGCTCATGATGCCGTGCCATGAAAAGCCTCGGGTCGGGTACAGTTAATCTGTTAACAAGGCGTAAGGCAATGCGGGTCCATCCAACCGTACTGACGTGCAATTGGATGGGCATTGATGATGGGGGCACAACATGGATTTTACGGTCGAGAATGCGGGCACCACGATCGCCTGTCGCGAATATGCCGGCCCGGATGTGTTGCCTGATACTCCTGCCTTGGTGTGCGTGCACGGCGCCTGTGTCGACGGCACATTTTTCGACGGCATCGCTTGTGAGCTCAGCCGCAACTACCGCGTAATTGCCTACGACCGCCGTGGCTGTGGTGGCAGCAGCGAAGCGGCAGACGGCAGCTATGATCTTGCCGCTCAGGCCGCCGACCTGCAGGCCGTGATCGAACACGTTGGCGCTCCGACAAATGTGCTTGCGCACAGCGCCGGTACGTTGGTGGCGCTGGAGCTTCTTCGCACCGAACCCCATCTCGTCGCCCGTGCGATTCTGCACGAGCCAGCTGTGTCGGCCGAAGGCGTCGGCATGGGCGCAGCTCCGGTTTTGCTCGATATGATTGCGGCTGGAAAGGTTTCAAGGGCGCTCCGGCTTTTCTTGGGAGCCCTCGGCGACTTGGACCCCGAGGCTCCTGGGACGACCGAAGCGGAAGCCAAACATGCCCTGCGCAATGGTCGTTGCTTCATGGCCAATGAATACGGAACAAATATGACTTACGTTCCCAATTGGGATAGTGTCCGCGCATCGAAGTCCGTTGCTGCTGTGCTTCTCGGCGAGCTTTCGGTCGGTACGCCCCGCGAGGCTGGTACGCGAGCGGCTGCCGAATATCTCGATTGCCCCCTCGTGACGATCCCGGGCGCGCATAACGGTCTGCGCGATCGTCCCGTTACAGCGGCAAACGCCGTTCGCGATGTCTTGGAGCGTTAGCGCGCTCGATGACCTGCGGGGAGGGGGACTGTTGGCGTTTCGTCATTGTTAACGAATGCGCCCATAACCGCGCGCCCGCGGCTCCATTACCGCTGTTTGCCAGGTCATAAAAATGCAACGATAATCGCGCGTTTGCCTGCAGCTGTTAGATGTTACCCTTGTATCATTTGATATGTGCCGTTGCCGTGCGTGACGATAGAAAGGCCCCCATATGCTCAATAATCACGAGGCAAATCTAACCGACGAGGAGGCTGCCGCTGAGGTCGCCCGCGTCGCGAAGACCTACCCCGTGGTGCGTTTGCTGTCGGCCGATCAGATTAAGAGCGAGCCTAACTGCCTACTCGCCGGCAATCGCTGCCCTTGTCTGCGTCAGTCGAGTCTTGAGGCCTTGGAAGGTTCCGATGATGTATCGGAGCAACTACTCAACGATGGTGTTGAGTACCGCGCCCGTCTGCGCCCTCTAAAGGTCGAGGGCGAGCCTCACGTCTTGCTGATGGTGCGTCCGATTGATGAGCAAGAGGCCACAGAAGAGGACCTTGTCTACACCGACGTGCTGACGGGCGTGCGCAATCGCCGATATTACGAGGAAAAGCTCCGTAGCGCCCGCATGAATGCCGGCATTGCGATGATCGACCTTGATGATTTTAGGGTCTTCAACGATACGTGTGGCCGTCATGCCGGCGACCTTGCGCTCGGTGCTGTGGCGACAGCCATGCGCAGCGGAATCCGTTCGACTGACGAGCTTGTGCGCTATGGCTGCGACAAGTTTGTGGTTGTCATGCCCAATATTCCCTCCGATGACTTCACCCGTCGCCTGCATCAGGTATCCGATGCCGTTCGTTCCACGATTATTCCGGGCCATGAGTACGTGAGCTTGACGGCATGTGTTGGTGGCGTTCTCATTCATGGCGAGACGGTCGATGAGGGCGTTGGCCGCGCTGTCCAGTTATTGAGCCGCGCTAAGGCAAAAGCCGGTACGGTCGTGACCGATGCCGATTCCATCGAGGCCTTCCAAAGCGAAAAGCCTTTGGTGCTTATTGTCGATGACTCCGAGATGAACCGAGCCATTCTCAACGAGATGCTCAAGGACGAGTATTGCATCCTCGAGGCCGATAACGGTCGTACGGCGCGCGACATGGTCGACCGCTATGGCGATGAGTTGTCGCTCGTGCTGCTGGACATTGTCATGCCGGGCATGAGCGGCTTTGAGGTGCTGGCCGATCTATCGCACCGATCGGCTACTGACAATCTGCCTGTCATCATGATCTCGAGCGAAGATTCCGATGATATGGTTCTGCGCGCGTACGAGCTGGGCGCCTCGGACTATATCAACCGCCCGTTTGACTCCCGTGTCGTGCGCCGCCGTGTAAGCAACACCATCCGCCTATACGCCAAACAGCGCCGCCTGACGAACCTGCTGTCCCAGCAGTACAACGAGCGCGTCAAGAACAGTCGCATGCTCATCGACATCATGGCCGGCGTCATGGAGCTTCGCAACGGCGAGAGCGGCAGGCACGTTACGAA
>JAYBVN010000002.1:0-6542 GCA_037320555.1 Collinsella sp. | reverse complement strand
AAGCTCCGAGAAAGACGCTGCCGTCGAGGCCAAGGGCAGCCTCGCAGCCACAAACGCCTCCCTCAACGTAAACGGTGTTGAATATGGCGTCTATGCCCACAAGGGCATCACCCTCGATCATGCAAACGTGACGGTCCGTGCAAGTAAAGGCAGATACGGTGGCGCCAACGCCCTCTTCACCTACCAGGACGACATCGTCGTCAAGAACGGCTCCACCGTGGACGCGTTTGCGGAAGGCGAGGTTTCGGCTGCATTCTCCACCAGAAACGATCGACCCAACGAGAAGGGCGGCCACATCTACATCAGCGACTCCGTTGTCAAGGCCATAGCCCGCTATGTCGAGAACGGCGACGGCCCCATCCCCTACAGCGAAAACCAAGATGGCGAGACGAGGCGCGAACCCCAAGGCGAGAACATCGGCATCATCGCCCAGACCAGCGAGGGCGTCACACCCGCAGTCATCTCGATCATCCGCAGCAAGGTAACGGCCGAAGGAGATACAGCGGCAATCTTTGCCCGTGCCATGAGCGCTGACGGCAAGACAATCGGCACCATCAAGATTGAGAACGCCGCCATCCAGACGCCCGAAGGCAGCAAGGTCATTGACTATCGCAAGCTCCGTGACGGCATCTACGAGGCAGGCCAAGCCATCGGCACGGGCGACGCCACGGTCGACTCCCTCTATATCAAAGCAGTCGCCAAAAGTACGACCATCGCACCTCCCGAGGTAGCCAAGCCGGAAGACCCCAAGCCCGACGAGACCAAGCCCGCAGAAAGCAAGCCCGCGGAGTCCAAGCAGAACCCCAAGCCTGAGGGCTCAAAGCCGACCAAGGCCGTTGCGGCTTCAACCACGAAAGCCAAGACTACCGGCGTGCTCGCGGCAACCGGCGACACCTCGGGTGCGGCCATCGTGGCAACCGTCCTTGCGGGAACAGCCGCTATCGCCGCAGGCACCATGGCGAGCCGTAAGCGTTCTTAGACGCCTCTGCGCACATGGCAGCTCCCGCGAAGGCCCCGAGCCCCAGCACCGTTTAACAACGCCACCGCCGAGCTCCCCTCCAGCGGTGGCGTTTTCCATATGCGTCCGCAGGGGATGCACGAGATTGTCTTTGGTCTAGCCCAACCGGCATACGCTGGCGTGCGACAATTGGGGCTGCCGATATCACAACACTGAGAGAAGCCCGTCATGGAAGCGCATCAAAAGCAGATAACCGTTTATTCGAATCATACGGAAAGCGCGCCTGTCATCTACCTTCCTGTGGTCGTGGGCGACGGCAGCGAGGTTTATAAGTGTTGCCGAGAGCTCGACTGTCCGCCATTCGCCCTCGTCACCATTGGCGGGCTCGATTGGAATCGCGAGCTGAGCCCCTGGGCATGCGACGGGACCGTACGCGATGCCGAGCCTTTCGGCGGCCAAGCTGCCGATTTTCTTGATGAGCTGCTGAATCAGATAATCCCCCAGGTCGAGTCGTCGCTTCCTCAGCCGCCCACCCGGCGCGGCATTGCCGGTTACTCGCTCGCGGGCCTCTTCGCACTCTGGTCCCTCTGGCAAACCGACGCCTTTGACCGCGCCGCGAGCGCATCGGGGTCGCTATGGTTTCCCGACTTTGTCGACCGTGCCAGCACGGCCCCTTTTGCCGGCAGCCCGCAAGCCGTCTACCTGTCACTCGGCAAAAAGGAAACCAAGACGCCCAACCGCATGATGCGGCATGTACTCGACGACACACGCGCGATGGAAGCGTTGCTCGTCGAGCGCGGCATTCCAACAACGCTGGAGCTCAACCCCGGCAATCACTTTGCCCAAACCGACTTACGCATGGCCCGCGGCATCCACTGGATACTGACACATTAAAAATGGTGCCCACACGCATATACGCATGGGCACCATATCTTGTTTTAGCTGAACGCAGCTGCTACTCAGCAGCCTCCTCAAGCTCGGAGACATCAAACTCAAAGTCGTTACCCGGCAGGATGGCGTTGAGCACAATGCCCACCAGTGAGCCCACGGCAATGCCGGACAGCGAAATGGTCACGCCGCCCAGCTCCAACACGATGGCGCCGGCGGTGCTGTACGCGATGCCGAGCGAAAGCACGAGCACCAGCGCGGCAACCAGCACGTTGCGGTTGTTCTGGAAATCGACCTGGTTCTCGATGAGGTTGCGGACGCCCACAGCGCTGATCATGCCGTAGAGCACGAGCGACACACCGCCGATCACACACGCCGGCATGGCGGCAATCACGGCAGCGAACTTGGGGCAGAACGAAAGCACGATAGCGCAGCACGCGGCAATGCGAATCACGCGCGGGTCAAACACGCGCGTCAGGGCGAGCACGCCGGTGTTCTCACCATACGTAGTGTTGGCCGGAGCGCCAAAGAGCGAAGCCAGAATCGTGGCAAGGCCGTCGCCGAGCAGCGTGCGATGCAGACCGGGATCGGCAATGTAGTTGCGCTCGCAAGTCGAACCGATAGCAGAGATATCGCCGATATGCTCGATCATGGTCGCGAAGGCCAGCGGCATGATGGTGATGATGGCCGTCGTGGCAAGACCGCTATCGAACTGCGGCCCAAAGAGTGCAAACACGGTGTTGTCCCACACGATGGGCAGACCGACCCACGGAGCGGCGGCAACGCCCGAGAAATCAACCTCGCCGAGCGCAGCCGCAACGGCATAGCTCACCACAACGCCCAGCAAAATCGGCACGATCTTGACCATGCCACGGCCCCAGATGTTGCAGATCACGATCACAGCCACGGCGACAACGGCAACAAACCAGTTTGTCTGGCAGTTGGCAATAGCGGAGCTTGCCAGGATCAAGCCGATGGAAATGACGATGGGGCCAGTCACCACCGGCGGAAAGAAACGCATGACACGCTTGGCGCCAAACGCGCGGAAGAGCGCCGCCAGCACCGGATAGAGCAGACCGGCACAAGCTACGCCTAGGCAGGCGTAGGGCAAAAGCTCGGTCTCGCCGTTGGGCGCGATGGCGGCATAACCGGCAATAAAGGCAAACGATGAGCCCAAAAATGCCGGCACCTTACCGCGCGACAGGAAGTGGAACAGCAGCGTGCCCAAGCCGGCAAACAAAAGCGTTGCCGATACTGAGAGGCCGGTGAGCACGGGCACCAGCACGGTGGCGCCAAACATGGCAAACAGGTGCTGCAGACCGAGCAGGAACATGCGCGGGCGGCCAAGCGACGATGCATCGTAGATGGCATCGGTGACGGCGGGCGTCGAGGATTGGGACATGGATGTCCTTTCGAATGGAAGGGCGATCGGGCATATCGGATAACCTGCCCGAACGATACGATCTGAACCATTGTACGCGATACGCCATGTCTCGCACGCGCCGTCACCTGCGAACGTTACCGCTATTTCCAAACGCGCTTGGCAACGCGCTTGACCAGCGCGATCTTCGCCCATTGCTCGTCCTCGGTCAGCTTGTTGCCAATCTCGCAGCTGGCAAAGCCGCACTGGGGCGACAGGTACAGATTCTCGAGCGGCACGTACTTAGCGGCTTCGCGGATGCGCTCGACGATAACATCCTCGTTCTCGAGCTCTGCCGCCTTGGTGGTTACCAAGCCCAGCACGACCTTCTTGCCGGGAGCGACGTACTTGAGCGGCTCAAAGCCGCCGGCGCGCGGCGTGTCGAACTCCAGATAGAACGCATCGACATTCTCATGTGCGAACAGATACGGAGCGATAGGGTCGTAGCCGCCTTCAAAAGCGTAGGTGGAGTGGTAGTTGCCGCGGCACACGTGCGTGTTGATGACCAAATCGTCGGGCTTGCCCTCGATGGCGGCGTTGTTGAGCGCCACGCCCAGCTCGCTTACCTTTTGCAGGTCGACCGGGCTCATGCCGGTTTTGGCGACAAAATCGGTATCGCAGTAGATGCCCCAGGTGCAGTCATCAAACTGGATGTTGCGGCAGCCTGCTGCGTACAGGTCGGCGATCACCGTGCGATAAGCGGCTGCAATGGCGTCGGCAAGTTCCTCATCGGTCTTATAGACAGCGCGCAGGCTCTCCTGCTGGCCATCGCAGCGATCGAGCGTGACCTCAGAGAACGTCTGGATCGGCGCCGGAATGGTCTGGCGTGCGACCTGGCCCTCCTCCTCAAGCGCCTTGACGAACTTAAAATGCTCGACGAACGGGTGGTTCTCGCCGCTAATGGGACCGGTAACCACGGCGGTGTCGGCTGTCGTCTCCTCGTCATGGAACATATAACCCGTGCGTGAGGTGCGGCGCTCAATGCCGTTAAGGCCCCACATAAAATCGAGGTGCCAGTAGCTGCGGCGGAACTCGCCATCGGTGATCACCTGCAGGCCGGCGGCCTTCTGCTTGGCCACCAAATCGCGAATGGCATCGTCCTCGACGGCCTTAAGGCCGGAAGCGTCGAGTTTACCCGCGACATAGGCGGCACGGGCGTCCTTTACAGCCTGCGGACGAAGAAAGCTGCCGACGATATCGGCGCGAAACGGCGCGTTCGGTTGAATCGAAGTGCTCATAGATATCTCCCTTTGCATTGGTTGCTTTACTGGGACAGAGTATGAGCGCTCATATGACCATCGTAAAATATACGTTTATAACAGTTTGATATAGATGTTTCCTATATCAGTCTGGACTGTCATAAAGAGACTTGAACCGTGCGGAGCACAGCAGCCTAGATATGCTGACGAATCGCGTCGATATAGGCCCGACCGTAGCGTGTAAGCGTCGTGTTCTTGCGCGTGATGATGCCAATCTCCATGTACTCGTCCACGTCGAGCGGAATCGAGATAATGCCGGGGCCGTTGAGCTCGTGGCTGATCACGCCCGAGCATACCGTGTAGCCGTTGAGGCCCATGGCCAAATTGAACAACGTCGCACGGTCGCGCACGCGGATATTTTTGCGACGCTCGAACGTCGAGGTCAGCTCCTCGGAATAGTAAAACGAGTTGTAGCTGCCCTGCTCGTAGGACAGGAACGGGTAGTCTTCCAGATCCTCGAGCGTCACGCTGGAGCGGTCCGCCAGCGGATGGTCGGCGCAGACGAAGACATGCGGCGTGGCGCAGAAGAGTCCTTCGAACACGAGCTCGTTGGCCACCAGCATGCGCTCGATGACCTCGCGGTTATGCTCGGATAAGTACAGGATGCCCAGTTCGCTTTTCATATGCGCGACATCCTCGATAATCTCGTGAGTCTGCTCCTCGCGCAGGGTGAAGTCGTAACGCGCGGCATCGAACTCGCGGATCACGTCGACAAACGCGTTGACGGCAAAGGAATAATGCTGGCAGCTCACACTAAAGTGCGGCACCTGCTCGGATGCGCCCTTGTACTTGCCCTCGAGCAGGTCGGCCTGGTCGAGTACCTGGCGCGCATAGCCCAAGAAGGTCTCGCCTTCCTCGGACACAATGACGCCCTTGTTGGTGCGCTCAAAGATGTGCACACCCATCTCGTTTTCGAGATCGCGAATCGACGCGGTAATCGAAGGCTGCGACACAAAGAGACGGCGCGAGGCCTCGGTAATGCTGCCGCATTCGGCAACTTTGACGACATATCTGAGCTGCTGGAGCTTCATGGCTGTCTCCCTAGACGTTTGTGACGTCGAAACCCGCCGTGTCCATTTGGCTCATAAACGACGGCATCTCCCCCGTCGCGGCGCAGGCGGCAATCTGATGCAGAGCCCCGGCAACCGCATCATCTGCCGCAGCGCCGATATGCCAGCGTGCGGCAGCCGTGACGGCCTCGTTGGCATTGGCGACTGCAACGGAGTTGGGAACGGCATCGATCATGGGCAAATCGTTATCGGAATCGCCGAATACGGCCACCTCGTCGGGCATCAGGCCCAAAGCACGCGCCAGCTCCAGCGCAGCGCAGCCCTTGTCCCAGCCGGTCGGAAGAACGTCGAACAGGCGCACGCGGTTGTTGGGAAACACGAGCGAGAGCTCCGGCACCTCAGCGGCAACACGCTCGCGCAGCTCGGCGAGCTCCTCGCGCGAACGGGCACTCCAGATATTCGCCTTGTATACCGGGGCATCGTCAACGACAGGACGACAGGGAGCCTCTTCGCCCTTGAGCCACGCGTTGCCGCCTGACTTCATGGCGCGACGCACACGCTCGGGATCGCTTGTCACGCAATAGGCATCGTTATTCCAAAAGTCATCACCCAGACGGTAGACCTTCAAATACGTATCGTCGGTCTCCTGTTCAAAATAATCGGCTAAGCGCATAAGGACATCGTTATCGATTGCGCGCGAAGCGACTACTTCGCCATCGACAAACATCACCTGGCCGTTGCAAAACGCACCGGTCGAGAAGCACTCGGAGCGATTGCGGAACATCCAGCCCATCGCGGACGGCTGACGACCCGAAACCGGCCCAAAGTGCAAACCCGCCGCCTGCATGGCATGAATACCCTCAATGGCGTAGTCGCTGGCGCCGTCATGCCCGGCTGGAATCAGCGTATCGTCCATATCGGTCAGCACAAGTTTGATCATAAGGTCCCCTCGGTCATTCTTAATCCCATCTATTGTACCGACCTGCCAAAAAGGGACAGGTTTATTT
>JAYBVN010000001.1:0-2104 GCA_037320555.1 Collinsella sp. | reverse complement strand
GACGGCCAGATCGTGGAAACCGGCACGCCCGACGAGTTCTTCGACCACCCCCAGATCAAGCGCGCCCAGGACTTCCTCAACTCCATTAAGGGCCACTAACCCAATTGCCACGCGGGCAAATTCATCACCAGCGTTTGCCCCGCGCCACCCCTGTGCCATGTCCACCCGGATTCGAAAGCAACACCTATGATCGGAACTCGTACTTCATCGTCCTACACTCCGCACGTCGACGTCGATCCCGCCGACCGTCCGCTCATCCTGGTCGCACCACGCTGGGAAGAAGCGAAACCCTATTTGAGCGAGACGCTCTCCCCCAACGAGGAAATCGCAAGTGTCTTTGTCGATGCCATCCTTACCGCCGGCGGCCTACCGCTGCAGATGTCCATCACCGAGGACATTGAGGTTATCCGTCATTACGTCGATATCGCCGACGGCATCGCCATTCCCGGCGGCCCGGACGTCAACCCCAAGCGCTGGGGCGATGATCGACCCTACGACCCCACCCTCTGCTGCGAGATCCGCGATAGTTTTGAGTTTAAGCTGGTCGACGAGGTACTCCGCGCCAAGAAGCCGCTCTTTACCACCTGCCGCGGCACGCAGCTGCTCAACGTCGCCACTGGCGGCACCCTGTGCATGGACGTGCCGAGCCTGGGTGCGCGCGAGGGCCGCACGCAGTGGCGCCACACCCACGTGCTCAACGACCCCGTGCATCCCGTCGAGGTCGTGCCGGGCTCGCTGCTGGAACGCGCGGTTGGCGGGCACAGGCTAATCCAGACCAACTCCGCACACCACTGCTGCGTCGACCGTCTGGGTAAAAGCACACGCTTGGTCGCCAAGGCAACCGACGGCGTTCCTGAGTGCATCGAGGTCGAAGGCCAGCCATTCTGTCTAGGCGTGCAATGGCACCCTGAGTACACATGGAAGACGCTCGAGACCGACTTTAACCTGTGGAAGTCGTTTGTCGAGGCAGCGGCCAAGGTAAAGCAGGCGCGCTAGCTCGCGAACCACAATACCGATAAGGGCGCCCCGCCGGCCACATGGTCCGGCGGGGCGCCCTTTCACCTATATGTGGCCGGCAAGCAGCCCAAGGCTCGTAAGCTCTTATTCAGCCGCCTCGCGCAGGGCCGACAACGTGGCCGCATATTGCTGCTGCAACGCATGCATCCCCTCGCGAGCGCCGTCAACGGCATCGGCGCCGCGCAGCGTCTCGGTCACCACAACCGCCGGCTCGTACAGATTATCGAATCCCAAGTTCTGGCTCACGCCCTTGAGCGTGTGCGCTGCCATAAACGCACCTTCGGCGTCTCCCGCCGCCATGGCGGCCTCCAGCTTGTCCATGCTCTCGTCATCCAAAAACTTGAGGGCAAAGCGGGTAAGCATTTCCTCGCCCATCAGCCGAGCGCACGCGTCATCATAATTG
This sequence comes from Collinsella sp., assembly GCA_037320555.1. Lineage (GTDB taxonomy): Bacteria > Actinomycetota > Coriobacteriia > Coriobacteriales > Coriobacteriaceae > Collinsella. The sequence continues at coordinate 684 of JAYBVN010000001.1, read as the reverse complement.
GCGCCAATCTTCTCATACGCCTCACGCATGGAAATCATGGATTAAAACTCCTTTGGTCAAACTAAATCGTGGGAAACGCGACAACGTCGGCGGGGCGTGCCAACGTCTCGGCAATACGGTCTTGCACCTCGAGCAGGCAGTCGAGCAACAGCGGGTTAAAGGTGCCGCACTTACCGTCCAGGATCATCTTGATCGCCTCCTCGTGCGGGATAGCGTCCTTGTACACGCGCACGCTCGTCAGCGCATCGTACACGTCGGCCACCGAAACCACCTGTGCGGCAATGGGAATTTCGTCACCCTTAAGGCCATCGGGATAGCCCTTGCCGTCCCAGCGCTCGTGGTGCCAACGCGCAATCTGGTACGCATATTCCATAAGCGCATTGCCGACGTGATGGCGGCCCAGCTCAAACAGCATGTTGGCGCCGATCGTGGTATGCGTCTTCATAATCTCGAACTCCTCGGACGTAAGGCGTCCGGGTTTGTTGAGAATTGCATCGTCAATCGCCATCTTGCCGATATCGTGCAGCGCCGAAGCCAGGGCAATCGTGGAGCGTTCCTCGTTGTCGAGGGAGATGGTGTCGCTACGCTGGACCAGACAGTCAAGCAGCAGCTCGGTCAGCTTTTCGATATTCGTAACGTGCCTGCCGCTCTCGCCGTTGCGAAGCTCCATGACGCCGGCCATGA